>CAYSZW010000006.1:0-70433 GCA_964435665.1 uncultured Gammaproteobacteria bacterium | reverse complement strand
CAACTCCACCAAAGGTTTCTTGTTGTGCTTTATTCATATGTTTAAATATCTCTAAACCAATTTTCTTAGCTTCATCTTGTGGATTTTTTGGTGCAAGTTTTGCAGAAACATTAGATGGATATACAGAATACTCTGTTGGTCCGTCTATTGCGGCAATTTCTGGACCGACTACTTTATAAAACACACCTTTTATACCAAATGGTTTTGTAACCATAGATCCAATTGCAGCAGCTAATATGTGTGGTAATCCAACTTCATCTATGGCAATTTGCATAGTCCATGGACTTCCAAGTCCAATTCCATAAGGAGTTCTTGTTACAAATTTAGAAGGTTTCTTAGCCCAGAAACCAGGTTTAATATCCCAGATAAAGAAAGATCTTCCCTGAGAAATTGCTACAATTTTTTCGGAAACTATTACATACCATTTCTTTTTTGTGTTTTCGACTCCAGAGATATATCGCTTTACATATCCTGCAACAAATTCTGTAATGTTTGTACCTTTTTCAACAAGATCTGTTTTTATAGGATATCGTTTAAATGTTCCATCTGCAATTTTGATTTCAATTTTCTTTCCTTCATTTGCATCTCCAATTTGCCAAGGTTTTTCTGGCATTAACTCTTTCTTTTCATCGAAAAACTCTCGTAACCAAAGTTCTACATTCATTAATCGCCAAAATAATAATGTGTCATCATTTTTGCCTTCAATAAATTCACGAAACGCCTTTACCACTTCTGGCTGATTAAAATAAGGACGATTCATAAAGGATTCACTCATAAAAATGCCATAAATACGGTTTTTCATACGCATAAACCATTCATGTTCTGGTGTTGTAAACCCAATTTTATTGCGACGCTTATAAATTTGTTCTGGCAGTAAATCTTCGACTGCTTTTCTTAAAATATATTTATTCCATCCGTTTTTAATAATCGCCTTATCCGATAAACTAAATAAGTAACGAACTAAATTAAAATCTAAAAATGGAACTCTTCCTTCTAACGAAAATCGCATGGTATTTCGATCTTCATAACGCAAAAGAGACTGTAATGAATTTTTAAATATATCTTCTTGTAAACGCTTTTTTAAGTTATCAGAAACAACAAAGAATCGTTCTTTGGTAAATTTTTTTGTATAACTTGTATTTAATACAGTAGAAACAGGAATATTTTTTTTAATTGAAAGTTTTTGTTGTAGTTTAAGCCAACCGTATTTAATAAGAATATCTTTAGAACTCCACATTTCTGAAAGAAGCGTAACAATATCTCCTCTTTTTTGAAGTTGTTTTAAATACACAAAATAATAAGGTAAATAGCCTGCCATCATTTCGTCTGCTCCTTGACCATCTAAAAGAACCGTAACATGTTTTTGAGCTTCTCTCATTACTTGATACTGCGCATATGGCCCGGTACTTATTGTTGGTTCTTCTTGCGTACGAATAAAATCTTCTAAATCTGCAAAAAACTCTTCTGGTTTTGGAAATACTTTATGAGAAGTTATATTCTGAGATTGATCTAACAATGCATCTATATAATGTTCTTCGTCATTTGCGGAACCAGGAAATACTGCAGAAAATGTATTTTGTTTTGAACCAACAGAAGTTGCCTCTTTTGCATGTTCTTGTAATAAAGAATTAATTGTTGCAACAACCGTTGAAGAATCTAAACCTCCAGAAAGTGCTGTTCCAACAGGAACTTCTGACATTAATCTGGCTTTTACAGAATCTGTTAACAACTGTTTAAATTTGCGAATTGCCATGTCATCTACTTGTTGATTATTTTGAATGGAAGAAAATGTTTCTAAATCGGTATGAAGTGAAGAGAAGGTTTTAAATGATATTTCATTCTTTTCGATCACTGCCATTTCTCCTGGCAACAGTCTTTCTATTCCTTTGAAAAAAGTTTCTCGCTGATCATCATGAATTCTAAACTGTAAGTACCTGTATAACATGCGTTCGTTTACTTGTCTTTTTACTAAACTGGAGTTAAGAATTGGTTTAATTTCGGAAGAAAAAATTACTTGTAAAGGTTGTTCTTTAATAACAGAAAAATAGAGCGGTTTAATACCAAAATGATCTCTGGCAAGAACAAGTCGTTTCTTTTTTGTGTCATACAGTGCAATGCCAAACATGCCGTTTAACTTGTCAAAACTCATGTCTCCCCACTGCTCATAACCATGAACAATTACTTCGGTATCAGATTTGGTTTTAAATTTATGACCAAGTGTTTCAAGCTCTGATCGGAGTTCTAAATAGTTATAAATTTCACCGTTATATACAACAACTACAGATTTATCTTCATTATAAATTGGCTGGTCACCACCTTTTCGATCGATAATACTTAAACGACGATTTAAGAGAGAAATATTGCCATCCAAAAAAAAGCCATCGCCATCTGGACCACGATGTTTCATATCTACAGACATTTGTTTAATTAGTTTTTCATCTTTAAATCCAGTAAAGCCTGCTATTCCACACATATCTTCCTATTGTAACATTTTGAGCTAAGATTATTACAGAAATATTGTATACCCTATAGAATTGATTTGATAAGCTAAGATTGTTATAATTGCTCAGTTTTAATACGTGCAACTTAACAATAATGCAGTTTGATTAAATTCGTGTAGTTCATGATTTTGACAGGAGAATTGTATGATTTGGGCCGTTTCAGTTCCTTATATTAAGTTTGTCACAATTCGCTATGGCATGTTTAGCGATGCAGAATTTAAGTATGCCATTCCACAATCGCATATTACTTTTGTTGAAGCTTGTACAAAAGACCAAGCTTTAGATAAAGGCCTTAAAGAAGCACAAACTACCATTCAGAATGCAGAACTGATTCCACAGTATGTTGATGCGGTAATGTTACCGCAACAGTTACTCAATCAAGCTATGCTTGAAGAAAGGAACGCAACTTGAAGGTTTTTTCTGCAGCATTAACAGCTTGGAGAATTGAGCGTGTTGGATTGTTATTTCAACAAGTAATGTATACCGTTGCTATCACTATTCCAGCAGAGACACCAGATGAAGCACGTGGCATTGGTCTACGAATTGCACGTGATAAGTATTTACCTTTAAGTAAAAAATTCATGGCACATCAGGTTGCTGTTTCTGATGCACCACATGATATATTGATGCAGTATGCACAACAGTATGTCATGCCCATAATTAAGAGAGCACCGTAAGTGCGAGTATGTGTCTTAGACTTTTTGCCACAGCGGCAAATGGAAAAAGGCATCTTAGCTCGATAACACCTAAGGTGCTTTTTTTCATGGCCAAATTGCACTTGAATCTGCTTGCCTATTTCCTGTATAGTTTTTCTCTATGGATAATACAAATGATACAAACAAACCTGAAAATGCATTAGATATTGCTCCACCAAGTGAAATAGAACTTGCAAGTGAAGTTCCTACACCTATTCAAAATGAACAACCAGTGCACGAAACTGTAGAAGCCGAAGAAGAAGTTGAATTAGAAAGTAATTCTGAAGAATCAGCAAGACCAGAAATGTCTGGTGGACTTTCTCGTTTAGAACTGGAAAGTCTTATCCAACGATATATGGACGATGTTGAAAAACTAAAAAGTCAAATAAAATCTCAAAAAGAAATGTATAACGCTTCTTTTGAAGGTGATGCAGAATATGCACAAGCAGATGAAGCAGCAAAAGATGCTAAGAAAAAAGCTGCAGCTGCAAAACAACGTATTACACAACAACCAGCTGTTAAAGATGCAGAAATGCGTATGAGTGAATTAAAAGACGAAATGAAAGATGTGCAAGAAGCAATTTCTGGACTTGCAGAACAATATCAAACAGTAGCTGGAACAAATCAAATAGTACAAGACGATGGACAAGTATTAGAAATTGTCCGTAACTTTAAAGTAATAAGAAAAAAAAGTTAAGTAGGACCGGCAGAGGCAGCTGCCGATCCTATTGGTATGTGCTACTCTAAATGTAGAAAGAATCTTTTCGGTGCAGCTTTATATGTCACCGGTGGATCTGTTTCTACACGCAGGTTGCGCATAATTCGATCATCAGTTACTGTACGTACCAAGAATAAACTTCGGCCGAAATGGCCTCCAAACATCTGAACCACATGAACTTCATCTGCTTTGGGGAATTCATACTTACCTAGATCTCTGACGTCTGTCAGGATGTAGGAAGAAAACTTTGTGGTGTAGATTGTGTATCCCACCACATAAATAACAGTTAATTCTTCACCCATTACTCTCTCCTTAAGATTGTATACGATTAGATTATTTGCCTGCCTGCAAATATACATTATCGCTACTGACCAAATGGTCGACCTTCAGAGATCAACGCTTGTAGATCAAATAACTGTCCCGCATACCAAACTACTTGTGCATTAAACCTTGCAGCAAGTATATCCAAAATTTGGAAATCTTGTTGCTGCTGCACAATAAAAATGCTGGATGCTTCAGTTCCGCCATGAAACCAAACACAACGAACTTCCCCTTCATCCATGGGACTGGTTAACTTTGCAGGACGAAGATTAGCAAAAAACTCTGCTAAATCTTCATATTGCACAAAGTAAACCACACCCTCAACTACAAAGAAAATGTTCATATTCCCTCCAGTTAATAAAGTACATTACAAATACACCAGGTAATATTATACTATAGGATCAATCAAATTACATGTTACGAAGAATTTCCACACGTTTTTCTATAGGAGGATGAGTACTAAATAAATTAGTAAGCCACGATTGTACTCCATGTCCTTTTTTAAAAGGATTGGAGATAAATAAATGTGCCGTTGAAGTTGTTGCAGAATGAGAAGGTGTTGGATCTGAAGATATCTTTTCTAAAGCTCGTGCCAAGCCTTCTGGATATCTTGTAAGTAATGCACCACTTGCATCTGCTAAGTATTCTCTTTTTCTACTAACGGCTAGCTGAATAAGTGTTGCAATAATTGGAGTTAATATAAGGACTACAACTAAAAGTGCAAGCATTATAGGGCTTTTACTTCTGTTATCGTCATCTCCACCACCCCACCATAATGAACGCATTACAAAATCAGAAACTAATGCAAGTGTTCCAACTAATACAGCTGTAATTGTTGCAACTAAAATATCATAATTTTTAATATGAGAAAGTTCATGAGCAATAACACCTTCAAGTTCTGCTCTATCTAATCGTTGTAAAATGCCTGTCGAAGCAACCACAACTCCATGTTTAGGATCACGACCTGTTGCAAAAGCATTTGGTGCTGGGTCATCTATTACATATATTTTTGGCATTGGCATACCGTTTGCAATACTTAAATTTTCTGTGACTGTATACAAATCAAAAAACTCTTCTTTTGTTGCTGGTCTTGCATGTGTTTGAGCAAGAACTAATTTATCTGAATAAAAATAACTTCCAACAGAAGAACCAATTGCAATAATAAATCCTAATATGCCGTAAGGAACGGTATTATCTAAAAACTTACCTATTAAGAAGAAAAAACCAGTAAAAATAATAATAAAAAGAATAAATATCATCCATGTCTTATTTTTATTAGCATTTATCTGGTTATAGATTGTCATATGTGTATTATATCAAATTTAAGAAGTGATTTTTATTATCTAAATAAAGTAGCTTTGTCTTGCGAAGATACCCTTTTTCTGCTGCCTCGTGGGAACCCGAAGGTATTAACCGCGTGGTAGCCAAGACAAAAGGGTATCAAGCAAAGACTTTTGACTATAAATTAAAACTTAACATTTACTTTTTCTTTGTCTTCATTAGCAGCTTTAAAAAAGTCATACGATTTAAAGCCAAACATTCCAGCAACTATATTGCTTGGGAACATTTGAATTTTTGCATTATATTCAAGAACATTACTGTTATAGAACTGTCTTGAATACGCAATTTTATCTTCTGTATCTTCAAGTTGTCGCTGCAAATCTGCAAAGTTAGTATTTGCTTTTAATTCTGGATAAGCTTCTGCTACTGCAAAAAGAGACTTTAATGCTCCTGTGAGCATATTGTCAGCTTCTGCTTTTTCTTGCACACTTTGTGCAGACATAAGTGCAGATCGAGCTTTTGTTACATTTTCAAAAACATCTTTTTCGTGTTTAGCATAACCTTTTACAGTTTCTACTAAATTTGGTATTAAGTCTGCTCTTCTTTTGAGTTGAACATCAATACCTGAAAGAGCTTCTTCAATGCGTGTTTTTAATACGACAAGGTGATTGTATACTCCTATAAAATAAAAAATTACTAGTAAGAGTACTCCTCCACCAATCCATAAGGGATTTAATTCCATATATTCACCACCTTTTCTTTAGAATAACTTGTAATATCTTGGTCACAACGTGACATACTGCGTATATACATTCTACCACAAATGGCTCTTACAAAATTAAATTGCATTCCAAAATTCGTCTGCTACAATAGTTACAATAACTATGGGAGATACAGAAATTCAAGTCGAACAATACCAAAATCGCCTCAAATCACTAGCTAAAAGAGACTACATATATTTGTTTATAGGACTTATTGTTGTTGGTATTGCTGGTTTATTTTTGTATGGTCAATTCAATCCAAGTAAAGCACGCGCATTACTACAATTAAATAGTCCAATTGATGAAGAAACACTTAAAAAAACAAATGATATAGCTGGTATTATTCAACAAAGAGATATTAACTTTATTTCTAATGCACCAACAGAAAAAATGGGCTTATCAAATCCAAATCCCACAGCTACAAAAATTCTTTCTCAACCAGAAGGACAAGTAAGTTCTATTGCATCTACACAAGTAACAAACACAGGTAAAACATATACAGTCCAAGAAGGTGATAATTTAGCTTATATTGCTGGCATTATGTACGGAGATCGTAATGCATGGGTTCGTATAGCAGAAGCAAATGATTTAATGAATAACCCAGATGGTATTTATGCTGGAATGGTATTGATTATTCCAAGATAATCATCATATAATAAATCATGAAGAAGCTTCCTAAGGAGATTACTTCTATTACTCAACTTTCAAAATATTTAGCTTTAGTACTTTTTATTTCATTGCCAATAATAGGTTTTTTCCATGGAAAAAAATATCAGTCAATTATTGATTACAATATCATTAAAGATAAGGATGAGATTATAAATCTTCTGGAATCTGATTTAAAGCAAAGTTTACATAACAGAGCCGAGTATAAAAAATCTTTTACAAGAGAGTATTCACCTGACTTATTTAATGTCTATTCTCCTTACCCTCATTTATATAAAATACATTCAGATCTGTTTAATAATAAGAAGGTTAATATTGATCAGTATAGATATCGCGGCAGTATTGTAAATAGAAATGAAATTATTTTATCAGAAGATAATAACTTAAAAACCGGGATTGTAATTTATCAATTTAGAAGTGACTATAAAACTAATTTCGTCACTTTTGAATCGAGAATAACCAATAAAGACATATTTGTTATACCTACACCAATAATTACTCTCAATCTAAATAATCCTGATTCCCAATATAAATCATCTAATAATACGTATTTATGGAATTATGAATACAATAAGAATAAACAAATAACAAAAGTTATATTACAAGCAATACATACTTACATTGGACATAACGGATACAGATTAATCAATATTTATAAAGAAACAGCAACATTATCTACTAATGTTAATAACTCAGAAATAGTTACTATAAAAAAAGAACTACAAAGTATTGCTGATTCGATAGAAGAAAAATAATTCTTTTAAACTTGCTGCATAATATAAAAGACACAAGGGTTATTTTAAGAAATGATACAAGGAGTTTACAATCATAATTCTCCACACGATAAAAAATTTACTACAGGGTTAAACATTCAAAATTGTCTTATAAACAGTGTTTAAAAAAGTTTGAGATTTTAAAATCTAAAGGATGCGAGTGTAAAACTAATGAGAAGGGTGTGTGCAGCGACCGTAGTCGCTGCACACGTTATTCATTTAGGTTGTACTTGGAGGGGTTTCATCATTCCCGATCTCGAATGTAAATAAACCACGATCGTCTGACAAAGAAACCGTCGTTCCATTAAAGAACACAGAATATGATGTGATTGCCCTAATGGAATCTTTATACTCCCATTTGACTTCACCAACGAGATATATCTTGTGTTTGAAGTCAAATTCCGCAGCGTTCTCTTGAAGAAATTGTATAATCTCATCAAGAGAAGCAAATACTTGAGTAAAAACGGCATATTTTCCTTCACCAGGAATACGCCGAAATACCTTGTACTGCATTACTGTCTCCTTTACGATTAACACTTCACGAATAACTGCGAAATTATACCATACTATGGGTTAAATTTGAACGATTTTGATATAATACATACTTATGCATAAAGGATTTTGGAACAATCTAGAAAGACCTATTATTGCAATGTCTCCCATGGATGGCGTAACTGACGCGGCTTATAGATACATTACAGATAAATACGGAACACCTTCTATTCTGTTTACAGAATTTACGTCAGTTGAAGGAATAGCTCATGGAGCAACTCGTTTGCTGTCTCCTTTTGTGCATCATGAAAGTGACACACCTCAAGTAGCACAAATATATGGGGCTAATCCAGATGCTTTTTATGAAGCTACATTTACTGTTTGTGAAATGGGTTATGACGGTGTAGATATTAATATGGGATGCCCAGACCATAATATTGCAAAAAAAGGCTGCGGTGCAGGTCTTATTCGAACACCACAGGTTGCGTATGACATTATTAAAGCTGTTCAAAAAGCAGTTTTAGATTATTACGAAGGAAAAAAAATAGAAAATACAAAGTTAAAACCAGATATTATTTCTTGGGTAAAACAATATCGTAAAAAAAATAATATCTCTGATGAACGAATACTCTTACCTGTTTCCGTAAAAACTCGTATTGGATATGATTCAATAGTTACTGAAGATTGGATTAGTAATTTATTAGAAGCGCAACCTGCAAATATTAGTGTCCATGGAAGAACATTAGTACAAATGTATACGGGCTTAGCAGATTGGGAAGAAATTGGAAAAGCCGCAAAACTTATTCGTAAAACAAAAACTTCTGTTCTTGGAAATGGAGATATTAAATCTATTCAAGAAGCTAAAGAAAAAACAGAACAATATAATTTAGATGGTGTTCTTATTGGACGTGCTTTATTTGGAAATCCATGGTTTTTTAAAGAATACGAACCAACAAATGAAGAACGAATTAAAGTTGCCATAGAACACTGTGAAAAATTTGCAGAAATGACTCCAGAATTACATTTTCTTTCTTTACGAAAACATTTAGCTTGGTATACAAAAGGTATTCCAGGTTCAAATGAACTACGTAGACAACTTATGACAGTAGAAAATGTTGATGATGTAAAACGAATTCTGCAGTAAGCTTACATTGATAATATTTTTGTCCTATAGTATAATTAGCCATCAACATTTGTTGGTAGTACCTATCCAATTAGAACACTATATAGGAGGAATTATGTCTAACTTGCCTGTTTTCAATTTCACAGAAATTGAAAGTATGCTTGTTGCGGATTCTGGCTTCAACAATGAAGGTAATAAAAGGTTAGTTCCTTTATTATTACCTACTGTAGGTAAATTACCTGCAATTCTTGAAGCACATGAACTTTGGAAACAACCAGCAACTGTTTCCAACATTGCCATCGCACGGCGACGGTTTATAAAACAGTGTCAGGACGACGGTATGCATTACTTAGCAGCAGAAGGTTTTGATGCTATTATCAGAATCCTTCTCGAAAATTGGCATATCCATGATCAACTCCTTCAAAAGCTGATTAAGGAACCCGGGGCTTTTAAGTCCGCGTTATTTATCACGGATGAGGAAATTATGGAAGATTACTTGCAAATTGATCCTGAAGTAATTGCTGCGATCACAGATCAAACAACGATCGCCGATCTGGTTCGCATGCAACCCTCGGCCGTTTGTTTTAATCCGGGTATTTAGGTATGTAGTGGGCGGTGCATTTGCACCGCCCACTACTCATTCAAAAAAAGTCTTATTTTTTATCTGCAGTATCCTTCTCTAAATCAAATCCAAACGGATTATATTTTACTCCATAATCAAATGTATCTATACCTTCAGACTTTTTCAGTTTTTTAATAACTGCATACGTAAGTGGTGTTGCTAATACTTCATATGCAACTTTAATACCATAATTTACTGCAATAATTTGAATTAATACATTTGCTGGTAAGTATGACAGCGCAATTGTCATAAATAAAACGGTATCTACTAATTGCCCAACTAATGTAGATCCAATTGTTCGGAGCCAAAGTTTTTTTCCGTCTGTCTTTTTCTTTAAAATAGACATTGTTACAGAGTTTGCATATTCCCCAAAGAAAAATGCAACTAAAGATGCAGTAACAATAATAGGTGTAGATCCGAGAACTGTAGTAAATGCATCATTGTTTGTAAATTCTGCAGGGTACGGAAGTTTTAAAATTGCAGAAAAATACAAAGCCATAATAATATTTGCTAAAAATCCTACCCAAATAACAAGTCTTGCTTTTTTAAAACCATAGACTTCTGTCAAAATATCTCCGAAAATATAAGTGAGAGGGAATAAAAATAAATCTCCGTTAAATACTAATCCTCCAAACGTAACTAAACGATTTACGATAATATTTGCCATCATTAAAAAGCAAACAAACAGTGCGGCAATAACAACAAACGTTGGAGAAATACTGGTTGGATATTTTAGTGACTCTTTCATTAAATGGATATTCTAGCTTTCAATACCCTTAATGTCACCTGAAGGTATAAAAACAAAATGTTAATATGTAAAGTATTATAATTGATCGATTACATTTATTGAAGAGAAATAAGTGCTTTGTTATACTAGCTTAAACTTTGCGGGATTAGTACACCGGTAGTATGCATCCTTCCCAAGGATGAGAAGCGAGTTCGATTCTCGTATCCCGCTCATTTAGATCTTCATGACAATATAAAGTCGTTTTGCGACGCTTGACATTCAGTCTACTATAGGATATAATTTAACAACTCTTCTAGCTAAAAGCAGCTAGTATTGAGAACAACTAAGATTCGAAAGGAACGATCATGAGTAATCAACGGAAATTGTGTGCCACATTTGGTGATGCACACCGATATGTGGCAACTGGTAAGCAAGTAACAAAAAAGGGCGTTCGATATGCCGAAGAGAAATGTGAATGCGGGGTAACCCGAGAAATTCCAGTTCAAAGTACTTCGGTACAAGATCCTCCTCGCCAACCAGGCGGACCACAACCCATCGGCAAGTAGCTTCACACACTGGGCGGGCAGCTTATAAACTGCCCGCCCTCATCACGTTATAAGGACTAGTAAGATGCCAGTTCCATATTCTGTAACAAGCTCTGGAATAATTATCAGAGAATACACTGATACGAGTAACTGTCCTGTAAAACCAGTACGAGTTAAGAACTCATCTATTACAGTTCCAAAACTCGAATTCGGTAAGAAGAAAGAAGAATCTTCAGAGATTCAATCTACCGAATAAGCTTTTACATGTGGGCAGCGCAATTGCGCTGCCCACTATCTTCACTTTTTTCATCATAAACTAACCTCTATTTTTACTGTTTCTATTGACTAAAGTATGATAGTATCATATAATTATAGGTATCGTACTAATGGGTAAATGCTACCTATTAGCTCAACTTTCCAACTATGAGAGGAATTCTTTACAATGTCTGGCACAAATACAGCAGGTCAAATTACTCATGCAGGACTTAAAGTTGCATGTGGCCCTCTTTCTCATGCTCGCTACGAAATTCGTGGCAATGATATGTATGAAATCAAACGATGCGAATGCACGTTGGAACATGCATACATGATTGGGCCTGCATCCGCCGAAGAGATTGCTTCTGGCAATTATATTGCCGGAACCGTTCGACAGCAAAATAAACCTGTCGATCAAGGCGTTTTCCGACCTAAACGGTGAATCCTAAGTACTTTTTGATCTTGCTCACAATCTCGGATGGGCAGAAATCCTGCCCATCCGAACCACACATTCTACTTAAAATCTTTCCTAAAACTCTATATAATGAATCTATGAGGTTTGGCTTTCATACCTATCATAAATCGCTTCTTGAACATTTTTCAGCAAATAATCGTATTTATGCGTTTTTGTTTATATTCTTTATTAGTGTTATTTCTCTTATCACCATAAGTTATTTAAGAACTTCATCATTTACCGTAATATCACTTGCACAAGATATTAATCCAGTTGCTGACAATTATTCCGCTCCCCTTGCCGAAACTAAATCATTTACCAATGATCGTAAACAAGTAATTGGGTTTTTACCAAGTTGGTCTATTGCATCTGGTTCAAAAGTTTATCCGGAATATATGGATCAGATTATTTATTTTGGTCTTGGTATGGACGAACAAGGAAACATTATGAAGTTTGATGAAAAAAATCAACCACTTGTTGAATGGAGTTATTTAAACTCTGATTATTTTAAAGATTTACAAAAACGTTCAAAAGAAACAAGTACAAAAATTTCTGTTTCAATAAAACAATTTGATAACGATAAAGTCTATACATTAATTACAAATCCAACCTATACTACAAATGCTGCAAATCAATTAGCCAAACTTGTAGAAGATTATGACTTGGATGGCATTAACATTGATTATGAATACTTTTCTTCAACAGATGAACCTACACTACAGTACTACAATAAATTTTTAACAGAAGTTACAACAAAA
Source organism: uncultured Gammaproteobacteria bacterium (assembly GCA_964435665.1). Taxonomy (GTDB): domain Bacteria; phylum Patescibacteriota; class Microgenomatia; order UBA1406; family GWC2-37-13; genus MFZZ01. The sequence continues at coordinate 57,741 of CAYSZW010000006.1, read as the reverse complement.
TTACGCGAAATAAATCCTCAAATTGTTATTTCTATAGATGTAAACGCAACCGTTGTGTATACAGATAACGCTTACGATATGGTAAAAATTGGTGAGCTTGTGGATCAGGTTATTGTCATGGGTTACGATTATCATCAGCCTGGATCTTACAAAGCCGGTCCCATTTCTCCCATTGATATGAATGGTGACAGTCCAAGTATACGCAAAACAATTTCTTCGCTAGAAGGGCGCGTTCATAAAGATAAAATAATATTAGGCATTCCTTTTTATGGATATGAATGGCAAACAGTAACAGATGAACCATTTAGCTTAACGGTTCCAAATACTGGTGCTATTGCAACATACAAACGTGTTCGCGAACTTATTGAAAGTCGTGATGATGTATCGTTAGATTTTGACGAAACAACATTATCACCTCGATTAACCTATATTCAAAATGGATTAATTAAACAAATTTATTATGAAGACGAACGATCATTACTTGAAAAAATAAAATTTGTCGAACTCAACGGCCTCGACGGCATTGCCATATGGGCACTCGGCTATGAAGGAGATTATATAGAGCCGTGGAATATCATAAAAGAGCATGTAAGAAGCAAAAAATGATATAATCAAGCTCATATCTAGCCGATATAGCTCAGTTGGTAGAGCAATGCTTTCGTAAAGCAGAGGTCGTCGGTTCGATCCCGACTATCGGCTCAATTTAATATGTCTAGACTACAAACACATCGTCAAAAAAAAACAAACAGCAATATCATTAAATTGATAATTGTTTCTGTTGTCCTTATGGCAATATTCTTTTTTGTTGGACTTCAATCAATTATTAATGCAACTGTATTTTTAAATAACTTAATTAGAGGCAATCCTACTCAATCTCAAGAAGAAGAAACAAATGCAAATTTTTACGGCATTATTAATTTAGATGAACCAGAAGTTGCAACAAATTCTGCAGCTCTCGTTGTAACAGGAGATGCAACAGATTTTAAAAAAGTTGAATTCTATATAAATAATGTAAAAGTCGGTGATGCATCAATAAAAAATAATGGCACTTTTAGTAAAGAAATTGAAAAACTACGTGTTGGTGAAAATAAAATTTATGTAATTGGTAAAACATCAGATAACAAAAATAAAAAACAATCAGATGTGTACACGGTTACCTATATTAATGAACCTCCAAAACTAGAAATAGAGACTCCAAAAGATGGTGATAAAACAAATAAAAATGAAATCCAAGCAAAAGGTAAAACTGATAAAAATGTAACTGTACGTATTAATAATGCTCCGGTTGTTTTATCAGTTGATGGCAATTTTACATCTACAGTTCGTCTCAAAGATGGCGAAAATAAACTTGAATTTACTGCAACAGATATTGCTGGCAATGTTGAAAAGAAAGAAATTAAAGTGACTTATCAGAAGGATGAATAAGTGGAATAAGAAAAAATAACAAAAATAACATGAACGGATGAAGTAACACATTATCTGTTAAAGAATACACACTCAGAAAAATAACACTATAAAAAGCAAACCCATTACTGTTTGCTAACCAACCTAGTAGATACAAATATAACAATAATCCTACTACTCCACTCGTTGCCAAAATTATTAAAAAACTTGAGTGGAATGATGAACTGGCATGTGATGGATTGTATTTTTCTGTAATTACATCTGCTTCATAACTATCTTTTTCAAAACGAATATGATTATATCCAATTCCTAAAAGTGGATTTCTTTGCCATATTTTAATTGCTTTAGAATAATCCGCTAAACGTGTTTCAATAGAAGTTGTACGCATTAAGTTTAAACCTTCGCTCATATTTTTCGGCATAATAACATATGCACAAACCATAACAGCAATACCTGCTAATAAATACGTTATCTTCATTTTTCGTAAAGAAAAAAGAGCTATTACTACAAGGACTGCTAAAAATCCTCCCCTTGAATATGTTAGGAAAAATAGTATTGATAATACAGAAATAAAACCTATCTTTAGGTATAAATGGAATTTTGAATAAAATAAAAATAATCCTAACAAGAAAAATACAGAAGCTGTAACCGGCGGATCAAAAAATAATCCTACTAATCGATATAAATGCGGATCCCAACCTTGATAAGCTAAATTTCCTAAATTTGGATACAACCAGTACTGAATGAGAGAAAAAAATATAATAATGCTAGTAGTAATCAGTACTACATTCTCGTAGAACGATTTATCTTTTGGATGTTGTTTAATGTGATGATAAAAATAAAAGAAAAATAGAAAGTAAGCTAATAGTCTTACGAAATATAACGAAGCAATAAGATTAGGGATTGGTTTATAAAAGAAAAAAGAAATTACTAATGTTAACAGTAACCATCCAAAAAAAATAAGTGCAGGTTTAAAAAGTTTGTGTTTAAATATCTCTTTAGAAAATTGGTACTTGGTAAACAAATAAATTCCTATAGAAAATAAACCGATTTCATATAAATTACTAAATGCAGGAATTTCAAAAGGAGTAATTCTACCAAGCTGCCCAAACGTAAATAGTAGTAACGTTATAGCAACTAGTATCTTCATAATTAGGTATTAATATGTTGATATTGATACAATTTAGATCTTACTAAGAAGGAATGAAAACTCATCATAAATGAATAAACAAAACCGGCTGCACCGTCTCTAAAACCTTGCTTTGCAAAATAGGTGTATAAAAACTTAGCAAATGGCAGAAATATAATTGCACCAATAGAAGCTTTAACTTTTTGTTTATGTAACTCTTGAGCACGAAGCGTACTATAAAAATTAACATGTTGAAGAAATTCGTTTACTGTTTGATGGGGATAATGATGTATTGAATGTTGCAGTTGGCCTGATGGTTTTTTTGTTACAAACTCTTCATGAACGGTTCCTTTCCATGTTCCACTTCCTTTTTTTACCAATCGAATAAACCCATTCTTACGTGCTTTTGATACTTCTCCATGCATAATAGGTTTGTTCCAAAAGAAATCTTGTCTCTTAATAAAGTAAACATCATACTTCGGTTCCTTAAGTGTGTCTTTTATCTCATTAGCAAGCTCTGTTGTCACTTCTTCGTCTGGATCGATAAAAAGTACCCACTCCCCTCGTGCTTGTTCTAGCAATCTATTTCGCTGTGTTCCAAAGTCATTGTCAAGCTTTTGTTGCACTAGACGTGCTTTTAGTTCCTTGGCAATCTTAACTGTGTTATCTGTTGAAAAATCATCAACAATAAGCACTTCATCACTAAAGTTAATAAACTTAAGACAGTGTTTTATACGACTTTCATCGTTATGAGTAAGAATTGCGACGGTCAGCATAGGTAATTATATAATGTATGTCTCCTATTTTAATAGTGCTCGTGCCTGGACTCGAACCGGGGACCTTTCGAATGTGAATCGAACGCTCTAACCAACTGAGCTACACGAGCATATGGAGGTTATTATACCTTTTTTGCGTTGTTTTTACTCTTTCAGTTCATTACAATTGTATGATATGAATATTGTGAAGGCTATCATTATCTTCGTCATGGAAATTTTAGAAACAGTAGTCTTTGTTGGATCCATATTCATTGTTGTTTATTTATTTATTCTTCAGCCAAATCAAATTAAAGGTGCATCGATGGAACCTACTTTCCAAAATGGAAATTATATTTTTACTAGTAAAGTAACCTATAAATTAAGACAGCCAATTAGAGGAGATGTTGTTGTCTTTCATGCGCCACGTAATCCAGATTTAGAATATATTAAAAGAATTATTGGTTTGCCTGGCGATACTATTCTTATAGAGAATCAAAAAGTATATATAAATGGCAATGAAGTTACCGAAACTTATATATCGGATGTTACAAATCTTTCACTTGCAGGATTTGTGCAAGAAGGCGTACCGCTCGTAGTTCCAGAAGGTAATTATTTTGTAATGGGAGATAATAGACCACGTTCTTCTGACTCAAGAGAATTTGGCCCAATCCCATATGAAAGTATTATTGGACATGTAATTTATAGATATTTTCCGTTTAATGAAATGGGAACCATAGATAATCCACTGGAGAGTACTAATCTTACTTTTTCACTTATTGCTTCTGAATAAATTATTCAAGAATCTGCAACATATCATCGTGGACATCTGAGAATGCTCGTTGAGAAAGTTTATCGGAGACTTCTTTAATAAAGGTACTCGTTTTTTTTGTATCACCTTCTATTTCTAAAATAAATTTTCCTCTCACTCTAGTTTGAATAATTTTTACTTTTGCTTCGGGAAAAGCTTTCTTTATACTCTTGGTTAATTCATGTATTTTTTCTGGAGAAAGGTGTTCGTTTGTTGTAGAAATTGAAAACTTAATTTCGCGGATAAGTTCTTCTGTTTCTGCAGAAGTTAAATTTTTAGCTAAGATTATTTCATATGCTTTTTGTATATCTTCTTTATTTTTTAGTCGAGAAAGGATAAATAAATGGGCAGAAGAAAGTTGATTCGCATAATAGCCATCGAGTACTAATTCTGGTAATTCTAAAATTCTTAAGAAATGCGAAATATATGTAGGATGAAGTTTAACCTTTTCTGAAATGTCTTTTAAGGATAATGATTTTTCTCTTTGAAGGTGATAAATAATTTTTGCACGTGCAACTGCGTCTTGTTCTGTATTAAATGTTTCTATGAGAGTATCAATTGAAGTAGTATCCATGCATATAGTTTACAATACGTTTTATGCTACGTTTTGTGAAACAGCTTCTTGAGCAACAATCTTTACGTATTGTTTACCTTGGCGAGTATAAAAAGTTACTGTACCTTCGTCTTTAGCTACAAGTGTAAAATCACGAGAAAGAATAACACCTTCACCGGCGTGTACTTTTGTTCCTTTTTGACGAATAATTATATTACCTGGAATAGCTTTTTGGCCACCATATAATTTAACTCCACGTCTTTTTGAAATTGAATCTCGATTTCCTTTTACTGCGCGCTGCGCCTTGGTATGTGCCATTTTAGATTGTTACAATTTTAATTTTTGTAAGTTGTGGACGAAAACCACGAACTTTTCTATATCGTACTTTTGATTTAAATTTTGCGACTCGTACTTTATCTCCTTTAAGATTTTCTAAAACTTCTACACTTGCTTTTTTAGCAAGTTCTGGAGCTCCTACTTCTAGTTCATTTGTTTCATTAAATGACATAAGAATAGGTAATTCTATTTTTGCGTTTACTTCTTGATTTAAATTTTCTACTAAGAGTTGGTCTCCTTCTTGTACTAAGAATTGTTTTCCACCAACTAATATAACTGCGTACTTTTGCATTTCATTATTATACTGAATAATTGTGTAAGTTCAACAGGTAAATGTAGGGGTGTCGTGGAGAGCAAAATTGCTCTCCACGACCAAACAAGTTAAGATCCAGCTACACGAACTACCCAACGCGTACTTCCATCGGCACAACCTGATAATGGTTGCGCTGTTGTTCCTATGCTAGGAACTAATGTGTGTACTTCAGTTGCTTGTGCAAGCGACTTCCAATACACACGTACCGGAACCGTAGTATCATTGGGCATTTTCAAATAAAGCTGAGTATACGGTCCAAACTCATCTTCACCTGTTGAAAGATGAAGTGTTTTTATTGCTGAGTCTGGCATCGGTATGCTCATTACTTGCTCATTAGCTTGTTGCATTTGCTTAGCCATGAAATCTCCTCATGAAAACAAATATTCTCTACATCTCCGTTTGAGATTTTAGAGATCATGGTAATATTATATCAAATTCAACCTATAGCATGATATAATGATTGTTCTTTTGCTGTTACACCAAGTAATTGATGTACACGAAGTTTTGAAGCACTTTGAGATTTAGGAGATACTCATGACTATGGATTTACATGTCGCCCATTATTGTTTCTATGGAGATGAAGTGCGCCTAACCATTCAACGAGTGAAGGAACCTGTAATTAACTTTAAGGAAGTTAAACCAGATACCTTTGGTGTTCAACTATGTACATTTACTAACCCAAGTGGTGGAGAACAAATAGCTAATCAAGTTTTCCATCTGACTGGTGTGTTTTTCATTAATGGAAGATTTGTTCCTTCAGAAGAAATGAGAAGCAAATTGCCCAGTACAAGTAAGTTCCTCCAAGAACTAGAAGCTCAGAATGTAATTGGTGCTGTACAGACAAGATTGGGTAGATACCAACCTTGTCATCAAAATGACATGATTGTAATTATATAGACAAGGAGTCTAGCTATGAAATGCCCACAGTGTGGAAGTAATAATGTACGAGAAATGTCCGCAGGTTAACACAACAAGAACAATCACCATACCCAGAAAGTAAGAAGTAACATGTCACTCAAGACTACAACTTATGCTCGAGTATATTTCCGTGGCGTTGCTGTTGACGAACAAGCTAGTCAATTAGTGCGCGACCGTGATGTCAGATTAGTTAATACTGATGGTGCATATGCTGTCCAGTTCTATGAAATTCTTTCTGAAGTTTCAAAAACTACTGGAAAGGAAGAGAAAACTGGACCTGTACATGTATCTCCTAAAATGTACTTGGGTGGAAGGGTGTATACGTTTGCTCAAGTCATGGAAGAAATGCCAACTGAGACAGTTCTTCTTTCCCTCATGACAATTAATGGTTGGAAAAAAGTTATCCAGACAAAATCTGGACATTTCCTTCCATTTTATGATCGTGAGGATATAATCATTAGCTCTTGATCAACTGTGCGTCCTGGCGCTGCTTCGGTGTAACCCACTGAGGCAGCGCTTTTTTCATGGTAAAAGTGCTAATCCTATCATTAACGTAATTAAAGAAGATCCTCCGTACGAAATAAATGGTAAGGTAATTCCTGCAATTGGAAGTAATCCTAAATTCATTCCAATATTGACGCACGTTTGAAAAATTACAAAAGCAGAAAATCCTACTAGATAATAATAATGAAACTTTCCTTGCTCATCTTTATGATTGGCGTAGTGCATCATGCGCATAAATAAAGTCACAAAAAAGATTAAATATAAAATAATCAAAATAAATCCACCTATAAAACCAAACTGTTCTACAAATGAAGAAAATGCAAAATCAGTATGATATTCTGGCAAAAAATAAAGTTGAGATTGTGTTCCCAGTCCCAATCCATTCCCCATTACCGTGCCGGAACCAATAGCAATAATTGCCTGAGCCATATTATATGTCGTATCTGTTACATCGTGAGACGGCTTTATAAAACCAATGATACGATCTCGTTGATAATCATGCATGACAAACCAAAGAAGTGGTAAAACTGCAATAATTACACCAATAAACATAAAAATATGTTTTTTGGGAATTGGAGACAAAAAAGCCATAATGACAAATATGGCAAAAAATACCATTGCACTTCCTAAATCTGGCTGTCTGTAAATAAGAAAGAAAGGAATAATGGTATAAGCCAAAGTAGTCAAAAAAATACTACTTTGTTGTCTATACGATTGATATTTTGCAAACATATTTGCCAGAAAAATAATAAAGAAAATTTTTATAAATTCCGACGGCTGAAATCTGAACACATAAATATCAAACCAACGACGAGAACCATTTACATCCACACCAAAATAAAGTGTAATAACCAAAATTACAACAAATGCCCAATATAATGTGGTCGCATTAGAACGAATGAATTGCATATTTATTTTGAAGAATTTAATGAGTGCAAAGAAAGCTAATCCAGCAACAAAAAAACCAATATGACGCATGGTTAAATCTGGTCGAATGCCAAACAAATTAATAAGCCCAAATAAGAAGATAAGAAAAACTGGTATTAACTGAAGTAATGGCATATCTGATTATTGTATCAGATTGTTAGGTTGTTACAGTAAGTTCATTTCCATACTGAATTTCTTTTGCCTGAACTTGTTTTTTCAACATAGCTTCAAACTTTTTAAATTGTTCTGGAACCGTTAACACAATCTGGTCAGTTACGTTGATACCAAGCTCTTTTCTTTTTTGTTGAATAGAACGAATTACATCGCGAAGTTCTCCTTCTAATTTAAGTTCTGGTGTAATTTCTGTGTCATATGTTACTTGGATTTCTTCTGCTTTTACTTCTTCATAATGAACAACTTTTACATTTAATTCTGCTTTTATTAGTTCATTAAATTGTTCTACAAATTGTTGTTCCAAAAAATGCATAGTTGTTGGAAGCTTGATTGTAATACTTGCGAGTGGTTGGCGTACTTTTAGTTTTAATTCGCGACGAACTCTTTGTCCAACTTCTGCAATTGCTCTTACTACTTTCATATCGTTAATAAGTTTTGTATTTATAGATTCTTTAGAAATTTCTGGCCAAAATGCTAAATGAACAGATTCATTCTTAGTAAGTTGTGTATACATTTCTTCTGTAATAAATGGCAGTATTGGAGAAAGGGTTACAGATAAATGAACTAATGCATAATGCATGGTTTCATAAAATTGTTTTTTATCTTGTTCATTTTCTGAAGAAGTTCCCACACGATCTCGGGATCGACGAATATACCATGTAGAAAAATCATTAATAAACTCTTCTAATTTGGAAGAAGCATCTCGCAAATTATATTGCTCTAATTGTTCTTTTGTAAAGATGATACTTTCATGTAATCGAGAAATGAGCCAAGTATCAAGAACATTTATATTTTGTGATAACTCTGGCAATTTTGCTTCCTTATGAGAAACGCCATCAACTTCTGCGTAATCACGATAATATTTAAAGATATTCCACAACAGTAAATAAAACTGTCGTCGAACTTCATTTGCCTTGTTAGGTCCAAATAATAAATTGTCTGCAGGATTTTGACGTGCATACATCCAACGCATTACATCCACACCAATTTCGTCAGCGCCCGAATTAAATTCAATAGAATTTCCCCAACTTTTATGCATTGGTCGGCCATCTTCTCCGAGTAATGTTGCAAATCCAAGTACATTTTGGAATGGATTTGTATCTTCTAACACAGTAGACATAGCTATCATTGCATAAAACCAGTTTTTAAACTGTCCAGGGAATGATTCGGTAATAAAGTCTACTGGGAACCATTTTCTCCACTCTTCTCTATCTTTAAGATACAAAGGTTCACCAACATTATTTTCTTTTATTGTGGAATATGGAACAATTCCTGCGTCTAACCAAGGGTTTCCGACATCATCTATTCTATGGACTTCTCCACCACATGTTTTACATGAGATGACAACTTGGTCAATATATGGTTTATGTGGCGTTTTTCCTTCAAATTGATCCCAACCCTTTACTGCACGATTCTTTAATTCTTCTTCTGAACCTAATACTTCAAATGTATTACATTTTTTACATTCATAAATTGGAAGTGCAAGTCCCCAATAACGATTCTTTTTACTAATTAACCAATCATGCATGTTTTTAAGCCAGTCAAGTTCTCGATCTAATCCAAACTCTGGCATCCAATGAATTTTTTTTGCTACACCCACCATACGTTCACGAAGGGTTCTTGTATCATTTTTTTGTTTTTCACTTGGTTTATCCATTGCGATATACCATTCATCTGCAACTTTCCATACAAGTTCTGTTTTACATCTCCAGCAACCTGGATATCTGTGTTTATATCTAAAAATTTTAAATACCCAAGGATGTTCATCTGTAGATTGTTCTTTTAAGTAATCTAAAATAAGTTCTGGATGTTTTTTTGCATTTTTCCCAGAAAGAAAATCAAAACCATCCATATAACTTGCGTCATCATTAATAACAGGAATCATTGGCAACCCTAATTTTTTACCAAGTCTAAAATCTTCTGTTCCAGCAGAAACTGCTGTGTGAACCATACCAGTACCTTCAGTAGTTGTAATTGGCATGATCATTTCATCTGTTGCTACAACTTTATGAAATGTATCTGGATTTTCTTTTGCAACTTTTGCTACATTTGGTAAGTGATCAAATGGTCCTTTATAAGAAAGTCCTACTAATTCTTCACCTTTTACTTTCTTAACTTCTTCACCATCTGGAATAAGAGTTTGGACTAAATCTGATGCAAGCCAATAATATTTATCCTCAACTTTAACTTGTGAATAATCAATTTTTTTATCAACTGCAACTGCAATATTTGCTGGTAATGTCCAAGGAGTTGTTGTCCAAACAAGCAAAAATTCTTTATTACGTTCATTAATTGGAAGAGCAAAATAAATAGATTCATGCACAACTTCTTTATAATCTTCGGTTAACATTTCGTGTTGTGAAATAGCAGTTTCACAGCGTGGACACCAAGGCACAGATTCATGACCTTTGTACATCCAACCGTGTTCAAAACACGTTTTAAGAAAATGCCAAATCATGTAGTTATTATCTGCATCCATAGTAAAGTAAGAATTATCCCAATCCATAAAGTTACCAAGTCTTTTTGTTTGTTCTGTTTGAATTCCAGAGAATTTGATGACTCGATCTTTACACATTTGTACAAACTTAGCAATTGATGCTACTTTGTCACCTTCAACTAAATTTTCGATATCTTTTTTAGTTTTTAAACCAAGTTCTTTTTCTACTTCAACTTCTACCCAAAGTCCCTGACAATCAAAACCATTTACAAATCTTTGTCTTTTACCAAGAAGATTATTAAATTTTTGCCATAAATCTTTGTATGTTCTTCCCCAAGCATGATGAACTCCCATTGGGTTATTTGCAGTTATTGGACCGTCTTGAAAAGAAAATCTTTTATCTGAAGAATCGTTTTTATGAAGATATTTTTCTACGACACCTTTTTCATACCAATGCTTGAGCCATTTATGCTCCATTTCTATAAAAACATTTGTTTGATTGTTCTGTGTAGGTTTTGGTTCGTTCGAATCCGTCATGAAGTATATTGTAATAAATAAGTTCAAAATTTGGAAGTGAATTATTATAACAATGTTTTTCTGTGCCACTTACTTACACTATTTAGCCTATAATATTGTATAATTATGTAGCACTTTAACCGTATTTTGCATATGACTTATATTAGAACATACTTCTAATATTTAGTCATAAACTCAAGATGCACAGACAGCTAATTTCTAATCAGAAAGAGAGATTCCTGATGAAAATCAATCACTTTGGAAATGTACTATCCACACTTGCCGTGTTTGTTGGACTGGTAATACCTACTCCAACTTTTGCACAAACTGTTTCACAAGAACCAAAGGGCAATCTATACGTCTATCTTCTCCTTGATGATGATGGCGACGGAGAAGGTGACCGAGGTGTTGGAGATTTTATAAATGTAGAAGTATTTGGTCCATTGGGAGCAGATGGAGGGGCTCAAGAATATAATGATGAGACCACATTATCCGAAGCGATATTTAATCAACTTCCCTTTGGGAATTACTTTATATCGGCCTACCTTCGGACAAATTTTTTCGATTGGAAGTGTGAAGCAGGATGGAAGATAGATGAACTTGTTGAAAGAGTATTGATAGACTGTGAAAAGACAGGTCTTCGCCTCTTTGGCTTGTTTATTCCAATGATGATCCATTCACCCTTTAATGCTCAAGTAGCAGAAGAAGGGCAAGATCGTTTGTACTTGCCACACATTGGGACAGACTAGAACTGCTGAGTATAAAGTGCTGGCAGGTCGATCTTTCGAGGTCGACCTGCAAAAGCATATCTTTATTGAACATACCATTTTGTAAATGATAGTATCATGTATAGAATGATCTGCTCAACGGAGTAGATAAGTACAATACAACTCAATTTAGGAGGAAACGAATGCAATTTAGTTTGCTGAAGTTAGGGTTTTGGATTGTACTTGCGTTTGTGCTGTCGTTGGCTCAGCCAGCTACAGCAGATGTACTATCGTATGAGGTTAACTTTACGTTGACCGAAAGGATAGATATCAACAACGTCCCTCTTGCAACCGAGGAAGCTCGAGTCGAGATCTTTGCCAACAATCTTCCAATAAAAGAATTGGCAACGACTAGCTCACAAGCTTCCACAACATTGCCGGAAGGAACCTATCTCGTGACGATGCGCACGTCAACTTGCAAGACCGCGCAGATAATCGAGATCGTCGCGGACTCTAGTCCGCAAGTGTTTAAAATGGACTGCCAACAGCAGTAAATTTTAAACAAATCACTTAGGCGGGTTATTCATAACACATGAATAGCCCGCTTTTTCTTTTGGTAGAAACATACAATTTATTTTAATGAAGATTACTAGTATGTTTAAAGAGCAGGATGAAGGGATTGACCTCCACCCTGCTAATGTCACAAACTGTCGAACAGTAATCAAGCTACACTATCTGGCTCTGGTTGCATAGGCAGCTTGCCTGGTTCTAACGCTTGCTTTAATTCCTTTTCAAATTGTTCTCGATGAACATAGAGTAACTGGCCGTGTAACTTAAAAACAACAAATGGTTCATCAATAATCTGAACTGCTTCGAAAGGAATTTTCAAACCCATCGGCTGAGTTGCTGTCAAGATGGTATTTAAACCTTGAGCAACAAAGCTAAAGCCAAATGGAATTCGATAGACTCGATTTTGAAGCTTGATCAAAATTACTGCACCTCCTGTTTCTGACTTTTCACAGTCAATGTTCCAACCCAACATTTGGTGGTTTTGAGATATCGGCACTGTCATGGTTCTCTCTCCTTTAACCTTAGTACGATGCATAGACCGCAATAGAGCTTTTTAACTCTATTGCAAACTCGTCAGGATTACAGTAGATAGGATCAACATCATCAACCGTGATTTGAATGAATTCTCTTCCTTCCATAAAAATCTTGGTTATTTCTACATTCTCTCCTTTCTGTGTTTGTACATGAATTGGATAGAAAATCGAGTTCACAGTCATCTGGGCAAAAAGGTTATTTGCTCTTAAATGAAGTCTACCTTCACTAAGAAATACAACGTCTACGGTATTTTTGAGAATGCCATTTACATGTTGCTTGCCTTCTATATTACCCATTCTGAAACTCCTTATTGTCAAAGTAAAACAGAACCGAAAACGAACATATATTATAACACTTTAGAAAGAATATGACTTATAGTTATGTAAGAAGTATAACCGCCCGTAGAACAAATTCGTGCGGCTATACTGTTTTGAAGCTATTCAAAATGTTGCCATACGTCCTATTCTACGGGCGTCCGATTCATCAATGAGTGAGCAGAGCAGAAAAAGCACCCATACTGTCTAGAGCTAGAGTTAATTCTCTTTCATCTAGGAAAAAATAGGTGGGCTTTTTGCCCCGCGCAAAGGATACACTTACCACATTTGTCTGGAAATTAATCCCGACAGTATGTGTATTACTCATCCACAATCGTCTTGAATCAAAAAATTGTTCCATTGACTCAAAGTCTGAAGTATCCTGTGCCTGTAACTCTACATCAAGATTGCCAATGCGTGAGTTATAGAGGATCATTACATGATCATGATAAATCACCAAATCACCCACATGCTTGAGTACCTCTTCTCCATCTACAACTTCCTTTTGGTACAACGGCACTTTGGTAAACATTGTTGCCTCCTTGAAAATACACTCGAAACGGTTTTATTATTATATGCTTGAAACTTAATAAATACAAAAAAAAGAAGTTAAGAATAAGTAGTTAATATGTAGATTATTTTCTTCTTAAGAAGGCTGGAATATCGAATTCATCAGAATCAGCAGGTGCTGAAGTTGGTGTTGGACGAGGTACAGGTTGTTGTGGCTCTTCTTCTTCTGGTGGATATAGGGTATCATCCTCTACTGGTTCTTCTTCTTTTACTGGTGCTTCTTCTTGTCTAGGTCTTTGGAATTGGAATAATTTCATTCGTTTTTCATCAAAACGTGTGGCAATAACTGTAATCTTTATTTGATCTATAAGCTTTTCGTCAATCGCAGCTCCGAAGATAATATTTGCATCTGGATCTACAGATTTAGAAATCATTGTTGCTGCTTCGTCAATTTCGGTCATACTTAAATCAGATCCACCGACAATGTTTAAGAGAATTCCTTTAGCACCTTCAATGGACGTATCTAATAATGGTGAAGAAATTGCTTGTCTTATTGCTGCAACTGCTCGTTTATCTCCACTTCCAAGTCCCATGCCCATAATAGCATTTCCAGAACTTTGCATAATTGCTTTAACGTCTGCAAAATCTACATTAATAAGTCCTGGTAAAGTAATAAGTTCTGCAATACCTTTTACAGCCTGATGAAGAACATTATCTATTCTGTTAAATGCTTCAATGATGGATGTTTTTTTATCTATAACCTGAAGAACTCTCTGATTTGGAATAACAATAAGAGTATCTACGTTGTCTTTTAATCTTCCAGTTCCTTCTTCTGCTGATCTTCTTCTTGGTGAACCTTCAAAATCAAATGGTTTTGTTACAACAGCAACTGTAAGTGCTCCAGATTCTTTTGCGACTTCTGCAACAATTGGAGATGCTCCTGTACCTGTTCCTCCTCCTTCACCACAAGTTATAAAAATCATGTCGGCATTTCCTAATTCATCTTTAAGTTTTTCTCGTGATTCTTCTGCAGCTTGTCTACCAACTTCTGGATCTCCACCAGAGCCTAGACCTTTAGTAAGTTGGTCACCAATTTGAATCTTAATTTCTGCTTTATTATGAAGAAGTGCTTGAGCATCTGTATTTACGGCCACAAACTCAACACCTTCAATGCCACCTTCATTTATCATAGAAGAAATAGCATTGCCACCGCCACCACCGACGCCAACTACTTTAATTTTTGCTGCTTGTCCTGCTTTTGGTTTAATTAACATAATATGTATCTTATAACTATTTTGTTTTTATACAAAATATCATGGCATAAACTGCTTAATTAGTTTTTGTACCTTTGTCATTATATCACTCATAGTGAAATTTTTCAGAATATTATTGAAGTCTTTAAAAGAAGCTTGATTTTCTACCATGTGCATTCCTCCATAATAAACTAATCCAAGAGTAGCAGAATATAGTGGACTGGTTATTTCATCAACTAATCCACTAGCCTTTTCTGGAACTCCAATGCGCACTGGTAATCGTGTAATACGACGTCCCATATCTACCATACCAATAGTTAAAGAACCACCACCTGTAATAACAATGCCTGATGGAATATTTTTTTCAAATCCACTTCTTGCAATTTCATCATTAACGTAACTATATATTTCTTCAATACGTGGACCAATGATACCATCAATGACTTCTTTAGGAGTAATTTCTGGAAGTGTTTCTGGTACTTCGAATCTAAAAGAACTAATTAATGTTTTGTCTTTCTTTTTTATTGTTTCTTCAACAAGCTTACGATGATCACTTAAATAGAGTTTTATTTTTTCAGCAGATTCTAAAGATACTCTCAGTCCTACTGCAATATCATTACTAATATGTCTTGCTCCAATTGGGATTGAAGAAGAATGTGCAAGTGCTCCTTCAACAAAAATACAGACATCAATTTTGCCACCACCAATATCAATAAGAGCAACACCAAGATCTTTTTCTGTATCCGTTAAGACAGATTCTGCAGAAGCTACGCCAGAAAATATATATCCTAAATTAGTAATTCCTAAATCGTTTAATACTTTATCAATATTTTTTAAATTTGTAGATGAAGCTGTAATAATGTGAGTATCTACTTCTAATCGCACACCACTCATACCAATTGGATTATTTATTCCTGTCTGACCATCTACACTATATTCTCTCGGAGATACTTCAATAATTTGTTTTGTATTTGATAATGAGATTGCTCGTGCAGCTTCTATAACACGACGAACATCTTCGTCTACAACTTCAAATTGAGGATTAGCTACTGCAACAATACCATGTGAATTTATAGAAGAAATATGAGGTCCACCAACAGAAACATACGCTTCTTTAATATGATGTCCAGCCATACGTTCTGCTTTTTCTACACTTTCTTCAACTGAAGCTGTAACCTGATCAATATCAACAATAAGTCCCTTTTTTACGCCTCGAGAAGGAGTTGAATTAAAGCCGATTATACGAATCTCATTTGTTTCTTGAGATTGAAGACCTACGATAGTTGCAACTTTTGTGCTTCCGATATCAATTCCACAAATAAGATTTTCCGCCATACGTTAATTGTAACATTTAAAACAATAAATAAAATAATAGCTCGTTTGTTTTTTTGAAATATACACTATTTCAATGAACAGTTACAAGCTATTTAGTACCACAACTGGTTTATCAAATCGAACATCAAGCGATTTTATCTTTTTACCACTTACCATAAACTCTCGCATAGTTACTTCAAGCTGATACACTTGCTGATCTCGTTCTTTCTCTGATGAGAAGAGATAAACCTCATCTGATGTATATAATCCTAGCATATGAAAACCTTTAATATCAATACTATTTATAGTCTGTTTTAGGGCTGATAGTTTTTGTAAATAAAACAAACTATCTTTTATATCTTTAAAGTCTAATTCTTGACCAGCCTGATAATTTGAAAACGGAATATTTTGATAATATGTAATCTGTGGTAGCTTGTTAGGAAAAGCTTCTCGTTGCTTTTCTAATATTACAGCTTCGTCACCTAATAAGAAGAATCCATCAGGAACAGTAAGCACTGCAAGAGGCACATAGTAGGATATTTTTAACGAAAGAGTATCGGGATATTGCTTGGTAACTTCTACATTTCTTACATATGAATTACGAATCTTTATTGAATCTGCAATTTCTTTTTCATCAAGAAACATAATATACTCACCCTTAAAAGACTGTATTCCTTTGAGATCTGCATTTCTTTTATGACTAGGCTGTAAATTTATGTTATGAATCCTAAACGTATTATCCGCTATATATAATCCTGCAAACATAGCCGAAAAAATTATGCAGAATAATAGTACAGGAAGAAGTTTACTCTTTAAATATTGTATCAATGATTGTATCCGCTGCATTTAAATGGTTATATGTTGATAATGAATTAAAATGAGAAATATATTCTTCTTTTTTTGCAATAACTTGTTGAATTATTTTTAATAATTGAGCACTCCCTTCAGACTGATGGACAATTTCTCCTACCTTATATTTTTTAAAGATTTGCGCATGATGTTCTTGTTCTGCATGAGCAGACCAAGGAAGTGGTATAAAAATAGTAGGTTTTTTTAGCGCTACCATTTCAAAAAAAGTATTAGCACCAGATCTTCCCACAACAATATCTGCTGCTGCATAGATCGATCCAATTTCTTCATCTGTTACATGTTCTTTAACTATATATCTTTCTTTTAATTCATCTGGAAGTGCATCTCTTAATTTTGAAAGTCTTTGATAATCTTTAAACTCACTTACACTTCCTGTTTGATGAATGACAACATATGATTCAAGTAATTCATGTAGTATTTCTTCGATTAATTCATTAATTGCATGTGCTCCGAGTGAACCACCTGTTACATAGATGCACGGTACATTTTTTTTTGAAATTTTTGTATTAGTTTGAAATACACTTGGTCTAATAGGATTACCTGAAAGAATAATATTTTTATCTTTAAAATACAGTGCCGATTCTGGAAATGAAAGAAAAATAGTATCTGCAAATTTAGCAATATATTTATTTGCTATACCAGGAGCAATTGTTTGTTCATGTGTATACACTTTAATTCCCATTAATTTAGCACAAATTGCAATTGGTAAAGCTATATAACCACCAAAAGATAAAACTGCTTCTGGCTTTTCTTCTTTAAGAATTCTCCATGCTGAAATAAATCCTTGTGGAATTTGAAACACACTCGCAAACGATCGTAATGCAAAAATACGCGTTAGTCTACCGGTTGATATATGAATAAAAGGAATTTTACGCGCAGTAACTTCTTTATACTCAAAACTTTCTATCTGTTTTTCAGATTCACTAGTGTATTTTCTTCCAACAAACACTAAATGAGTATATTTACTTCGCTCTTTAATACGATCAATAACTGCAAGTGCAGGAGTTACATGTCCTCCAGTAATTAAAATCTTTTTGACCTTGTCCATGAAGTAATTGTAGCATGAAATTACACTCTTGAAGATTTAGCAATATTCACAGCTATACCAACTAATGCAAAAGAAATAAGTATATGAGATCCTCCGTAAGATATAAATGGAAGTGGAACTCCCGTTAAAGGCATGAGTCCTACCATTCCTCCTAAATTAATAAGTAATTGCAATCCAAAAAAAGCCAAAATACCACCAATTATGAGTTGAGCAAATCTATCACTGGTACTTTCATAAATTTTTACCAATTTATATAAGAAAAAAACAAATGCTCCAATTAAAATAACAGATCCAATAAATCCTAGTTCTTCTCCATAAATTGCAAAAATAGAATCTGTATGTGCTTCTGGTAAAAATAAATATTTTTGGCGTGATGCACCAAATCCTTGACCAAACATACCGCCGTTAGAAAGTGATATAAGAATTTGATTGATATGATATCCAACTCCTTGTGGATCTTCTGTTGGATTTAAAAAAGCAGTTAATCGTTTTAATCTATAAGGAGCTGCAAAAACTAATAATAAAAATCCTGCTACTGATACGGGAAAAAGTAATAATAAATATCGTAAATTTTGTCCAGCAAGATAATATATAGCAACTGACAAACTAAATAATATAGTTGCAGCACCTAAATCTGGCTGTAACATAACGAGTAATACCATAAATCCAAGCAACATCATAAAAGGTAAAAATTTACTTTTTTCTTTTTTTGAAAACCACGAAGCCAAGTAAATAATTAATGCAACCTTTGCAAATTCTGACGGTTGCATATTAAAAAAACCTAAATCTATCCAACCTTGTGTACCATTGACACGAGTTCCAATTCCAGGAATAAGAACAATGACCAAAAGAAATATAGTGAGAGCAAGAAAGGGTAAGGAAATTGCATATAAATGTTTGTAATTAAAAAAAGATATTACAAACATGCCGATTATGCCAAATACAATCCAAAATCCTTGTAATTTTAAATAATGAAAACTACTACCAGTTTCTGATAATGCACGTATTGAAGAAGATTCAAATACAAAAATGAGTCCAATTACTGAAAGAATAATGGGCAATACAAATAATGTAAATGAAATAGGAAGAGCTGGTGCAGATTTTGCTATACTACGAATTCTTTTTTTCATATGCGTATTGTGTTACAAAAGTCTTAAACATGTTTCCCTTTTCTTCAAAGTTTTTCCAAACACTGTAGCTTGGGGAAGCAGTTGATAACAAACAAACACCTTGTTCGGGTGTATGTGCATATGCAAATTGTACAGCCTTTTCCATGTCATTTGTTTCTAATATTTCTGGCTTATATTCAGAATCTTTTTTTAACTCTTCTTTAATAGCATCTCCACTATTTGGAAATAACACAATATTTGGAATCTGTTGATGTTTTAACATTTGTACTAATTCAACAAAATTATAGCCACGATTTTCTCCTCCTAACAAAATTGTTTTTACATTGGGTATAGACTGTAACGCAGCCATTGTAGATTCCGGAGTTGTAGAAATTGCATCATCATAAAAGGTTATTCCTTTAAATGTTCCTACCAATTCCAATCGATGTGGTAGTGGTTTAAACGAAGCAACTGCAAGTTCAATTTCATGATCTGTAATATCAAATAAACGGCATACAGTAATTGCTGCTCTAATATTATCTTTATTATGATCTCCTAATAAATGGGATTGTGGAACAAAATCAGTTTCATACGGTTTTGATTCTGCTAATGTATCTTTTGTCCAATCGTTAAGTAACTTAAATGATGGATTATATATATAATAATCTTCTTTTTGCGCATGAATAATGAGATGTTTTTTTGCGTTGTAATAAGCTTCTAATGAACCGTGATAATTAAGATGATCAGGAAATAAACTTACAATTACAGAAATATGAGGTGAATATGCAATATCATCTAATTGATAACTTGAAAGTTCACAGACATAAATAGTTTTTTCTTTTGGTTTTTGAAGTAATTCGGTGATAAGTGGATTTCCAATATTACCCACTAATCGCACTGCTTTCCCGGCAGATTTTAAAATATGAGCAATTAAAGAAGCAGTTGTACTTTTACCTTTTGTACCAGTTACACCAACTGTGGTGTGTTCTGCTAAATTTGCAAAGAAAATATTGGTTGCAGTTGTATGAGGAATTGTAAGTTCTTTTTTATTTACACCAGGACTGCGAATTGCTATATCAAATTCATGTTGATTTTTTAAATAATCTTGGCCTTGTGAAGCATCTACAACTGCATAATTTAAATTGGGAATACTGGCTTTTAAAAATTCTTCAGTAGCTTTTCCTTCCATGCCATATCCAACAATAAGAATTTTTTTATTCTGAAGTTCTTCTATTTTCATATAAGATTTTTAAATTCTTCTGGTACAAGATCTGTAGAATTAGTTAATAAATTGTGTTCTGTTTCTTCTGGATTTTTTATTAAATTCAATACGTTTTCTTTAAACATCTTCATAACTACAGAATCAGTATACTCACCTTTTTTATATATTTTGTAAAAAGCTAAAGAAACTTCTTCAGGTGTTCCAACACATTCAAATGGTTTTACTCCTTCAATTCCTAATAATTCTTTATATGTATGAATTAACGATTCTTTTTCTAATAGATTTTGGCCAAATATTGAAAGCAATTTTTCTTTAGTAATAAAGACGGAAAGCATTATAAAAACGAATGCACATTTAGGACATTCTCCACACCATTTGGCATGTGGTAATTCTTTTTGAATTGCATAATTTCTATTACAACTTGAAAATGATTCTAAATATTGCGTATATTCTGAAAACAGTTGCGTTATTTTAAATTCAGATAAAGATCGAAGTAATGAAAAATAAACTGCATCTGGTGTTAAAAACGATTTTACATATTCCTGAAATAATTGTTCAAATTCCAAGGTTTTGCTCCATTGGTGATTGATTGTTTCACCTAAATATTCTGTATTACCATAATTAGCACTACGTTCATTACTTACAACAACATATGAGTAATCATAAAGAAGTGCTGCCAGAATACCAATACATGCATAAATCGCAGAAACAGGAATATGTCCATTAAAGGTTTCTGGAAGTTTATTCAATTCAAATAACTGTGGATCTACGAGTCGTTTAATAATGATTGTTTCTTTCCCAATAGTATGAGCTATTTCTGCAGAAATAGCATGGACACGCTGTGTATCAATAATTAATGTACTAAAATCTTTATTATGTTTTTTAAATAATTCTGCAGTAACAATAGAATCTTTACCTCCACCAATACCAACTAGTGATCTATTCTTTCTTGGAAAAGAAACAGGCAAAAACGCTTGAGTTTCAATAAATGGAAATGAGACAAGATTTCTAAAATCAATTTTATTTTTATAAAAAAACTCACCCAATCCTTTTGTATAAACTATATTCCAAAAAGTAGCTTGATCTTTCGTTAATGGTTTTGTATTAATTTGTATATCTGAAGGACAGTATGTTTTCCAATAACTAATTCCCAACATAATATGAAGCGTATGCAATGTGTGATCAAGTAGTTCTGCTCGCACTTCGGCTATTTCTTGATTTGGCAACACAATTTTTTCCGTAAATGTTCGACTCTGCGTAGGAGTAGTTAATGAATATACAAATTCAATAGTATGTTGATCTTTGTTAAATGAGTAACTAACAAATTCAAATGTATTTTTTGTTGAATTCATACCTATATTATAACTCAGTTAGTAACAGATTTACTGAGCTGTAGTATTTCTGGCTTCTTGTTTTTTTACTTCTTCACGTGGTTTAATATTGCTATCAAAACAATAACCTTGAACTTCTGTTCCTAATAAGAAATATTCGTTACGACCACCACCATAACATGGTTTAGAAATAACATTGTTTGGTGCTTTAAATTCAATTCCTTCAGATTTTTCTTCAATCAAATATGTCATAACTCTATTCCAAATTGGTGCCGCACCTGTAATACCAGAAGTAAGGGTTGGATGCATTGGCGTATTATCATTATTACCTACCCAAACTGCAACTAAAAATTCTGGGGTATATCCAACAGTTAAATTATCCTTTTTATCATTAGTAGTACCTGTTTTTACTGCAACTGTATGACCTGGAATATTAAGTGCAGATTGTAAACCAAAGGTTTGTTGTCTTGCAACATTATCAGACAAAATATCACTAATAATATAAGCAACACCTTGATCTAATACTTGAACGCCATTATTAGAATTAGAATCATATACAATACGTTCTTTATCATCAATAATACGTTTGAATGGTGTTGGTTCCGTTCTATATCCTCCTGTAGCAAAGACACTATACACTTGCGCTAAATCAACAAGTGATACTTCTCCACCACCTAAACTTAACGATAATCCAAATCGAGAAGAATCTTGCCAAGAATCAATACCCATTTCTTTGGCAAAATCGACAAAAGGTTGAACACCCATCATATTTAATACTTTAACTGCAGGCACATTATAAGAATTTGAAAGTGCATAACGCATTGTTACTCTACCATGATATGCACCATCGTAATTTACTGGTCTATATGGTTCGCCTCCTGGGTTAGCAAATACAATTGGCGAATCATCAATTACTGTTGCTGCTGTTAATCCTCTTTCTAATGCCATTGCATATAACATTGGTTTTAATGTAGAACCTGGTTGTCTTAATGCAGTTGTAACATTAAATGCACCATCTGTTTCGTTAAAATAATTATTAGAACCAACCATTGCTAATATTTCTCCTGTTTTAGGATTTAAAACAATAATGCCACCGTTGGATACATTCAAATCTTTAACTTTTTCAAGTTCTTCACTTAATATTTGTTCAGCCTTTTTTTGAATGTCTAAATCCAGTGATGTTATCACTTTGAATCCACCTTCTTCTACAACCTTACTTCCATACTGTTCTTCCATTGCATTTCTTGTATAAAACACAAAGTGTGGTGCATTAATATTTGTTTTTTGTGGTTGAATTTCTACTGCAGCAAGCAAAGCACTATCTCTATCTTTTTTTGAAATATAACCTAAGTCATACATATTTTTTAAAACTATATTTCTTCTTGATTCTGCAGCCTTAGGATTTACAAAAGGTGAATACAAAGAAGGAGCTTGTGGTAATCCAGCAAGTAAAGCTGCTTCATTTAATGTTAAATATTTTGCACTTTTTCCAAAATACACTTTTGATGCTTCTTCAATACCATACGCTGCACCACCATATGGAACCTGATTTAAATACATTTCCATAATTTGTTCTTTTGAATACATTTGTTCTGTCCAAACAGCTAATGTAATTTCTTTTAGCTTGCGTTCAACAGTTCGCTCGGGAGAAAGTAATGCACTTTTTACCAATTGCTGTGTAATTGTCGAACCACCTTGTAACTCTTTTGTTTTATAAGTATCTTTTGCAGCTCGTAAAATACCACCAAAAAAAGATACCCCTTTATGACTATAAAAATGTTTATCTTCTATAGCTATTGTAGCTTGTACTACATAAGGCGGTAGATCTTTAACTTTTATGGAAGTACGATTTACATCACGATAAATTTCATAAAGTAATTTGCCATTTCTATCGTATAAATGAGTTGATTGAGCAAAATTTAAAAC
This sequence comes from uncultured Gammaproteobacteria bacterium, assembly GCA_964435665.1. Classification (GTDB taxonomy): domain Bacteria; phylum Patescibacteriota; class Microgenomatia; order UBA1406; family GWC2-37-13; genus MFZZ01. The sequence goes on along the minus strand of CAYSZW010000006.1, from coordinate 34,259 downwards.
GCCAATTGATTTTGGTGAAGGTAAATCGTTTATAAATAGATACCCATGATAAGAAATAACAAGGATTAAACAGAAGGCAATTCCATACAAAAATGATCTAAAATACGGACCCACTAAAAATTTATATATATTGATAAAAAACTGAACTATAGATCTTAAAAAAGAATACACATAATAAAATAACTCATTTATAAAATAGAAAAAATATAATGGAGAACGAATAATTGCATAATAAATAAGAACAAAAAAAGACCAAATAAGATTAACAGTGCGTTTAGCAATAGATCCAAAAAAAGAATTTATTGATGTGAAAACTTTCTTTAACTTTTTCTTGCGCAAAGATTTAAATATAATTTCTTTTTTAAAAGGAGTAAATGCCTCTGTTGAAATAATAGTTTTTTTTATAACTACGGGCTTTTCTTCTAATATATCATCATCAACTGGAGGTGAAGAAAATGCAGCAATAAATGATAAACCAATGAGTTTTATAAACTTAAAAGTGTATAAAAAGGGATAAAAAATTAATTTCTGTGTAAACTCGCCTATGAAGATTAAAAAATTTACCACAGAAACTAAACAAAATAGAGCCATAGAAATGGCTTTTTTACCTATACTTTCGGTGGTGGTAGCTGTGCGCTTTACCATGTAGTAATTGTATCAAAACTATAGGCTTTTTAACAGCGGTAATTTTTACTCACAATGAAGAGTGCTGTTTTAACTTTGCCTCAACAATTAATCGCTCTTTATATGTACCTGGTGGAACACATGTTACCAACATAATATATGACGCATTGAAGTTTTGTTCAAGTACCGAAACCTTATCTGGTTTTACAATATACATATCATATACTTCGTATTCATATTCTTTACCTTCTATAGAAATAGAAATATTATCTCCTACATCCATTTGAGGTAAATATGTAAAAACGGTTTTGTAATCATTTTTATTATAAAGTTGAGGAAGTGTAGAATGTCCAAAAATTGCTACTTTTCCATATTGTCCTGGTTTTGAAGTAGGTAAATAATGCACTAAACTTGTCGAAAGATCATCTCCTCCTACTGTTACTTTTAAATTTTCTAAATTAAGTTTTGGTATAGATAAATAGTACTCTTTAACATCTATATTGTCGTTTGCACCAGGCACATTTTTAACTGGGAACCACACATTTGCTTGTGTAAAATCTCGTAAATTATTTGAATAAAAATTACTACTAGCATGAACTGTTTTGGCTAATTGTAAAGAACTTGCTTCTTCTGAATCTGGGACTGGAGAAGATGTATCTTTTCTTATAAAAAAACGCGCATAAATTTCAAAAGAAATCATTGGATAATATGCCCAAAACATCATACCAATTCCAGCTATAAGAATAACGTAGGAAAAAAACTTCAACATTTTTTTCGTTTTAGACTCGTACTCTTTTGTATAAACTTTCAAAGCCATGTCAATTTGCAGTGGTCAAAACTTGTATATTCTTTGTAAATAATGGACTCCAACCGTTTAAAAAAGGTATGGTAGATGGTGCATTTTCTACCTCCACTTTTTCAACTGGAAACTGGTCTTTAAGAAGCTCTGTCATAGATGCTATAGGCTTTAAAGTTGCCTTACTTTTAATACTGTCTGGTTGGATTTTTTTATATAAATTTGCCTTCGTATTTACAGTTAATGTTGCTTCTTCATCTTCATTTTCTACATCTTCAATAACATAGGTAATACTTTTTTCTTCAAGAGAGTAATCTGCAGTTTCTTCACTCTTTAATTCTTCTTTTAATTTGTCCAATAAATTATTTTTATTTACTGTGTAGTATTCAATTTCAGATGAAGCTTCTATTGCAACTTTATCTGCCTCTTCACCTAACTCTTTGGAATAATTTGATTCTGCAACTGATACTTTTGATAAATCAGAAATAAGCACTTCATCTTTAGAGATTTTTGCAGATAATACTTTTCCACTTTGAGCTTTTGCTTCTTTTTCTACAGCTAATTCTAATGCGTCCATATCTTGTTTTGAAACTGTGTTTACTTCTTTTTTAGTACCACCGGTAAATGTTTCATTGGCAATTGCAATAAATAATGATTCAGCAAGAGAATCTATTTTAAATTGTGTACCTTTAGAAAGGTTATAATCATCTCCAATTTCTTCTGCAGTTACATCAATAGTTGCTTTACCCGATTGTTTTGTCCCTTCATTTGTAACACCACTCGATGAAGCTACTTTAACATCAGAATCCAAGGTAAATGTTAAATCCTGATATGTAATTTCTGTTCCTCGTTCAAGAGTTCTTTCACTATTATCAAAATTATGAATTACAACTTCTCCTTTTGCTTTTTCTCCTACTTCTCGAGAACCTGTTGTTGTTTTTTCATTCTTAAAGTCTAAAACAGTAATATATTTAATTAGGGATGCTTCAGAAGAATTACCTTCTTCTATAACTGGCAAGGTAAATTCAAATTCTTTTTCAACATCTTTTGATTGAACATACACTTTTAAAGTTACTTTATGGAAAAAATATTCGTATGTTAAAAACAACCCTGCCAAAACCACAACAATACTAGTTGTGATAATTACAGCGTTACGTGACCCATTTCCTTTTCGTGAAGATTTAAAAAAAGATGTAAATGAATTCATAGCTGGTCCAAACACTGAAGAAAAATTTCGTTTAGTAGGTTCTACTTCTTGCATTGGTATAACTGGTGGTTTTTCTCCAGTCACACTTACATCTTCACCAACCATAAAACCGAATGACGGATTTGTATGTTGATCTGGCTCAACTTGTTCTTCTACTTCTTCTGATTCTTGTGTGCCTAATTCTTTTGCAAAAGAATGAGCAAGATGTTGATGTAAATCTGTATCTTTTAATGCTTCAATTGTTGGATGTTGGACGAAAATTTTTTCATCCCAATTGTGCTGAGCAATTTGAGAAACCACTTTTGTGTTATCCATATCGCCATAAATAAGCATTTTTGAAGGAATTACTTGTGTACCTGGAACTGCAATTAATGCATTTTGAAGATCTACGGCAGTGTCTGCTGTTCTTGCACTATATGAAGAATGAACCATAGCTCCGCCTTTATAAATAAAGATCCCAATTTCATCTTTATTTAATTCAACTATTAAACAATTAATAATTGATTTACTTTTCATGTAATCTTCTATAGATTCTTGAACATCAATATAACCCATTGGTTCCAATTCGAGTTCTTTAGAAATATGTTTTATATATCCTTTGTATGGTTCTTTTATATCATGTGTAGTCGGATCGATAAGTGTAGAATGCAAAAAGAAAATAGTTTTCCCTAAAGATACACGTGTTTGCACTTCCAAATCAGAAATAAGGCCATCTGTATCTTCTAATAATTTATCAAAGCCAGCAGATAACGATCTTTTTCTTTCTACAAGTATTGTTTCTTTACCATCAATAATATCCAGCACAAATCCTGATAGAAATGTATCTGTTATATAAAGACAAAAGTAGTAAATTTTCTTCTCTTTCTTTTTTAAAAAGGGAATGGAAAGTGACATACAGTAACATGATATCAAATTTATCGCATAAAAATAAAGCGAAGTATTACTGAATTTTATATCTCTCTAAAACTGTATCAATACCTTGTTTTGCGGTTTTAAGCGCTGCACCATAATCAACTCCATTTGCAGTTTGATTTATAGCATTTTCTAGATAACTTAATATTTCGTCATTGAGTCCTTTATCTACTGTTCTATCTGCAACTGGCATAGAAACTAATTCATCTGCAGTTGCCATTTGAACAACTGGATATAAATATAAGTTATCTTTTAATGTTTCTCCCATGTCTCGACGTGAATATGCAACGCCAAAAGGTCTCACTTTACTTTGTTGTTCAAATAAAGCTGATTCACTTTCTTTAGAAGAAAGATATTTCAAAAATTTCCACGCTTCTACCTGATTTTTACTAAATTTATTTACACCTTCAACCCAATAGGTTGCAATTGATATCCCTTTTCCATCAAGTCCTTTTGGCGGTTGAGAAACACGAACATTTAATTCAGGATTTTGAGATTTAATATCTGCGACTTGCCATGTGGGTCCAAAAATCATAGCTGTTCTACCCTGAATAAAAGCAGGTATAGAATTTGACATTGTTTCATTCCAATAATTTTCTTCAGCAAATCTTCTATACAGTTGTAATGCTTCTGCAGCTTCTTTTTGATCTAAAGCTTTAATATCACCTCCATTTAACAACAATAACATGCCAAATATTTCTCCAAAATGGTCAACATTACTTGCAGTTCCCATTGCAATACCAGATGTTATTAATGCACCATTTGTATTACGAACTGTTAAAGCATTCACTGCGCTCAATACATCATTCTCTCCTACCCAAACTGCAGGAGGTTCTACAATCCCAGCTTGAGTTAATAAACCATCGTTATATATTAATACTATTGCATCAAGCATTAATGGAATTCCATAATATTTGTCATCTACTTTTAAATCTTTACTATGAATAGGATAAAAAGTAGTTTCAAATTCTTCATTACTCATTATTTCTGGAGGTATCGGTTGGACTACTTCTTGAATTTCTGGAATCCACGTATTATGAAATCTAAAAATATCTGGACCATTTCCTGTCTGACTTCTGGCAAGTAATCTTTCACGATATTCTTCTGGTGCCATTTTTTCATAATTAATTGTTACATGTGGATTTTGTTTTTGATAAGCTTGAATGACTGGATCAAATATTTCTTTTTCATCCCACAAACCCCAATAAGTAAGTGTTACTGCTGTTTTCGGTGTTTCAACTACATTATCACCGGAAAGTCTATCTTTAAGAAAAAACCAATAAATACTTCCAAAGAGAATAATAAAAAATACGGCGATGCCACCAAAAAACAGAAGTTTATTACTACTTTCTGTATAAACAGGAGCTTCACCTGGAACAGGTGGAATACTGCCTCGAATTTGATCTGGGGATTCTACGTTTGGAGCTACTTCTTCTACTTGAAGTGGTTGAGGTACTTCGTTATCCGATGGTTGCAATTTGTCTTGATTTTGATTATCATCCATGTATTTATGATAGCAAACTTTTCCAAGAATCAGGTCGTGCTTATACTATCAATTTTTGTTTTAGTAATTACAGCTATTGCAATACCTTTCTACATTTACAATAAAAATATTGGTAATAACATCTACCCCAACACCTATATTGACGGTATTGATATGGGAAATAAATCTAAAAAAGAAGCTGCTGCTTTGCTTCAAAGAAGAGATGATTATTTAAAGGATGTTACTGTGAAAATTATGTATCAAGAAATGCCAATTGCTACATTTTCTGCAGAGCAACTAAATGTTCATCGCGATATTCAAACAAAAGTAGATCAAGCTTATATTGTGGGTAGAACTCCAGATTTAACTTCACGATTTTATCAACAATTAAATGGCATTTTTGGATTTGAAGATATTTCTTTTTTTACAACAATGACTTATTATGACAAACCTGTTGCGGATTTTATTCGTGACACGGCAGATTCTTATAATATGCCAGCAAAAAATGCATTATTTCAGTTTGAAAATGGCAAAGTAATTTCTTTCAAAGCAGATGAAAAAGGAATTGAGATTCAAGATGAAGAGTTTATGAACGATTTTAGAAAACAGGTGGAATCAATATCTGCAAAAAACACTCAATTGAGTGTAGTTGTAAAAGACAAAATTATTGAACCAGAAATTACTCTTGCAGAAGCAAATAATCACGGAATTGAAGAACTTATTGCTGAAGGCAAATCTGATTATAGTCATTCTATTCCATCTCGTATTCATAATGTCATTCTTGCTGCATCTAAATTTAATGGCGTGATTGTTCCAAAAGGTTCAGAATTTTCTTTCAATTCTATTATTGGTGATATTTCTTCTAGTACAGGGTATCAACCTGCATATGTTATTCAGAATGGAAGAACCGTCTTAGGTGATGGTGGTGGTGTGTGTCAAGTTTCTACAACAGCTTTTCGTGCTGCTTTAAATGCCGGATTACCTATTACAGAACGAAGTGCTCATGCATATCGTGTTTCATATTATGAAAATGATTCACAACCTGGATTTGATGCAACAATTTATGTTCCTTCTGTAGATTTTAAATTTAAAAATGATACTCAAGCTTCCATTCTTATTATGACTGAAGTTGATGAAGAAAATATGCTTTTAACATTTAAGTTCTACGGTAAAAAAGATGACAGAACTGTCGAAATTTCTCCAGTTACAATTTGGGATGTTGCGCCAGCTCCAGAACCATTATATGAAGATGATCCAACACTTGCCAAAGATGTTGTCAAACAAGTAGATTATGCAGCAGGCGGTGCAAAAGCTAAATTTACATATAAAGTTGTAAAAGATGGTGAAGTTCGAGAAGAAACATTTACTTCAGTGTATAGACCATGGAGAGCAGTCTTTTTAAGAGGAACAAAGGAAGGTTAAAATAAACCAAGAATACTTTTTCTTCGTAATCGATATCCTAAATCTTTCAATTTTCTCTCTCCAATAACTTTTGCAGGAACGCCACCAACAATTGCTAACTCTTCTACATCTTTTGTTACAACAGCACCAGCTCCCACAATTGCACCTTTTTTAATTGTTACCCCAGGTAAAATAATTGCGCGTGGACCAATAAATACATAATCTTCTATAGTTACTGGTGCATCTATTGCTTTAAATGTAGGGTCATTAATATCGTGCTCTGCGTTGTAAATCATTACTTCACTGGCAATGTCTACATGACTTCCAATGGTAAGCGCTACGCGTCCATCAAGGGTTGCACCTTCGCCAATAATTGTGTCTTCACCAATAGAAATATTACGTGGATCATATAATCTTGCACGCATATTAATAATAGAATTTGAACCTACTTTTACTCCAAATACTACATAAAAAAACATGCGGACAAATCCTAAAGGACAAAAACTCATTACATATAAGAAATATGTTACTGTTTCGAGCCAAATATTTTCTACACGACCAATCACTTTTGATCCAATTTGGGTTGTTGAAAGAGCATTTCCATCTTTGTCTTTTAGCATACGATATATTATAACGCATTTTCATTTTCTAACCAAATTGTTTAAAAACTGCGATACTATATACAAATGAAACGCACATTACCTGATTTTTCATATGAACAAATCTACTGGAATCAGGAGTATGCTGTCATTGGTTTGGATGAAGTTGGTCGTGGATGTTTGGCTGGCCCAGTTACTGTAGGGGGTGTTTGTATGCAATTAAATTCCACTGATACAAAAGAATTAATGAAACTTGGCATTAATGATTCCAAAAAACTTTCAGCAAAAAAAAGAGAAGAAATTTCTTCAGTCTTAAAAAATAACTGTGATTTTTATACAGCTTCTTCCCCCGTTGAAGATATCAATAATGTAGGAATTGTGGACAGCATAAAAAAAGCAATGAGTACAATTGTCTTGCATTTCAAAAAAAAGCTCCCTGACAAGAAAATAATTCTGCTTATTGACGGACTTCCTATCCAACATATACCATATATTAACGACATAGAACGAGTATCAATTGTCAAAGGCGATGGAGCATGTATTTCTATTGCGGCAGCATCTATTCTTGCTAAAGTAGAACGAGATTTATATATGAATAGTATTGATAGTGAATATCCATTATATGAATGGAAACACAATAAAGGTTATGGAACACTTACGCATAGAAATGCAATTCAAACAATTGGGATATCGCCTCACCATAGAACGTTATTTGTCCGCAATAGTTTGCTACAAAGATAGTAATTCGTTTATGTATAATTGATCTTTATCCCTATGTCACCAACCAGATTAAAGCGTATAGAGCAAAAGAAAAAAATATTCCAAGTTGGAGCACTTGTTGTTGCTATTCTTCTTGTTATTGGCATTGGTTCTATTATCTATAGGCTTTTAGGTTTTTACGATAGTATTCATACAGAAGCAAAAGGTACTAAACAAGAACAAAAAGAAAAAACACAATATAATATTCTCCTTTTAGGATACGGTGGCGGCAATCACGATGGAACTTACTTAACAGATACGTTAATGGTTGCACATATTGATATACCAAAGAAAAAAGTTCTTCTTCTTTCTATCCCTCGAGATATATGGGTAAAAGTACCAACGAAAAACGATGATTACTATAGCAAAATAAATGCAGTCTACCAAATGGGTTTATATCCAGACAACTATCCAGATGTAGATTCTTCCTTACTAACAAAAGACAATCCTTCTGGTCTTATAAAAAAAGTTGTTCAGGATATTACTGGTCTTAAAATTGATGCATTTGCAGCTGTAGATTTTGAAGGATTCGTTAAAACTATTGATACATTAGGTGGAATTAAAGTAACTGTAGAAAAAAGTTTTAAAGACTACGAATATCCAATTGAAGGAAAAGAAACAGATTTATGTGGCAGAGATGAAGAATTTCAGCAAATTGATAAATATTTAAATTCTGGTGCAGACCCAGAAGAAAAAGAAAAACTATTCGAAGAAAAGCCTGAACTTGAAAAATTTTATAACGATATATCTAAAAACCCTGTTGAAGCATTTCCATGTAGGTATGAAACATTAAGCTTTGAAAAAGGAACAGTCGAAATGGATGGAAAAACTGCTCTTAAATTTGCACGATCTAGACATTCGTTAGAAGACGGTGGAGATTTTAACAGGGCACATCGTCAACAACAAGTAATTGAAGCTGTCAAAAATAAAGTGTTAAGTATCAACTTTATTCCAAAAATTTTACCGTTACTGGATGACTTAGAAAATAACATTAGTACCGATATGCCACTTTCAGATACAAATAAATTACTACTTGAAGGTAGACGAGCAAACGAGTATGATGTAACATCATTCGTTATTACTGATGAATACTTAACATCAGATATTTCTGAATATGGTCAGTTTATTGTTGTTCCTAATGAAGGAATTGATAATTGGACTGTTATAAAAAAGAAAATAAGTGATATTATTTTAGGTATTAGTCCAACACCAACCAAACAACCAGCAAGTACAATAGCACCAAATTAATAAATTACCCATTCATATGATATTCCGAAATAAAGATCAACGTGTAGCCGTATTAGTAGATGTTCAGAATTTATATTATTCTGCAAAAAATTTATACAATTCTCGTGTTAATTATAAAAACTTATTAAATATTCTTATTCAAAAAAGATTGTTAGTTCGTGCAATTGCGTATGTTATTAATGCCGATGAATCCAAAGAAAATGATTTCTTTAACGCACTTAATAATGCAGGGTTTGAAGTAAAAGAAAAAAACTTACAAGTATTTTTAGGTGGAGCAAAAAAAGGTGATTGGGATATTGGTATTGCAATGGATGCAATTCGTTTAGGTCATAAAGTAGATTCTATTATTCTTGTATCAGGTGACGGTGACTTTAAACCTGTTGTTAATTATCTGCAACAATCATTGGGTTGTTTAGTAGAAGTAGTTGCCTTTAAAAAGACAGCCAATAAAGAACTTATTGAAATTGCAGATGACTTCATAAATATAGAAGATAATATGAGACAACTGTTATTTAAGATCTAATGTCTTAAGGAGTTGGTGTATTTGTTGGCGTAGGTGTTTCTGTTGGTGATGTTTCTGCCGTAGGACTAGGTGTCTCTGTTTCTGCAGGTGTTGGTGTTGCTTCTATTTTTTCTGATTCAGTTATTGTAATTGTATTTACAATGACTGGTAGTAATGGCTGTGATTTTTCTCCGGTTCTACTATTTTTTACTTTTGCTGTTGCTATTGTATCAACAACATCTAAACCTTCAGTAACTGATCCAAAGATAACATAATTTTTAGGTAATGGAGAATCTCCATGCATTATAAAAAATTGACTTCCGTTTGTATTAGGACCAGAATTTGCCATTGCTACTGTACCTCTTGTATATTCACCTTCAAAAGGTTCATCATCAAATTTATAGCCAGGGCCACCTGCTCCAGTACCTTCTGGATCTCCACCTTGGATCATAAAATCTTCAATAACACGATGAAAAGTAGTTCCGTCATAAAAACCTGTTCTTGCTAAATAGACAAAATTATTTACAGTTATTGGTGTTTCTGTTTCATTAAGATCAATTGTTATTGATCCTTCAGAAGTTTCAAGAACAGCTTTATAATCTTTTTCTGTATCAAGTGTCATTGGTGGTGCTGATTTAGTTTCTGATTCCATAGATGTATCTGGTTTATTTTCGTCATCTTCTCCTAATATTGAAAGTTTATTGGTATCTGTATTTTTTTTCATATCTTGACCTGCCTGCATTTGTATAAATAAACTCAAAACAATTGCAAAAATGGCGAGTCCGCCCATGATCATAAATACTTCAGATTTCATAATAGTGTTACTTAAACTTTTGTCTTATTTATATTAGCACAATTTTGTAAGTGTACAAGTCATAGAACCAACTTGGTGTATAATTTTTGCATGTCAAATAAGTATTGTACATTTTATATAGTGCGTCATGGCGAAACGGAATGGAATGTAAAAAAATTACTGCAAGGACACAGTGATTCTTCACTAACAAATAACGGTAAACAACAAGCAGAAATGTTAGCTGCAGAATTAAAAGATATAAACTTTGATGCAATATATTCTTCAGATTTATTACGTACACAAAAGACTGCAGAAATTTTACGACTAGAAAGAAAACTTGTTATTAATACTACAAAAATGTTGCGAGAACGTTATTTTGGTCGCTTTGAAGGTAAAACGTTTGATGAATTTTCACAACATCAAAAAGAATATTTTAAACAATATGAACAACTTACAGATGATGAAAAGGCAAAATTTAAATATCCAGAAACAGAAAGTGACGAAGAAATTATTTCACGACTTATTGTTTTTTTACGAGAACTTGCCATTACATATCCAAATAAAAAAATACTTATTGTTTCTCACGGTGGTGTTATGAAAGCATTACTTCGTCATTTAGGTTTTGGTACATATGATGAGCTAGCAACTCTTATAATTGCAAATGCTTCGTATATAAAACTAGAATCTGACGGAGTGGATTTTGTGATTAAAGAAACAAGTGGAATAACACAGAAATAATTACCACCAATCATCTGTTGCATCTTCATTAACGTAAGTAATTTCATCTTCACTTTCATCAGATCCCAAAAATCTGGATTTCATCGCAATATTACGTCTGCCAAAAATAAATCTTCGTTTTGCATGAGTAATATACAGTTTTTTTCTGGCACGCGTTATGCCAACATAAAATAGTCTTCGTTCTTCTTCCATTTGATGAACATCATCTATGGACCGTGAATGTGGCAAAATTCCTTCTTCTAAACCAACAATAAATACATTATCAAACTCCAATCCTTTTGCCTGGTGAAGTGTCATAAGTCGTACCCCTTCTTTAGATTTACCTTTCTTTTCAGATTCAAAATATTCAGATTCAACAAGTGCGACTTGTTCCAAAAATTCAACAATATTTGGAAATGTAATTGCTACCGATTTTAACTCTTTAATGTTTTCAAGTCGTGAATATTCTTCCGGAATTTCTGCATCAAATAATTCTAAGTAACCTGTTTTATCAAAAATTCGTTCGATAATTTCTGCTGTTTCCATTTCTTCAACTTGATCTTTTAATTCTTGGTACAACTCTTTAAATTTGTCCCATCTTCGTTTTCCTAATTTTTTAATTCTGTCTGTTGCAACAGAGTCTTCTGGATGAAGGAACAAGCGTAAATATGACAAAATATCTTTAATTTCTTTTCGTTCATAAAACCGTGTTCCACCAATTAATGTATATGGAATACCATAATGCAAAAATACTTCTTCGATTGCACGAGATTGAGCGTTTGTTCGATATAACACTGCAATTTCTGCATACTGTCCTTCTGTTGCTAACTTTTGAATAGAGTTTGAAACATATACTGCTTCTTCTTCTTCATTTCCAGCTGTGTAATAAATAATTTCTTCTCCCCCATCATTCTTAGTAAATAATTTCAATATTGGATGTGAAATATTTTCAGAAATTACCTGGTACGCAAAATCTAAAATCTTTTGAGTTGATCTATAATTCTGTTCTAGTTCTATAACTTTGGTTCCTTCAAAATCTTGGGAGAATTTTTCTAAATTACGAATATCAGCTCCTCGCCAAGAATAAATACTTTGAGAAAAATCACCAACAACAGTTATATTTTTATCTTTCTGACTTAACTTTTTTGTAAAAACATATTGTGCGTAATTGGTATCCTGAAATTCATCTACTAATAAATATTTATATCTATTTTGATGTTTTTCTAAAATTTCCGGCACTTTTGTATACAGTTCCACAGCTTTCATAATTAAATCATCAAAATCTACTGCATTATTTTTCTTTAACTGTTTTTGATATTCGTAATACACTTCTGCAACTGCTGCTGCTTTATAGAATGAAAATACTTCTAAATATTTTTGTGGTGTGATTAATTGATTCTTGGCATCGGAGATTCTATTTGAAAAATAGCTTGCAGTATATTTGCCATCATCTCTTTTTTTGACAATATCTTTTAATAAATCCTGAGAATCATTTTGATCATAAATTGTAAATGTTCTTGGTATGCCAATATGTTCACCTTCTCGACGTAAAATCATGGCAGAAAACGAATGAAACGTACCAACATAGCCTAAAACAACTTCATTATTTGTAACATGCAGAATTCTCTCTTTCATTTGCTTCGCAGCTTTGTTGGTAAACGTAATCATGACAATATTTGAAGGATGAACACCATGTTGAATAAGATTGATTACTTTATGAATTAAAACACGCGTTTTGCCGGAGCCTGCTCCAGCAAGCACAATTGAAGGTCCGTCTAAAACTTCGACGGCTTCTTTTTGCTTTTCATTTAAATTCTTGAAAACGTCCATAATATAGGTTATCATTCTAGTTGATGAAACTATTAATCGCAAATTGGAAAGCATCCATAAATAAAGATAGTGCTGCTACATGGATGACAACCTTTCTTAACTATATCGATACTAATAATCTGGATGCAAAACTTGCAGAAAAAAATACAACCATTGTTATTTGTCCCCCATTTCCATTAATTTCATTAGTCGCTGAACAAGTATCTGCATACACAAATATAAAAACAGGTTCACAAACAATTTCTAGTGTGGAACATGGCGCATTTACTGGAGAAGTTACAGGAGAATTATTAAAAGATTATACACAGTTTGCAATTATTGGACATAGTGAAAGACGCGCACATTTTAACCTAACAGAAGAAGAAATTAGTAAACAGCTTGCAAATGCTACAGCAAATAATATTGCACCTATTTTATGTATTCGTAACGAGCAAGATACAGTACGCCCAAATGTAACATACATTGCCTACGAACCAATTGATGCTATTGGTAGTGGACAAAACGCACCTATTGCAGATGTTATAGCTATGAAACAAAAACTTAACTTACCAGAAAATACTTCTTTTATTTACGGTGGCAGTGTTGATGAACAAAATATAGCAGAGTATCTTCAATCTGGAGAAATTGATGGCTTTTTAGTCGGAACAGCTTCATTACAGGCAGAATCTTTCATAAAACTGGTTGAGTCGATGGGGTAATAATATCCTATAGTATTGATATCTTGACGTATTTTTTGTATAATTAGACTAGTGTTTAACAGTATTTAGTCCGTAACTACAACATAAGGAGAGTTGAACATGTACTCTAAAAAAATGCGTTTTGCCGGTTGCTACCTTGGCACTCTAGAATTAAGTCAAGACGTTGAAGGTATTAATAAGACCTTCATTGTGTTGAATATATATCTTGAACCATCGGTGGATCTGGCAAAAGCTTTGGAAGTAGTAGAGAAAGTTTTTGACTCGGTATGGAAGGTAGTAAGCAAGAAAAATCTGAATGGAAATAATTACATTCAGATTAGCTTTACACTACCAGCTATTATCCGAAATAAATACCGTTTTCTGCGGTCCAAAGCACATCATATAGCTCGTTTATTAATTACTACTAGCGAACAGATCTGGGTTTACAATAGCTTCTTAGAACATGAAGCTTCATTTTTTCCCGGATATGTTGCGGGGGTAGAAAGCTTACGAGCTTACCGAAACGGTCAAATTGACCGTACCGGACATTTTATTCGCTAGAATTTGGCTATTTCTGCAGATCTATCGAATACACTAGCGGAAGGCACAACTTGTGTCTTCCGCATCACTTTAATATTCAATTCATTGAGTATTGAAGTGATAATATTCTTACTTAAAAGTAATATCATGTAAGCTACTCACTTAAACTTCTTTACAATAAGAACGCTAGAAGAATGAGAACTCCACCACCTATTAATACGGCATTAACATTATCCCCTATACCTGCAACAGGAAGTTCTGTCACAATTGTGGGAGTTGTAGATGTTTCAACAACAATAAATTCAGTAGGAGTTGGTGTAAAGGTTGGAGTTAATGTCGGTGTAATACCACCTTTTGTGGCGGCCACAGTTGGACTAACAGTTGGTGTTACTGTCCCAGATGGCGCAGTTCCAGAAGGTAATGGTGAGATTGAAATTGAAGGTGTAATATTTCCCGTTGTGCCAGCTCGTGTGGTTGGTGTAGGACTAGTACTGTTATATGCTAAAAGACTTGGATCATTAGTTGGAGCTGGTGGTTGTGTAGGTGCTAAATTGTTTTCTTGCAAGAAAGTATCTACTTCATCTTGAGGATTTGAAGCACGCAAATTAAACATTCCTAAAGGAGAATCACCGTTTGAAAGTAAATAGGTTAAGTAAGCTAAAGATCCCAACAAAAGAACAATTACAACAATTAAGACAATTTGTTTAGGATTCTTCATAATAATTCATTGTAGTATGAAGCTGAAGATGATGCAAACGTTTTACTTTAAGAATGCAATCATTAATCCAATGAGTGCAAATACAATACCGCCCATCCAAAAACGCATAACAATTTTTGGTTCTTCCCAACCTAAATATTGAAGTAATAAATGAAATGGTGCCGCTTTAAATAATTTTTTACCACGATATTTTTTACTCATCAGTTGTAATAATGAGCTAATAATTTCGATAAAAAAGATTCCTCCAATAATCGGTAATGCAAAGGCTTTGCCTAAAATAAGACCAATAACTGCAAATGTGGCACCAAATGCTAGTGCACCAGTATCACCTAAAAATATACGAGCAGGATAAATATTAAAATATAAGAATGCAATTAATCCACCAATCCATACAGCAACAAAAATAGAAATAGGAACATCAATAATAGATCGTGCGATTGCCCAGAATGCAAGTAAGGCAATCATCATTGCACCACTAGACAACCCATCCAAACCATCTGCTATATTAACTGCATTTGCAAATGCCACAATAACAAAAGTACAGAAAAAAATATAAAAATAAGATAAATCAAAAACGCCAAAAAAAGGTATATGTAAAAAACTTACTTCCAATCCATAAAATATACCTAAAGAGATAATAAGGGCTAGAATAATCTCAATAATTAATTTAGCACTTAATCGTAAACCGAAAAAGTTTTCTTTTTTCCAATAAAAAATTTTATTTAAATCGTCATAAACACCTAATAATGCAAAACTTATAAACGAAAAAAGTATAAGTGCCACTTCCATAAACACTGATGAAAAGTTGGTATGCACGTTCAGACTAAAAAAATAAAAACTTAAGTAGAAAAATAAAAAAAGAAGTGTTGTTATCACAACAACTAATATTCCTCCACCTACTGGTGTTCCGGATTTATGTTGGTGATATTTATCAAAAATAGGAGTCGGTTTATTAAAAGCATCTTTTGTATCTTGTTTTGCCCGCTGAAACTTCATTTGATACAAAAAATCAATAAAAGGCACTATAAGGATAAAATGTATTATCAGTGAAATAAGCGTAATAAAAATATAAAGTGCCATAAATACTCGTAATCAATAAAAAAGTAACTCAATAATTTTTGGAATAAAAATCCATCCTGCAATAATAATTGCTCCAAAGGAGAATAACAACATGGCTCCTGCAGCAGAATCTTTTGCTCTTTTTATATATTCATTATAATTTTTATCAATCGCATCTCCAAGCTGTTCAATTGCTGTATTGATTGTTTCTAAAACAAATCCTAAAACTATCGCAACAATTAATAATAACCACTCAGTATAAGAAACTTGCAAAAACATTCCAGCAGCCACTACAAGTAATGAAAGAGCTATATGAACTTTATAGTTTGGTTGGGTCTTTAGTCCCCATACAATGCCGTTCCAGGCATTTTTTATTGCATGTGCATGCTTCTTCATATAATTTTCATGATGATTTCTGTTAATTTATCAGAATCATGTCTTAGAATACTTCTTGTTAATTGGTCTGCGGAACTTGCTATGTTATAACTTCTACTAATAACATCATCTTCTATTATTGTACCTTTAAAATTATCTTTGTTAATATCAATTTTTACTGGATGTTCTGTATGACTTGCATACCAATCTAAAATTATTTTTGGAATAGATCCTTCATGTGCAATTATATATTCCGGTTCTCTACCAAGATATGTAGTTATGTCTTTTAAAAAATCTTGACCTGTATATTGAGTGGTTTGGCCAGCTTTGGTCATTAAATTCATGATATAAATAATTTTTGCTTTACTCTTTTTAAGTGCATTTTGCATTCCATCAACAAGAAGCACAGGAATAATACTTGTATATAAATCTCCAGGTCCGACGATAATATAATCTGAATCTGCTATACGTTCTATAGCATCTTTGTTCGCTCGGACTGTTGGTTCAAGATAAGCTTTCACAATACGTGATCTTTCTGGATTATCTTCATCAATAATTCCTTCCCCTTTTAACTTAACACCACTTTGATATTCAACACTTAAATGTGTTTTTTCTATAGTTACAGGAATAACTTGACCTTTCGTTTGTAATACGTAGTTAGCAGTTTCTATAACTGTTGAGTAGTCGTCTGATACCTTTTCAAGTGCAGATAGAAAAATATTACCGAAGTTGTGACCTTTTAGATCTCCTTTTTCAAAACGATATAAAAACAATTTACGCCACAATTCAGGAGCTTCTGACAATGCAACCAAACATTGACGTAAATCTCCAGGAGGAAGAACTTCAAGTTGATCTCTTAATCGACCTGTAGAACCACCTGAATCCATCATTGAAACGATTGCTGCTAAATCTAAGTCATGTTTTTTTAGTCCAGAAAGAACAACATACGTTCCAGTTCCTCCGCCTAATACAGTTACTTTTTCCATAATGCAAAATTGTACTATATACTTTAAATTTATTGTTATAATAATTTTACTCTAAACATTATGAAAAAGCCACTTGTAGTAATACTCGCCGGAGGATTAGGAAAATCTTTCCAACCACTTTCGGTTAATAAAACCATTATTCCTTTCTTTGGAAAACCAGTATTACAACATATGCTGGAAATGGTAGAACAAAGTGGATTTCGTGAAGCTTTGGTTGTCACAAACTCCGAAAATGAAGCTTGGCTTGCATCATATCAACCGTTTAACATCACTATTCAAACAAAAATTCAAGATAAACCACTCGGTATGGGAGATGCTTTATTACAGATTGAACAAGAAATAGATGGCAGACCAATATTAGTGATGAATGCAGTCGATTTTATTGACCCAATCTTCTTTAAAAAACTCTATCAATCAACATTTAATACTTATGCATTTATAACAGGCATGAAAGTTCATACTCATATGCCAGCAGGATATTTACGCATTGTAGATGGCAATGTTAAGGAAATTGTAGAAAAACCAGCTAAAGGGCAAGAACCAAGTGAATTTATTAATCTTGTATTCCATTATTTATCAGAACCTCAAGAATTTTTACAAATATTAAAATCTACACCTTCAGAACAGGATAATCATTATGAAGTAGCACTTACTCAGTTAATGCAAAATAATGAAGTAAAAGTTGTTATTTATGAAAACTACTGGCATAAACTAAAATATGCTTTTAATGTTCTTGATGTTATGGAACTCTTTTTAAAACATCGCATAAAAAAACATAGATCTCCTTCCGCATATGTTGCACCAAATGCAGTTATAGAAGGCGATGTATATATCGACGACAATGCACATATTGATAATTTTGCTGTTATAAAAGGCCCTGCATACATTGGTAAATATGCAAAAATTGGAAATCATGCATTAGTTAGACAATCTGTTATTGAATCAGAAGCAGTTGTTGGTTTTGGATCCGAAGTTGCCAGAAGTTATGTAGGACCAAAATGTATGCTTCACCACAATTTTATTGGCGATTCGATTTTAGAAAACAATGTAAATCCAAGTTGGGGAACAACCACTGCAAATATGAGACTTGATGGTAAATCTGTCCGTCTAAAACTACCAAACGGTGAAACAATAGATACAGGACGCATTAAATTTGGTGCTATTATTGCAAAAGACGCATTCTTAGGCGTAAATACTTCTCTCATGCCTGGTGTTTCTATAGCAAAAGGTGCTCGAGTTAAACCTGGAAGTGTAGTAAATGAGGCAGTTGAGTAAAATCTACTTTCAAGATAACTAGAGGAACAGGTGGCGCGAAACGGGGAGCCCCAAAAAATGAGACGGTTACGACGATATTTTCTTGGGGCTGTTGAGCTACAGAATCTGGAACGAGACTTTATAGCAAGATATTATATTTTACGAATCTCTCCACCTAACTTCTGAATCTTTTCTTCAAAATCTTCATATCCTCGTTGAAGATGTTCAATTCCTTTAATATACGATTCTCCATCTGCAATAAGCGCTGCAATAGCAAGTGTTGCTCCTGCACGCAAATCTGCAACAGTAAGAACACCACCATGTAGTCGTTGTGGACCGGAAATTTCTATCATCTGATTATATTTTTTACCTTCTTCATAATTAAAGAAATAAAATTCTGAAGGATTTTCCACCTTTGTATCAAGATAAGAAACTGAAGCTCCTAATTTTTGTAACTCTTTGACGTAACTAAATCTATTTTCAAAAATACGTTCATGAATGGTAGATTTACCTTGCAATTGTGTCATTAACACTGCCATTAAAGGTTGCCAATCAGTTAAAAATCCAGGATGAGGTGTTGTTTCAATATGAATTGGCTTCATTTCCTTGTAGAAAAAACGCCATGTATCTTCATTAATTTTTTCAACACCAGCACCTGCTTCTGTAATAACAGTTATAAAAGATGAAATTGCTTGTTCTTTTATTGAAGAAATTGTTACATCACCCTTGGTTGCAATACCTGCTACCGCATAAGTAATAGCTTCTACTCTATCTGAAGCTATTGTATAGGGCTTCTGTTGATGTAATTCTTTAACTCCTTCAATACTAATGGATGTTCCTTTTCGTTGAATTTTTGCTCCTGATTCATTTAAGAAATTAATCAAATCATCAATTTCTGGTTCTTTTGCAGCATTTTCAATAGTTATAGTACCTTTTCCAAAAACCGACATCATAATCATTAATTCCGTTCCTGTATGAGAAGACTTATTAAATGTATAAGTACCATGAGGCTTTTCATCCATGTTTGCTTTGTAATAACCTGTTTCAGAATTATATTCAACTAAAATACCTAATGCTTGTAATCCTTCAACAATACGATCAATAGATCTTGCAC
Source organism: uncultured Gammaproteobacteria bacterium (assembly GCA_964435665.1). Taxonomy (GTDB): domain Bacteria; phylum Patescibacteriota; class Microgenomatia; order UBA1406; family GWC2-37-13; genus MFZZ01. The sequence goes on along the minus strand of CAYSZW010000006.1, from coordinate 14,665 downwards.
CAAGTCTACAACCACCAGGATTTGGAATGTTTGCTTCTCCAAATCGATACAATAACGGCGCAAATAGCATAAAAGAAACACGAATTTTAGAAGCTTGAAATAAATCTACAGTATTTTCTTTTAAAGTTGAAGGATCAACTTCAATTGTGTTTTTATCTATAAAAGAGACTTTTGCACCAAGTAATTCTAATAACTGAATTAATTCTTTAATATCTTCAATCCGTGGAATATGATTAAGAACAACTGTATCTTTAAAAAGCAAAGATGCAACTAATACTTTTAATGCTATATTTTTTGCACCAGAAAGTTCTACTGTTCCTTTTAATGGTTTTCCACCTTTAATACTAAATGCTTGTTCCATAATTTAATGTTTAATTATAACTTCTTCCTTTAAATCTACACCATACTTTTCTTTAACAGTACTTTTAATATGATTTAACATTTTGTGTAAATCTTCTGGTTTGCCATCGCCTGTATTAATAATAAAATTTGCATGTTTTGTAGAAACCTGAAATCCACCAATCTGAAATCCTTTTAAACCGGCTTTATCTACTAAATATCCTGCAGATTTTGTGGGAAGATTGAGTCTTTCTTTTTCTTCATCGGAAATATTTTGAAAAAAACAGCCTCCAGTTGCAACTCCAAATGGTTGAGTTTCTTTTCTATATGCCTGAGCACCTTGTGCACGTTCTTCTAACATTTTTGAATCTTCTTTATGTAATCTAAAAACTCCTTCTAAAAATAGTTCTCCTGTTTTTTGCAAAATACTGTAATCGTAAGCAAATTCAAAATAATCTCGATCTACAGTTCTTTCATTTCCTTCCCTATCAACTATTTGGGCAGAAAGTAAACTATCACCTGCATATGAAAGATTTTTAGTCCATTTTGAATTCATATATATTGCTCCACCAAGTGTTCCTGGAAGTCCAAGATGATATTCAAAACCGCTTAACCCTGCTTGCACAGTTTCTCGAACAACTAAACTCATTGGGTATCCAGAACTAAATAAAATATCTGTATATGCTGCCGTATCGTTTACAATTTCCTTTTTCTTATACATGTTACGAAGAACCAATCCTTCAATAACATCGCTTACAACAGCAATATTAGAACCTCCACCTAATATAAAAACAGGTATCTGTTCTTCAGAAGCCATGCGAAGTGCATGCACAATATCTTCTTTGCTTTCTGCTTCTAAATAATATTGCGCTGTGGTTTTTGTTTTAAGGGTAAAGTAAGGAGAAAGATCTTTTTGTTGCTTAATACGATCTCCAAAATGCTCTAATAATTTTTGCATATGTATATTTTATCAAAAATGTGCCTATTAGTTTAGTTAAGTGAGTAACACCTAATATATCCCATAATATTGAATTTGTCAAAAAAAATAGTATAATATTTATATCTATTTAACAGCCTAGAGAAAAGGAATAAAAGATGCAAGCTATAAATAAATTATGGATATCAATTTCTATTGTACTGGTAGGTCCACTTGTTTTAATAATAGCACGTGGCTACTTGCTTGACAGTAGAAGAATATTTCCATGGTACATTTCTATGCCAACAGCTTTTGTCCTTTTAGCAATTATGATTACTAATATAATTGCTGGGACATATTTGATTGCAAGGATGTCTGATCGTATTGCTCCACTAAAAAAATGGACTTTAGATTCAGCTAACACCTCGAATTTAGGTATTGCATGCTTCTTTATTGCAATTATATTACTTGCAGTAATAGAATCATTCTACCAACTATTCTTGTAGCAAAATAGACTTCCCTCTCATTTCGCACTCGCGGAATGGGAGGGAACCTCATTTATACTTTTACTCTTCTTAAACCCATAGTATTGATAACTCTTCTTATTTTTAGTATAATTCATCATTATTTTCCTATATAAATCTAATTTATATTCGAAGATAAGAACCAAAACAACTAGTGTAATAAACTAATCAAAAAGGAGTTAGAAATGCGTATTCAAATTGCCGTACGAGGAGTTGATATTGGAGATCAAATTTATGGATTCTCTACAAGAATTAATATAGATGGTTCCCCAATCACTCCAGATGATCTATTCTATATTGCCAGAGGCATTTATGCTAATGGCTATTGGCCTCGATTCGGTAACATTTTGACCCTGATCAACTTTGAAGAAATTGTTGTCGGAACAATGTTACTAAAACTTTGTTCTTTTGACTGCATATTAGTAAAAGAAATCTTGGAAATTACTGCCATAAAGACTTTCAGAGATGAAAGTCAATGGTTTTATTACAAGACTCTTTTTCCAGAACATCGTCAAGACCGCACGGGCATGATGAGTAAGGAATTTTTGAATCTCAGCACTGCCCAAGAGACACCCACCCTATTCCTTATATATGATGGTGATATACCGATTCCTACCAGACGGAGGTAATGATCTGACGATTTACACTACAGGTACTATTTACCCGCCAGCAGGAACTGGCGGGTTTTTCATTTATAAAGAATTAATTAAAGAAGTAATATCTTTTTCTAATTTATATACATCCCCTGCTCCCATTGTAAAGATTACATCTCCAGGTTTTATTTTTTCTTTTAAAGCAGTAAGTAATTCTTTTGTTGAAATGTAATTATGAACAAAGTGAATTCCTTTTTGTTTTGCGATTTGTGCCAATGTATCAGATCCAACTGGATGTTCTGGTGTCTGTTCTCGTGCTGAAGCAAAAACTGGCAATAATAATGCTTCATCTGCATGGGATAGTGCTTCTACAAATTCGTTTTGTAATTGTTTAGTGCGAGAAAACGTGTGAGGTTGAAAAATAACAATAATTCGTTTGTCTGGAAATCTCATTTTTGCAGCTTGAATTGTTGCGGTGATTTCTTCTGGATGGTGTCCATAATCATCAAATAAATATGTTTCACCTACTTGAGTTTTAAGTTCAAATCTTCTCTTTGCCCCAGTAAAACTTTTAATTGCTTTAGCAATTTGTTCTGGTAAAAAATCAAGCAATACTAACATTGCAATAACACCCGTTGCATTCAACACATTTTTATCACCGGATAAAGCAATCTGAAATGTAAATAACTCTCTTGAATAATCTCCAATAGAATTAAAACGTAACGTAAACTGAGTCATTTCTCCTTGTGCCTGAATGTTAGTAATTTGAACATCAGAATCTTCTGATCTTCCATACGTTAATAATGGTACATGTGCAGAAGTAATAATATCTTGAATATACGGATCATCGTTACAAACAACTATTCTTTTTTCATCTTCAAAATGAATTATTTTTTCAATAAATTGAGTAAAAGCGTCTTTTGTATCTTCAATGTCTTTATAAACATCTGGATGATCAAAATCTATATTTGTAATTATTGCATGCGTTGGATGGAGGTAATGAAATTTTGGTGTAATATCTAACGGTGGATTCATGCCATATTCATCTGCTTCAACAACAAAAAAATCATTACTTGCAAATGCTCCACCTGGTTGATCATTAAATGTAGAGACACCTACCATATAACTAGGTTGTGCTTTTAGCTGCTGCATTGCATATGTAAGCAATGATGAAGTTGTTGTTTTACCATGACACCCAGCAACTGCAATTGAAAGCTTAAATTCATGCAGTAAATTTCCTAATAATTCTGCTTGATGAATAATAGTTAATCCTCTTTTCTGTGCTTCTATAACTTGTGGGTTATTAGTTCCACCATGTGCTGCAGAATAGACAACAGTATCTATATGTTTTGGAAGTTTATTTGCGGCAAATGAATAAATAATTTCAATTCCATTATCTGTTAATCCTTGATCAGTAATAAAAGATTCTTTTACATCTGAACCAGAAACATTTTTTCCCATTTGCTGAAAAATACGAGCGAGGTTTGCCATGGCTACACCTTTTATACCTACAAAAAAAAGTGATTTCATATTATTGTTTTTCATATAAATGAGTCATATTTAATTATAATCAAAATGTAGCTACATAATTCAGCATTTATTTATTTTAAATATTATTGGTTATCTATTTGCAAAAACATTTTTATAAATTCTAATTTGATATAATTGTATACATTTATATGCCACACAATTTTAAAATTGAAAATACTTTTTTTTCAAAATTCTTCTTAACTACCGTCATAACTATTCTTGCAGTTTTTACTGTTATAAGTGCTATTTTTATTTCTACATATTCATTTCAATATAATAAATCCGAAGTAGAAAAAATCATCACCAGAATGTATGAAGATATTAATTATAAGAATGGCAAATGGGATTTGTTCCTTTTAAATTCTGATCCTCTTTTGCCAGGAGGTGAGTCACATTACATTATTACATCTGAAGGATACGTAATTGATCGATGGAGACCAATTACTGGTTATCTGGATACTTCTAACATTGACTTTATATTAGAGTTTCAAACACCAGAGACATTTACTACGCCTACACAAGAACAATGGCGTATGTTATCTGCCCCAATAAAAAATGGGGACGAAATAATTGGTGCAGTTTTGGTTTCTAAATATATTGCAGAAGAAGATAATATGTCTATTATTGATAAAAGACTCAAAACTGATTTGGATTTTGTATTAAAAAGAGCTAAAGTACAAGGAGAACAAATTGATTTATCTGGGTTAGATATACGAGAAACACAATATGATGTTTCAATTAAAGTTGTTGATAAATATAATACGATTATTACTAAAACAAATAATAGTAATAGTATTGATCGTGCTCCAAATTATATTGATAGTAGTTATGTTTCCAATGAACTACAGTCAAATCACACAAAGATCATTTTTGATAAAGTTACAAACGAACCATTTTTAATAGTCATTTCTCCATTTCAGGATAATAATGAAACAGTCGGGATTATTATTGTGGGGAAATCGTTATCATTCTTATTTTCGTTAATTTCTTTATTTTTGATAACAATAATAATATTAGTAATTCTTTTTTATATTATTTGGTACATCTTATATAAGCGTATTCATACCATCATGTCTCATGAAATTAAATTTGATAAAGAAAAAGGCGTATTATTGGTTGATAATAATCGTATTGAAATTCCAGATAATTCACATCAATTTCATATTGTTTCTTCACTATTTAATAATCCTGACGAGCCACAATCTGCAGAAGATATCACATCACATTTTGGTGAAACTGAAGGTAATATCTGGAGAAGAGTATATGATGCAATGTTAATTGTAAATAAAAAAGTAGAACCTTCTATTGGCCATAAACTGATTATTATTCGTAATAAAAAGTTTACTATCAATCCTGAACTGCGGTCAATTATTCAAAACTAATTTTTTCCATGAAAAAGGGCGCATCGTTGCGCCCTGTTTTCTACACCTCATTGTGTAGAATGACTAGATATTTGATTTTGCAAAACTAGAAAGTAGTCCTTTCGGTTTTGCTGACGTATTAACCACAGTTACTCCTACAGGATCAATTACCCAAGGAACTCTTGTGACAATGATTCCCGGATGTCTCTGTAGCTTCCGCATTATTGCAGAACCGTTTGGATGTAATTCCTCCATTTCTCCTTTAACAACAGTTTGTCCAAGAATGACCCAAACTGCACCTTCAGTCATCCGTTGATGACAAAGTACATATTCTTCTAGAGGACGAAGGATATCGCCGCTCGGTGCAGAAATAACTTCTACCTCTTCACCAAGTTCATGGATAAAATGACGTAACTGTGGGACCCGTTCTTGTCTTGTTGCAAAATGCACCAGTTTATATGGTCTTCCCAAAAACCTGGCAGCATCAATTAATAACTTGGTTCCACAATGTGCATATTCATCCAAAAACACAAGCGCCGTTGCCTGATTCCTCACATCATAAACAGTCATTGTTTCCAATGGTTGTTTCTTCACCTTCAACAAACTTCTTGAATGGAAGTAATACCACTCCATTCCCCATGTTAATAAGAACGCTATCGTTATCGGGATCCAACCTCCTTGGAAGAACTTGACAATATTCGCCGCAAAGAATGTAATATCAATGCTCACAAAAATGATCAGTAAGGAAATAGCTTCAAGCTTTCTCCAACCTTTCACATTTACAAGCGTCAGATACCACAACCATGTAGTAATTGCCATTGTACCCGTCACAGCAATACCATAAGCTGCTGCAAGGGCACTACTGCTTTGGAAAAATAACACCAAAGCAATACATCCAACCAACAACAGCTTATTCACCAATGGCACATAAATCTGACCATGGTTACTAATTGATGTACTGACAATCTCCAACGCCGGTAAGGCGTGCAAATCTATCAGTTGACGAGTTAGACTATAAGCACCTGTAATTAATGCCTGACTTGCAATGATTGTTGCAAGCGTTGCAATAATTACGAGAGGCCATTGGAACCATTCTGGAGCTAATGCATAAAACGGAAATTCAGCAACTTCTGGGTCTTCTATAATCAAAGCTGCCTGCCCAAAGTAATTCAACAAAAGGGAAGGCAATGCTACCGTAAGCCACCCTAAACGAACTGGTAACTTACCAAAATGACCCATATCAGCATACAGAGCTTCCCCACCAGTTACTACCAGGACAATTGCTCCAAGAGTAAAAAATCCTACCATCCCATTCTGATAAAAAAACTGAATAGCATAGTAAGGGTTTATTGCTACAAGGATACCTGGATAACTGATTATTTGGTTAAGTCCTAATATACCAATTATCACAAACCAAACAATCATGATCGGACCAAATGCTGTTCCTACTTTCTGTGTTCCATACCTTTGGACACTGAACAGAACAATAAGAATTAACACAGTAATTGGAATAACAAACTTTTCCGCAGCAGGAGTAATTACTTGTAACCCTTCCACTGCAGATAGCACCGAAATTGCAGGTGTAATCATTCCATCACCGTACAACAAGGCTACGCCAAAGATCCCAAGAATAATGTGCCAACGATGGACTTTCTTTTTAACTAGTCCAATTAAGGCAGTAATACCTCCTTCACCATGGTGACTTGTATTCAATAGAAATAAAACATACTTCACTGTGACAACAACTAACAGTGACCACAGCATTAAGCTGAGAATCCCTAATACATTCAACCTTGTAGGTTCAACATAATGAAAACTCTCCTTTAATGCGTACAACGGTGAAGTTCCAATATCTCCATACACAACACCTAGTGCTGCGACAGTTAACAAAAAAGTAGCCTTACGACTGTTCTCACCCAAACTGTGCGACATGATCATTCATCCTTAGTAGATAGAACGGTTAGCGATTAAAGTGCATAATTGATTGATGCACTCCACATTATATTTATAGAAGGAGATAAAAAATACCTAGGCAAGATAAAACACAAAAAATGAGACAGAATATTTCAATATCATTTTTTATTTTTTATAGTATTTGATTTCCTTATAAATACAGAGTGGAATGCATCAATATCTAGTCATGTTGTTAGTGAATATCTAACAAATGTAAATGTGCTAACTCAATTATTCATTTTGAGTATCCTACAATGTAGATCATGCATATGATCTTTTGTCAGATTAGCAATCCAAATTTAAGAAATGCTAGTTTCTTAAATTTTTAAAACTCATAAATTATAACAATGTATTTCTATTTAAAAGATAATTCTTACACCACCTAATTCATCGTAATCAAATTTATGAAAATCATGAATTGATCCTATCATTATTCTATTTTTACGAACATCATATTTTTTAGATACTTTTTCAATTACTTCTGGACCAAATTCCTCAGGTTCAAATACTGGCTGAATATTAAAATGTGAATGAACACCAGCTTTCTTTAAGCATGGTAATATTTCTTTAATCTCTTCAAAACTTTTTTTATCTTCACAATGGACTAGAATTATATTCCAACCTACTTCATTTCGATTAACATAATCAAGGATTTCATAAATTCTTTCTGTATTATGAATAAATACGATAAAGCGTCCTTCAATCATATCGTTAAAATTGCGTGTTAAATAGTGATTTAACCAGCTTATTGGTAGAGTGACTCGCTTTAAGAAACGAAGTAAATAATCCTGGTAGACAATTGCAAATACTAATACGATTGATGGAATAAAGTACATTTCAAAAAATGTAAGATTAGCTTGATCAATACGAATATTGCCAATTATACCCATCATAGTTGCGACAAATGCAATAATTACCATGGCAATTGGTGCAGAATACGTACGCTTTAACTCTGTTCTAGTTTCTTTAAGAATTAAGTTACCAATTGCAAAAAGTGTCATAACTCCTAGAAATGCAATGGTATAAACGCCTGCTAAAGATAATAAGTCTCCTTTTGTAATAAGTAAAATTGAACTACATAATAAAAAGAATGCAACAATAATTCTTGGAAAAGACCCTTTTGCATTCATTTTTGATAGCATTCCTGGAAGACAACTATCAAGTGACATACGATGAACTAATCCACTTACACCTACAAATGAGGTTAATACGGCACCGGATAAAACGAGGAATGCATCAGCAACAATAATATATTGAAACCATGAACCACCAAGAATTCTTGCAGCATCTGAAAGTACAAAGTCTTTAGCTTCTTTAATAACTTCAAGTGGTAATGTATTTAAAATAACCAATGCAATTAATGGATTAAAAAAAGCAACTCCAACTAACATATTGCGAAGTGTCTTTCTAAAAACACCTTTTTTCTGTTCTTCAACGAAATTTGCAGAACTTTCAAAGCCTGATACTCCTAATAAACAAGCAGAAAAACCTAAATAAAACATTTGCCAAAAACCACCTTTATTAGCAATAATTTCACCAGTATGAGCAAGATTTACTCCAAATTGAGATATACCACCAGAAAAATAATAGATTGCTCCCATAATTAAGAAACCCAGTAGAGCAATAATATGAAACACAAAAATGCCAAAAGCAACTTTTGCAGAATCTTTTAATCCAGATATAACAAGTACTGCAAAGAAACCTAATAAAGCGATTGTACCTAAAATAACCGGATTTAATGTTAAACCTGCTATATGAAAGCTATGAATCTGAAAAATAGAATTTACGTATTCAACACCAACTTTAGCAGAAATGACAGCAGTAGCTATATACGAAAGAATTGTCATTACTCCAGCTATTGCCGCTACTGTTTTTGATGTACCATTTAATAAACAATTATAAGCACCACCATTAACTGGAAGAGCTTCAACAACTTCTGTATAAACTGCTTTATAAACAAAAAGAACTGCTGCAACTGTTACTAAAATGAGTGGTGCAAAAACTCCTCCAAAAATAATAGCAATACCTGAAACATATAAAGCTGAACTTAAAATATCATTACCACAGATCGCTGTAGCAAACCACTCACCTAATTTTACATGATGAGTATGTTCCTCATTTGAAACGATATTTTTTGTTGACATATAAGTTATTTAAATTAATAAATATATTTTTGATAAATAAATAAAACTAAAAATCGAATTAATGTATGAGTAGTTAATACGAATAATAATCAGCTTTATTCTTTTAAAAATTAATTACAGTTTAATAAGTAGCTTAAGAAAGTGTGATACATCACCAGTATGTATGTGAATCACAGTGATTCACATTGAATAATTTAAAAAAATTAACTTTTTATATATGAAAACATTTCACCCATAAGACCATTATCTCTTCTAAACGACCAAAATTGTTCGTTGTTGCAAGATGTACAGAAAGGAAAGTAATCAATCTTCTTAGAATGAATACCACTACTAACTAATTGATCGTAATTTGCTCGTAATAAATTTATAAAGTATTTTCTATTATGAAAATTAATTACATTAGAATTAAATTCTGTTCTAAATTGATCATATCTATCTTTATTTACTTCATAACAGCATTCATTAATTGCAGGTCCTATTGCAACTGTAATATGTTCAATTAAAGCACCTACACTTATCATTTCTTTCACCATTTTCTGTGGCATTTTATTGAGAGTTCCTTTCCAACCTTGATGAGAGATACCAACTACACGGGATACAGAATCGAAAAATATAATTGGAACACAGTCTGCAGTAATTACAGATAAGGTCTTATCTTTTTCTTTAGTAATGATTCCATCGCAGTTATTGATATTTTCATTATTTTGAGAAGTTAGTAAATGAATGTTAGTAGAATGAGTTTGCTTTATGAGAGATTGTTTATATCTTCCATCACCAAATTGTTTTGTGCCGAAACCATGATCTATAGGTATTAATGTAGATTTATATATGCCTTGATTTTGATCGAAAAAAATCATTTCTGTAGTTTTTTTATACTTCCCAACACGGCTTTTTTATCATCCCAAGGATATTCTTTTGTACCTCGACAGAGACTTTGTTCATGACCTTTACCTGTAAGGACAATAATATCCCCTTTCTTTACAAGAGAAAGTGCTTTATCAATAGCTTCTTGTCTATTAACAATAGATGTAAATGTCTTTTTATCACCTTTATATTCTTCTGATGAAATTAGTTTCCAATCATTCTTAGTCATACCGACAGCAATTTGTTTTGCAATATGTTCAGGATCCTCAGTTCGATAATCTTCTTCCGTAATAATAGTTGTATCTGCATGTGAAGCACTTTCATCTCCCATTAATGGTCTTTTAGAATCATCACGGAATGCAGCAGCGCCAAATAGATGAATAATTCGGCCAGCTGGCTGATGTACTTCTCTAATTGATTGTAGAGCTTCATGTAATGCGTTTGGTGTATGTGCAAAATCAATAATGACTTTAAAAGTTTTATCATAAATAATTTCTAATCTACCAGGAGGTAATGTATACGTTTTCATTGCTGAAAATATTTCATCATCAGTAAGACCAAGTTTATTACAGACAATATATGCTCCTAAATAATTATATTTATTAAATAATGCCAAAGGCATATTTATCTTTTTTGAAATATCGACATTAAAATCTGCATGATTTTTTAAACTATACGTAAGCATTTGTTTCATTGGTGTATTTATTAAATAGGGATACGATTTATCGTCTTTATTGACAATAGCAACGTCAGACCACTGTAATAATTTTGCTTTTGCTTCAACATATTTTTCGTACGTTTTGTGATACTGTAAATGCTCATGAGTAATATTTGTTATAAGTCCTAAATTGAAGTGTATTCCATACACTCTAAATTGATCTAAGGCATGAGATGTAGTTTCTAATACAAAATATTCATCCCCGTCATCTGCAGCTTGTTTTATATATTTTTGAACGGTAAATGGTGAAGGTGTTGTTACATGAAATCCGGTATCGTAACTTTTTTTGCCAATAGTTGCAGAAACTGTAGAAATAAGTGAAACTTTTTTCCCAGAGGATTTTAAAATATGATAAATAAGTGAAGATGTTGTTGTTTTTCCATCGGTCCCTGTAACACCAATTACAGTCAAACGATTACTTGGATTTCCATAAAACCAATTAGCAATAATTGCCTTTCCAAGATGAAATATATTTTTGATAGGTTGAATGTCCATATGTTACTTGCTTGACGGTATATTATAGTAAATAAGCAAATCTTTAGCTATATCGAAAAATAATGGTGCTGCTGTTTCTGATCCCCAACTGGATGATTCTGGTTCATTAATAATTACAAATACTAAAAATTGTGGATCTTCAGCAGGAGCAAAACCAATAAATGACGCAATCGTTTTTGCCGAATCATACTTACCATCAAATGCTATTTGAGCAGTTCCTGTTTTACCACCGAATGTAAAACCATCAGGAATATCCCATTTAGCTTCTGCATTACTAACTGTATCAACTAACATTTTTCGCATAATGTCAGACGTTTTTTTGCTTAATACTCGTCGCTGAATCTGTGGTTCTCTAACTTTGTGATATCCATTTTCTACCACTTCTTTTACGACATATGGTCTCATTAAATTACCACCATTTATAACTGCAGCAAATGCTCGTAATAATTGCATTGGAGTAACTAAAATTCCTTGTCCGAACGACATTGTTGCAGCATCGATTGGATACCACGTATCTAATGTTTTAACTTGTCCAGTAGTTTCTCCCTGTAAATCTATATTTGTGTATTCTCCAAATCCAAATTTTTTAATGTAATCGTAAAGTTTTTTATCACCTAATTTTTCTCCCAGATACACCATACCTACATTTGAAGACTTTTCCAATATACGAGAAATACTTATATTGCCTTCATATTTATCATTCCAGTTTTGAATCCTATAACCAGAAATGGTTACTGCGCCATCTTCTTTAAATCTATCCGTAGCTTTAACTGCTCCTTCTTCAATTGCGGCAGCCATAACAAGTGGTTTAAATGTAGATCCTGGCTCATATCCACTTGAAATAGTACTGTTTATAAAATCTTTTTCTGAAAATTCATAATAGGCTCCAGGATCATAATCTGGTAAACATGCAAGACCGATAATTTCCATCGTATTTGGATTTGCTGCAATTACACAACCAGATTTTGCTTTGAATTTTTCAACACCTTCTTTTAAATGAGTTTTAATAATATGTTGAACAGATTTATCTATTGTCATAACAAAGTCACGTCCATCATCTGCATCTACTTTTTCTTGCGTGCCAATAAAAATAGGTCTGTTAAACAAATCTCGTTCCGATTTTAAGACACCAGGTAATCCTGTTAAATCTCGATTGTAGTAACCTTCTAAACCAAAATAACCAATAGGTTCACCATCTTTATCTTTTCCTAAAAACCCTAATAAATGTGCTGATAATGAAGCTTCTGGATAAAATCTGTGTGTTTCTTCTTCAAAACCAATGCCAGGAATTTTGAGTGCTTCTAATTTTTCTTTTTTGTCTTTTTCTATATTACCTTTAACAGAGACCCATACTTTTGATGGATCAATACGCGCCTCGAGTGTAGCTTCTCCAATTTCTAATACTTTATCAATACCTTCTATTACATCATCTTTATTTTTCATTTTTTGTGGTTCTACATAGAGAAGATATTTTGTTTGATTAATTGCCATTGGTTCATAATTTCTATCTAAAATTTTTCCACGGTTTGGCATAATCTTACTTGTATTAATGTAATCAGCAGCAAAATAACTTGGATATAAAATTTGGATAAAAAATAGCTTAATGATGACAGCAATAAGTCCAAAACATATAAGAAGAAATAAAAGTCGTATCTTGTTCATAGCTTTATTATTTTAAAGCATACTGAGGCATATCTGTAAATATTGGATCGTTATATTTATCAAACTTTAATTCAGCAGCTAGAGATGCAGTTTTTGAAAGAGATTCTAATGCATAAATATCTTGTTCATATTCTGTATTTTGTTCATACAGAACTTTTAGCTGTTGTTCATAATAATTAATATCTTCTGCTAGTTTAATTCCTTTTATAAAAAAGGTAACGTTAACAATTACCAAAATGCCACACACAAATGCAAATAATTTATTAAATGTCATGTTAATTTTTTTTCAATAATACGTAATGTTGCTGATCGTTCAAACGATCTTAATTTTCGAACTTGTTCAACGTCTACTTTCTCTTCAATAACTTCATGTTTATGTTGCCGTGCAAATAACTTAACTATTCTGTCTTCCAAGGAATGAAATGTAATCGTTACAATTCTTCCACCTGGTTTTAAAATGCTGAGCCCATCTTCGAGCCCTTTATTTATATTGTTAAATTCTTCATTAACAATAATGCGTAACGCCTGAAATATACGTGCATATACTTTCTCAGCATATTCACGAACTGAACTTACGTCTTTTAATCCTTTATCAATTGCTGATAGTAAATCTTGTACAGTTTCAAAGGGTTTTCTTCTCCGAAAAATTGCAATTTGTTTTGCAATATCATTTGATTTTATTTCTTCTGAAAATTTCATAAATGAATCAGCTAATTCTTGTTCAGAAAATTCGTTCAGAACTTCTGCTGCAGTTCTACCTTCATTACTTATTCTCATATCAAGTGGTTCATTACCATTTTTAAAAGAAAGTCCTTTTTTACCTTCTTTTAATTGATCCATTGATAACCCAAAATCAAATAAAATGCCGTCAGCAGGAACAAATTTATATTGTTCTGCAATAAATGCAATATCTGCGTAATTACCTTTTGCGATCTCGATACCTTTTTGAGGAGTTTGGGGAATTTGTGATGGATCCCATTCAATAGCAAGAACTTTACCACCTTTTTCTTTAATCAAATGAGAGTGTCCGCCTTTACCGTATGTGGCATCTATGTACGTTCCGTTTTTTTGAATATTTAGCGAAGCTATTGCTTCTTCTAAAAAAACACTTGTATGCATAATTAATTATTTGCTTCTATTAAATAACGTTCCCAACTTGTCTTATCCCAAATTTCAAAATGATCGCCTACCCCGGCAATTACTGTTTTTTTTGAAAGTGCTGCAAAGACTCTTAAATTTTTTGGTAATACTGCGCGTCCTTGTTCGTCTACTTCTAAATACACTGTTGCAGAAAAGAGAACTCTTCTTTTACGCAAGTTTTCGGGATTGTCTTTATCAAGTATCGGCATATTTAATATCTCCTTTACCTGATCATCCCAACTATCCTTGTCGTATCCAAGCAAACAGTTATTTGGACCTTTGGTAATAATGAATTCTTTGTTTCCGAATCCTTCACGGATTCTTTTGGGGAGTGCGATTCTACCGCCTCCTGTCAATGAAACTTCATATTCACCAAAATACACCATATTTAAACATTATTCTCCATTTTTGTACTAAAGTCAAGGG
>CAYSZW010000005.1:27779-78594 GCA_964435665.1 uncultured Gammaproteobacteria bacterium | reverse complement strand
CCACCAGTTATACCATCTGCATCATAATCGGTATACACCACAATTGTTTTACCGGAAGATTTAATATCTTTTAAAATCTTCATTGTTTTAACAATTTCTTTGTCATAACCAAAATCTTTGAGAGTCAAATCTAATGGTGAAGGAGGTTTTAAGAATAAAGGAATATCGGATACATTTCTATTTTTAAGAAGTATTTCGATTAATTCTTTAGGCTTAATATTCTGAGTTGTGATTTCATGTTTGAAGGAAATGTTCATAGTGTTAGGTTTTTAACAATATCATGGATCTAAATTGAAATCAATATATCATTATGTTACAATTTACTATAGGATTTACGGACGATGAACTTAAGGAGCAATATATGCTGACCGAAAAGAATGTTATCAAAGCGTTATGGGTGATGATTGGATTGATAGTAGGAGGATTTATAGTTTATTACTTTTATAATATCACCTACATTCTACCTATTATCGCCTTGCTGTCCATTGCAGCAGGCTCACTCTACTGTGCGCTTATGGCAGTAACAATTATTACTTCCATTCGTCGCTAAATCAAAATTGGGGGTGATGCAGAGAAATCTACATCACTCCCTACTCAATCAATTTCTCCTGTTCTATTTTTATAGCTGATGGTAATGAACCAGTTGACTCTATCTTCTGTCCTAACATCATTAAATTTTTAGAAACCTGAGAAGACTGATTATATGCATTCGAAATATGTTTTTGTAAAACGGCCATAGCTTCATCTGCTTTTTCATAATCTTTTTTCATAGATTGAAGCACAGCTAAAATATTCTTTGCTTGTTTTTCTATTCGTTGTCCTTCAAAAGAAATTAGAATTACTTTTAGATATGCATAAAAACTCATAGGAGAAACTGGTACTACACGCATTTCTGCAGCGTAATCATATAAGTCACCACTATTTATAAGTTCATAGTAAACACTTTCTGAAGGAATATACATGAGAGCATAATCAATTGTTCCCTCACCCGTTAATATATATTTTTGAGAAATACTTTTAATATGTACTTTTACTTCGCGTTCAAACTCCTTTTTTATCTGAGCTTTTTCATCTGCGTTTTGAACTTCAATCATTTTTTTAAAACTACTGATTGGAAATTTAGAATCTATTGGGATTAATCCTTGAGATGTTTTAATAATTGCATCTACTTTTTGTCCATTTGCAAATCCATACTGAAGAACAAACGAATCTGGTGGCAAACTTTGAGCAAGTAATTCCTTTAATACTTGTTCGCCGATATTTCCACGTAATTTTGGAGATTGTAAAAACTCTTGCAATTGCTGCATATTACGACCGATTTCAGAAAATTCTCCTAGACTTCGTTGAACTTCTCCAATAACTTTTGCTGCATTATCTAAACGCTTATTAAACATATCCATGTTATGCTCCATTTTGCGATCCATTTGCTCTGTTTGTTTATCTACTCGCTGACCAATTTCTTTAAGCCAAGAAACCAATTCATCAGAAACTTTAGATTTTTCAGCCATTGCATTTAACCACATGCGAATTATGAATAAAACGATGACAATTGCGATAGCAGTAAAAATATAAGGTAGAAATTCCATGTGTCTTTAGATTATACAGTTTTCTGAAGGTTGATTCTACTTAAAAAGTGCGATCTGATATAATACTTACGTGAAACGGCCTATTCTAAAAAGGAGATAGAAATGGAAGATTTTTTGGGATTACTTATATTATTGGGACTTGGTTTTTGGTTAATTATAGAAATCTCAACATCAGCAGGACTTAATGGCTTGTGGCCTTTGATCATAAGTTCATTAGTAGGAGGTTTACTCATATTATTATTTGTCAATTTAACCAGTTCAAAAGAATAGCTGTTTTAGTAAGTAACGGGGAGCAATAATTGAACGGGTTCAATACATTTATAGCAGATTATAACTGTGTAGTGCAACGATCAATGCTCCTCGTTGCACACCTTCATTTGATATAATAATCATCACGATTTAGTCTAATGGATAAAGGATAATTCAATGAATCCAATTCTAGGTTTAGTACTCGGTTTTCTTGGACTTGTAGTTGCAGTTAGTGCTTTAGTGAACTTTAAAATACGATGGATCTTAGGTTGGATAGCCTCAATACTACTAGGCGCGATTATTTCTGCCTATATTGTTGATTTTCAACTAAGCGAAGGTTGGTTAGCCATTAACTTAATATGGATTGTCTTTTGTATATTGATTCTCATACTTCTGTATAGAATTTTTAAATTCAGAAGTACGATGAAATCAATTTCATAATTCATGTGAAGGGAGCAAAAGAATGACTATCTTGTATGCTTTGATAACTTTCGTTGTATTGGCAGGCTTAGTCTTTGGTTTCTTGTATGGATGGAGATACGGATTTATTTTGATAGCAATCGCACTCTTCAGTGGATTTCTATCTTATATCTACCTATCTGTAAATAAGGAAACTCCATCCTTTATTGTTTGGTTTGTAAGTAATTTAGTATGGGATTTCCTTGTGTTTCTAGGATTAAGGAAAGTTTCGTTTGAGAGTATACCTCATACGGAAAGAAACCAATGATAAGGAGAAGATCATGATAGGTTTGGCCTGTTTTTTAATTGTACTGACATCCTTTGCTGTTGGCATATTTCTTGCTTTACGCAAAGGAATTGATGTCGCAACAATTTGGTTTATCATGCTCATTGTAGGAGGGATATTGATAACTCTACTCGTGGGCATTCCAACTAACCTTATCCATATGCTAGGATGGCTTGTTGGCGGTTTATGTTTTGCAGTTTTACTTTTTTTCGCTGCTTTAGACGAGAGAAAGAAACTGCAAATAGATTTACAATCAGCGGGGAGCAATATTGCTAACAAGCAATAAATTGAACGTAGTTCAACACATTTATAACAGATTATAACTGTGTAGTGCAACGATCAATGCTCCTCGTTGCACACCTTTCTTCTTAATATTCTTCATAGCATATTCTTGATATAATATATAGCACTTTGTACGGTAATAGCTAAGGAGCAAAATGCCAAAACTAGCAAGAATTATTCTAGGAGTCTGTATTGCATTAGTTGGTATATATCTTGGATATATATACACCGGGATTTTTATTCGAATCACTATCTATTTTGTTACTTTATTCACAATAGTAGTTGTGGATAGTGTTATCGAAACACTATTGGAACAAAGAAAATTGAAATGAAAAATTTCATGTTCTAAAGGAGAATAATCAATGCTGACAATGCTAATACTTTTGGGCATCACGGGCTTAACTTTACTGGTAGTGCACATTGATTATGGAGAAAATGCTTTTTCATTATTTAGCATTTTTGAAATAGTTCTAGTACTTGCAGAAAGTTGGATGATGGATTTTAACGTCTATCCCAATATTTTTGCGGTCATTCACCTGTATTTTACCTTTGTAGGAATGTTACTGGTTCAAGTTTTTTTTAAGCCAGTAGTGACAGAATCAACGGGGAGCAATAATTGAGAGGAGTTCAATACGTTACAGAAGATTGTAAAAGTATAGTGCAACGATCAATGCTCCTCGTTGCACACTTTTCTTAAACAAGTCCATCACTTTCGGTGAAGATTTTTGGTTTTAACCAATTTTCAGAATCTTCAGAAACATCATCATCCATATCTTGCGTATTATTTATAGCTTCAATTTGATCCACTGCCTTAGATTGTCTATCAAAAGACTGTTGTTGTGGCATAGGAGTATTATTTATTGGTTGTGGATGTTCTGATTGTTGTGGTTGCACTTGAGGCATTGGTTGTGGCATTTGTTGTGCTACAGGTTGTCTCATTTGCTGTTGAGGTCTATTTGCTGGACGATTCATAGGAGGCATTTGCATATTAGGCATATTTTGACTAAATGGATTCATACTTTGTCCAGGCATTCCAGGTCTTGGCATTTGTCTCATTGGTTTTTTTACTGCACCTGCTCGTAATAATTCTGCAACTGTTTCAAATGTATCTGCATTTACAGAATAAGATGAAAAATTATTTGTTGCATTTACTATTCCTGTATATAAATTTGTAGCAATATCTCGATCTATTTGTGCTTTCATTGTTTTAAGCACTTTTAAGACAAGTTCTGCTGTTGCAGCTGCTGTTTTTGCTACTAAATTAATTGTTCCGAAGTTATTATTTATTAAATGACGGTCGATATTTATAATATTTTTACCATCAAAAGTACTTTGATTTTTTGTATAAATATCACCTAATGTATTTAAGTTAGGTGCATCAACCGTAATGATAAATTCAATCTTTCCGCCAGAATATGAATACTCAACATCTTTTGGTTCAAGTCGTGCCTGTCCTTCACGAGGAATGATTATAAGATTAAATTTTTCATTTTGAACATTGTAGTCTACTTTATCAATTGCTCCTTCTTTATAAGGAAAAGAAACAACTAAATTACTTCCACCAGTTTGAATTGAAGTTTTGATTTTATCAGTTCCTGTAATATCACTTTCAGGCATTGTAGAACATACTAAAGATACATTTTTGCCCATTTTAGTAAGTGCAAGATATAAAGCTGTACCAGATGCGATAGCATCTTGTGTAGGCTTTGAAGGTAACACGATAATACCTGAATTACTTTTTGTTATAACCTCAGAAATAAGATTAAGTTCCCGATCTATATTTTGGGGCTGTTGTTGTGGATTCATAATTTATTATAGGATAAATTTTACCACATCGCCTACCTTAATGTCAAGCTCAGGGGAGAATTGCATTCCGCACTCTTGGTCTTTTTTGACCTCCTGTACAGTTTTTGCACGAATACGCAGAGATACTAAACGAGTTTTATCTACAAGTTGATCATTTCTATACAATTCAACATTATCACCAGCATTTACTTTACCTTTTGTTACTCTACATCCAAAGAATGTTTGTCCTTCAATAATAAATGTTGCAAGAACCTTTGCTTCAGCTTTTTTGTCTTTTTCACGTGCTTCTTTTTCTCGAATAATATCAGATACTTCTTGTAATTCTTCTAATAATTCGTAAATAATATTATAAGTTTTAATAATAACTTTTTCTTGTTTTGCTAATTCTTTTACTTCATTATCAATTGGTACAGAAAAACCAATGACAATAGCTTTTGTTGTTTTTGCAAGGAAAATATCTGATCTATGAATGCCTCCAACACCGGTTAGTGTTAATTCAACATTTTCATTTTTAGAAAGTGCTTGAGAAATTGCTTCCAAAGAACCTTGAGAATCTGCTTTTACAATGAGTGAAAGTTTTTTTGAGGCAACTTCTGTTGAATAAAATGCATCCATATCAATGGTTTTTGCTTTTTTAACAACTTCAACTACTTCATCATCAACTTTTGCTGAAGTTAAAAGTGTTCCAACTTCTGGCATTTCGGAAAAACCTAATAGTTCAAATGGTGTAGAAGGATGAACTTCTCGAATACTTTTACCTAAATCATCAGTTAATGCACGTACTTTTATTTCGTCTTCACCAGCAAAAATTGTATCACCTACTTTAAGAACACCATCTTTAATAATTGCACTTACAACTACTCCGCGTTGATCTTTTTTTGTTTCAATAATATAAGCATTAACTGGATTTTTTTCTTCGTAGGTTAATTTTTTATCAGCAGAGATAAGAAGAATAGATTCAAGTAGTTCTGGAATTCCAGTTCCTACTTTTGCTGAAATTGGGAGTGCTAATACATCTCCACCTTTATCTTCTGTAATAACTTCATGTTTTAATAAATCTCGTTTTACTTTTTCAGGATTTGCATCTGGTAAATCCACTTTATTCATTGCAATGATTAAAGGAATTTTTGCACTTTTAATATGAAAAATAGATTCAATTGTTTGTGGCATTATTGAATCTTTAGAATCTATAACAAGAATAGCAATGTCTGCTACATTTGCACCTCGAGAACGAATTTTGGAAAATGCTTCGTGGCCAGGAGTATCAATAAATGTAATACGATCATTTTCATATCCTTTAATACCAGTTTTTATTTCATATGCACCAATACGTTGTGTAATACCACCATGTTCTTTTGCAGCCACACGAGATTTACGGATATAATCCAATAAGGAAGTTTTTCCGTGATCAACATGCCCGAGAATTGTAACAATTGGAGGTCTTACCATGTGTTATAAAAATTAGTAATAGAGGATAATCTTATTTTGATTCTTCTTCAGTTTCTGCTTCTGCTGGAACTTCTTCTTGAGCTTCTACAGGTTCTTCTGCAACTTTTTGTTCTTCAACAACATCTGGAGTTTCAGAAGTTTCTTCTGAAGGAGCTTCTGTTGGTTCTTCTGGAGAAGTTTCAACTTGTTCAGGTTCGGTTTCTTCTACTTCAACTTCTTCTTTTGCTTTTTTTACAGGTTCTGCTTCTTTTTCAGCTGCAATTTGAATAATATCAATATTATAACCAGTAAGTCTACCGGCTAAATTTACATTAATACCATTTTTACCAATTGCAAGTGGAGCTTGAGATTCATCAACTGTAACTTTTGCTATTTTGTCTTTATCATTAATATCTACTGATTGTACTTTTGCTGGAGATAAAGCACTAATAATATATGTTTTTGTATTTTCATTCCATTGAATAATATCTATTTTTTCTTGACCATTTAATTCGTCTGTTACAGTTTGTACACGGACACCTTTTTGTCCAACACATGCACCAACTGGATCTACACCACTTTGACTACTAAATACTGCAATTTTTGCTCTTTCACCAGGTTCACGAACTACATTTTTAATTTCTACTGTTCCATTTGCAATTTCTGGTACTTCTCTTTTAAATAATTCTTCTATAAGTTGTGGAGCAGTTCTAGATAAAATAATACGAGAATATCCTGCTCTGTTTTGACCAATTTCTTGTAGGTAAAAAACGTATTTATTATTTACAACATAACTTTCGTTTCGAATTTGTTCATCACGTGGTAACAATCCTTCAGCTTTTCCTAAGTCTACATATACTGTTGCCCCTTCATGACGAATAACACGACCTTTTACTAAGGTTCCTACTTGATCTTGATAATGTGTAATAACTGTTTTCTTTTCTGCTTCACGAATTTTTTGAATAATAACTTGGCGAGCTGTTTGTGCAGCAATACGACCAAATCCTGGAGGAGTAATATCTTTTCCGTCTTTAAGAATTTTTGTTTCACCGGTTGATTCATCTACCTTAACAGTAATAGATTCATCTTCTACCATATCTGGCATTTCTTTATGAAAAGCAGCCAAAATAGCAGCTTCCATTGAAGAAATAACATCTGTAACGCTAATTCCGCGTTCTGATGCAACCTGATTTAATGCTAGAGCAAATTCACTTTTTACTATTACCATACTGGTAATTTTAGCACAAAAACAGTCAAAAGCAATGTAAAATAGAGTCTATGGCATTTTATATTTGTGCAAATTGTGGTGAAGGTTCTTCTTCATGGATGGGAAAATGTCCTAGTTGTGGACAATGGGATACGTTTAAAGAACAAAGAGATGGTAGTGCAAGTAATAAAGCAGGTAAAGATGAGCCAGTTAAGAAACTGTCAATTACCCCCCTACATAAAATAAAATCTATAGATAAATCTCGTAAACAGACTGGAATATTTGAATTCGATAGAATTCTGGGCGGTGGATTTGTTGCGGGGGAAGTGGTACTTTTAACTGGAGAACCAGGAGTCGGAAAATCCACATTATTACTTCAAAGTTTAAAAAATTTAAAAACATTATATATTTCTGGTGAAGAAGCTGCAGAACAAGTGCGAGATCGAGCAGATAGACTTGGTGTTGATCTTAAACACTTAATGTTTTCTGATACGTTACAGACAGAAGGCATTATTGAAGGTGTCGAACAAATGAAAGATGAACTGGATATTGTAGTTGTTGATTCTGTTCAAACGGTTTATAGTCGCGAAGTACAAGGAGCACCAGGCAGTGTTTCTCAACTCCGTGAAGGAGCAATGAAACTGATTAGAATGGCAAAAGATAATAAAGTACCTCTAATATTAATCGGCCATATTACAAAAGATGGTGATGTAGCGGGACCAAAAACGCTTGAACATATGGTTGACGCAGTACTCACTTTTGAAGGTGATAGAGTTTCTGCATACCGTATTCTTCGTGCCCAAAAAAATAGATTTGGCACAACAGATGAAATTGGTATTTTTGAAATGAAAGGAATCGGATTAGTTGAAGTTAATAATCCCCTCGCTTTTGTTGAAGAAGATATGAAAAATCAGGCTGCAGGAAAAGCATTAGTTGGGGTTATGGAAGGTAAACGTCCTCTCTTTTTTGAAATTCAAACATTGGCAGCAGAATCTTTTCTTTCTATGCCAAGACGTGTTGTAAAAGGTGTAGATTACAATAAAGTACAGTTACTTTTGGCTGTTATTCAAAAACAATTAAAACTGCCACTTGCCAAATATGACATTTATGTAAATGTGGTCGGTGGCGTTGATGTAAAATCAACATCTGCAGATTTAGGTATTGCAGCATCACTTATTTCTTCAATTAAAGATATTCCCCTGCCTTCTACTATGATGTTTACCGGAGAAGTTGGACTTTTAGGTGAAGTTCGTTCTGTGTATGGACAAGATCGTATTATTTCTGAAGCAGGTAGGCTTAACTTTAAAAAAATATATTCTTCAAAAACTTCTCCAACTATTCGAGATTTGTATAAAGAATTGGCAAAGTAAGGTGTCCCTCCAGGCAAAAATTTCTGCCTGAAGGGAACGAAAATAAATTATCCACCGAAGACAGGAACAACATAAAACGTCATAAAGTACCCAAAACCAGCCACAAGAGCATAAAACAGTATCAGCATACTTGCTGATAAACGATTAATACGGCCTGGCATAAGAGGTTCCTTTCTTCGCCATTGCATAAGAATATAGATTGCTATTATCTATAGTTAAGGCAAATCAGTTTATTATAGATCAATTATGAAGTCGAACGTTGTAAATATACTACTCTAATATGTATTCTTGTGTAAGTGTGCTCTTTTTACCATTTGCACCTGTTACTTCAAATGTAACTCTATTTTTTCCTTTTTTAAGAGGAAATTCGTATCTAAAAACACCCTCTTCATCTGGGAAATAAGTATCGTCAAATATTTTTACAGATGCTTCGTTATCTGTTTGACCTACTACAGTAATTTTAGGTGTATTTCTAAATACAGTTTTTTCTGGAGCAATAATTTCTACACGTGGTGGAGCTAAATATAAATTTAATTGATATGCAAAATATCCAATAAAAAATAAAAATACTACTGTCAAAACACCAATAACTATTTTTTTTGTCTCTGGTAATAAATGTAATGAAGGAATATGCTTTCTAAATTTTACATCCTCTTTTTTTTCGTAATCACGTCTAAAATAAGCAAGAGCTTTTGCAGGATCTACTTCTAAAAATAATGAATATGAACGAATTAATCCAGTTATATATACTTTTGAAGGAAATGTTTTCCAGTTATTTGTTTCAATTGATTCTAAATATTTTGTTCTAATGCGAGTTTTTTTTTCCACTTGAGCAAGAGTAAATTCTTTCTCTTCTCGAGCTTTTCGTAATAAATCACCAACTGTATACATAATATCTTAATATAACGCAACTTTTAGAATTTGTGTAAGAGATTACACCACAATAATTACTCAATTTGAATGAAGTATAAACAGAAGTTACTTATTGTCTACCTGTGTATTCTCTCGTTTCTGGATTTACAGAAATTTTTTCTCCTTTTTTAATAAAAAGAGGAACCATAACTTTTGCTCCAGTTTCAAGTTCTGCTTCTTTTTTTGCTCCACTAACGGTATCACCTTTTACTGCATCTTCCGTTTGAACAACTTCAAGAGTTACTGATGCTGGAGTTCTAACTGCGAGTGGTTTTTCATTATGAACATATACATACATTTTGTCACCTTCTTTAAAAAATTCGATGACATCACCAATAACTTCGAGTGGAATTTGATATTGATTATATGTCTGTTCATTCATGTAGTATGCAAGTTCATTATCTTTGTATAGATACTGCATTTCCATACTATTTACGTCAACAGTTTCTACACCTTCAGAAGATTTATAGGTGTAATCTATATTTTTACCAGTTTCCACATTTTTCATTTTTACTTTCATCAAAGCCGAACCTTTACCTGGTGAATAAAATTCAGTTTTTTGAATTGCCCAGATACCATCTTGATAAGAAATAAATTCACCTTTTTTTAAATTTCCTGCGTATGTTTTCATAAAATAATTAGCTAATTTGAAAAATATATTTTAACATAATTTTTTTATTTGAATCTTGGAGTGTGGATAGTTCCCCACCCCAAGATTTTGATCAAAGAGTATAACGTACCAAAAGATACAAATTTCCATCGGGATATGTGGGTGGGACTAATTCCGTTGAAATAATCTTTAGTACAAATGGACTCCCTTTATTGATCGTGTCAATTATTTCCACCCATTCATTGTATTTTCTTGACAGTTCCGATCCTCCTGTTAAATCTTGATTTTCTTTTGCGGTAAAAATTATCACCTTACTCATCGCAAATATCCTTTCGCTGCAAATGCGATATGATAAAAATCGTTAGCAAATTATAGCATTACTATAGGATATATTCAACTATTCTATAAAAATTAATTTTAATTTCTCAATATCATCCACATCTGCAAAAATCATCGCTAAACGATCTACACCGATTGCAATTCCAGAACAATCTGGCAAACCTTTTTTGAGTGAATCCACAAATCCCCAATCACTTGGATGTTGAATTTTCCCAGATTCTTTTCTTAAATTTTCTTCTGTTTTAAGTCTTTCTTCTTGAAGTTCCCAATCTTGAAGTTCACCATAACAATTGCCTAATTCTAAACCTCGAATGTAAAACTCAAATCGTTGAGCTGTTTTACCATCTGTATTTGGTTTAGACAAAGCAGCAAACACAACGGGATAATCATATAAAAAGGTAACTTTTCCGTTCATTCCTAAATGAGGTTCTACTTCTTGTGTATAAATTTGTGAGAATACATCTTCATAGGTAAAACCTTTTGTTATATATCCTTTTTCTTGTGCACGATTTAAAAATGTTTTTTTATCAAATATTTCATCCATTTCTGCATATGTTGAAAATGCTTCTGCAACAGTCAATTCTTCCATTTCTTTTAACGATATTTCATGACCTTGATAGTTTATTTTTGAATCATCACCATTTATTTTTTTTTCAATAAAACGAAGCATTTCCAATACTTCTTTTGCTACATATTTATAATCTTTATCTACTTTATAGAACTCAAGCATTGTAAACTCTGGTGTATGTTTTGGAGAATTTGGTTCAGAATTGCGGAAAGATTTTCCTAAATAATAACAATCACCGATTCCTTCCACCAATAACCGTTTTAAAAATAATTCCGGTGAAGGTGTCAAATATAACTTCTCTTTTTTATCCATATATTGAAATTCTGTTTCAAAAATTTCTACATAACTTTCTGGAATTAATGAAGGAGAAAGAACAGGAAGATCTATTTCTAAATAACCTTTTTTGTTTAAATACTCTTGAATGGCAGTCTTTACTTGTAAAGATTTTTTGTAGATATCTAAATTTTGTATGTGACTTGAGATTTTCATAAAACTAGGATTAATAAGAAAAAAACGGAACAGATGGCGCGAGCCAGAGGCCTTGACCAAATGCGTTGGTGTTTTGATACGCATTTGTCGAGGTGGTGAGCGGCAGAATCTGGAACGTAACTGTACTTACAGAAAATTTTAAAGCTCTTTCTTTAACTCCTCAATCAATTTCTTTGCTTTACCACTTAACTTTTCAGGAATTTCTACCTTAAAAACAACATACTGATCTCCACGTTGTTTTGAATTTGGATATGGAATACCTTTATCTTTTAGTCGAACGGCTTGATTTGTTTGTGTTCCTGGTCGAACTTTGAGTTTTACAGAGTCATCAATAGTTCTTACTTCAATGGTATCGCCAAGTGCAGCTTGTGGAAATGAAATTGTTTTTTCTATATATACATCTTGACCTTCACGTTTAAAAAATGGATGAGCCTGAACACGAACTTGAATATCAAAATCGGTAAATCGAATGCGAGAACCACTGTCCACTCCTGCAGGAACTTTAATTTTTCGTTCCTTTCCAGCAATTACTGCAGTTTTTGTTACACCTTTTACAGCTTCGTCAAAAGTAAGCTGCATTTCATAAATATTACGACGAGTTTGTCTTTGTCCACCACCACCAAAAAATTGTTCAAAAATATCAAATGGATCTACCCCACCAAAATCAAAGTTGACACTTTGTCCACCCATATTTGAATAATAACTAAACGGATCTTGTCCTCCAAAACCTCCACCGGCACTAGATGGGCCACCCGTTTGATTATATCGTTGATGTCCAACTTGATCATACATTTGACGTTTTTTTTCATCAGAAAGAACACTGTATGCATTATTTATTTCTTTAAATTTTGCTTCAGCTTCTGGTGATTTATTTTTGTCAGGATGCCATTGTAATGCTAGCTTTCGATACGCAGATTTTATCTCTGCTGCTGATGCATTTTTTGAAACTCCTAATACTTCGTAAAAATCTTTCATAAGGTTCTATTATAAAGTAACGGGGCGCATTATTATACAATACGCCCCGTCAACTTAATGTCGTTTAATTATTCTACAACTTCGCCTTCTTCAACATCTTTTTTCTTTTCGTCTTTCTTTTCTTCTGTTGATTCACCAGATTCCTGTCCTTCTGCAGGTTGTTCTGGATTTTGTTGCTGTTGTTGATATGCAGCTTGACCTATTTTTTGAAGACTTTCAGAAAGTTCTCCAACTTTAGTATCAATTTCTTGTGCTGTTGATTCTTCTTTTTCGACTAATTCTTTTACTTCTTTTAACTTTCCTTCAACTTCTGTTTTAAGATCTGCAGGAACTTTATCACCACCATCTTTGAGTGATTTTTCCGCAGTATAAATAAGATGTTCAGCTTTATTTTTTGCTTCAATCTTTTCTTTTACTGCTTTATCTGTTTCTGCATTCTTTTCTGCTTCTTCTTTCATCTTTTCGATTTCTTCTTTACTAAGTCCGGTTGAACCAGAAATAGTAATACTTTGAGATTTTCCAGATGCTTTATCTTTAGCAGTTACTGTTAATAATCCGTTTGCATCAAGATCGAATGTTACTTCTACTTGTGGAACTCCTCTTGGAGCTGGTGGAATACCATCCAAGTTAAAGGTTCCGAGTGATTTATTATCTCGAGCCATTGGACGTTCTCCCTGAAGTACATGAATTTGTACTTGCGTTTGATTGTCTTGAGCTGTTGAGAATACTTCTGATTTTGAAGTTGGAACAGTTGTGTTTCTGGTAATAAGTGGAGTTGTAACGCCACCGAGTGTTTCAACACCAAGAGTTAATGGTGTAACGTCCAAAAGTACAACGTCTTTTGCTTCTCCGGAAAGAATGCCAGCTTGAATTGCAGCACCAATTGCTACAACTTCATCTGGATTTACAGATCTATTTGGATCTTTTCCGAAAAATGCTTTTACTTCTTCAATAATTTTTGGAACACGTGTCATTCCTCCAACTAAAATTACTTCATCGATATCTTTTGCTGCAATTCCTGCATCTTTTAAGACATCGCGTACAGGTTTAAATGAACGTTGAATTAATTCATCAACAAGCGATTCAAACTTGGCACGAGTAATTTTCATTACTAAATGTAAAGGTTGTCCATTTTGAACAGTTATATAAGGAAGATTAATTTCAGCTTCTGTTGAAGATGAAAGTTCAATCTTTGCTTTTTCTGCTGCTTCTTTTAATCGTTGAAGAGCTTGTACATCTTTTGTAAGATCTACGCCTTGCTCTTTTTTGTATTCTTCAGCAATATAATCGATAAGAACTTTATCAAAGTCATCACCACCAAGATGTGTATCACCGTTTGTGGCTTTTACTTCGAAAACTCCTTCTCCAAGTTCGAGAACAGTAATATCAAATGTTCCTCCACCTAAATCATAAACAGCAATTGTATGTGCATGTGATTTATCTAATCCGTATGCAAGTGCTGCTGCTGTTGGTTCATTTAAAATACGTTCTACTTCTAAACCTGCAATTTCACCTGCTTGTTTAGTTGCTTGTCTTTGTGCATCATCAAAATATGCAGGAACTGTAATAACAGCTTTTGTTACTTTTTCACCTAAGTATGCTTCTGCATCTTCTTTTACTTTTGTAAGTACCATTGCAGAAATTTCTTGTGGTGTATATGTTTTTCCTTCTACTTCAATTTCGACACGTCCTTCTTTTCCTTCTTTAATTTTGTAAGGAATAAATGTTTTGTCTCTTTCAATTGAAGGATCTTTATACATTCTTCCCATTAAACGCTTTACAGAATAAAGAGTTTTATGTGGATTTAATACAAGTTGTCTTTTTGCGACATCTCCAACGATTCTTTTTGTTGGATCAATAACTGAAGGAATTGTATTTCTTCCTTCTTTAGAATAAATAATTTTTGGTTTTCCAGCTTCCATAACGGCTACTGCTGAGTTTGTTGTTCCGAGGTCAATACCTATTGTTTTTGCCATAGTTTTTTAATTTAATTTGTAATTTTTATTTCGGTTGGACTTTACTAACTTTGACCAGTCCTGGTCTAATAACGCTTCCATTTAACTGATATCCTTTTTGAACTACGTCGACGATTATATTGTCATCGTCACCTTCCACAACTTCTACAACTTCTGCTTTGTGTGGATCATATTCAGTTCCTAATAACTCTATTTCTGTAACTCCTACATTTTTTAAAACTTGTCTAAATGATTTACTAATCATTTGTAATCCTGGATCTTTTGTAAAAACTTCTGCTTGATCTAAATTATCAATTACAGGAAAAAATTGTTCGATAACTTGTTTTTTAACAATATCTCTCATTTGCTCTCGCTCTGTTCGTGTTCTATTTTCTAAATTCTTATAATCTGCGAGTGCTCTTAAATACATTCCTTTAAATTCTTCTGCTTGTTTTTGCGCTTCTTCAAGCTGAGATTGCACATCTACAACTTCTTCATGTATTTCTACTTCTTCAACATCATTGGATTTGTCTGTTTGTTTTTTTACCATAATTATTTTGTTTCTCTCATAATATCTTCTATTAATTGTGAAAAGAATCGAATTTGTGGAACAACATCTTCATAACGAATAGATTTTGGTCCAATGACACCAACAATTCCTTTTACCTGTGGTGATTCGAATTCTCCAAATACACTAGAACAAGATTCAAATAATGGATCTTTAAAATCATCTTGACCCAAAATAAACATAACATCTTGATCTGTTACATATGCTAGTTTTAAAATTTCTTCCCAAAAGTTTATTTCGTCTAAACGTGTAAATATACGTCTACTGTCAAATGTTACAAATTCTGCACGATTTATAAGATTACTAATTCCTGAGTAATATAAATCACCAGAATTTGTTGTAATTAATGATAATAAACCCGTTTTTTGCGCTAAAATACGTGTGGCTTGTGTAAACATTTTGTATTCTTTATCGCGCTCATCCCAAATACTATGTTTATAAGCTACTTCATCTACTGTAGAAAGCTCTTTTTCCTTCATAATATTTTTAATATAAAAACGATATCCTTTTGAAGAAGGAACACGTCCTGAAGAAAAATGAGTTTTTACAAGATACTTTTTCTTTTCAAGTTCCACCATTTCATTTCGAATAGTTGCTGGTGAAACACCAAGTTTATATTTTTTTTCTAGAATTTCTGAACCGACTGGATCTCCTGTTTCGGTTTGTTCGCGAACAATAGCCGCCAGGATATCTATTTGTCGTTGTGTTAGATCATCCATATTAGCATTAATATATCAACTCTGCTAACTGGTGTCAAGTGCTAATGCATCTACGAAGTATAAATTAATATTATGAGTCTAATTTGATATAATTTAGTCTGTTGTATAAGGCAAATCTAAATGGTTCTATTTGCACGAGGAGGTGCACAATGTCATTCCATTTGTTAACGTATGCTGCAACAGAGGACTTGTGGAGGAAAAAAACTGTCCATGGGAAAAATATTGCCCAGGCAGTTGTGGCTGATATTAATCAGAATCCTCCAGATAAACCTCTTTCAACCGCAGTCGTTGCCAACGTGCCAGACGCAGTGAATCTCGGTTCTGTCGAAGCTGCCGCATGGTACATTGTCTTTTGGGATGCAGAGAATCAGCGCTATGAAGTTGGAGCCGATCAAGGTTCCCGCAGAGTCACGCTTATTCTCTAGCCATTCTGTGCCGTCCCGATAATTATCGGGACGGCACACTCTTACTTCATGTTAGAATGTAGTCATGATTTATAAACTCGGTGCTCATCTTTCTACCTCTAATGGTTTAACAAAAACTCTCGACAGTCTTATAGAAAAAGGAGGTAATTGTCTTCAGATATTTTCAAGTTCTCCTATGATGTGGAGTGATTCCCGATTTACCGATTCTGATATTACACATTTTATTGCTCGTAAAAAAGAATTAGAAATTGGACCTACTTACTTTCATGCATGTTATTTAATTAATTTTGCTGATGGAAATGAAACAGGAAAAAAATCTTTAAAATCTTTAATATATGAACTTAATTTGGCTAGCAAAATGGAAATTCGAGGTAGCGTTGTTCATACAGGCTCTTTTAAAGAAGGCAAAATGCCCGTAGATAACTATTTAGAAACACGAACTTCTGAAAGTTATAAAAATCTTATTTCTCAGTTAAAAACAGTCCTTGAAGAAACGCCAAAAAATACAGTACTTATTTTAGAAAATGCAGGAAATAGAAAAATTGGTAGAACAATTGAACAATTATCAAATATTTTAGAAGATGTAAATGATGACCGTATAAAAGTTTGTTTAGATACCTGTCATTTACATGCAGCTGGTTATGATTTAAATTCTCAAGATAATTTTGAAAATTTTTTATCCGATTTTGATAATAAAATTGGTTTTAACAAACTTGAAGTTATGCATTTAA
Source organism: uncultured Gammaproteobacteria bacterium (assembly GCA_964435665.1). Classification (GTDB taxonomy): domain Bacteria; phylum Patescibacteriota; class Microgenomatia; order UBA1406; family GWC2-37-13; genus MFZZ01. The sequence goes on along the minus strand of CAYSZW010000005.1, from coordinate 61,630 downwards.
ACGATAGCCGTGATGAATTTGGTAGCTTAAGAGATCGACATGAAAATATCGGAGAAGGAAAAGTTGGTATTCAAGTATTTAAAAATCTGCTCAATAATCCAAGAACTAAACAGTTACCTTTTATTTTAGAAACCCCAGGTTTTGATGATAAAGGTCCAGATAAGCAAAATTTTGATATTTTGAAGGGATTTATTAAATAACAGTTTGCGCTATAATATCTTCATAATGAAACTTCCAGATTTAATTCAAAACTTCATGAAGCAATTTGAAACTGCTGGCTTCAAAATTTATATTGTTGGTGGAACAGTCAGAGGACTTCTTATGAACAAAACAGTTGATGACTGGGATTTTACTACAAATGCTAAACCTGAAGAGATAATGAAACTCTTTCCTCATAGTTTTTATGAAAATACCTTTGGAACTGTTGGCATTCCAGAAGAAATGGACGGTGAAAAAGTAGTTTTTGAAGTGACTACATTTCGTAAAGAATCTGGTTATTCTAATACACGCCATCCAGATAATGTTGAATGGGCAGACAATGTAGAAGATGATCTAGCAAGACGCGATTTTACGATGAATGCAATTGCTTTTGATGGAACAGAATATGTTGATCCCTATGAAGGCCAAAAAGACATTGAAGCTAAGATTATCCGTGCTGTGGGAGATCCTGATGTTAGGTTTAGTGAAGATGCTTTACGTTTAATGCGAGCAATTCGTCAATCTTCTCAACTTCAGTTTCATATTGAAGAAAAAACCCTTGAATCAATTAAAAAAAATGCACATTTAATTAAACTTATTTCATGGGAACGCATTCGAGAAGAGTTTTTTAAAATATTAGAATCAGATTTTCCTGCAGAAGGAATATATTTATTAAAAGATGTTGGTATTTTAAAAGATATTCTGCCAGAAGTTACAAACTGTTTTGAGATTGATCAAGTAAGTCCTGAACGTCATCATATTTATGATGTTGGTACACATTTAATTGAATCTCTTCGTCATTGTTCTTCAAAAGATCCAATAACTCGTTTTGCAACGCTCATTCATGATATTGGAAAAAAAGAAACATATAGAAAAGATGAAAAAACTGGCATTATTACGTTTTACAATCATGAAGTTGTTGGTGCCCAACAAGCAGAACAAATTGCAGATAGATTTAAACTTTCTAATAAACAAAAAGAAAAATTGGTCAATTTAGTACGACTTCATCAATTTACTGTTTCTGAAGAACAAAGTGACAAAGCAATTCGCAGATTTATTCGCGAAGTTGGAGTTGAAAATATAGATGAAATGTTAGCTTTACGAACAGGTGACAGATTAGGTTCTGGTTCTAGTGAAACATCTTGGCGCACAGAACTTTTCAAAAAAAGAATTGAAGAAGTACAAGTTGTGCCTTTTTCAATAAAAGATTTAAAGATTGATGGAAATGACGTGATGAAAGAATTAGGAATAAAACCTGGTCCAGAGATTGGGAAAATTCTGAATGCTATTTTTGAAGAAGTTGATGAAGGAAAACTACAGAATGAAAGAGAACAACTTTTAAAAAAACTTAATGACTTTAAAAAGGATTAAGAATCATTTCAATATTCTCTTTTTCCTCTCCGAGACTACTTTCTTCTCCATGACCAGAATAAAAAATAGTATCTTCTGGCAAAGTAAAAATAGTATCTATTGATTTTTTTAAATCATCTTTATCACTGTATGCAAAGTCATATCTGCCAATTCCTCCTTTAAATAACGTATCTCCAGTAAATAATACATTTTCATTTTTAAAATAAAAACTACAACTTCCGGGAGTGTGTCCTGGCGTTTCTATTATTTCAAATACAAATCCTCCAATAATTTCTTTTCCTTGTTTTATGTCTTGCGTAGATTGAATAGGAATAACAGCAGGTTCATAATTTAAAAAATGTTTAGCTGTTTCAACAACACGTTTAAGAAGAAATTGATCTTTGGAATGAATATGTAATGGTACATCTATTCCTTGTGTAGCAAGCGTAAGTTGAATTTCTCCAACTGCCATAACATGATCGAAATGTCCATGTGTTGCTATAAGTCCAGTGATATTTATACCTTTTTGAAGAGTTTTTTCTAAAATAAAACCAGCTTCATCTGTTGGATCAATAATGAGGCAAGAATCTTCTTGTTCTAATACATAGCAATTTGCCTGCATTTGCCCGAGAGGATAGCAATGAATTTTCATGATTATTTCTTTTTTCTTTTCTCCAACCATACAGCTATAGGAGTAGCCACAAATGGTGACGAATATGTTCCTGTTATTGTTCCAATTAAAAGTGCAAGAGCAAAGAATCTAATGGTTGAACCACCAATAAGAACAAGTGCAAGCAACATAAAAATGATTGTTAAAGAATTATTCAGTGAACGCACCATTGTGTCTGTTAATGCTTTATTTGCATACTCTTCTATATCTCCAATGCCATATCTATGTCTATAGTCTCGAATTTGATCAAATACCACAATGGTATCGTGTACAGAAAAAGACATAGTTGTAAGTAATGCAGTTACAAAAAGCGTGTCAAGTTCTGCTCCAAAAAAATGATTTATTAGGGAATATGTTCCCACAACAACAGCAATATCATGAACCAAAGCAACGATTGCTGCCGTTGCAAAATTTAAGTTACGGAATGCATATGCTACATAAATAAGAATTCCTAAAATGGCAATTCCTGCTGCAATCATAGTTTTATTTAATAGTTCTTGTCCAATTGTTGGACCTACTGTTTCTGTCTTAAGAACGGTAACCTTTGTTTTTAAATTTGTCTGAATAGTTTCACGAATATCTTTTTCCTGTTTTTCATCTATAGCTTTCGTACGAATCATCATTGTTGAACCGGATGTGGCAATTTCTTCAACTTCTATTTCTTTACTTTCAAATACTTGAGTAACTTGTTCAGGCTTAACCATTGGATTTAATTGATAATCTAAATTTGTTCCACCTACAAAATCAATAGAGTAGTTAAATCCCCAAAAACCAATGGAAAAAAGTCCAGTTAAAATTACTGTTGCAGATATTAGTGCGTATAGTTTTGAATATTTAAGAAAATTAATCATAATTTTTGTTCTTTTTTATAAAATAACCAAATAAGTCTACGAGTAAGGACAACTCCAGTAAATAAACTTGTTGCGACACCAATACCCAATGTTAATGCAAAACCTCGTACCAGTCCAAACTGTGGCAAAAACTCCCAATTAAGAGGATTAAATAAAATAAAGGCAACTAGTAATGTGGTTATATTAGCATCTTTAATAGCATCAAAAGCTCGTCCAAAACCAATTCTTACTGCAGTAGTAAATGGTTTTCCTTTTCGAAGTTCTTCTTTAATCCGTTCAAAAATAAGAATGTTTGAATCCACAGCCATACCAATAGATAAAATAAATCCTGCAATTCCCGGAAGAGTAAGAACAATGGGTACTGCATTAAAAATGGCTAAGTTAATAAGTCCGTATAAAATAAGACCGACACAGGCGGCAACTCCTAATCTTCCATAATACAAAATCATAAATAACATAACCATTCCTAACCCAACAAAACCTGCGAGCATACTTCTTTGCACTTCTGCAGAACCCAGTGATGGTCCAATATTACGCTGTTCAACCAATTTAATTGGTAAAGGTAATGCTCCGGAATTAATTGCTACTGCTAATTGATTTGCTGCTTCAACTGTAAAATCTCCAGAGATTACTGCATTCCCTTCTGTAATAACTGCCTGTACGGTAGGTGCAGAAATAATATATTCATCGAGAAAAATACCAACTGGTTGGCCAATATTTCGCTGGGTTATATCTGCAAATAATTTTTTACCGTTTTCCGAAAAATCTAAGAGGACTTGTGGTTCTCCTGTTTGTTCATTAAATGTAACTGTAGCTTTTTTTACATCTTTTCCTGTTAATCCAGTTTCCTTCGTAAGTTGTAGGAATATAGGTGTTGTTGTAGCTGTTTCTGGATCTATATCCCCACCCATTTCTTTAAATCTTAATTGAGCTGTTTGACCAATTAAAGCAACAGCTTCGGAAACATCTTGTACACCTGGCAAATCTACAGTAATACGATAAATATCTCCAGATTTTATAGTACGAATTGCAGGTTCAGCGATTCCAAATGTATTCACACGACGTTCAACAATATCACGTGCAGAATTTAAAGCATCTTCTAAATCTTCTGGTTTTACTTTAGATGTATCAGCTTCAAAAACTAAATGACTTCCACCTCTAAGATCTAATCCTAGCTGTGTTTTAAATTCTTTTTGAACCCGCTGCCCATTTACTGTTGTCGTAATTGTTAATGGAGCAATTGTAAAATCTACTTTCTGGTTAAAAATTGTAAATTTAACAGGAATTGTTCGTGGCAAATCAATCCATAAAATAAGAATTATGACGGCAGTGATAAAAAAATATTTGAGCAGTTTCATTATTTCAGCAGATCCTCTTCGTTTCCAACTAACATAACTTTAGGATGTTTTAAGAACTTCCATATAAAGGGATCGTTATTTTTTTTACGGAACTTTAGTTCATCATCTGTCATAACTGTATAGTTAATATCCCATCCAAAGTTTTTCCTTGCATGATTCATAATCGTATCAACTTCTGGGACAACAACTATACCTACAAATAACACATATATTTCGTCTTCTTTAATTTGCACTTTTTTAGAGTATTTTGTTGATACAGCAACATATTTTAACTTACCTAATTTACTTTGATTTTTAAGAATATGATTTGCTAAATCAGAAATTTTTGTAAATATACGAAGAAATTCATCAAAGAAAATGTAACTTTTATTTAATGAATAAAATACTTTATTCATTCTTCTTTCGCGTGTTAAGACTTTTCCTTCGTGAAGGATATCAAGTTCTCGCTTTACAGCATTCACTTCTTCATCTACACGACGAACAACTTCTCGCAAATAAAAACTCGTATCTAAATTTTGAAAAAATAATTCCAAAATTTTTCTACGAACTTTTGAAGGGATAATATGTTGAAGCATAATTTTATTCTAATACATTATTGACTAGATCCGGATCCATAATCGACTTTATTACCTGTTGGTAATACTGAGATCCAAATTTGTCCACGAACCATTTCAATTTCTTCTCCGTCTTCGTTGTAAAAACGCATCATACTTTCTTCATCATCTTTTTGCCATTCACCTTCATATGCTTGTCCATTTTGAAAGATATATGCATCACCAGAACCTATAACTTCATATAACATGTGTTGACCACCTTCATAACCATCGTCTGCAACACTTTCATCGGCAAGAACAACAATTACATTTTTACTTGCAAGTTGTTTTTCTGTATTTTTATCTATATGTGGTTCACCACCATTTATTCGTAAATAACTATTGGTTGCTGCATCATAGTTCCATTGAACTGTGTAATCTGAACCTAAACTATCATCCCAAAATCCATAATTAATTTTTGTTGTTTTTCCTCGTTCACCTTCTTTTGCATCGTCTGCAAATTTGTATGGTTCCCAATTAGCATCCCAAGCATCTCCTGCTTCATCGACATTCGTTAGTCCTCTATTTTCTGCAGCAAATTTCCATAATAATTGTGTATTTGTATATACAGTATGTTCTGTAGCTCTTCCTGGTAATCTGTCATAATCTCTCCAATAATTTGGAAATGGTACGGCAAATTGATCCATGTCATTATATGCATACCAATCTAAATCTTGAATTTCACCAAGTGCATCTGCTGGTCCTGGTGTATTAGCACCACCTACATGACCGTATAATGGATTTGCACCATATGCTTGCAGTAATTTAATAAAGTAAATTCTTGCAGATCGAACTGAACCAACAATTTCTGGTTCTTGACAATAATACATTGCTAAAAATCGTGTAATACCACCTTCTGCAACTACTTCATGAACTACATCTGCAGAAGAAACACCAGATTGAGGACGTGCTTCTATATTATTTTGTACCATAATACCCAAAGGTCTACGTTTTTCCCAACGTGATCTTGCGGTTTTAGAATATTTTTGACCATTTAAAGGACAAGGTTCTGTTTTAGGACCCGTATCAACAACATTGCCTTCTTCATCATATACTGGTGCTTCATAACCAGAAAGATTAACTCCGTTTGCGCTAAAGTATTGAAATGAAGCAAATGAAGATAGAAGATAAACTACAATACCTAAAGCAATAACTATTTTTTTATCCATTTAAGAAAATAAATGTTAACAGAATTTCATCATTGTAACCTCTTGCATATACGGTGTCAATATGATTAAATTTTCACATGCCTCAGAAGACTAAAAAACAAAAATTGGCTGCTGAAAAAAGAAAAAGTCAGAGTATTCAACACACTCCTCTCATTATTAAAAAAGAACAACATCCACAGACAGATTCCACACGAATTCAACAAAATTCCTCTATTTTTGTCTCAAATGCTTCAACTTCGACATTCAAAAAAGAGCTTTATAAAAGTCTTATCATTAGTGCTGTAATTATTGTAGTTGAAATTGCAATTTATTTAGCTCAAAATAAGGTGATATCTGTTACAAATTTATTTTAACGAACAGGAGGTGACTTAAAAATCATGGATATAGAATTTTACGATGTAAAAAACAAAAAGAAAGTAAGTGTACCTTCTACTCAAGTACAGAAAGTAACTTATGAAAGACAAACAAAAAGTGGTGATACTCAAATCCGCTATGCATTAAAAGCAGAATTAAATGGAGTCAAACTTACAAAATTTGTAAGTAAAGATACTTGGGATCAAATTGCAGGATAAGATTATTCTTCAAGCTTGAAGGATTTTAATATTCTGTACTCAGGATTTTTAGGCTTCGAAATACTCTCATAGAGATGTATTTCTGTAACAGGAAATTCTATCTCTATGGGAAGGTTTTGAAGTTTTTTCTTTAGATGAAAATACTGTTGTTTTGAAGGTATTTTCCATTTTGCAATAGTGACATGTGGTTTGAATTCTTGCTTTTTATCTTCAAATAACTCTACAAAACGTTTATTTAATACATTTAACGTATGATTATTTTTAAAATCAATATAAGCTGTAATTGATTTACTTATAAATAAATCTGCACCTAATGCAAATATATTTGTTGGCTTAATATCAAAAATAGTTTTTTCTATATGCTCTGCAACTAAATCTACTTTATCTTCTGGGATGTCCCCAATAAAATGAAGTGTTATATGAAAATTTTCGGAAGGAATCCAATTAAATTCTGCATAATCTTTGCGTAACTGTGCAGTTTGCACAATAATATCTTGACGTATGTTATTAGGAATGTTAATTGCTAAAAATGTTCTCATAATTCATTATTTGTGTTGTAGAAAATTCTGGAACTAGTGAACTGACAACTACAACCTGTGCGTTCACCTTTTTACTATGCTTCTGTTTATGAGAGATGTTTGGATCTCCTTCAGTAACAGCAATAATAGTTGGTTTAATTTTTGTAACTAACTCACCATATTCTTGATCTGATTTCAAAAGAGGCAATAGGACAATATAATCTACCATCTGCAAACTTGCAAGTATTTCAGCACGTTGCTGTTGAGAATGTATAGGTTTTCTCTTTTTCTTTTTTTGGATAAATTCATCTGGTTCTAAAGCGACTATCAGAATTTCTCCTTGTTGTTTTGCTTGCTGCAAGAATGTAAAGTGCCCATAATGAAGCAAATCATAACAGCCACCCACTAATACTACTTTTCTCCCTTCAAGCTCATTCTTCATTGATTCTATTTCTGAATACTTCCATATATTCATTTTCATATTAGAATTATATTATACCTTAGCTTTTATCATCCTGAGGCTAAGCTTAGGAATACGGTATGATTTATATCTATGAAACTGATAACTGAAACATATGAAAATGATGTAACTATTCTTATCATTGCAAAAAAACATTCACCACTCGTTTCATTTTTAAAAGAAGAACTTCAAAAAATGCACGCTGATGTATTTTCTTCTATTGGAGATGCAATAGATTATTTAAGTTATGATGTTGTTTTTATAATAGACTTTCCTACCATTCTACCGAGTGAATTTTTAGACCTACCCGATAAAAAAGTAATCTATCTATTCCAAAATAATCAAGAATTAGCACAACAGTTTAGTGATTTTTCCTACGAGCATTCATTAACAAATATAAAAGTTATTTTAATGCAGAGTTCACCCGAACATATAAAAAAAGATATTGAGACTATTTTATGGTTTGCCTTTTCTCGAACTACAGATATTTATCTGCATCTGTATCATCAGGAAAAACCAATAATGAAAAAAAAGGTTAAAAAACAATTTAAATTGCCAAAAATATCATTTAAAAGTTTGTATACACCTAAAAATTTGGTCATCATTGGATTTCTATTTTTACTGGCTACTCATGTGTTATTTATTCCTCCACTTGTCTTTGCATCATTAATGCATTTCTATGCCGGTAAAAATGTTATGAAACAAGATATGACAACTACTTCTCGATATTTAGCAGCAGCAGATACATCACTTGCTTTGGCGGAATCTTTTTATGTTTTTCCAAAACCAACATTACATTTTTTCTCCCTAGCATTTTTCCCAGAAGATATATTAACGGTTAATGCATCTGTTAACAAATCTCTTCATACGATTGTAAAGCTCAGTAATTCCGGTAAACAATTTGCAGATTTACTTACTGTAAAATCAAAAACAGATTTTGAAATTCAAGAGTTATATGAACTTAAAACAGAAATATTAGCAGACATTGAAGTTCTTCATGATCAACTCTTATTTTTAGAACAAAAAACACCAGAATGGAATCCTGAACTAAAAGAAATGAAGCAACAATTAGGTAAGGTTAATGCATCATTGGAACATTTAGAAGAAGTTACGCCACATTTAGACACAATCTTTGGTCGAGATGAAGAAAAAAAATATCTGCTTATGTTTGCTAATAATATGGAACTACGCCCTGGAGGTGGATTTATAGGATCATTCGCAATTGTAACGTTGCATGATTATTCCATAACCGACATGCGTGTGTACGATGTGTACGATGCTGATGGCCAGCTAACTGAACAAATAGATCCACCAGATCCCATTGTTGAACATTTAAATCAGACACATTTCTTTTTAAGAGATTCTGCATTTACACCAGATTTTGTCGTTAATTATGAAGAAGCAAAACGCTTTTTAGATTTAGAACTACAAGAAACCGATTTTGATGGTGGTATTTTAATAACTACAACTGCAGTTCAGAATCTCCTTGCATCAATGGATGGATTATATATTCCAGATTACAAAGAAACTATAACCAGTGATAACTTTTATATTAAAACACAACTGTATGCAGAAGAAGATTTTTTTCCTGGTTCTCAACAGAAAAAAAGATTTTTGTCTAGCGTTATGAATCAAATGCTTATAGATTTACCACAAGCATCTTTTACAAAGTTACTAGAAATGACAGAAAAATCTTTAAATGAAAAACAAATTGTAATGTATATGGATCATCCACAAGTCGAAGCATTTATTGAAGAAAATTACTGGTCTGGACGTACTTTAACACCAAAATGTAATTTAGATGAAGCATATAATTGTATTTTAGATTTTGTACTTCCCTTTGATGCTAATTTAGGAGTAAATAAAGCTAATTTTTTTGTAGAACGTCCAACCAATCTAGATATTTCTATAGATAAAAATGGTGAAATAACAAATACTCTTACTGTGCAATATAATAATTCATCTTATGAAGATGTATATCCAGGAGGTAACTACAAAAACTATTTTCAAACATATTTACCACCAAATACACGTATTCGATCTGTTACTATTAATGGAGTAGAAGTAAATAGGTACGATGAAACTAATTTTGAATATAAAACAGTAGGATTTTTAGTAGAAATTCCACCTCAAAGTTCAAAAACTGTAAAGATTACCTATACCTTACCTACGACAATCATTTCAGGTGATGGTATTTACCAACTTATTTTTCAAAAACAAATTGGTTCACCTAATTATGATTTTCAATTATCATTTAGCTTTCCTGATAGTATTTCAATTAAAAATAAAAATTTTTCCCCTCTTGTAAAGGGCAACAAAATACTCTATAATACCTCAATTTCATCAGATAAAATTTTCGTGATAGAATTTTCTAAAAATTAACACCCATGACAGACAACAAAACACATAAAATCGTATTAGAAGCTACCGTTCGTGATACCTTTGGTAAATCCGTACGAATGATGCGTAGAAATGGTCAAATTCCAGCAAATATTTATGGACCAAAATTTGAATCAAAAGCTATAACTGTTGATGCAAAAATATTTAATTCTATTTATAGAGAAGCTGGAGAAACAGGTGTTGTCTACATTCAAGTTGGTGAAACTTCCATTCCAACTCTCGTAACAGATATTCAATATGATCCAACAAAAGGTAATTTTATTCATGTAGATTTTAGAAAAGTAGATTTGAATAAGAAAATTCAAGCTAATGTACCTCTTGTTATTATTGGTGAATCCGTCGCAGTTCTTCAAAAGAATGGTGTATTACTTACACAAATGGATGAAGTAACTGTAGAAGCATTACCAACAGATATTCCTCATCAAATTGATATTGATATTGCTGTATTACAAGAAATCGGTGATGAAATTAAAGTTTCACAACTTCCTACTTCAACTCAATATACCGTTATTGATGATCCAGAACGTGTAATCGTTTCGGTTACCGAACACAAAGAAGAAAGTATTGAACCAGAAACAGTAACTGAAGCTCCAGAAATTACAACAGAAAAAGCTGAAGGAGAAGAAGGTGCAGAAGCAACAGCTCCTGCTCCAGAATCTGAAGAAAAATAAGCTTACTTTTGTGTATAATAACTTCTTATGAAAGAACTCTCAATTATTGATGCCATAAAACATGTTGGAAAAACCATTGATTTATATGGTTGGGTTGATACAAAGCGCGATCACAAAAAAATTGTCTTCATAGATTTACGTGATAGAACCGGCATTATTCAAATTGTTGGTGGAGAAACCTTTAAAGAACTTTCTACAGAAGATGTTGTACGAATTAAAGGACTTATTAAAGATCGACCAGAAAAACTTATTAATCCAAATCTTCCTACTGGAAAAATAGAAGTAGAAGCTCTTGAATTTGAAATTTTAGGTAAAGCACAACCATCTCCTATTCCACTTGATTCTGATGGTCTAGAAGTTGATGAAGAAATGCGTTTGAAATATAGATATGTAGATTTACGTAGAAAAAGAATGGCTGATACCTTAAAACTTCGTTCAGACTATAACTATGCATTAAGACAAGAACTATTTAAAGAACAATTTACAGAAGTAGAAACACCAATGCTTACTAAATCTACTAAAGAAGGTTCTCGTGATTTTTTAGTTCCATCACGATTACAACCAGGTAAATTTTATTCTTTACCACAATCTCCACAACAATATAAACAATTATTAATGGTTGCAGGTGTTGAAAAATACTTTCAATTTGCAAGGTGTATTCGTGATGAAGATTTACGTGCAGATCGTGGTTTTGAACATACACAACTAGATTTAGAAATGAGTTTTGTAAATCGAGAAGATGTAATGAAAACTGTCGAATCGTTAGTTAAAAATGCAATTAAAGCTGTTGGTGGTAAACTTCAAAAAGAAACATTTCCAGTTATTAACTATAAAGATGCTGTCGAAAAGTATGGCGCAGATAAATTTGATTTACGCACAGAACAAGAAAAACAAGATGGTGTTTTAGCTTTTGCATGGGTTATTAACTTTCCATTCTTTAAAAAAGTGGATAAAGAAGACAAAGCAGAAGTTGAAGATGGAAAAAGTGGTTGGACTTTTACACATAATCCATTTAGTATGCCTCTTCCAGAACATTTAGAATGGCATATGAAAGGTGAACATGTTGAAGAAATTATGACTACACAATACGACTTAGTCTGTAACGGGTATGAAGCAGGTGGTGGAAGTATAAGAGCTCACAAGCCAGAAATTCTAGCTGCAACATATAAAATTATGGGTTATTCAGAAGAAGAAACAAAAGAAAGTATTGGACACATGATTGAAGCATTTAGTTATGGTGTTCCACCACATGGTGGTATTGCACTTGGAATTGATCGTCACGTTATGATGCTTGCAAAGCAAAATTCACTTAAAGAAGCAATTGCATTCCCTATGAATTCAGCTGGTAAAACTGCTGTCATGGATGCACCATCTGTTGCCGATCCAAAATTACTAAAAGAACTGGGAATTACGATTAAGACTAAGTAATACATAAAGCACAATTGTCTATTATAATAATTACCTATGCCTTTTCGATTCTACTTTTTCCTATTATTCTTTTTTTTCCTCTTTTTATTTTATCCTGGTGAACATCCTTATTTAAAAATATTCGCTTTTAATTCTCAAACATTTGTTGAAGAAACAGCAATTCAACCTATTAAAATTCAACCTATTCCTATTACTAATAATGCATACCCTCCAGTTGTTACTGCAGAAGGTGTATATGTTGTAGAACTGGATTCATTTTCTACTTTGTATGAAAAAAATAGTCAATCAAAATTTTTCCCCGCTTCAACAACAAAAATTATTACAGCATTAGTTGCTGCTGATTTATATCAACCAGATAGAATAATTACGGTTAATCAAGCATCAATAGAAGGTCAGATAATGAATTTAGTACCTAATGAACGTATAACTGCAGAAAACTTATTGTATGGCATTTTAGTTCACTCTGGAAATGATGCAGCATATGCTTTAGCGAATGAACATGGATTTAATGATTTTATAACTATGATGAATACAAAAGCTCAAGAAATTGGTATGAAGAACTCTTATTTTAAAAATCCTGCTGGTTTAGATGATTATGAACAAATGACAACACCATTTGATTTAGCACTTGCGGGTCGCGAACTTCTACAAAATCCTTATCTACGTAAAATGGTAAGTACGAAAGAAATTATTATTTCTGACGTGGATTATCGTCAGTTTCATACATTAACAAATGTAAATAAATTACTGGGAGAAGTACAAGGTTTAGGTGGACTAAAAACTGGATACACAGAACTTGCTGGAGAAAATTTAGTAAGTTTTTATAGAAAAGATAATCATGATTACATTATTGTGATCCTAAAAAGTCAGGATCGTTTCTTAGATACTCGAACAATTGTCACATGGATCGATGCCAATGTACAATACATTTCCCCTACTTTATAACCTACTGAGTAAGTAAATATTCATCTGTTACTGCTGTTACATATGCAACAAATTTATCATCACCTAAGAATACATAAACTGGTTGTAAATACGGTTGATATACATCTGGATCAAAGTAAGCTAAGAATACTTTTTTAATAACAATTTCTCCTGAATCTTTTGTAGAAGAAACTACCAGACCTCGTCCTTGTTGTAAATCTTGCCAAGCCGTTTCTGCAGTTCTTATTGGATATATACCTGTCTGATCTTGAGAATGTTCGTAAAACTTAACTTGTGCTCTTATAACCCTCGTTCCTGTAGAACTAAAACCAAATAAAACATAATGTGGACTATTGTAATAAGTTGAAGTAACCATTGGATATCCATTCATATCTGGTCTATAGAAATCTATTTCTGCCATATTTGCCCCTTCACTAGTATCTAATGTCGAAACTTGATTGTTTTGTGTATTGTAGTTTAAATAAATGACATTTTTTTTACCTTGTGCTAAATCTGTTGGATACCGTGTTAATCTACTTAAAAAATTAGAAGCCTGAGATTGTAATTCATTGTCTCCTGGAATATTTGTACCATCCATATTTACATCTTCAGGTGTAAGAATATAATCAAATGAAAAGTTAAAATTTTTCATATCTGTAACCATTTTTCTTTTCCCATCATCAAAAGTAGCAACATTATTACTAACTCTTGGTTGGGTTACTTCTGTATCAAAACCTGCATCTTTAGCCATTAATGTTACCTTTGGAAGCGATCCAAAAGAGGCTGCTTGTTCTGGTAAAAAGTAAATTGTTGCTGCACTTGTCGCATTTTCTACATTGGGTGTTCCATCAAGAGTATCCAAAACATACGTATATTTACTTGACGATGCTGACTGAGGAATAATTGGTGGCTGAATACTATTAAATGTTGTATTAATAGTTGCTGGTGGAGGGGCATTTACAACAGTTGTTTTTTGTGAATTAACATATAATAGCAACAACTGAATTGCCAAAAAAAGCATAAAAATTACCAGTGCAAATATTACTCCTATTGGTGCAAATTTACGTATCGTATAGTTGAGCTCTGTGAGAGTCATGTATTTATGATAACAAAAATAAGATGAGAGTTTATAGGTAAAGGATTAAATTGTACTGAAGATATAAAACCCATATTTTCCTCTTTTTAATATGATATTTGGATGATATAATAGTAGTTCAGTATTATATCCAGAGGTGCCGGAGTGGCCAATCGGAACAGACTGTAAATCTGTCGGCTTTTGCCTTCGAAGGTTCGAATCCTTCCCTCTGGACTTGGAACTTCAGGTAGCTACATTTAATCAATTACTACTTCCTTTGAAGCAATAAGATTATCTAAATTGACAATATCATCATCAGTTTGTACATTAATAATAGATCTTCCATCTTCCTCCAAAACAGTTTGAACATTCATAACTTCCCCAACTGCATGAGCAATAGTACTATAAAAATCAAAGTCATGTATCTGAACTCCTGTTCCTTTCGTAGTAGGGTCATCATTACAAGCTATAATAAATTCTAAATTTGGAAGATTCTCCTTTTTTGCATATTCGTTATAAGCTTTGACTGTATCAACTACAGATTGACCTTCCTTAAACCTCCATGTATCTTTAGCATCCCTAATGCCATGTGCAATAAGAAGTGTCACGTTATTGAGAGTTGCACCTTCTGGGTGCGATCTATCTTTTACATGAATTTGGTCAGCTATAAAGATATGTGGACTATCTGGTACTATAATTACTTTCTCCTCATTTAAGGGAATCCCTAGCTTTACAAAAATTGCTTTATTAATATCAACTAATGTTTCAGTGTTATCGGATATTTGCCTCAATTTATCAACATGTGCCTCTAAATCACTTTGATTTATCTCAATATAGTCATTCATTACAAATATTATAACGAAATGTATTTATATAAAAAGTTCTAACGTCATCCACGAGCTTGGACAAGTCTTTATAATCTACAACTAAAATTTCCTCCCTAAATATCCTATAATATTGATCTCCGCTGTTTTTTCCTGTATAATAAAGAGCAGTGTTTTATGTTTTTGTAACTTGACAATAAGGAGATCACAATGTCAATGGAAATACGATTAATTCTCGTTTTACTTGTACTAGTGGGTATCTTTTTCGCGGGCCGCCTGTCGATAACACAAAGCAGGCAATACATTTCCGATACATGGGCATTGAAAAGATATACTGAGAACCATCTATCAAAAGTTGGATCAACCAGTATGTATGGAGGTGGGACGAATGTGTCCTATATACTCAAATCATTCGATGGAGGGAAAAGCTGGTGGGATTTGAAATATGATGAAAATCGTAAAATCATCAGTATAGAACCAGCAGATCCAAAGTTGATTGAACACCATGATGCCATGATCGAATTAGGCAACTATGTTCGAGAACATGGATCAATCAATGGTGGTGACCCAGCAGGCATCAACATTCTTGAAGCCGCAGGCTTCTCAGTAGAAGTTAAATAAAACACAAGTCATTTACAGAAGACTTTAAGCACTGTAGGTCAGGCAAGCTCAATTTTATTGAGAAAGATGCCACGAGCATCTTACCTCTTGCCTTAGTACCTAAGGGAATCAATATTTGATTAATTTAGGTATTGTATAAAAAGTTTGGACATCACACACGATCAGTTGCTTGCTACATAAAAACTTGTATATAAATTTTTAAAAAAATTTAAACTTAAGATTTTAACATCCTAATCAAAAAGCCCTTCTTTTAATTCATCCAAAGAAAATTCTACTTCAAATGTTGCTCTATCCCCTACATTTACATACAACGATAACATTTTTGTATTACTCCTTTTGATAATACCTCCACAAGAATACACTACTCTTCTAAATTCTGGATGGAGTTCCTCGACAAGTGGTAATCCTTCAGAACTTTTAAAATCATCTGGTGTAATAATTGCTTCGGGAGCAACAAATAATTCAAATTTATTTTCTTTTCGAACTAATTTTGCACGACCAATACTGTATACATATTTTTCTAAACCATCTATAGTTTGCATTGTAATGCCATGAATAATAAATAGAGCTTCGTTTGGTGTTAACCAAATTGGTGGCATTGTTGTACCAATTCTCCACTTTGCCCAAGAAAGATTTTGTGGAAATTCTATATCTGCAATTTTCTCTGGTATTTGAGAACTAAGAGAAAAAACCAAAATTTTATGATTATAAGAAGGGTCTTCTGGTCTAAAAAGAAATGTATTACTATCTACGGGTGTAATATTTTTTCCTGGACCAAATGTATCTATTACCAAAAATGGTGGTAAATTTTGTTTCCAAGAATTTAAGTAATCAATTTTTACGATTGCAGGAAATGGAATAGCTTGACCTTTTTTATTTCGTAGAACACACGTTAAACCAATAAGCAAATTTTCGTTTGGTAATTGTAATGCTCTTGGATCTTCTAAATTAATACCATCGTATATTGGCTTCCAGATAACACGTTCATGAATAATAGCTCCATCACGACTCATTTCAAAAAGTTTTAAAATACCTGTATCTGGTTCACCGTCTTCACCAGCTTTTGCAACCTCACGACCAATAAAACACAACGAATCTTCATTAGATTTTTCCCAAACACCCATATTAAAAAGTGCAGCTTGCATATTAGGAAACATATTTTTAATTTGATTTATTTTCATTTATATAAGGTTGTTAATTTGTAATTAGACATTAAATAAGACACAAGCGATTCTGCACCTTGATTTAAATTGACACGATCAGGATGAAGCCCATCAAAACAACCACCAGTTACTTCGTCATATAAAGGTTTATTAATTGAATTATTACCTAAAAACCAACTAAAACATTTTTTAGCTAAATTTTTATATTCTTCATCATGTGTAAACTCATAAAATGCTCCTAAAGCAAGAATCATGGATGCTGGATCTTCTGGTTGTTGGTCATATTCACTTCGTATTCCATCTTGTTTATACCATTCTGCATGCCCAATTGGTTTATACATATCTGGTGTAAAAGTAGTATGAATTAAAAATTGAAATGATTTTATTGCTGCCTTTTTATAATCAGGATTATTTATATGGGTAGCTGCAATACATAGCGCTTCTGGCAGAACACTATTGTTATACTTTAATTCTTTTTCAAACCAAATCCAGGAAGGTGTTGAATTATTATGCAAAGACTCTATAAGTTCATCTGCATATTTTTTCATTAATGTAAGTATTATGACTTTTTCATTAGGTAATAGTGGCAATGCAAGTCCATAGGATTTTATTGCATGAGCTTTTGCTCTAAGATGATTAAAACGTACATTTTTATTAAGTATTGTTAGGTACATCTTCTTTGCTTCATCACGCATTTTTTGAGGCAGAACAGCATTGCTCATTATTTCACCCAATGCCCACATTGCTCTGGATTGACTATCTTGAAGATCCTCTTTTTCATTTTGTTCTGTTGGAATATTTCCATCAAAACCGATATAGTTTGTAAAACTACCATTTATATAACATTTTTTTATGAAGGAAAAATAAATATTTATAAGAGAAAGAATTTTTTTATTGTATTTTTTTTTCATTAACCAGCTACATAAAATAAGTGCACGCGCATTATCATCTAATGTATAACCAAAATCTACATTTGGAACACTAAAATTTGCAAACTGAAATAACCCTACATCGTCCGTCATGTTGTATAAATGACTTAATTTAAGAGGAGGAATTATTGTTTTTATAAGTAAATTTGTATATTTCTGAGCAACATTACTCCATAACATTGGACGCGTTTTATTGTAAGCATTTAAATCCATAGATTTTAGCTTTTTTGGATTACTAAGTAACTCTAAAATAATAGTTGCTAATGCTTGTGAATCTTTAATTGGTACTAATCTTCCAATATCTGGTGTGACAATTTCTTTTGATTGTGCAAATTCTGTACTAACAACTGCTCTTCCCGATCCTAATGCATATGAGAGTGTTCCACTGACTGCTTGGTTTGGATCTATAGATGTAGAAATATAAATATCTGTGGCTTGAAGAAATTCTAGTAAATCTGAAAGGGTTAAATATTGATCATAAAATTTTATATATTTAGCTAATCCTAATTTTTTAATAAGACTTGCCAGTTCCAAACGATATTTTTCTCCTTCATTTCGACGAATAACAGGATGCGTTTCTCCTAAGATAAGATATAACACATTTGGGTGTTTTTGTATTATTGAAGGCAAAGCATTAATTACATATTCTATTCCTTTACCACGACTTAAAAGGCCAAAAGTAGTTAAGATTGTATGATTTTTTAGCTCCAATTTTTCTTTAAAATCTTCTTGATATGAAAAAGGTACTGGATGAATGCCATGTGGAATAATAAAAATTTTGCCCGTTGCTACTGGATAAACTGTTTCAATAATTTCTTTTGATCTTTGCGTTAATACGACTACATTGCTTGCTAACTTTATAATTTCTTCTGTAATTAGTTTCATTTTTTCATCGGGTGAAGGTAGAGCTGTATGAAGAGTAACAAGAATTGGTTTTTTGCATAGGCGCATAAAAAAAAGTATATTTTCACCAAAATTTCCTCCAAAAATACCATATTCATGTTGAAGAATTACACCAGAAACAGAAGCATCTTCATTAATATCTGCTGCTAGTTGCTCATAATCTTGTTTATTATTTTGATCGATTTCCCATTTAACTTCACGTGGATATTTATAGGTATCAAGAGGTGATAGATTAAACGCTGCAACTTTACACGTATAACCATTTCCTAACAATTTTTGCGTGTATTTAAACAAATCTTGCGTAAAAGTAGCTATGCCACATTCTCGAGGAGGATATGTAGTGAGGAATACTATTGTAGGTTTTGTAACAGTCAAATGTAAGTCAATTATACTCTTTATTTGTAAAGTTATTGTCAGAATAGCTTTAAACTTATTCCATTAATTCTGAAAATCCTATTTTACCTTTATAAAATTCAATTGCTGCCTTAACATTTGGTATCGTATTTTCTGGTAAAGAATCTATATAGATCCATTTTATGTGATCAGATTTTTCTGGTTCGTTATTTCTTGGCTCACCGTGCCAGTATCCAATTTTAAAGAAAAAATCTATATACTGTAATTTGGAAATAGGATCTTTGCGATGCATGACATGATATAAAGACAAATCGGTTTCGCTAATAGTTAAGCCTACTTCTTCTTTAACTTCACGAACTAAAGCAGATTTAAGAGTTTCTTCTTTTTCTAAATGTCCTGAAGGTAAGCCATAATAACCATCCATCCAACCAGTCTTTTTTCTTAAATTAAGAAGAATTTTGTCATCTTTAATAATAAATGCATATACTGCAACATGTACAGAATGTCTTGTTTTCATGAAGTCATTATATCAAGATAAGAAAATTGATTTAACCTATAATATTTGATATACTTCTATCAGTGTTTTGTTAGTTTGTCTAATAAATATGGAAAGACCTCTACACACCGTCAAACAAATTTCAATCCGAGATCAACTTTCTCAGATTCCAGAAAAAACACAAGAACTTTCTGCATTATTTTCTACATCGCTACATCAAGTTCAATCAGAAATAATTGCATTACGAGTATATGATGTAGAAACTTTTTTAAAACAATATCTTCAAGGCCAGTTGCCCGTAGACACAATAAATAATGTAGAAT
The DNA here is from genome assembly GCA_964435665.1 of uncultured Gammaproteobacteria bacterium. Lineage (GTDB taxonomy): Bacteria > Patescibacteriota > Microgenomatia > UBA1406 > GWC2-37-13 > MFZZ01. The sequence goes on along the minus strand of CAYSZW010000005.1, from coordinate 41,780 downwards.
CTCCCCGAGATCCTGGTGAAGAAGGATGGTTTTTTACCCAAGCAGTAATAAGTAATAAAAACTGGCTTCAAACAAGTGCTTTTCCGGCTACTACAAACACATTTTCTAAAGAAGTATATGAAAGTACAGAAAGACAACGTGCAGTTCCACTACAATCTGCATTTATGAGGCACATTGCGCCTTCTCTAAATACTGATTGGTTAGAAATGGTTAAGTTGATAGTTGAAGAATATGATGATATCGGTACTGATCAAATGGCTCTACAATGTTTCATATTAGGATTATCACAACGATTTCAAGAACTAGATAAAAGAGATATCTCTACTTTGAAGTTTCTGGAATCTGCCTATAAAGATCCTTACTCAAAAGTATTAATTGACTCTTTTGCAGATACATCTAACATGCCAACAGCAATAGAATTCTTTAGAAATGCCTGTCGCGAAAGAGCAGGTATTGTTGTGGGATTTAACGATAATTTACTTGCATATCCTTATATAACAGAACACAATGGAGGAAGTTATCTTGCAGCTGAAGGTGAATTATTTATTAAACCTCCCAATGGAACCATTGATCTTGCTTGCATTTCTGCAATAGAAACGTTAGGTGGTTCTTATGAAGAAGAAATACTTCAATCCCTTGGTATCAGTAATTAATACGTATTATCTCTATACTAGCCTATAACATTGCTAAGCTCCTTAATTATTGGTATACTACTATTTTCAGTCCGCCAGGTTCATATAGAAAAGGAGAGTACGATGGCAAAGAAAAGTTATGATGAGCTTCTAAAAAAAGCTCGAGAAAATTCAGGACCTACAGAGGCACAAATGGGACTATGGAAAAAATCCATGGTAACAATTTGCAATTCTCTTGGTCAAGATCTTCAGGAAGTTACGCTCACAAATGATTCGGCATACGATCTAGTTGAGGCCAAGTTTGCCGAATCACCGCATTTGAACCCTGAGGACTATGACATTGTCAAAGGTGTTAAGCCACCAGAAGATGTTTCTCGCATTGGCGAAGTAACAATTGGTGAACACCCTACCACATTCAATGTTGAAGTTGTCATTGGTGGTAAAGGATTTTGCGTTTACGTATATCCTGCACCCATCGGTGGCAACCAACGCGGCGGATGATCTTGGTGGGCGGGCGTATAAACGCCCGCCCACACCTTACACCATTTAAAATTTTTCTATTAGCTTCAATATTTTAAGTAGAGTTTTATGTTCGATATTTATTTAATGTTTGTAGAACTACATCAAGTTGTTCCTGCTTTTTTTGTTCACTATTTTGAGTTTGTTTTACATTAGGTTGCTCTTTTTGTTTTTCTTTCTTAGGATTATTAAATTGTTCTACTAACTGTAATAATTCTTCATTCGATGCTGGCTCTTGCACTACTAGTTCTTCATCAGGAATATAATGTTCAGGTGTATTGTGCTGTGGTAATTTAATATCTTTTGTTTCCTTCAAAAAGCGTAAAAATCGTGGCCATTTTTCTAAAGGAATATGTAACAATAAGCCATTTACTTCGGGTCTTGTAAATCCTAACAGTTTTAATCCTTCGTATGCATCTAAACCCTTACGTAAAATGTCACGATATTCTGTTATAAACATATCATTGACATACTTCAACATTTGTTCAGATGCTTCGGGAGTAAATGAACCTTGTGAATCAGTATATATTGATTCCATTCTGTTTCTAAATCTGTTTGTATAGTCATATAAACCACCATCTTCTTGTAATTTAGTTAACGTAGAAAATATTTCCAATTTAGATCGACTTACATCTGTCATTGATGCAAAAATCTCATCTTTTGCTCTCTCTAATGGATATTTTCTCGCTTTGACCAACTGCCTTTTGATTATTTTCTGTATTGTTTCATTAAATTCACCAACATACTGAATGGATTTTGGGAAATTAATTTGTGCTAAAGCAACCTCACTAAACACATCGTACAGTGCATGCTCTTGTTCATGTCTTGTGACACTTTGACTAGCGTAGAGTGGGTTTTCTACAATAACACCAACTCCCATTCTCTGCGTATAAAATCCACCGGTACTTGTTTTTGATTCCTCTAGTTTTTCTGGGGTTAATGGTTGGCCATTGCCGGTAAGCCATGCTTTTGCATAATCAGCAGGATCTTGAAAATCTATATTTGCTGTAATTGATCCAGGTCTAATATAACACTCACCTTGTGGTTCAAAACCTAATAATTGTTTACATAATACTTTTCCTCTTTCGGCGACATTCAAATTTGATACAGATTGAAACAATCCTCTCATTTTATTTCTTCTATCCACTACACCTTTTATAACATTATCAATTGTTATAGCACTTGCTTGTGGTATTCCAAATTGTTTCTCAAACCATATTGCTTCTTGCATAAGCTCTGATTGTGGTACCAACGGATTAGTTCGCAACATATCTTTTAAACTAGCAGCTAACTTTGCATAACCTTTTGATTGCTCTACCATTTTCAATTTGAATTCTTCAAATGCTTCTTTACGCTCGGACTTTGGGAGTAATTGCAATTTTTCAAATTCAGTTACTGGATCAAATACTCCATTAAACTCAATGCGTTGATCTGTAATATCTAAATAGTCGTCATCAATATATGTTATGCTGCCTGCAAGATCTGATTCGTTTAAAGGAGTATGGTTTACAATAGTATCATTTTCAGAAGAATGAACGATTTTTGATGAATGTAGATCTTCATCAGCTTCTTTATGATCGGGAATAATTGGTATATCAGATTCCGACATATTATTATATTTTAATTTCTTTTTTTACTTTTTCCCAATTAATAAACTCTGTAGCAAGAATAATAAGACTTACAACACTTATTAACTGAATTCTATATGTATACCACACATGTAAATAGGAGTGATTTGCAGCAATAAGATACCAAGCATAAGGAATTATGCCAATAAAAATCCACGATACAGCCAACCTCGTTTTTTTCTTATTGAATGAAATATATCGAAGCAAAAAAACTGCAGTTATTATTCCGGTTACAAGCACAATGATTTTATTACTTTTATGGTATCCGATTAATTGAAATATATTTAATTTTATCGTTTGAAGATAACTAAAATTTGGATCAGGTTCACTTATTGTTCGACTAGAGATAGTCTTTAGAGCAGTTTGAATTGCTCCAGGTGCAAATAATAATTCCACCAAAACCCATTTACTTAGCCATAATAATAAATATCCAGCTCCCCATGCAAAACAATGTAATATGACAGTTTTTACATTACTTTTATTTAAATACACAAGACATATGAGCGGCAATCCAAGTGTTATAAGAGGTGCTGTTAATAAATCAAAAAAAGAAGTTAAACCTCCAACTATAAAAAATAAAAGATAGTGATTTTGTACTTTTTTATGATGTAATACTAAATATATTGATGAAAAAATAGCAATGTGAAAAATACTTGAAAACTGCAGAGACTTCCAAATAAAGAAAAAATCAACTACAACAAAACCTACCAATAAAGCTATGGTTAATTTTTTCCCTAGTTTCTTTAAAGTTAAAAAAAGTAAATATAAAAATCCCGAGTACAATAGCACTGCATTCAAAATGCGAATAACATCATAATAAAATACAACCAATAGTGGTCGTAAAAATACTAAATAGCCATGCCAATATCGTTCATAGCCCGTATTAGGTTCTACATTTTTGTTATATATTTCTTCGAGGTTATCAAGTTGGTTTTTTCCACTAGAACCATCATAATAACGTTTATTTATTAGTGAAGATTTAAAAGCTACAGCAGAATTAATTGAATATGCAGTGTTTAGCATAAGTGCATCTGTGTAATTATCTAACGTAATTTTTCTCCACGGAATGCCAACGCTTGGATAGATACCTTCATTTTTTAATACATTGACCGAGCTACCGATATTTTCTTTTAAATGTGTTGAAGGAATCAGTGATATTACTAATAAGGAAGTAATAAATAGAAAAAGTAACAATATATAACTAAGAAAATAACTCCTTATATGTTTAAACATATTGTATTTTATATTAAAAATTGTCTGGTTTTTCTTTCAAGGAGTGCTTTCATTATCTTTTTCATTTCAATCGTGGCTACACAAACAACTTTATCTGCACCTCCATAATATGCAAATAACATATCATCTTTAACTACAGATCCACATGGAAATACCACATTTGGCACAAGTCCTTTTCTTTCAAATTCTGCTTCGGGTTCCAGAATGGGATAATGCAGATAGGAAAGTACAATTGATGGGTCGAGCAAATCTAGCAACATTGCTCCTACTCTATACTCATGATCCATTTTACTGACACCATGGTACAGTAATAACCAGCCATACTGAGTTTTAATAGGTGTACTGGAGATTCCGACCTTTTCACCGTCCCAAGCTTCTTGTCGAAGTGGAATATAACGTAATGTTCTTAAAAATTTAGTTTCTCCGTCAAAATTTAAGTCGTCAACAAAATCTAAAACTATATCATTATCTATTCTATGAAAAATAACATATTTGCCTTTTACTTTTTCTGGAAGAATACAAGCATCTTTATCATCAATACCAGGTGGCGAAATTAACACAGGATGAGACCAATTCCACTCTCGTTTTAAAAAGTCATCTACTGATATAGAACTCATTGCAACGCGTGGTGGACTTTGACCATCAAAAGCTGTATATAACATATACAATTTATCACCAATTTGACTTATCCGTGGATCTTCACAACCGGACCACATATTTGGTTGAGGTTTAGATTCAAATGGAGCTCTAGGAATATAAATTGGCTCTGGCATTCTTTCATGAATTGTATATCCATCTGGAGAAACAGCAAGACCAATTGTAGAAGTATTATCTTTTGAAAAAGCTCTATAGAGAATATATACATTGCCATTTAGGTAAATAGCGGCCGGATTAAAAACACCTTGTAGTTCCCAATCATGAATTTGCACCGGTTTTAAAATAGGATTATTTTTATATTTATCCATTTTCAATGGCACTGCATCTGTTACCTGCATACGATAAAATAGTTGTTCTAAAGGAAGCGATGCACGACAGCAATGCATATCAGAAGCTCCGTAATACATAATAATTGTTTTATTTTCCACAATAGCTCCCGAAGGAAATACAATGTTTTTTACAAAACCATTTTTTTCATAATCTGCTTCAGGTTCAAGTAATGGTTCATGAACACGACTAATCACTTTTTGAGGATCATCAAGATCTAATAAAACAGCTTCAATACGAAATTCTCTAAACGATTCAGTATAGTAATTAGGAATATTTGCAAAAATAAAAACCCAACCTTTATCTGTTTTTAAAGGTATTGCACCTACTTCTACCTGAGAACTGTTCATTCGTTGTAAAGGAATAACATGCTCTTCTAAATGGGTATACCAATTATTCCAATATTCTGGTGACCATACATCTTCTAATCTATCGAACAAAGCTAGACATATCTTTGATGGAGGCATATCTGTGTGGGGTGTCAGAAGAGCGGCATATTTTCCATTAATTTTTTCTGGAAACATGGTCATTGCTTTAGCATTGAATGGTGTTACCAGATGCCGCTCTTTAACCGTTTTCATATCATCACTAATTGCAACAGCTACACGGATACCATGTGCGACAGGTGGGTGTTCAGAAATTGCTGTATAAAAAATGAGGTACTTATCCTCTATTTTTGTAATGCGTGGATCTTCACATCCAAATCGTTCCCAATCTTCTTGCGGTTCAATAAACGGGGTCCTATTTTCAAAATGAGTTCCATCTTTGCTCGTCGCATGACCAACTACTGACATATTTAATTTGTGGCCATCTTTTTCTATTTCGTTAGAAATTGCTCTGTACACCATATGATATGTATCATCGTCTTTTGCAACAGAGCCATTAAAAGAAGCAACCGCTTCCCATGGGTGGTCTCCAACTGGAGATAAAACTGGATTTCCTGGATCTCTTTTAAATAGTGACATAATTACAAATGGATTTTATTAATAATAGCAGGATCTAACTTAGAAATTTCACTATATTTCATTTCAGTTAAAAAGTCATTCAAATTAGCAGTTGCTAGACACACATAAGAATCTGCAGCTCCATAGTACACAAATAACGTTTCTCCAATTACTACAGCTCCACATGGATATGCAACACCAGCTTTAAATCCATTATTTTCATACTGTTCATCTGGTTCTAAAATTGGTGCATTTGCTCTGTGTAGTACTTTCGTTGGATCATTTAAATCCAAAAGCATGGCACCAATTTTATATTTACCTGGGTCCTGATTTCCAACAGACTGATAAATTAAAAGCCATCCATCTTTTGTTTTAATAGGTGGCGCACCAGCACCAATTTTGCGACTATCCCACATATTGGGACGTGGACTAATTTTATGTTCTCCTTTAAGCCACCATGTGCCATCAAAATTAAGTGTGTCTACAAAATCAATAAGAATATCTGGATAAATTCTATGCATAATGACATATTTACCATTAATTTTTTCAGGAAAAATTACGGCATTTTTATCTACAACTCCTGGCGGTGAAATAATGACAGGTCGTTCCCATAACCAACGGTGATGTAAAAAATCGTCCAGAAGAATAGATGTTAATGCTACTCGAGGTGGATTATATCCATCAAAAGCAACATATGTCATATACACTCGATCATCTATACGAGTTAAACGTGGATCTTCTGCCCCTCCATAACCACCACCAGATACATACATGTGAGAAATTTTTGTAGGTTTAACTGGTCCTCTGTATTCAAAATCCTCTGAAGGAATATATGCTGGTTCTGCATGACGTTCATCTACTTTAAATCCATCACTACTTGAAGCATATCCAATAACAGAAATATAATCGTATCCTTGAGCACGATATAATAAATGAACTTTGCCATCTTCATACAAAGCTGCAGGATTGAATGTATTAAATGATTCCCACTGACTATTAGTTTTTGGTGCAAGTATTGGATTATGGTCTACTTTTTTTAAATTAAGTGAAATATTTTTTATTTTTATTCCTTCTCCAACATTATAAAGTGTATAGATAACACCATATATTCCCTCACCTTCTACATTCCAATAAGAAATTATTGTTCCTTTTTGATTAACCACACCTATTGGAGTTATATTTTTATTATGCCAATCTTTAGGTTGTTCCCAAACTGGTTGGTTTGAACGCCATAATAATTCTGAAGGATTATCTTTATCAAATAAAGCCGCACCTACTTTGTAAGTAGTCTTTCCTTTTATCTCTTTTTTTACATGATAGAGTAATAAAATGCCTTTTTCAGTTTCCATAACAAATTCAATTTCCAAAGGAGCATTATCAAATAATTTCGGTCTTGGTGATATCACAGAAGGAGTTATAACTTCCCAATGTTTTAAATCTTTTGAACGACAAACAGAAATATCATATTCACCGCTATAAGCAATATAATAGGAATCAAATGTTTTATTAGGAATTAATATTAATTCATCCTGATCTAGCGGGGAAAAATAGCTATATTCAAAATTAAGTAAGTCAGAGGTTGTAGCTGTCGAGTAAATATTTCTTTTATCTGATTTTTTCTTATAACGCAATACATAATATTTTTTAAATTTTGTGAAATAAAAATCTGTTACTTTAGAAATATCTTCTGTCTTTTTAAAATTTGTTATTACTAAATCGCGACGGTATGAAGAAAATGTAAAACCATCTTTACTTTTTGCTACATTAAAAGAATTAGATGTGTTTTCTTTGGAAGTATAATATAAATATACAGAGTCTCTATGTGCTACGACACCTAATGCGCAAAAATCCTTACCTCGTTTAATAAGATATTTTTTGAGTGGTTTAAGAACTGGAATTGTATTTAACTTCACTCATTGTAAGCAACATGTAATAAATCCAATATAATACAAAAAAAATAGTGTTGCAACATATAACAATGACCTAGAGAAATTGAACATCTATGGTACAATCAACTACAACTCTATGGAATTGTCACAATTGTATACATCATTTTGGAAATGGTTTTTAGAACATGAAAATGAATTTTTTCATTATGAACAGCAACACTCTGAATTGCTGGAAATTACATTAGATAAATTAAAAGAAATTCATCCTGATTTAGTTTTTGAAATTAGTCCTGAAACAGAAGGTAAAAGAGAATTCATTATTAGTGCTAATGGTTTAAAGGAAGCATTTGCATCTGTTATAGAGCTAGCAAAATCTGCACCAGAAATGGATCGTTGGATTATTATTCCATTTAGACAACGAAAAACTAATTTAGATATAGAAATTGAAATTGAAGACATATTACTTAGTCCTGAAGATATTTTTTTTACTCATGAAAATGCTGGCCGTAAAGTAAATGTTGATTTATATATCGCGGGACTTGATACAGATGATGAACGTGTTTTTCATTTGGTATTGTTACTTCTTGATAATGTTATTGGTGAATACGATGTTGAAATGAAATTAGAACAAATTGATATCCATCCTCTTTCTGAAGTAAAAGATGCGACCCAAATATATCCATTAAAAGAATTACCAGGAATAATTGATCAATACTTTACTCAAAAAGTAGATTAATTCAACTTAAAACTTTATAAGTACATCAGTAATACTTATTTTCCTAAAAAAACTACATAAAATTGGTATATACTCAATCCCATATGCCAGTTGACCCATTAAAAAACTTAGAAAAATTATTTAATTTTCTTGTAAAAGATGTGCTACAAGCTTTTCCGCTTATAGTGGGCATTCTTACTTTTATTCTTTTTTCTATTCTTGCAATTCTTTTTCTTATCTTCCAAGGAGGAAGTGTTATTGTCCCATAAAAAAAGCTCCCCTTTCGGAGAGCTTTTTTTAATTTGCGAATAAGGATTAATACATTCCACCCATACCGCCCATACCTGGCATTCCACCACCACCTGCAGCTGGTTCTTCCTTTTTAGGGATATCAGCAACAAGTGCTTCTGTAGTAAGGATAGCAGCTGCAATTGATTCTGCATTTTGAACTGCAGTTCGAATTACTTTTGCTGGGTCGACAATACCTTTTTTAAACATTGATCCAAAGTCTCGATTGACTGCGTCAAATCCGTAGTCAGGATCAGTTTGTTGTTCAATCTGGTACATAACAACACCTGGTTCCATACCACTATTTTGTGCAAGCATACGAAGTGGTTCTCCGAGTGCTTGATACACAATTTCAATACCAATTTTTTCTTCTTCAAACTTCATTTTTTTCTTTAAAGCTTGAAGTGTTTTTCTGGCTTGAAGATATGTGGTTGCACCACCAGCTACAATTCCTTCTTCCAAAGCTGCTTTAGTTGCTGCAACAGCGTCGAGTACGCGTTCCTTCTTTTCTTTCATTTCTACTTCTGTTGCTGCTCCTACCTTTATAACGACAACGCCACCTGCAAGTTTTGCAAGTCGCTCCTGCAACTTTTCACGGTCGAAGTCTGAAGTTGTGGTTTCAATTGCTTTTCTAATTTGGGTAATGCGTGAATCAATAGCTTTTTTATCACCTTTTCCACCAACAATGCGTGTGTTATCTTTATCTGACCAGATTTTGTCTGCACGACCTAAATCTTCAAGTTCTACAGATTCAAGTTTTTTACCTAAATCTTCAGATATAACAGTTCCGCCAGTTAATATAGCAATATCTTCGAGCATTGCTTTTCGACGATCTCCAAATCCTGGTGCTTTTACAACGAGTGCATTAAATGTACCTCGAAGTTTATTTACAACAAGTGTTGGAAGTGCTTCGCCATCAACATCTTCTGCAATGATGACTAAATTTTTTGAAACTTTTACAACCTTTTCTAAGAAAGGAAGTAAATCTGCAACTGCTGAAATCTTTTTATCAGTGATTAGAATATATGGATCTTCTATTTCTGCTTCCATTTTGTCTGGATTTGTTACAAAATATGCTGAAGCATATCCTTTATCAAATTCCATACCTTCTTTGTGTTCACTTTCCATGTTTAAACCTTTTCCTTCTTCAACTGTTACAACACCATCTTTACCTACTTTTTTAATTGCATCAGCAAGCATTTTTCCAATTTCTTCATTTGCTGCAGAAATTGTTGCAACTTGTGTAATTTGTGCAACATCATCAGTAGGAATTTTCTTTGCCATTTTTTGAACTTGTGCAACTACTTCTTCAACTGCACGATCCATTCCTCTTTTTAAGATCATTGGATTTGTGCCAGCTGTAATATTTTTAAGTCCAAGATTTACCATCATTTGGGTAAGTAAGGTTGAAGATGTTGTTCCGTCTCCGGCAACATCTGCAGTTTTTGAAGCTGCTTCTTTAACCATTTGTGCACCCATATTTTCAAATGGATCTTCAAGTTCAATTTCTTTTGCAACTGTAACACCATCATGTACAACTGTTGGTGCGCCCCATTTGCGTTCAATTCCGACATTACGTCCACGTGGTCCTAAAGTTGTTGTGACAGCTTTTGCTAGTTTGTTAACACCACTGGCAAGTTTCTGTCTTGCTTCGTCTCCATAAATTATTTGTTTTGCCATATGTATATAAGTAATTAATAAATAGTATTCTTAGGTTATTATGCAACGATTGCCATGATGTCTTTTTGTTCTAAAAGCATCCATTCTTCGTTGCCAACTTTTATTTCATTTCCACCCCATTTTTTATAGAGGACTTTTTGTCCAACTTTGACGATCATTTTGTTTTCACGACCATCATCACTACCAAAGCCTTCACCAATTGCCATAACTTCGCCCATTTGAGGCTTTTCTTTTACTGCACTTTCAGGTAATACAATGCCTGAAGCTGTTACTTCGTCTTGTTTTGCAGGTTTAATCAAGACGTAATCAAAGAGTGGCTGAATGCCATGTTTGCTTGCCATAGATTTTTAAATATAAAACTTATAAAATGAATTTATACAGAGAATTATCGAGCTATTTTATTTTTTAATAGCATTTGTTTTTGTTTTATATTTATAACTAAAAGAAAGTTTTTTGTCAAGCGATTAATTCATCTGCTAATTTTATGGACGATACAACAGCTCTATCAGAACTGCAAAAGTTAAAACAGAAATTGCAATCCGTACAATTGCCTGCCAATCTTCAACAAAAATGTATGGAACAAATTGAAAGAGCTAATTTGGCACTAAAATATGGTGGTGGTTTAGGCCATTTGGACATTATAGAAAAATACATTGATTGGATAGTTAGTTTGCCTTGGTTTGCTGAATCAGAAGATGATATTGATATAAATCAGACAAAACAAATTCTTGATAAAAATCATTTTGGTTTAGATAAAATCAAAATGAGAATTTTAGAATACCTTTCTATATATAAACTTCAGAAGGAAAAGCTCCATTTAGAAAGTATTCAAGTTCGCCCATTATTTTTTGTAGGATTAGCAGGTACTGGTAAAACTACATTTGCTATTTCTCTGGCAGAATCGTTAGGAAGAGTACTCATTCGTATTCCTTTTGGAGGATTAGCTTCTGCCTCCGATCTTCGTGGACAATCTAAAACTTCACCAGAATCTCAACCAGGAGTAATTATAAAAGCTATACGAGATGCAAAAGTAAAAAATCCAGTTATTTTACTCGATGAACTTGATCGTGTTACACCAGAAGCAAGATCTGCCATCATGGGAGTTTTGCTGGAATTATTGGATCCAAATCAGAATATGCACTTTACAGATTATTTCTTGGATTATCCATTTGATTTGTCTAATGTATTATTTGTAGCAACTGCAAACAATACAACAAATATTGCACCTCCAGTATTGGATCGTTTGGAACTTATTCAAATGCCTTCTTATACTGATGAAGAAAAAATGCATATCGGAAAACACTATATTTTGCCAAAGTATATTAAAGAAGCAGGACTTATGCCAAATCAATTAACCCTAGACGATAATTTATGGCCGGTTCTTGTTCGTCCACTTGGATTTGAACCAGGAATTCGTAGTCTAGAAAGACTTGTAGAAACTATTGTACGAAAAGTTGCTTATAAAATAGTTGCCGGAGAAGGAAACCAGTTCTTTATAAACGAAAGTAATATTCGAGATTTTAAATAATTATTAACATCTAACTTTTAATTTTTGCCCAGTATTTAATACAGCATTTTTTAGATTATTTTCTTTCATAATTTCTTTATATTTATAGGAATCACCTAACTCTGAACCTGCAATACTCCACAATGTATCACCTGGTTGTACAATATAACTACACGATGATCCTGTTAGTTTAGATTTGGATTTTGTGGTTACTCCAGAAACTTGTGCATTATTACCAACTCCTAATTGTGTTATAGAGTGTGGAAAAACGGCTTTAATTCTTGCTTTAAAATTCTTAAAATAGGCCATAGAATCCCAAACATTTTTTGTTGTAGTAACTTTCATAATATTACTCCAATCTCCAACAGCACAACCATTATGAGGTCTTACTTTAAAGTAATAGTCCATATTTTTGTCTAAATGATTTATTGTGTAAGTTAACACTCCTTTTGATGAACGCAAATCTGTAAAGATACCAAATCTTTCTTCACCAGATGAATAACCATAACTTATGTAGTAATTGGAAACATTGTGCATAACAGGTGTAAAATACAAAACCGCTTTATTTCTAGAAACATCTATCTGAAATAAATCTGGGACAGTATCTGGCTTACTATTGCCACAGTATCCCAATGGTGTATTGGATGAATTAGATGAACTTGAAGTTGTAGTGTTAGTTTGGATATTGCCAAACAATCCAAATATAGAAAAGCTATCTGTGGTACAAGAGATAGTATTTGTTGAAACCGTTACTGTACAATCGTCTAACGCTTCCCATGCGCTGTTATGATAATGATATAACCTTACAGACGATTCAGTCATATTTGAAACATCCGAATCTGTATATTGATATGTAATCGTTATTGGCGCATCAAAAGAATCTAAAACAGTTGAACCGTTAATAATTGCTTTCACATCAAATACCAGACTTCCTACTTCATTAGGTAAAGAAGTAGGTTTTCCATATGCAGATAATATCGCAGAACTATCTATGGATTTAATCTGTATAACAACAGAAGTTGAGCCTGTTGCAAAATTTGCAGGAGCATCAACTTTAAGCTGTCTCCCACTTACTGTTAATGTAGTTGTACCACCAATACCCACATTTACAGCATTCGTTGTAGTGTTAGTTGGTGTTGTACTTTCTGGACAACCTGTTGTTGTAAATGATTTATCTTCAGATGTGGTAGTGTTGGTACCACCATCTATTGAAGTTACTTTGTAATGATATGTTGTGCAAGATAATAAACTACTTAATACAACAGAATGTGATGTTACTCGGGGAGAAGTATCTGTTTCTGCAGGAGCATTTCCGTAGGCTGTTGTTAAACCATACACAATTTTTGTTGAAGCATTCTCATTAGTTGTCCATGTAATTGTTGCTGATGTGTTTGTTACAGATGTCGTTCCAATGGAACTTAATGTTGGTGCTGTAGAATCTGAAATTGTAAAATTCCAACCAGTTGTGGTGCTTATGCCAGAAAAAAATCTGCTTAAACTATCTTTAAATGCTGTACTTGCAATTTGAACATAATAACCTACACCTTCTGCAAAATTATTTGTAGGATTAATAGTTACAACAGAACTACCGACACCTGTAACTTGACCACTAGTTACATCTATTGTTTCAAATGTTGAATCATCTGATGTTCTTTTAATGGTAATGTTTCCCGTTCCTGCTTCTATATTTTTACTAAAAGTTATTGATAAATTACTTGTCGTGCCAACATCTGTAGCATTATCAGCTGGAGATAAATTTGTAATTGCAGGATTTTCTGTAGATGCTAATGTAAATAATCCACCAGCTCCAAAATCTACTGTTGTCCGCCATATATTACTTCCTTGATCTGTCATAGCTTGTGGCGTTTCATCGGCCAAACTTCCATCACTATCACTATCGTATATAAAATAATATTTATCATTATCTAAAGCAGCTGGAACATTAAAATCTGAATCTGCAACATCAAAATCTAAATTAACAG
>CAYSZW010000005.1:0-27769 GCA_964435665.1 uncultured Gammaproteobacteria bacterium | reverse complement strand
CGTGAAAACCCCAAACCCAAAAAAAAATCAAAAAATCTAAATTAACAGAACCAACATCTCCACGTTCTTGCTTTGCCCATGTCTTAGATAAAATAGAATATCCAGTTGGGGCACCTGTTGTGGTCCAAGAAGCACTGCCACCATTATCTCCAATTACTAAGAATTCTAAATCTTGCATATCATTAAAACTCGCATTCCCATTCGAACCTTCACCCACTGCTTCGAGAATAATAATATTTGTAGAAGTCTGACCTCGAGATTTAAGTTGTTCAAGGTTTGAAGAATCATCACGGCCAATTCCAAATAAGCCGTTATCATACGTACTTGCACCTGAGGCATCTTTATCCCACATAACTGCTGTTCCGCTTGCTAAATAACTTTGTGCCGTACTTTGATCTAAACTAAAACCATATTTTAATGCTAAATATGAATTAATACGTTGACGTTCTGTTGCAGTTACTGTTCTATTAAAAAATATTACTTCGGAGATATTTCCATCCCAATATTCATCTCCACGACTGTTTGAACCAATATTAAGTGTTCCATCTAAAACTGTTGTTATACCACTATTTCCGGATACTAAAGTACCGCCATTAATTGCTATATAAATAGTATCACTATCAACTGCTCCATAAGCAAGTCGTGCAGATCCAACTGGCTGCCAGGAACCTGTTTCAGCTGTTTGTCCACTATGGGTAGTAATAAATACAGATCCGGCTCCAGATCTATTTCCAAAATCAAATGCCCTATTACTGCCAAATGTTCCTTGGCCAAATACATATCTCCAAGCATTAATATCATCTTCTGATGCAACAATAAAAATAGATCTATTCCCAGAGCCAGAAGGTAAGTTTGCATCTGAAGCTGAGTACCCATTACTACCCGAAAAAATAAGTGTTGGATTGTAGTTTAATCCTTCTGCACTGAATGTCGCACCTGTAGAGTCTGTTTTTGTTGCATCACGACCGACAGTAGATTGATCTTCCCATGTTACAACGGCTTCACCATTTTCAGCGTTATTACCACCAGAATCTTTTGCACCACTATCGGCTGAAAACCATACTTCTAAACCAGTTTCAACTCCTGCTGGACCTGCAGCATGTACTGATAAAGTACTAAAAAGAAATAAAGAACTAAAGAAGAAGATCGATAATTTTCTTAATATAAAATTGATAAACATTAATATTTAGTAATAATTACTAGTATTAATAGTATCAAATATTCTTACAATACAATACTTATTTTAACTTCCTGCTTCTTCTTCCATTCTTTTAAGTCTCGTATAATAATCAGGTATTTCTTTCAAATGTGCCCATGCAATTTTGCCTGTTATATCCATATCATCATGAGTTACATTCGTTTGAGGATCATGAGATCCATGTTCAGACTCTACTTCTAATCCCATGCGAAACTGTTCCAAATCATACACTTGCCAATTTATGCCAATATTATCTCCTACTTGTTTTGCTTCTTCAGGTGTTACTTGTTTCATATGTAATGACAATTGATAATACCCTTATGATATTCCTTTTTCTGCAAAGTAGCAAATATATTAGAATAATGTAGCAACAAATCCTGGGGATCTTTTCACCTTCATATCTTTATTGAGAAGCAAATATTCAAATTTAAATTCTTCTTGAAAATATTCTGCAGGAACTAAAAATAATGCAGTTGCCAATGCATCGGAAAGTGTAGCCGAATCTGCAATAACCCAACTAGCAATAATTTCTGTCGTGGATGTCAAAGAATCTGGATCAATAATGTGATGATGATTCCCCCACGTTCTTCTATTACTTCCGGAACTACATATAGATCCATTAACCATTTCCACTGAGCCGATTACTTTTGAACTGTCCAATGGATGTTCGAGACCTACAGTTATTGGTACACCATTCCCGATATAACTGACATCTCCACTTCCGTTTACTAAAAACCGTTTTATTTTTTTTGAAAGTAATAGTGTTTTTATTTTTTCAACAAAATACCCCTTTCCTAACGCACCAAAATCAAAGAGAGATGGTGTGTGTAATGTTATAGTTTTATTATCAATAATTGTTACAGCTTTGTCTAAATCTGTAATCGGATGAACAGTTCCTTTTTCTACTAAGGAATAGTTTTTATCATATCCTAAATCTTCAAGCACTGTTCCAACCAACGGAGTAAATTTTTTATGAGAAAGTTGATACAGGTTTGCATATATACGAAGCATTTCAACAAAATCTGCAGGTACGGACACAATACCCGTTTTATTTGATATGTGTGAAACTAACGATGAATCTTTAAATCGCGAATAAGTATTATCAAACTCTTTTGAAGCAGAAATAATTTCATCTTGAAGTGATTGAAATAACTGCTTATCAATAGAATCCCAAATGGATACCGACCACTCGGTACCCATAGATTCATATGTAAATGAAAAAGGTTTCATGACTTATGCTGCAGCTTCTGCTTTTACTTTTTCTAGTGCATCCATAAATCCTTTTGGAGTTAATGATGAACCATTTACAACAGTTAAATCAATATCGTCAATTGATTTTCCAACAACTTCTTCTGTAAAGCCTTCAGAAAAAAGTCCTTGCATTTTTTTACTTGTTTCATGTGTTGCTTTTCCTACAAATTTTGCGTCAACTACAACTCCATCTGCAAGAGTAATAACAATATCAACTTCTTCTTCTTGAGCAGGTGATGTATAGTTACCTGTTGCTTCATATGTTCCATCTTCATACTGACTTGCATCTATAGCTGATTCATCAGAACTAACCATATCGCTTGTAGCAGGATTACTTTCTGCAGTTTTTGCAGGTACAGATTCTGTAACTACTACATTTGTATCTGTAACTGATTCTGTATTTGTATCAGATTTATTAAATTGTAAAACTGCAACTGCAATAATGGCTAAAACCAGTATTCCAATTCCTATTTGTTTTGGATTCATATAGATGTATATCAATTAATAATAAAGATTTACTGTATAAATTTTTGCTGAAAAAATGCTGAATAGTCCTAAATTTATTAAATCTGTATAATGGTACTTGAAGTCGTATAAATAAGCAATATATATGTTTCAAGATCTTACAAAATATATAAATTTTAAAAATTCTTTATTCCAATTTAGTTTATTTCTTTGCATATTTGGCATAACGGCCATTACGGATTTACTTCTTCCAACTACAAATCCTGCTGAACGTATGGAGTATATTTTTAAATTTTTTTTAACATTTATAACAGGTGGTGTGGTGTATTTTATGATTCGTTATGGTTTTGGTTTAACAATTACTAATCCAAGTAACTTTTTAGTTTCTACATGGATTGTATATTTACTAATTCATCCAACTAATAATGTTTGGTATTTCCCTCTGGCTGTAATTATGATTGCAATTGGTAAATTACTTTTAAGAAGAATGAATCAACCAATTTTTAATCCAGCAGCACTCGCAATTTCTCTTACCTATATCCTTTCTAAAATAATTAATGTTATAAATCCAAATGTAGATACGTTACTTGTTTCTTGGTGGGGTGCAGATATGTTTCAAAATATTACAAAAGATATCGCAATAATAAATGTTGTTATTCCAGTTGTATTTTTATTTCTATTTTTTTACTTTGCAAATTCATTCAAAAAAGCTAATTATATTTTTGCTTTTTTTATAACATACTTAGCCAGTACTTTTATATATATGTATCTAACTACTTCTGTTGATAGTGCAATCAATTTTGTTTCCTTAGCATTATTTAATTCAACTGCATTTTGTGCCTTAGTGATGATTCCCGAACCCAAAACATCTCCTAGTTTCCCCAAACAACAAATAATTGCTGGGATTATTTCCGGATTAGGATTGCTTGTGTTTAATACTATTCTTTCTGCATATCCAATTGACCCTCTCATTAATACAGTTCTTCTTGCTAATATAATAACGTTATATTTTAAAATATCTACACAAAAACCTAAAACACCAGTGGCTCCACCACAACCTGCACCAACTATTCAACCTCAAATGCCCGTGAATCAGAATATACAAAACATGGCATAAATGCACCGATCCACATGATTAATGTATAATTAGTTTTATGTCAGGTTTGAAACTTAAGCTCGCTCGAGCAATACAATTTGTTAAAGGGATTAATAAAGAATATCTTAAACAAAAGTGGATACAGATAAAAAATATAAAAAAAGAAGATATCATTCATTTGATTAAAATACACCGTAAAAAAATTCTGTATGCATTTTTGGCATTTGTTGGTGTAATGGTTGCCATTCCGATTTTTACCTATTTCTATTTTGCTCGAGATCTTCGCAGTAAAGAAACTATTATTAATAAAAAAAATGAAGGAGTTGTACTTTTGGACAGAAATGACAAACCATTCTTTACACTATTTGATGCAACAACTAAAAATCCAGTTGCTATTAATGAACTACCTAAATTAACAACACAAGCATTTGTATCTGTAGAAGATAAAGATTTTTATAAACACCCAGGATTTTCTATAACTGGTTTTTTACGAGCAGTTCGTGAAAATATTTTGTCAGAATCTTATTCACAAGGAGGTTCTACTATTTCACAACAACTTATAAAAACGACAATTCTTACACCAGATAAAAAACTTCTTCGAAAATACCAAGAACTTGTCTTAGCAATAGAACTCGAAAGAAAATATTCTAAAGATGATATTTTAGAAATGTATATTAATAGTATTTATTATGGTGAAGGAGCATTCGGTATTCAAGATGCTTCAAGAAGATATTTTTCAAAAGACGCAAAAAATTTAACTTTAGCTGAAAGTGCATTACTTGCAGGTGTAATTAGATCTCCATCCTATCTATCTCCGATTTCTGGAGATTTAGATGCTGCACTTGAACGAAAAGATCTTATTCTTGAATTGATGCAAGATCAAGGTTATATTACCGAAAAACAAAAAATTGCAGCTCAAAAACAAAAAATAGTAATTAATCCAACAGAAGGTGATATTAATTCTGAAGCTGTCCATTTTGCTCTTATGGTTCAGGATTTTCTCATAGAAGAATATGGCGAACAAACTGTTGCTAATTCTGGATTTGTTGTAAAGACAACAATTGATTTAGATCTTCAGAAAAAGGCTCAGGAATCTGTGGCAGCACAGGTTGAACGATTAAAAACGTCATTGGTTTCTAATGGTGCAGCAGTTGCTATAGATCCAAAAACCGGAGAAATTTTAGCATTAGTAGGAAGTCATGATTATGCTGATGATAAAAATGGTCGTATTAATATGGCGGTTCGCGCAAGACAGCCAGGTTCTTCTTTTAAACCAATCGTTTATGCAAAAGCTTTAGAAGATCGAAAAATAACTGCATCAACTCAACTTGCAGATGAACCAGTAAAGTTTGGTAATTATGAACCAAAAAATTATGATAATAGATTTCGTGGCAAAGTGTTAACAAGATATGCACTCGCTAATTCATTAAATATTCCTGCAGTTCATGTATTAAATATGATTGGCGTCCGAAGTGGTATTGCTCAAGCAAAAGAAATGGGTATTACAACGCTTTCCAACAGTACAGATTATGGTCTCGCTTTAGTTTTAGGTGCAGCAGAAGTTCCTCTTATGGAAATGACCAATGCATATGCTGTTTTTGCAGATCAAGGTACTTGGCATAAAAATCAAATTTTCTTAGAAGTACGTGATAAAAATGGCAATGTTATTTTAAAACCTAAAGAAGAAAGTAAAGATGTATTAGCACCTTCTGTTGCATTTATTATTTCACATATTCTTTCAGATAACCAAGCTCGACAAGATACGTTTGGTGGGAGTTTAACCATTTCTCGAAAAGCTGCAGTTAAAACTGGTACAACAAATGACTATAAAGATTCCTTAACCATTGGATATACGCCAGAAGTTGTTGTCGGTGTATGGATTGGAAATAATGATAATACTCCTATGAATAGTGTTGCAGGTTCTGGTGGAGCTGGTCCAATTTGGAGACAAATTATGGAGGCATATTTAGCAGGTAAACCAACTTCTGATTTTCAAAAACCAGCAACTGTTATTGATGAAACTGTGTGTCGAGAAGACGGACTTAAGATAGATAAAGAGCCTGCAACTTCTTCTGCATTTTTGGAATATTTCTTAAGAGGAACTGCACCAACAAAACCATGTGGTATTATTCCAACTCCAACGCCAACAAAAACAGAAGATGAAAAGAAAAAGGAAGAAGAAGATCGTAAAAAGCGTGAAGAGGAAGAGAAAAAAAAGAATGAGACTCCAACTCCTCAACCAACAGCAACCAGTGTTCCAGCTACACCAACAAGTGTTATTAACTTAACACCTACTGTTACGCCAACAAGTGGCCCTACAAACACACCAGGTGCACCAACTGCCACACCTACAAGTATTTTACCTACGTTGTAATTAATATAACTTCTCTCCCCGCTCCATCATCTCCACAAATTTTTTGATTCTTCTTTCACGAGTTTCTGGTTTTTTTGCCGTATGTAGTTGAAACGCAATTGCAAATTTATTTGTTTTATTTAATGTATCGAAGAATTCTTTTGCTTTTTTATTTTTACTTACCTCTGTAATAAAGTCTTCTGGCAGTTGCATGTTTGTTGGTGAATCGTATGCTTGTTGCCATCTACCATCTGCTTTTGCACGCTCTACTTCTTATAAACCAGATTCCTTCATTCTTCCTTCTTTTATTAATCTTTCAATATGACCAATATTAATTTTTGACCACATACTTTTTGCTCGTCGTGGTGTAAATTTTTGAATATAAGATTTCTCATCAAATTTATTTACTAAACTATCTATCCAGCCATAACACAAAGATTCTTCCACAGCTTCTGCATATGTAATAGATTCATTGCCAGAACCCTTTTTAAATAGTCGAATCCAAATACCATCTGATGAATTATGATTTTTTTCAAGCCATGTAGAAAAATCGTTTTGACTCTTAAACGAAAGAATTGGAATGCCGTTTTTTTCCATTGTTACCAAGGAAATAACTTTTTTTCATTTAAAGATTTATATACCATTCCAGCTAATATGCCACCGACTACTGGTCCAATTAAATATAACGTGATATTTAAAAAGTGTGGACCATAATTAACAAAATCATATAACAATGGACTAACACCAACTGCTGGATTAAATGCTCCCCCAGAAATTGGACCACCGACATATGCAATGGCAAGTAATGTAAAACCAATTGCTAATCCATAATAATTATTACCCTTTGTTTTATCGGTTGCAGCTACATGGAGAACAACACTACAAAGTAAAAATGTTAAAACTGCTTCAATTAAAAAAGCTGCTGCCATATCTGCATCTAACGAAGGACTTGGTAAAAATTTTGTTCCATCAATAACATTAAAAAAAGCAGCTGCAACAATACCTGCCAACATTTGTACCACTATATATTTCATCGCTAAAGTTGCTTCTATTTTATTTGCGATCCAAAGTGCAATAGTTATAGCAGGGTTATAATGTGCTCCAGAAATATATCCACCCATATACACAAGTGCTACTAAAACAGCACCAATTGCCATAGGGTTACCTGTAAAACACACAACTAACAGAAGAAAAAAAGTACCAATAAATTCCATTATTAATTTATTAGACATAAGATTATAAGTACTGATAATAATTTAGATTATACAGCAATACATGCAGATTATACTTTCGTGTGATTTTTTGGAACAGCAGCATTACCTACCATAATTGCTTGCTGAATCTGAGCAGATAAATCATTTACTGCTCCAGGTCCATGGGGAATAAGAATGGTATTATTCTGTGAAGATTGACCTATTTCTTTTAACGTATCTAAATATTGTGTAAGCAATACCAAATTCATTACTTCTTGTGCTGTAGAACCAGTAATTTTACTTTTGAATTCATCTACAGAAGCACCAAGTCCTTCTATAATTGCTTTACGCTGGTCTGCAATACCTTTACCTTGTAATGCTTTAGATTCTGCATCTGCTTGAGCACCTTTTACTTTTAGAATACGTTCTGCTTCTCCTTTTTCTGTTGCTGCCATTCTCATTCTTTCTGCTGCATTAATTTCGTTCATAGCTTCTTTTACTTTTGGATCTGGTTCTATATCTGTAACAAGTACATTTACAATATCAAAACCAAAGTTACTCATTGTCTCACTTAATTCGGTTTTTACAGCCATTGCAATATCATCTTTTTTCATAAAAAGATCATCCAGTTTTATTGAAGGGACTTTTGCTCGAACCACATCAAAAACATATGCATTAATCTGAGTTACTGGATCTTGGAGTTTATAAAAAGCTTCATAAATTTTTTCTTCTCGAACCATGTATTGAACAGAAATAAGTACGTGTACAAATACATTATCGTGAGTTTTGGTTTCTGCCTTAACATCTAATTGCTGAACACGAAGACTTAAACGTCCTGCAATATTTTGAAAAAATGGAATTTTAAAATGAAGTCCTGGTTTGGCGATAAAAGTAAATTTTCCAAATGTTTCTACAATTGCGATTGTTTGTTGTCCAACCGTAAAAAGTCCTTGAAAAAAAGTAATAACAAAAAAAATGCCAAGAGGTATAAAAAAGAATTCCATAAAAATATTATATCAGGAGTTTTATATATCTGGAAATACAAAATATACATCAAAAGTAAGTATCTACATTTATATTACTTCAAATTAAAATATTATAAGTCTCAATCTATACAATCGCTGTATAGAAATAGACTACTTTAATAAGGAGAATTGCAAATGGCTAAACCCACTGCCAAGCAAGTTTTGGAAGCTCTTGATGCACAGAACACAAAACACACTGTTCATGGTATCAAAGAGTCTGAAGTTCAGGCGTATTTAAATCAGCCTGATCGAGTAACCAATGGTAGAAATGCTTCGCAAATTGCGGAGGACATGATTGCAGTTCGTTACACAATTTAAGGTAGAGTTATCTACCTTAAGCCAGTCACGCACAAAGTTGCGCCTGGCTTTTTTCTTGGAAAATTTACATCATACTAAGTACTCCAGCTGCTACCATATAACATACAAAAGCTGCACCAGCTTGTAATAATATCTTTTTTAACATCCATTTCTTTTCTGTATTGCTAAATAAAACAGAACTCACTTGTGCTGGAACAACAAAACCAATCCAGAAAAAACCTGCCATACCGTATGGGTTCCATCCTCTAAGATTTGTAATAAATATTGCAAGAACAAAAGTCGTTACAATTGTTACGAAAAGTTGAATACCATAAATTGGGCCCATTTCATTCATTAATTTTTGCTGAACTTCTTTTGAAAGTTTATCAAAGCCATGAATCTTTCCCCATAATTTACCAAATAAAGGACCATACCAAACGAATCCAACTATAAATTGAAGAACAACTGCGACTAAAATTGCAACGTAATTTAATTGCATAGATATTATGAATTAGTAATAATTACATATTATGATGGTGAGAGTTTTTTTGCAATGCGGAGAATAAATTTATTAAATGATATGTAAACAGAATTTATTCAACATCTTCAATTGCTGGTGGCGGTGCTTTAGAAAATTCCTGTAAGTAAGATTGTAATGCATTAAGATTCTGCAATACTTCTAGGTTTGCCATTGCTTTTAATTCTCCCTGACTATGATACCAGGCACCTAACTGGCTTACTGTCATAGCTTTTATAAAACGGGTATCAAAATTAGAAAGTAACGCAGCAATATTAAAATTATGATATGGTATACCTTCACGGTTAGCAATATTTTTGTTTGCATCTTCGCGAGTTGGATCAGGATTTTCCACCCCCCAGTTTTTATTAAAATGACTAAACTGATCTTTTAATCCTTTCCCAAATCTCATAACAATATTATGTGCATGCATGCCACCTATATCATCAATAAACATATAATATTCTCTTGGATCATTTCGAGCTAGTATTTTTAGAATAAGTGCAGTATCTTTTAATGCACCAGTAAGTTCACCATTATTTCCCGCTATTCTATCTCTCAAAATATCACCAGCTGTTAGTTGTTCTCCATTATCCCACCTTACCAATATATCATTTACTACTTTATCTAAAGGTTGTACAGTCATTCCTTCATCAACTCTACCTGGTTCTATTAAATTGGTTACACTAACTGTTTTTTCTGTTGTTATTTCTAATATAGATTGTGCGTGATTAAATCCTGTAAACGAAGATTCTAATAATACTTTTGCATCTAAAGAAAAATCTGTACGTCCTTGTATTTGTTCTTGGACTGATTCTATAAAATTCCAACGGTCGTTATCATATCCTGAATCAAAACTTGTCATATTGTCAAGAATTCTTGTTAGTGTAAAACCTTTTTCTCCTAAATCCTGGAATAACTCATTAAATGTTAAATTATTACTTGCTTCAACATCAGAACTGCGAGGAGTGTATGTAATCTGTAACTCTGGATTACGTTCTTTTGCTTTTACTACTGCTTCCTGTATTAACTGTAAAAAGGAAATTCGTTCGGAATTTGGTTCATGCATGTGTGGTTCCTCAGGGTATTTTTTTTCGTACTTTTCTTTAGCTATAGATAATGCCTGATTTATTGCAGTATCTAGCAATGGTTCGTTGTCTAATATCTTTGCTGCCTGTTCAGGAATTTCTTTATCGGCTGCTGCAATAAATTCTGGTACTTGCTGGGCTAAATTTTGTACTGTTTGCACAGCTGGTGCTGCTGCAACTACCCCAGCTGCTATTGCTGTTCTCTTCATAAATTGTCTTCTGGACATTTGTTTATCTAGTAATTTTTTATCTTGAGGTAGTAAATCGTATGGAGAATTTCTTGGTTCTTTTGTAGTTGGAAAAAATCTTTGTAACAAATTTCTAAAGAAACCTTTAGATTCAGTCTTTGGTTGAGTGTATGCTTCTGTTGTATGAACTTGCGATAATGTTTGTTCAACAGGTACATTTGAAGGTGGCTCATCTTTTTGAATGAGTTGTTCTACTTTAAGAGGTGTTACATTATTTTCAACTATAACTGGTGCCTTTGGTTCTGGTTCGGGCTGAGATTGAAATAGTTCCGAATTCTGAGATTTTGATAAAGAATCTTGTGGAATTTCTGCTCCTTCACTCATGTGTACATTGTAAAAAATTATCTCGGGTATTTCAATGGAGATACTGATGCTTGAGGTAGTGCGGAGAGGGCGAGATTCGAACTCGCGGTTCCTTGCGGAACAGTAGTTTTCAAGACTACCGCACTAGGCCACTATGCGACCTCTCCATGTTGTCTATTATACTGGAGGCGCGTGCCGGAATCGGACCGGCGCATAGCTGTTTTGCAGACAGCCGTGTTTCCACTTCACCAACGCGCCAACAATGACTTATATTTTACCTTATTACGCTTAAATGTGCTATGCAAGATAATTTCTTTATATATAGCTCTTTTTAGTGCTTTCAGGTACAATACATCTCATATATTTCTATGAAAAAAATTACAGTTTCAGCTCCGGGTAAACTTATGCTTTTTGGTGAACATGCAGTTGTATATGGTTATCCCTGTATAGTAACTGCAGTTAACCAGCGTATGAAGGTTACCGTTGAAGAATTAGAAACAAATGAATTTATAATAGATGCACCAGATGTAGATATTACAGATTATAAAAAAAATATTTCTGACATTGGTAATGGCACAATTCCAAAAGGAGCACAGTTTATTGAGCAAGCAGTCTTAAATTTTTATAACCAATTTAAAATTAACAAGGGAATTAAAATTACTACTGTTTCAGAGTTTTCTTCTTTATTTGGTTTTGGATCTTCATCTGCATCCACAGTGTGTGTGATTAAAGCACTGGCAGAATTATTCGCTATTACTCTTTCACAAAAAGAAATATTTGATATCTCTTATAAAACTGTTCTTGATATTCAAACAAAAGGTTCCGGATTTGATATTGCTGCAGCCATATATGGAGGAACAATTTATTTTACTAAAGGTAAAACAATCGAACAATTATCAATGGCTTCTCTACCTCTCACTGTTGCTTATAGTGGCATAAAAGCAGATACGGTTACATTAGTAAATAAAGTTGCAGAATTAAAAAATAGTAATGATGAATTAGTAACTGGTTTGTTTCTGAATATTGAAAAGATAGTTAATAATGCAAAAGAATCCTTAGTACAGAAAGACTGGAAAATGGTTGGCCAACTTATGGATCATAATCAACTTTACTTGGATCAGTTAGAAATAATGACAGACCAGCTTTCTAAACTAATAAATGCAGCAAAAACTGCAGGAGCGTTGGGAGCAAAAATTTCTGGAGCCGGTGGTGGTGATTGTATAATTGCTCTTTCACCAGAACATAAAAAAGAAATTGAAACTTTATTAGAAAAAGCTGGTGCACAAATTATACAAGTTGAAACAAATGTCGAAGGTGTTCGCCTTGAAGAGTAATATATACTTTATCCTATGAAAGCTACAGCAATTGCACATCCAAATGTTGCATTTATAAAATACTGGGGAAGAAAAGATAATGAACTTCGTTTGCCAACAAATGGTAGTCTTTCAATGAATGTGAGCTCTTTTGAAACAAAAACTACGGTCGAATTTTCTCAACAATTTACAAAAGATTCTGTAATTATTGATGAACAAAATATATTTGATCAATCTGAGCGCGTAATACAACATTTAGATCGCATTAGAAAACTAGCCAACATATCTTTAAAAGCAAAAGTCGTGTCTCAAAATAATTTTCCCTCAGGTACTGGATTGTCTTCTTCTTCTTCAGGATTTGCAGCTTTAACTGTTGCAGCTGCAAAAGCAGCAGGACTTTCATTATCAGAAAAAGAACTAAGTATTGTGGCACGACAAGGATCAGGTTCGGCTTGTAGATCTATTCCAACTGGATTTGTAGAATGGCTTGATGGAGAAACAAGTGAAGAATCTTATGCAGTATCTATATTTCCTGCTGATTACTGGAATATTGTAGATGTAGTTGCAGTTGTAAGTACCGAAAAAAAGGAAATTTCTACTTCTAAAGGAATGCAATTAGCACAATCAAGTCCATTTTTTTCGATTCGTAATGCCAATATGCCACAAAAATTAGAAAAAGCCAAAGAATTATTAAAACAAAAAAACTTTCAAGCTTTTGGTGAACTCATTGAAGCAGAAGCTTTAGAAATGCACGCCATAATGATTACTTCATCCCCATCACTTATTTATTGGAGTGAAGGAACATTAAAACTTATGAAGTTAGTTAAACATTGGAGATCTGAAGGATTGCCAGTTTATTTTACAATTAATACTGGCCAAGATATCCATTTAATTATAGAAGCCCAACATGTACCTATTTTGGAAGATAAATTAAAACATATTTCCGATGTAAAAAAAGTCTTTATAAATAATCCTGGATCGGGTTCTTACATAACTGAGCAACATTTATTTTAGGGCTTTATATCTTTCTTTTAATAAGTTTAAGTTCAGTAACTTCAATATCGCTTGACAAACATTCTTCAAGTCAATTATTCTAAATATTATTACTAATTTTTGTAAATTATAATGGCAAAAAAATCCACAAAAGCTGTAAAGGCACCAAAAGCCTCTAAAGCAAAATCTTATAATCCTCATGACAGTTTGATTATTCAAATTGGTGTTATTGTTATCATCGTATCCGGTATTGCACTATTTGCTTACGCATACGCACAGTACGCAATTAAATAATTTCTATAAATAGTGACTGAAACGGTTCAAAAAGAAACCTCTGCAGGTGGAATTGTTTTTAAAAAAAACAATGATGGTTTTTTATGGCTTATTATTCAACATAGTAAAGCAAGACATTGGGGATTTCCAAAAGGTCATATCGGCGACAAAATTCCTAATGAAAAAATGGAAGAAGCTGCACTACGAGAAGTTCAAGAAGAAGGTGGTATTTCTGCACAAATTATCTCCCATAAACCATTCGAAATTAATTATTCATATAAATTACACGAAGAACTCCGCGATAAAACTGTCTATTATTTTTTGATGGAATATGTTTCTGGTGATACAGCAAATCATGATTGGGAAGTTGAAGAAGCATTATTTATTCCCGATAGTGAAGTAATTGAAATGCTTTCATATCCTTCTGATTTAAAAGCATTTATGGAAGCTAAGGAAGCATTATTGCAAATAAAAAAGTGAGCGGTGGAAGGGACTCGAACCCTCGACCTTCTCCTTGGCAAGGAGACATTCTACCAACTGAACTACCACCGCAAAATGTGAACTTAGTATATCAAACGCTTATGATTAGAACAACTACTATTATATAATAATTTCTATGAAACTAATTTCTCTTCATAGAAATTTACTACTCTTTATCGTTTCTCTTAGTGTTCTACTATTTATATCAATACTTCTTCGCACATTTATGGGTAACTTAGATGAAAATGATCACCTGACAGTTGCTTATTTAATGACAAAAGGCTCTTATTTGTATACTGATATTTTTTCCCACCATTTCCCTTTTCCTTACTACTGGACATATATTTTTACTTCGTTTTGGTCTGAAAATTCTCCTTCAAAAACTATTAGTATTTTTAGATTATCCCTTACTGTTATTCAATTATTAATTTTTATACTTGTTTATTTAAACTTAGAAAAGAATCGTACTAAATTTCTTTTTTCAATTTGGCTTTTATTTTTTGCTTTTTTTTATCCTATATATCAAGGGAACCTTATATTAAGTGAATCTTTTACTGCAGTATTTATGGCTGGTTATATGTGGATATTAATTCCAATCTTAATTAAATGGGAAGAATGTTCTCTAAAAAAACTTTTATCCCTGCAACTATTGTCTGCACTTACATTTTGGACACAACCGTTACTTGTTGGATTATTCTTTGTTCCTTATTTCCTTTCATCTAATAAGCAGAATAGGATTTACTTATCCATAACTTCTGGTTTATTAATAATTATTCCACTACTGTTTTTTTTAATGACAGGGCAACTTTATAACTTTATTGAACAAGCTGTATGGTTTAATTATCAAATTTATCCAAATTTATTCTTTACGTTTTTAATACCAGATTCTAAATTTTCACCTATTATTCAAACTATAATCTTATTTATTCAAAATGAATTTAAATTATTTACCTCAATTAATAATTGGCTACAACTATTTCAATTTATCACTCACCTGTCTGTATACTACTTAATCTTTTTACTTTTAAAAAAGAAATTATATTCACAATCAATTATATTTTTATTAATCCTTCTTTTTTCACGACTAAGAGAAATTAAAATTACTCCAGGTGTACCATTTGAATTTGGCATCTATCCCTTTATTGTTATTGCTTCAATCTCATCTCTTTTTTTAATTTTCAATTTATATACAAAAAATAAATTAGTTGGAATTATAGTAGGGATTGTATTATTAATCGCTTCTTTTATGCCTTTAAAACCGATTATTATACAATCACTAGATCGATCATATAATTATTATGTTTTCTGGAGTCCAAAACAAGATATTGGACAACTTATTCAGAAACTTACTAATTCAAATGAAAAAATTCTTATATATCCACATGATGTTGATCTTTATTATTTTGCTCAAAGGGAACCAATTGATAAATTTTTATATTGGTATTTATGGATAGATGCTGTTAATACATATAAAAATGAAAGAATGGAAACTCTCGAAAAAAACCCTCCTGCAGTTATGTATATCGGTAATGTTAGTTATAAAGAAGATAAATACTATTATTCTCGCTTCTTTCCAAATTTAACAAAGGGTTATATCCAAATAAAAAAAGACGGCAAACCTACTGGAATTTGGTTGCGTGAAGATTTACAAGAAAGAGCTTCTTTACTATAAATTGTGCCAAGAGCGTGAGTCGAACACGCATCTGAGGTTTTTCAGACCCCCGCCGTGACCACCTTGGCTATCTTGGCATATGGTCAAGCTGTATTATATCGAGTTTATCACATCTTTGCTAGTCCTAGTTGTGCGTCTGGATGGATTCGAACCATCGACCCCTACTTTATAAGAGTAGTGCTACTACCACTGAGCTACAGACGCGTAAAAAATATTATAATGCATTATATCAATATTGCATGAATAATTATCCCATTAAAAATAGGTATAGGATTACTTAACATTTAATAAACTAGCTATTTATTACTCTGCTTGCATCATTGTATCCGTCTCGTTTACTTCTTCTTGCATAATTTGGTTATTTGGTTGCATTTTTTCTTGGGATTCTTTTAACTGCATAAATCCTTCTGAAATCATTTTATTTAAATACATTTGTTGTCTATATAAATAAAATTCACCAAGAACTAAAAGTACAAATCCCACAACCATAATTGAAATGACCATTGTTAAATTTTTTTTAATGTAGTCTACTAATTGATTATTCATAATATCACCTCCATTCTGATATAGAATGTTTTATTTATATTATGTATAACATAATCTGAAGTAGTTATTCAAGATGAGTGTATTTGAAAAGCAGAAAGGCACCTCTTTCTGCACGAATCCACTCGAGTGGTTCAAACAGAAAGGGTGCCAAATAAAACTAATTCGTATCTTGAGTACGGCCTTCTACACCGTAGAAGCGCCGCATTGGCTTACTATGTCGTTGCCGCTGGCGACGAACCTCCTTGGCAATTGGTTTTTTATAAACCACTTCCCAGACATCATTCTTGATGTCCACCAATCGGCTCAGAAACCATTGCCATCCCTTCTTTTTGAGTTCAACAGGGACCTCAGTTGGTTTTGCCGTAGCAACAACTGCTTCTCTCAAATGCCGAACGTTACCCATTGTCAGTTCCTTTCAGCAAAAGATACAGACACACATTCGATGCTATAAAAGTCTAGAAAACTATTATCTAGTTTTTATAGTTAATGGAAATTATATAGTATTTTCTAAAAAATTAAAGCCATAATAAACCCTATAATAAATATCTTGCAATTTATAAAAGGATGTATAATATTGACTATGTTTCCTTTACGAAGAAACCGCATCCGAAAAACTATTTTTAAAATAATCATATTTTTTACTGTACTTTTTTGTATTCAAGTATCAATTAATTATTTTTGGATTCGTTATACAAATTTACAACAAATCTCTGAAGATATAAGCTGGTTAAATAACCGTATTGCTTCTGATCTAAAATATGTAGATGGCAAATGGGATACTTCAATTTACTCAGCTGATCCGCTTACACCTCATCCAGATGGAACAGGTGGATTTCCAGATCCAATATATATAATTTCTTTAGATGGTTTTGTTATTGAAAGAAACGCTCTTATTCATGGGTTATTAGATAGTGGGTCATTACAATTTGTATCTCAATTTGATTCTCCCCAAACAGTAAGTGGTTCCACATTTGAACAACGAAGAGTATTATCAAGACACATTACTAAAAATAATAAAAACATTGGTATTGTAACTGTGTCACGAGTTATACAAGGAAGCGAAAAACTTACTGATATAGATCTTATTCTTCAACAAAATCTAAATGAAATAATTTCTAAAATCCAATTCAAAGAAAATACCATTGATGTAAGTCTTATAGAAGTTCAGGCTGTAGATTATAATATTGCCTTCGAAATCATTGATCAATACAACAAAGTTCTTCTCAGTAATGGTCGAGTACCTACTTATATTGATCAAAGCTATATTAAAGAACAATTAAATGCTCCAAGTAAAACAATAGTTAAAGACAACATAACAAATGAAGAATTTCTTATTCAGACAAAAGTTTTACGAGATAGTAATAATGAAGAAATCGGCATTATAGTACATGGTAAATCATTACAGGTGTTAAAAAAAATATTATCTACCTATGTAATTTCTACAGCACTTACCTACTTTGTTATTCTTGTACCTTTATCAATAATAACCTTCTATTTACTTCGAAGAGAAATAAAAACACTTTTGACAAATAACCATGATAGTCCCAGTTTAATAGAATTTAATGAGCATAAATGTTTAATTACTATTGATGATGATACTATTTCTTTAGAACAAGATTCCCATCAATTTTTATTGTGTGAGATATTATTCTCTAATATAAATAAATCCTTTTCTGAAGATTTCTTATTAAAAAAATTAGAAACTGATAATTGGAGAAGCTTATATGATGCATCTCTTTCTATCAACAAAAAGGCGAAGTTGCGATTAATCATCCATGAAAAAAAATCTTATAGAATAAATCCTTCCTATATTAATGTAATTAAATAGTGCATCTACTAAAAAACAAAACATAGTTTTATTCAACATAATACTTTGACCCATAATATTGATTACCCTCCTTAATTAAGGTATAATATCCTGCTCAATTAAGAATAGAAAAACGCTTTCTAACAAATTAAATGAGTGAACTTTAAAAATGAGGGAAGGAAGAGTATTCTGGTGTTCAATAAGTATCTTATCTTAAGATATTGGTTGAGCACCAGAATTTTTGCTCAGTTATGAATACTAGCGTAAAGGAGCTTTCGAATGTCATGGTTAGGTATTTTTCGGCGTAAGAAGAATATTGTAGATCAACCTTCTGAAAATTTTGAATTTCTTGCTACATTGTCTCCAGAAGACCAGAAACATTTTCTGGAAACTCATGTTCGGCTTGATGCTCAAACAGAAGTTGATGGAGAAATCCGAGTTGTACGATTTTGGATTGAAAAACAGAAATATGATGCACTTAGTCCAGATATGCGATTACAGTTATTATCACAGATGGACTATTCAATCAAAACTTCTAACATTCCGAACAACTCGGACATTATGCCTGCTATGATTTTTTCTGACATCCACTTCTCCACTGAATTATTAGGAGAATTTGTTAATAAGATTATTCAAGATAATCTAGCAGAATATCCTCTTGGCAATTTCACTGGAAAACCAACTCTTTTGGAAGCGTTATCAAGACCGTCTGCAGAAATAATCATTGAGACTTATAGTCAGAAAGGAATTAAAGCAGTTCACATAACTAATAATGTGTATGCAAATGTAGCATTTGTTGCACTCCATATCTTTCAATATGATGAGTGGAAGTCGCTACAACCATTACCTATTAATCCACAGGCAATTGAAACAATTGAACTCATTGTTCAGGCTTTCAATTCAGGATTAAAACAAGAAGATATTGGTTTGGAAGTGGCACAATACTTGTTTGACATTTTAAACAAGTATCAAGATGTATCTCGTACTCAGTTAAATCTACACTAGAGAATTAAAGGAGAAATACCATGAATCACGTTATTTCAGAAGTGGTATGGAGTTCCGCGGAAAAAGCAAACACCTTGTTAGTCAAGCTTTCAGAAGAAGATACGGCAAAGCTTGCTCAAACTCATACAATGTTTGCTGTCACCTTTTTGGTTAATCAAGAACTACGAAAATCCCGCATGTGGATTGAAACTTCGCACTTTCAAAAATTTCCTGATACAGTTCAAAAACAATGTATCATGGATTTCAGAAGTGCATTTGAAAAAGTATCCTGTCCTAATGATGTGGATGCAAAAATGCACTTTTTGGAAGCTACTATGATTTTTTCCAAGGGAGATCCTAAAGTCTTCATTGGTGCGAACCTCCACACCGGACTTTCACATGATTTCAGTATGACTGAAGATATGCTAGAAAAGGAGATACAGGAAAAGAACCAAAAAGTCCTGGCGGAGATCATCGGTATCTATAAAGAAAGTGGAATTCGTACAATTAACCGCTTTAGTAATCGAGCGGTTAATATTGCACTACTGGCTTTACATCGATTTGAAAAAAGGCCAGTTGAAGAAATTGCCTTTTTGGATAAACTCATGCCTGAAGAAACTATCCAGATGGTTTTCGACATTCTGGGTAAATTCGCAGAAGGTCTACGAAATAGCGAAGATGAAATAGAAGATTTCGTGCTTGGTGTACTTACAGCTTTCGAGGCCCAACGTACGGAAACATCTACTCCATCTGCTGAATAACTGAGCAAGTGGCAGGCGGATCGACTTTGTCGATTCGTCTGCCAACAGAAATTTCCTTCCCTCATATCTTTCTTAACCAAATTAAACAAGGATTTTTTAATAAAGTGGACCTGGCCAGAATCGAACTGGCGATAGCGCAATGCGAATGCACTGGTATACCACTTACCTACAGGCCCATTGCTAAAATAAGTAGAAGTATTATACCAACTACAATACGATACCAACCAAATAATGCGAGAGAATTTTTTTGTAAATATCCAATGAGCCATTTTACTCCTATATAAGCACTTATAAATGCAACGATTGAACCGATAATAAGAGTTGGAATAGCATCTGAACTTGATGTTAACACATCTTGCATTTCGTACAAATCAAATAAAGAGGCTGCAAAAATTGTTGGTGCAGAAACGAGGAAAGAATATTTTGCTGCTTCATCTCGTTTAAACTTCATAAAAAGCATACCGACAATAACAGATCCAGAACGTGAAACGCCAGGGATAACAGCTAATGCTTGAATGAATCCAATAATAATGGCATCTTTTAAAGTGAGTGATTTTAATTCTTTATTTGGCTGTAATTTTTTCTTTTCAATTAACTGTTCAACAACTAAAAATAAAATACCAACCAAAATAAAAACAATAGTTGTAAAACCTGTACTTTCAAAAAATAATCCTTTAATTATTTTGTATAAACCAAACCCAATAAGTGCTGTTGGAAAAAAAGTGGCAATTATATTAATTAACATTTGGCGATTTGTAAAAAAATCTTTCCAATAAAGTAAAACGACTGCTAAAATTGCACCAGCTTGAATAACTACTAAAAATAATTTAACAAAATCTGTCTGAACAATTCCTAATAACTGGCTTGTCCAGATAAGATGAAATGTTGAAGAAATGGGGAGAAATTCTGTGATTCCTTCAACAATACCTAAAATAATGGTTTGAATCATGTTCATACGATTCCTTTAGTATAATATGAAGTAATGAAAATCGCATTAGTCCATGATCAACTTCAAGAATTTGGTGGCGCAGAACGGGTACTTGTTGCTCTAAAACAAATTTATCCTGATGCAGATGTATTTACCTCTTTTTATAATCCAGAAACATTGGGTATTCATGCACATCATTTTGAAGGCTGGAATATTATTACTTCATGGGGAGATAAAATTGGACTTTTTAAAAAATTGTATTCCCCTCTTCGCTTTTTAACTCCATATATCTGGGAATCTTTTAACTTTAGTACCTATGATTTGGTTATTTCTTCTTCCGGATCATATATGTGTAAAGGAATTATCACTAAACCTAAAACAAAACATATTTGTTATCTTCATCATCCACCACGATATTTGTATTATTACGAAACTGCTCGAGAATGGCAGAAACATAAACTAATTGAAATGTATGGTCATTTAATAAATCATGATTTACGCCAATGGGATTATTTATCTTCACAACGAGTGGATTATTTTATTGCAAATTCTGAAGAAACAAAAAAACGTATTACTAAATATTATCGACGTGATTCTGATGTAATGTATCCACCAGTTACTATTCCAGAAAAAGCTACAAACGATTCTACAGGTGATTATTACATTACCACTTCTCGACTTGCTCGTGCAAAACATATTGATGTACTTATTAAAGCTGCAAATAAAGCTAAATTTAGATTAAAAATTATTGGCTCAGGACGAGATGCGGAAAACTTAAAAGCAATGGCTGGACCAACGGTAGAATTTTTATCCAAAGTTACAGATGCCGAATTTGAAGCACTATATAAAAATGCAAAAGGATATTTATTTGCATCAGTTGATGAAGAATTTGGTATTGCACCAGTAGAAGCAATGGGTTATGGCATTCCAGTTATTGCTTATGGTTCTGGTGGATTATTAGAAATTGTAAAGAACGGTAAAAATGGTTATTTATATTCTGAATTACATGAAGAATCTTTACTCGAAAAAATTAAAACATTCGAAAATCTTTCAGAAAAAGAATTACAAGAAATGAGAAAACATGCTCGAACTTCTGCAGAACAATACTCGTTTGAAAATTTTAAAAAACAAATTACTTCTTACGTTGATAAGGTATGCAAATAACATATCGTGAAATGCTTGTAACAGATAAAAAAATTATTACAGATTTGATGTATGATTTTTGTGAAATTTACAAAGATCTTGATGCTCAAAAAATAAATATTAACTCTCAAGAATTGGCAGAATGGTGCGTTGACGATATGTTAAAAGAAGTTACTAAAAACAATGGCAAAATAATTATCGCTGAATTTGAAAGAAAACCTGTAGGATTTATTGGATTTTCAATTAAAACTCAAGAAAAAGAAAAATTACTTTATCATCGTCCACATTTGCACGGATATATTCATGATTTGTATATTGATGATACTTATAGAAATCAAAAAATAGGGACAAAATTACTTGAATTTGCTGAAAATTATTTTAAAGAACAAGGCTGCGAATTTTCTAGATTAACTGTATTTGCAACAAACAATAAAGCTTATGAATTCTATAAAAGAAATGATTATAAAGATCGCAATATTGATTTAATTAAAAAACTATAATATGCCAGAACTTCCAGAGATAGAATCAATTCGTATGTATTTAAGACAATATATTATTGGTAAAACACTTCAAAAAGTAGAAGTAATTGCTCCTAAAATGTTTATTGGTGATGAAAAGCTCATCATTCATAAAAAAGTTACTGATGTTTTACGAAGTGGCAAAATTCTCACTCTTCAGTTTGAAAACAATATGTATGCAAGTATTCATTTAAAATTATCTGGCCAAATTTTATATGCATTACATAAAGATAAAGCAGTTTTTAAAGTAGTTATTCCCCGTGCAGATAGTAATACAATGCCTGCAAAAACGACTAAAGTAATTCTGTATTTTACTGACAATTCTGCACTCTACTTTAATGACATGCGTATGTTTGGTTGGATGAAAGTTAGTAATAAACCAGAAATGATTAAAGGAATAGATGTTCTTTCTACCGATTTTACTTTAGATTATTTTAAAACAGTACTTTCCAAAACTTCTCGTGCCATAAAAATTATTCTTATGGATCAAGATAAAATTGGTGGTATTGGTAATATTTATGCCAATGATGCATTGTTTACAGCAAAAATTCATCCTGCTCGAAAAGCTAATGAATTAACTCCTGAAGAAACAGAGAGGTTATATAAATCTATTTTAGATACCATACAAGATGGACTTCGTTATAAAGGGTCTTCTGCAAAAGATGAATTATATGTTTTACCAGATGGAGAAAAAGGTACATATCAACATCATTTTAAAGCCTATCATAAACATGGAACCGCTTGTATAAACTGTGGGACAATTATGGAGAGAATGGAACTTGGAGGACGAGGAACTTTTTTCTGTCCCAAGTGTCAGAAATTAGTTTAATTTAGCAAATATGGTACATAAAAATTACAAATTGAAAATTCTAATTTCGCTTTTGTTGGCTGTATGTATCTTTTTATTAATATATATTTTTTTTACACAGAAATATTATAAATGTATAAAATATCCACTGATTTGTTTAACTTCACAAAAATATCAAAGTCCGTCAAATATTTATAATTTTAGATATCCCAGATATTACCCAACCAGTTTTTCTTATCAAAATAAAACTGATGAAAAAGCAGATAGAATTGAATACCAAGAATGGGTCAATTTTTCTTATGAATTGAATAATGATTCTGACCAAGTAAGTCTGGGTGGAGTAAAACTAGTCGATTATCCAGATGTCCCAATTAATGCATTAGTGAAAAGTAAGTATTCTACACTAGCATTTCCTGCAATATATAAAAATATTACAATTGATGGAAAAGATGCAATTTGTGCAAGTATTCCCACACAGGATAATAATTCATTTGCTAGTACAGAATGTTATATTTCTCACAAGAAAAAAATGCTTATTATAACTTTACGTGATAACAATAACTTCAAAATAAATCCTTATTATGTTATTGCAGGGAGAGAAATAATCTTATCAACATTTAGTTTAAATTAATTACTCATATCTAATTGCTTCAATCGGTGAAAGATCTGCTGCTTTTTTTGCCGGAAATACACCAAAGATAATACCAATTCCCGAAGATACACCAAGTGCAAGCAATACTGAATTTAAATCAATATATGCTGGAAACCATTGTTGAATTACGAGCACAATTAAATAAGAAAGAACAAGTCCTGAAATTCCTCCAAATAATGAAACAATAACAGCTTCAACTAAAAATTGTGACAAAATATCAAATTTGCGAGCACCCAATGCACGACGAATACCAATTTCTTTAATACGTTCTGTTACTGTCACATACATAATGTTCATAATGCCAATACCACCAACAACTAATGATATTGCTGCAATAGCTATAAGAACTGTATTAACAATGCCAAAAATGGAGGTAATGGTCGAAATTAAATCTTTTTGTTCAACTATTGAAAATTCATCGTCATCAAAATTTTTTAGCATTGCTTGTTCAATAAGTCTTTTTACAATAGGAATATTATCTTCAGAAGTTGCCTGAACATAAAATGCCATAATATTTTTTTCTGGATTAAATACATATGCAGTTTTGTACGGCATATAAATTGCGTTATCTAAATCTTGACTGGTTAGACCTCCACCTTTACTTTCTGTTATGCCAGAAACAGTAAATGCCTGGTTATCAATTTTCACTTGTTTTCCTAAAGCTTTTCGAGCAGATCCAAATAACGCTTCTGCCAGTTTAGGACCAATCACTACAATTTTGGATCGCTTATCTACATCACGACTTGTAAATAGTTTTCCATACTCAGCTTTTTGATTAAAAACAATAAAAATATCTTCTGAACTTCCATATAACTCTACATATTTTGAATCATTACCACCTGTTACTGTAAATGAACGGGTGTACAAAGGTACCACATTTTTAATAGAACTAATTCGTTGTAATCGCTGATAATCTTCTTCTTTAAAATTAATTCTTCCAAATGCTGGACCACCACTACTAAATCCACTATCTAAATTTCCTGGCAAGACTGTTATTAAATTACTACCAAGTAATTCAAATTGTTGTTGGATATATTTTCTAAGACCTAATCCTGCAGCAGTAAGTAATACCACTGATAAAACACCAATGAGAATACCTAACGATGTCAAAAACGTTCTTCCTTTATTTCGAGAAAAATCAAATAAAGCGGATTTTAGTGTAAATAAAAAATATTCCATACTTATTTTTGTAATGCTCCATCTACAATAACTATTTTCCTATTAGTTTTTGCAGCAATATCTGGTTCATGTGTAACTATTAACACAGTAATATCTTCTTCCTTATTTAATTCTTTTAATAACTTCATAATTTCATCACCAGTTTTTGTATCAAGATTTCCAGTTGGTTCATCTGCCAAAATCAGCTTCGGATTCATAATAAGAGAACGTGCAATAGCTACTCTTTGTTGTTGTCCTCCTGATATTCTATTTGGGTACGAATTTGCTTTACTGGCAATGCCAAAACGTTCCATAATACCCATAGCTTTTTTAATTGGATCATATCCTAAATTTTTTCTGGCATACACGGTTGGTAATACAATATTTTCTAAAATTGTTAGCTTATTAATTAAATTAAATTGTTGAAAAACAAAACCTACAAATTCATTACGAAGCGATGATAATTGATCATCATTAATTTTTGAAATATCTTTACCATCAATAATAACTTCACCACGACTTGGTTGATCTAATAGTCCAATGATGTGCATGAGTGTAGATTTTCCCGATCCAGATGGACCAAGAATCGCACTAAATTCACCTTTTTCGATTGTAAGTGTAATTTCTTTTAATGCTGTAAATACAACTTCATCATCGATCTGATATTCTTTCCAGATATCATTCAATTTAATTATTGGAGCAGACATACTTAGATTGTAGGTTCATAAATAACATCACCTTCTGAAACACCTTTCTTAATTTCAAGTAATCCTTCATACTCACTTCCCGTTTCTACTTCTACTTTTTCTTTTTTGCCATTTACATCTTTATAGAGGTATTGTTTTTCTTCTTCATCAACTACATATTCAAATGGAACTACTAAAACATTTGGAAATTCTTCAAGTGTAAATTCTACATCTCCAGTCATACCTAATCTATAACCAGAATTTGCATTTGGCGTAACTAACATTTTTACTTCATATACTGTACCTGTTTCATTTGTGTTTGGAACAAAAGAAATAGTAGAAATTGTTCCACTAAAAGTAGTATCTGGGAATGCATCAAGTGTTATTGTTCCTTTCATACCTTCTTTTAAATCTACAACTTCTGTTTGATCTGCAGAAATAGCAAAATATATTGTCTCTGGATTTATAACTTCATACATATCTGTAATAGAGACATTCATACCTGCAGCTTGTGCACCCACCTTGGTAACAATACCATCTATTGGAGAATATAAAGCAGAATATTCTTTAGAAATTGTCTGAAGTTCTACATCTAACACTGAATTATTTAAATCTAATTGGGATTGTTCATATGTTCTTTTAGTAGCATCTCTTAATTCTTGTGTTATACCTAACGATCCATCACCGTTTGTGTCAAGATTACCATCAAAATCAAGTCTTTCGCGTTTATATACATTTAAATATTTTTCAAGATTTTTTTGAAGTTGTCGTTGATCTAAAGTGGCAAGAGTTTGATACTGACTTACCGTATCTCCAACTTTTACACCAACCCATGCAAGTCTTCCGCCGGATTGAAAATGTAAAGAAACCTTTTCTTCTGCGTCAATTTTTCCTGATAATGCTAATACATTTTTGAGCGTTTCACGCTTTACTGTATATGTTTGTACATCTGAAGTTGCAGCATTTTGTTGCGACTGATATACAAAATAAGCAATGACAGCAATAATAATTAGCGCGATATACCAAAATCTTTTAACTAAAGTTAAAAAAGAAATAGTAAAACTTTTTGTTTTATGAAGAACCATATCCATGTAAAG
This sequence comes from uncultured Gammaproteobacteria bacterium, assembly GCA_964435665.1. Lineage (GTDB taxonomy): Bacteria > Patescibacteriota > Microgenomatia > UBA1406 > GWC2-37-13 > MFZZ01. Next base: position 916 of record CAYSZW010000005.1, on the reverse strand, counting down.
ATTATATACCAAAATCTCATTTATAGAAATGCTTGCCAATCAGAAATAGGAAGAATATTAAAAAGAAGAAAATTAACTGCATATAAATATATTGCAGGTAAAAGTAACAACAGTACTAAGATAAATTTTTTTGAAGTAAATGTTTTTTCAAATGCAATACAAGCAAATGGCCATAATGGCAACATATATCGTGACAAATCTCTATGTTGCACAAAAATTGCTCCCAAGAAAAAAACTAATGAAAAGTAAAAGAAACTTCTATATTTTGAATCTTTCAGCTGAACAATTGTAAATAGATATAAAAAGAAATAAAGAACAATATCTTCTATCCATGCAGTTTCTACCCATTTTGCTTGAAAATTAAATGCAGAAAATGGATAAGGCATTGGCACAACACCACCAGTATTAAAATAGGCAAAAAAGTTACCATACTGGATTGCATATAACCAAAAAACGCCAAGTAATCCAAGTGGAATTAATAGAATATAAAACCAACTGAATTGAAATTTTTTATTTTTTAAAAATTGTTCTACAAATACTAATCCATATGCTGCAAATAATAAGATCCCTGGCGTTTTTGTCGCAGCAGCTAAGGCGCCAAAAACGCCTGCAAGAAATATACTTTTCTTTTCAAAAAAATAAATTGAAACTAATACTAATAACATAAATAACGTTTCTGGTGCACCAACAGATCGTACTACCAAAAATCGGGGTAAAAATAAAAATACAATTGTAAGCAACAATGGATGAACAGTAATTTCAAACTTTTGAAGAAATTTATAAAAGAATAATGCAAGTAAGACTGCAAATAAAACTGTCACAAAAATCATAGATTTTAAGTAACCAAGTACTACTGCAAAGATTGAAATAAAAAATGGATACAGTGGTAAATGTGCAGCATAGTATTCAGTAGGCA
>CAYSZW010000004.1:93613-101787 GCA_964435665.1 uncultured Gammaproteobacteria bacterium | reverse complement strand
ATTGAAATAAAAAATGGATACAGTGGTAAATGTGCAGCATAGTATTCAGTAGGCAATGGCAATTCTAAACGCAAATTACTAATTACTTCTGGCGAGTACCACGTTTTTGCAGGAACAATGTACAAGACACCGTCAAAGTTTTGATAAATAGTAAGCAGTGATGTTTGAATATTGGAAAATCCTAAAAAGCCTGTTAGATTAGCAATAATTGGTATATAAAGTAATAGTGTTGACGTAAGAACTACTGCTATAATGATAAGTACTGGGGAAAATAATCTATGTTTTTTAAGTGAAAACATACAGTTATTGTATCACTAAATATGAATAAACAAACATTTATAATTATTGGCATTATTTTAGCAATTGCTGCTTTTTTACGTTTCTATAATATAGAACCTTTCATGACATTTTTAGGAGATCAAGGTCGTGATGCAGTGATTATAAAACGAATTGTAAAGTTAGAACATTTTCCTGCAATTGGTGCTCCAAGTTCTGTCGGACAAATATTCTTAGGACCATTTTATTATTACTTAATAGCTCCATTTTTATTACTCTTCAATTTTAATCCTGCTGGCTTAGGTATCGGTGTTGCCATTCTTACGTTACTTGCAATGATATACATTGCGTACGAAATGAATAAAGAATTTGGTGGATTTATTACTACTTTATTTGTTGCCATAATGACATTTTCATTTACATTAGTAGATTTATCTCGCTTTTCATGGAATCCTAATTTATTACCATATTTTGCTTTTATTTCACTGTTCTTTTTTTATAAATGGATAACACAAAAAACCTGGATTTATGCAGTATTACTTGGTTCATTTTTAGCATTTTCTTTTCAGCTTCATTATTTAGCTTTGTTTATTTTTGTACCAATCGGTTTTTATTATATATATACACTTATTACTTCAAAAGAAAAATTCACATATATAAAGCAAGCCATTCTAGCAATTGGAGCTTTTCTTTTTTTTAGTTTACCTTTAATACTGTTTGATATTAAGAATAATTTTCTCAATGGGAAAAACTTTATTAAATTACTTACTGGTGAAAATATAAATTCAGATACAGAAAGTACATATCTATTAAGACTACAAGAAGCAATTAAAGGATTTGTATTCCATGTCTCACAACTTGAAACATCCGCTTTGGTTGCTGTAATAGTTATGATTGTTTTTGCAGTCCTCAGTATTTTAGTAGCAAGAAAACAAAAACATCTTTTTATAACCTTAAATATTATTCTGGTTTACACATATCTCTTTGAATTTGCGTTTTTATCAACACCAACATACATTCATTATTTTGGACCAGCGTATGTTAGTTTTTACTTTATTTTAAGTTTTTTCGTTCTCTTAATTCCCAAAAGAAAGTTACAGTTTATTGTCGCTGCAGTGTTCGTTGCAATTTTTATATGGGTTCAAACACCAAAATATTATTTTATGACTGCACAACCAGCTAATCAAATAGAACGTGCACGACTTATTTCTGAAAGTTTTAAACCTCATATTACCGAACAACCTATTCAAATAGTGGCACTTCCCTTTACAGAAACGGATGGACATTTTAGATATTTTCTTGAATTACAAGGTTATAATGTGTTACCAATAGAATCCCCTGAACAACCAAAACAACTGTTTGTTATGTGTTTTGATAAAACAAATTGTCATCCTACAGATGATCCGCACTGGCAAATTGCTTCATTTTACGATAAAATGCTAGCTGAGTCGTGGACCTCAGAAGGTGTCACGATATATAAAATTATTCATAAATCAGATGACTAATACATTTACAATTTCCTTAATTGTTCCTTGTTATAACGAGGAGACTAATATTCAAAAAGGAGTATTAGATAAAATTGGAAATTACACACAACATGATGATCGTTTTAAAGAAGTTATTATTGTAGATGATGGTTCAGTAGATGATTCAAAAAAAATTATTAAAGATGAATATCTTCCACGTTTTCCAAAATTCTCACTTGTAGAAAACAAACATCTTGGAAAAGCTTTTGCCATTATAAAAGGAATTGAACAAGCTACTGCTGATTATGTTATGTTTTGTGATATAGATTTAGCAACACCTATTGAAGAAGCAGAAAAGCTCATTGAACAAGTTAAAAAAAATTATGATGTTGTTATTGGCTCAAGAAGTAGTGATCGAGCAGGTGCACCTCTTACCAGAAAAATTATGGCATTTGGAATGATTTTTATTCGTCATTATATTATTGGATTAAAAGGAATTAGAGATACCCAATGTGGTTTTAAAATGTTTAATAAAAAAGCCGCTGATGATGTAATTGCACACCTTCAAGTTTTTAAGAAAAAATCAGAAACTGAAGGGTCTTCCGTGTCAGCAGGATTTGATTTGGAATTTTTATTCTTAGCTTCAAAACTTAAATATTCTATTAAAGAAATCCCCGTTACCTGGAAACATGTTGAAACAAAAAATGTTACATTTATAAAATCATCAATTGAAGGTTTAAAAGATATTGCATACATTAAATGGTATGACATTCTCAAAAAATATCCTCGATAATATGAAGATTAAATCATTACTATATAAACACCTTCCATTTATTCTTTATATTCTTTTTTACACTTCTGTCATTGCCTATAAGCTTATTTCAAATCCAATGCCTTTTTTTGATTGGGACGAATCTATTTATTCTCAAGTAGGTATTGAAATGTGGAATAGAATGTCTTTAGTTCCTAGTTGGCAGTATGAAATTTGGCTAGATAAAACACCACTCGTGCCACTTTTTTATGGAACTGTAATTAAACTTCTCCCCTTTATTGCACCAGAAATTTCAGTAAGGATTTCTACACTGGTTGTAGCTATTGGCGTATTTATTTTAATTTATACGTTATATTACCGAGTCGTTAAAGACTCATTTCTTCCTACTTTAGTAGTCGCTATAACTTCTATTACCCCGATATTCCTACAACGATCCCAACTTGGCAATATTGACGTCTTTTTATTATTTGGATGGCTTGGTTATATTCTGTTTTATAAAAGGTTTTGGCTCAGTTTTATATTCTTAGCAATTGCTGTTATGAGTAAGTCACTCGTTGGATTTTTCCCTGTTGCAGTAATGGGTGCATACTTTTTATTTTTATTCTTTACTAAAAAAATTAAAATTGCAGAATTTAAAAAAGAAATTACTAAGCTTATTATTCATACAGGAATACTGTTATTATGGTACGTTATTATGTTTGGCATATATGGTCAAGATTTTTGGAAGGAACATATTATTGAAAGTCATACCAAACGTGTAACTGCTTCAATTGAATCTCATTTTGGTAAACGTACGTTTTATATAGATTTATTATTTGAACAATACGGAACATTTGTATGGTTTTCACTACTAGGGTTAGGTGCTTTATTCTGGAATTGGTATAGAAAATATATGACAATTGAGCAGTTATTATTTGGAACTTTTCTTATTCCTTGGTTTTTATTTTTGAATGTAACTAAAACAAAAATTTTCTGGTATGGATATCCATATATTCCTCAATTTGCTTTTTTAATGGTATATCCACTTACATTACTTCAAAAACGTTTTCCTAAAACAATTTATTATGGTGCAATTAGTTTAGTATTTATTGCAGTAATGAATTATGGATTTATAGAAAAAAAAGTTTATGCAGAACAGTTTGCTTCATACGATGATCATCACAAAATTGCACAACTTGCAAAAGAACAATGTTCTACATTACATGTATTAAATGATCCTGCTTCTCGTGAAGCAATTCACACACTTGAATCAATGAATTTAACTATTACTACAACTCGTTGGTGGGGACAACACCCTTCTATGGTATATTATTTTGGAAAACCAGTAGAATATATTTATGATGAAGAACGTGTAACAGAGTTACTAAAAAATGGACCAAAAAATGGATGTTTAACTGTAACACCAGAAGATATAAATAAAGCAGAAAAACTAAAACTAATTAAATCATTTAAAACGATGTCATTATATAAATTGTAAATAGTATGTTTGATATAACACAGATTTGGAAATGGATTACAAAAAACTTTACTTGGAAAGATATTGCAGTTTTTGCTCTTATTTGTGGCATCTATTTTGCTACTAGACTTATTCGTTTAGATCAATGGCCAATTTTTTCTGATGAAGGAATTTATATTCGTTGGGCTAAAGTTGCATGGAAAGATCCAAACTGGCGATTCATTTCTTTAACTGATGGACGTCAACCTCTTCAGACATGGGGTACGATTCCATTTCTCAAACTATTTTCAGAAAATGCATTACTTGCTGGTAGACTATTTGCTGTGACTTCTGGTTTTGTGGGACTTATCGGGACAATGACACTTATGTTTTATTTATGGGGTAAACGTGCTGCAAAAATTGCTGGATTTTTATTTGTATGTATTCCTTATTTTGTATTTTATGACAGAATTGCTCTTATTGATTCCGCAGTAAATGCCGGATTTGTATGGATATTATTCTTCTCTATTTTACTTGCACGCACCTTACGACTTGATGTTGCCTTACTTATGGGATTTGTTGCCGGGTTTGTATTGTTAGCAAAATCAACTTCACGCATGTTTATAATGCTTTCAGTTGCTGCTCCTATTTTATTTATTTCTAAAAAGAAGACAGAATTTATTACTAAATCAATTAATTACTTAGCATTACTTGCTGGTGTAGGAGTTATTGCGTTATTCTTTTATAACGTACAAAGACTTTCGCCATTTTTTCATTATGTTGAATTAAAAAATACTACATTTGTCATGACATTTGGTGAATTCTTGCAAACACCTTTTGCACATTTTACAAATAATATTAAAATTATTCCGCTTTATATTGCTTGGGAAGCTGGATGGCTTATTGTTATTTTTAGTATTGCTGGCTTATTTAAACTTTACAAAAAGGATATTCGTTTATTCTTATATATCTTGGCTTTTATAGTTGGACCATTTGTTGCACTTTCATTTTTTGCAAAAGTATTATTTCCTCGTTATCTAATTTTTTACGCATCAATTCTTATTATTACAGCAACATATTTTATTACAACTCTAAAAGTTAGAACACAATATATTGTTTTAAGTGTTCTGCTTCTTTCCATGAGTGTTCTTAGTTATCCGCTTATTTTTGATCCAGTAAAGGCAAGCTTTCCACCAGTAGATCGCGGTCAATATGTTGAAAGTGAAACTGCAGTTTGGGGTGCAAAAGAATTGATGGCTTATTTACGAGAAGAATCCAAAACCAAACCAGTATTAATTTTAGCTGAAGGTAATTTTGGATTAGTAGGAGATGTGCTCGACGTCTTTTTACAAGAAGGAGATAATATGGAAATTAGAGGATTTTGGCCATTAGGAGAAAAAGAATTATTAGATCATCAACAAGAAGCCACTACAAAAGATGTGTATATTGTATTCTCACACAGAGAAGAATTTCCTGAAAATTGGCCAATAGTTTTTGTTAAAGAATATACAAAGCCAGGTAATAAAAAATCTTTATATCTGTATAAATTAATACCCTCACAACAAGAAGAATTACTAACTAAGGTTACTCAATAAATCTTTTCTTTTTATATATATTAGTATTACTGCTCCGATAACAGATAAACCACTTAACAGTTCTGTAACGGTACGTGCGGTTGTGTCTTGGAAAATAAACTCAAGATTATACTCACCTGCTGTAAGATTTGGCAACGTAATTAGTACATAATCATTGTCATCTGAAATTGTTAATTGTTCTCTTTGATTGTTTTCTACTTTGTATGCTGTCCAGTTTGGAAAATTATATGTATTTAATCTTAAAGCAAATGGTGTAGTTGCCTTAACAGAAAATATTTTCTTTTCATATGTCTCACTTATAGATGTTACTTCAGTGTTTCCTTTTTCTATAATAAAAGGCCTTGTGGCAATCTGCTCTTTATTAATATCCAAAATTGTTGTATTAAGCGCAGAACGTTTTGTTATTACATCTTTAGGAACAAATTCAAATGAAGTTTTACTTATATTCCAACTAATTTCTTCCTGAGATGTTAATTCTGCATCTGTTGCTTGAATATATTGCTGTGGAACAAAGTATTTTTGATAAATAACAATTGTTCCAATAATAATACAAAACGCACCTATAAATCGAACTGCTTGAGGAACTACAAATTTACTGTAATACACAGTTAAAGAACCAACTATAGAAATAAATATTGCAGTGAATGTTAAAAATCTCCATGGAAATTGTAAATATGAAAGAAATCCTACTAATTGCCATACTGGTTTTGATATCTCAAGTGTCATAAAAATACTAAAAATTAAGAGTCCTAAAAAGAATAATGAATGAGTAACTTGATCAATTTGTTTTCGTTTCCAAAACCAGAGTACTACTAATGCAATAATAGAAGTACCTACTAATAACATATGCACTTTCCCCAATTGAAAGGTAAAACCATCAACTGGACCTTCTAAAGAGCCACCATAACTCCATAAAGAATATAAAAACTGCTGTGGATAGATAAAATGGATACTGTAGTCTGCTAATTCAGTTAAGAGAATATCATTTACTTTTGTGAATTTTCGCTCCAACATTGAAGGAAGCCAAAAAAATGAACTAAGACTTAATCCCCATAAGCCGGAGATAATAATTGTTTTTACATAATCAAATTGTGACTTTTTCTTAGAAATTACAAAATAAAAAAGGAAAAATATTCCTAAGTAAATCATACTCGGAAAAGCAATAAGCGGATGCGTTAAAATAATTGCAGCAATCATGAGTCCAAAATAAAGTCCAGATTTCATTGTTGGTTTTTTATAAACGCAATACATTGAATGAAATAAATAAGGAAGAACACTCATACTAAAAAACTCGGCTAATGCACCACGAACATAGGCATTAACCGCATGATAGAAAAAATAGGTATAAAGCGTAGCACCAACAACTGCAGTAATACGATCGTACATGGATTTTATAAAAAGATACATGCCCACTCCAGCAAAAATATACCCAACTATAAACGTAAGTTTTATTGACCAGATAAAGGAAAATCCAACTAAATGGAATAATTCTGCAACATAATAAATGAGTGGTGGATAAAAATTAAATAATGGATATCCATACCCAAATCCTAATTCATCTACCCATCTCGGAAATAAAATGCCTTGTGATATGCCATTATTTAAAACAAACAGTCGAGCAATATGTTGATTATCATGCATTGTAAAATAACCCGTTTTAGTCAAAGAAATGAATGAAGGAATTGTTATAATAAAAACAAGAAGTAGATATATTATTTTTTTATTTCTTTCAAAAAATTGTTTCATGTTTAATTTTGTATTAAGAACATCTCGTCTTAAATCAAAGTATAATATTAATCTCACAATATGAATAGTTCTTCCGATACACAATCACTTAAAAAAAATACCATATTTAGTCTTTTTAGTCTTTTTTTCCAGAGTGGTTATTCAGCTGCATTAGGTCTTATTGCCAATATTATATTAACAATTGTTCTACCACCAGCAACTTTTGGCGTATATATTTTAACACTATCAATCATGTCTGTATTTAACTACTTTTCTGATATTGGACTTGCTGCATCTTTGGTTCAAAAAAAAGAAATTACAGATAACGATGTAAAAACAACCTTTACTATTCAACAATTTTTGATTGTAACTCTTATTATTATCGGATTTTCGCTTACGAATTTTATAACAGTTAAATACAAACTACCAAGTGACGCGGTTTATTTATATTGGGCATTACTTGCTGGGTTTTTCTTTTCTTCTCTTAAGACAATTCCTTCTATATTTCTTGAAAGAAAGATTCAGTTTCAAAAAATTGTTTTTGTACAAATTGTAGAAAACACATTGTTCTATGTAACAGTTTCTGTTTTAGCACTTGCAGGTTTTGGTTTATTTAGCTTTGTTTACGGAGTATTAATTCGCGCAATAGTTGGAACAATTATCATGTACAAAATTTCATTCTGGATTCCACAGATTGGCATTTCAAAAGATAGCATGAAAAAACTTCTTTCCTTTGGTGTTCCATATCAATTTAATTCTTTACTTGCATTAGTTAAAGATGATTTACTCATGATTTATTTGGGAGGAATTCTGGGACTTGAAGCACTTGGTTATATTGGTTGGGCAAAACGTTGGGCCGAAGCACCAATTAGAATTATTACTGACAACATAAATAGAATACTCTT
>CAYSZW010000004.1:83339-93513 GCA_964435665.1 uncultured Gammaproteobacteria bacterium | reverse complement strand
TTATTGGTCTTACATTTATAGTAATTGTGAAGATTGCAAAAAACATTATTCCATTTAATTTTATAGCAAGTATTTATCCGGCAATTATTTCTGCTATTGTCATGGGTATTGTGGTATTTCAGATTCAACGTTTTGGAGTAAGTATTTCTGTTTTTGTAGCTTGTGCATTACTTGGCGCTGCTACGTATGTAGGTTTTCTTTATTTTGTATTTAAAAAAGATATCATTAAAGACATCCGGGAATTAATTAGATACGAAAAATAAGCTTATTTACAATGAAGTATCAACAAATGGAATCTTTGAATTAATTTCCTTTATTAAAAAAGCAGTAGTAAAATTAACTCTTTTAATATCATCTATTTGTGTAAATTTCATTTCATCCGCTTCAAGTTTAAATTTACATTCTCCATCATCAATAAACAATGTCTTTTGAGGAACACTTAATTTGCCTTGTAACTTTGATTCTTCTAGAATTAAATGAGTTGGACAATCTGCTTCAATAAAATGGATATTATCAATTTTATCCAATCTGAAGTCATTTTTAAACTTACCAATATAGTTAGGATTATAATCATTTGAATAAAATAGATAGAATGATGGTAACCATCTTTCTTTACTTGTTACATAAATTGCATCATATTTATTCTTATTTTCAATTAAATAGTTAACCAATTCTTTATTACCATCATTTCTATACACACTTGTATGAAAGCTTACATGGGTAAAATAAGTATGAGTAAAAAATATCAACTCCAATCCAATAATAACTAGACAGATATATTGAATGGGAATTCTAAATAATTTAATACTATAAAGCGAATTAAATCCATAACTTGCAAGTACTATAAACAATATTGGTAAAAGTAATGCTCTATGAATATTAGGGACATCTGCAACTGTTAAAGCAGCAGGTATTGGAGAAATTAATAGCAAATAAATAATAAATACAAAAAAAGGATTTTGTATTCCTTTATTCCTAGTTTGAAAATAACTTATTAAGCTAATAATTAATAAAGGAATTATCGATAAGAATAATAAACCAGTATGTGGCAACGTATATAGAACAGGTCTTCCATTAGTGCCAAATAAATAATTTAAATCAAAATAAGAAAAATACTGATATACAAATTCATAGCCATATCCAATGATTTTATTATTAAATATACGTGCAACAAGAATATTTTTTTCATTAAAAATTAATTGCTGAATTTGAATTTCTACACCCGATCCTGTACTAAAAATAGAAGTTTGATCGAATCTGCCCTTACCCCAGTATGTAGAACTTATATATATAGTTGTTACAAATGAAAGAATGGCAAAAACAACTGCTGATATTAAAAATTTTCTTGGTAACTTATAAATAAACACCAGTACAATAATTCCTACTGAAGCCAAAGGGACAACAATTCTAAGCGATGGATATAATAAATAAGTAAATAGTAATAAAAATAATGAGCCTATAAAAACTTTATATTTTTTATTCAATATTGCATGCAATAATAATGCTATTGCTGTAATAAAAACCGTCAAAGCCACAATACCTTCAGCATTTAGTCTTGATAACATTATATGAACTGGCAAAATTGCAAATAAAAATGCAGAAAATAGAGCCGTTTCCTCTCTTTTAAAAATTATTTTTACAATAAAATAAATCGGGAACATCATCAAAGATCCCACAATTGCAATAAGTGCTCTGGAACCAAACTCATCATTCCCAAATAAGAAAGTTCCCAGTCCAGATAAATACATTGGCAAAATCGGTGGATAATCTCCAAATTTATCAAGATATATGAGTGGCCATTTATTACCATATATATCTTGACCATTTAAAAATATAAAACGTGTACCATATGTATTTGCAATTTCATCATTATGAAGTCCGTAAGGTGTGTCTCCTAATTGATACATTCTTAAGAAGAGTGTTATTAAAAATATTCCTAAAAGAATCCATAAAGTATTATTTTTAATAAATTTTTCGAACATAGTAAAAATCATTTTAAATTAGTAGTTAATGTTTATTATAGTTAATTTTTATATATTAATCTTGTAATTTGTATTATAGTTAATTGATATAATAAGTAGATTTAAAATATGGCTAAAGATACAATTGCAATTATCACTGTTGTCTATAACAACTACACTGTCATAGAAGATTTTATGAATAGTTTGCAATCGCAAACTAATAAAAATTGGGAACTCTTTATTGCAGATTTATCAGATAAAAAGCAACCAATTCAAGGTTATGATTTTCCATTTACTGTAATTGATGGTGAAAATAAAGGATACGCTCATGGAGTAAATATAGGCATTAAAGAAGCTATTAAAAAAAATATAACTAAATATGTTGTGATTAACAGTGACGTATTTTTTAAGAAAGAATTTATTGAAGAAATACAAAAATCTTTTAACGAATATTCTCATACTCTCATCGGTGGAAAAATTTATTACGCTCCTGGTTATGAATTCCATAAAGACAGATATACTAAATCGGATGAAGGAAATGTTATCTGGTATGCAGGTGGAACTGTTGATTGGAATCATGCTTTAACCTTTCATACTGGTGTGGATGAAGTTGATAAAGGACAGTTTAACAATATTTCAGAAACGGGATTTATTACTGGTTGTCTTACTTGTTTTGATAAATCCGTTGTTGATAGAATTGGTTTTTGGGATGAAGAATATTTTCTCTACTATGAAGATTCAGATTATTCAGAACGAGCAAAACGGGCCGGCATTAAACTTATATATAATCCAAATATAGTGTTGTGGCATAAAAATGCTCAATCAACGGGTGGTTCAGGTTCTAACATTCATCAAAAATATCAAGAAAAAGCTCGACTAAGATATGCAGTAAAATATGCTCCCTTACGAACAAAATTACATGTAATTTTAAATTACTTTAAAATAAAATAAATGAAGTATTTAAAAAATCTTTATAAATCTGATGTAATTTTCTTCACAGTTTTATTTGCAATTAATATCATCCTTTTTATTAAATCTTTTACATATAAATTTTTCCTCGATGATTATTTTTTTCTTAATATTGGTAGAGCAAACAATATAAATGAAATAATTCAATTTTTTTCACCAGGGAAAATGTACTTTTATCGCCCACTTACAACAGAATTTTTTTATTTTATAATCCATTTACTAGATGCAAATACATATATTGTTCATTGGATTATATGGATAGTTTATTTTATTGGTATTTACTTTTTATATAAAACATTATTTTTTATAACAGGCAATAAAAATCTTTCTAGACTTTTTGTTTTTCTTTATTCACTTCACTTTACACATGTATTTCAGCTGTACCATATCGCAACATTTATTGAAGTTTCTTTATTTACCTGTTTGGTAGTTTGTTTTTATTTTTTCCTAACAAAGAGATTCATATTAAGTATTTTTATATTTATACTTGCACTACTGTCCAAAGAAACAGCTGTTCTTTTCCCAATTTTTCTTGGAATATACACCTTCATAACGAGTAAAAAGAAATTTAGTTACAAAACATATCTTACGCTTATACCATTTTTTGTCTTAGTATTAGGATCTTTATTTTTATATAAATCCAGTGTTGCACAAGTAGCACAAGACGAAATTACATACGCCCCACATTTTAGCCCTAAATTAATTATTAATAACACAATGTGGTATACATTCTGGTCGTTAGGTATACCAAATTATTTACCAGATTATATGCAAAGTATTTTTCTTCCTCCAATTGCAGAATTTTGGAAAGTAATGAAGAATCCAATTACAAAATATCAATTAATTTCTGTATTAACTTATCTTGTAACTTTTATTGTAAGTACTATATTTTTATTTTGGAAATCTAAAAAAAAGGAACGAATAACTTTACTATATATATTATGTATTGCTGGATTTGGTTTTATGCTTTTTATTAGTCCCACACTCATGATTATTCATAAATGGATGGTACGACTTACAGTTCCTCTAATATTTATATTGCTATTCCAAACGTATGTTATGTATAAATTACTTGAAAAAAAATATATTATTCTTGGACTTATTGTAATAGTAATGTACTTAAACTTTAATATCTTTGGAGTAGAAGTTCATGAAAATTCTAGTACATTTAGAATTGAAAACCAGTTTGCACATAGAGCAGAAACATATTTTCAACGAAATAGAGATCATATTACAACCTACTATGACACAATTTATTTTGAAGATACTACTGGGGGTAAAAAATATTGGGGAGAATCTAAAAAACTTGAAGTTTCATTTCATGGTAAAGACTTTCTTGACTATTATTTTCCAGATAAAAAGATGAATGTAGTATGGGGATTTAAAAATCCGGTAGCTCCCAAAGATGCATTTATTATTCCAAGTTCATTAATACTGGATTAACTAATTACTTTAAGTTGATATAACCAGTATCCTTCATGCGTTGTAGAACTTCTTCTTTATCTTCATTTAGAATATAAAAATCTGTTCGTATATTAAATGATGATGGACTCTTAAGAAGTTCAACTTCTTCTTCATTTAGACGAGAATACTTTTTATCCATCCAATCTAAAAGAAACTTACCAAATTTATCTGCTGGTGTCATAAAAATTGAATCTTCATGTCTAAACATAATAATAGTTGGCTTATTTGTTTCAAATTGAGAAATAAAATCATTTCTAAAATAATCATGTTCACCAAATTGCGGCATCATAAAGAAATACTTACCAGGCAATCTTCCTTTTTCGACAAAGAAAACATCTTCTGGATGATAAGGCCCTAACCAGTAATAATCTTCTTCACCAATAACATCATTAACAAAACTTCCTGTATAAGATAAGTCATTAATTGAAGGCATTTTCTGAGTATATCGCTGATAATACTTACTATATGTATTATTCAATAAAAATACTGTACAAAAAATTAAGAAGATACTAATAATAACTCCAACTACCCTTTTTAAATCAACCAGCAACTGATCTTGAATTTTTGTTGTTCTTATTACGTATAATACAACAAGTGAAGATACCGCACCCAAGACTAAAAACATTGTCATTTGATAGTCTGTTTCACTCAATTTTGAGACATCACTTCTTGGTGTTGATAATGTCAAAATCAAAAAGTAAATAAGTCCTAACAGTACATTTCTATACCCCATGATGATGAGTAATACTAATGTACTTAGCCCTGCTAGTGTTCCCATTGGAAAATAAATATCAAAATATTTTATTTGTGAAAGTAATGGAATATATGTTCCTAAAAAGTTATAAATAAGTGTTAGTGCAAATTTAATTGGATTAAAGATTCTTCCTTTTTCAAAATTTGGAATATTAACATATAGTTCTGTGTTATACACAACATTTGCTTTATAAAAATCATCAAACGATTGTGAAACTAACAAAAACATCAAGAATAAAATTGCTGGTAACACAGAAATGCCCGCATACATAAAGAATCGCTTCCAAGAAAATTTATTTGAAAATAATAAATATAACTGCCATAGATACAATGCACCACACATATAAATATATGTTAAAGAAGTAAATACAAGACTAAATGTTAATAAAGATGCAACAACTGTAGCTTTATAACTAAATCGTTTAGTGAGTGTTTGGACAATTAAAATCCAAAAGATAACAGCAAATAAAAGTGCAGCAATACTATCTGCTAAAAATAAATGAAACCAAAAATATACTCCCATTAATGGATACAATATTGAGAAAAAAACAGCATAAGGATAAAATTCTTTGTAATTTTTTCGTATCCATAAAACGAGTACAAGTAATAAAACAAAAGCAAAAACTGCCCACCAGAATCTAAATAAGACAAATGAATTAAAAGAAAATAATTGCAATACCGCAGAAAGCAACCAAGCGCCTGGCATATGATGATCAAAAATACCAGAGTATGGAATTTGTCCTTGGAGCATACGTTTACCAGCCATTATATTTACAAACTCATCAGGATACGAAACATAATTTGAGTTTACGACGAAGAAAACAAGCGATACTACGTAGAAATATATATGATTATCTAAAAACCAATTAAGAAAGGACTTTATTTTTTTTATCATTTTTTAAAAATTTTGTATAAACATATAATAGCAAAATTATAACAATATTTATTACTATCGAAGAATAAATGATTGTCTCTTTTAATTGTATTTTTTCGGTACTATCCCATCCTCCCAGTCTTATATAGGGATAATACGATATAAGGAGTCCAAATAATGAAATGTTTATATATTTTATTAGTCTTGGAAAAAATGGTAGATATGCAAAAATAGTCAATAGATACCATTGTTGAAAACCTTTTGTATAAACAAGGTATATAAGTAACAATAATTGTCCTAATAAAATAATGGCATTCCAATTTCTAAAATTTTTATTAGCAATAAAAAATAATGGAGCAGAAACATATTTTATACCTCCAGATAATGCTAAAAAGATTCTAGCGATTATATTGTTATCCTTAAAAAGATAGTAAGATCCAATTAATGCAAGAGTTACACCTATTAAATCATTATGAGCGTTGACTAGACCTTCAATGAGAATAAATGGGTGTGTTGCAAATTCCATTGCAGATTTTTTATTTATTTTATTTAAATACAATACGCCAATAAAATAAGCAGCTATAAAAAGTGCTTTAAAAAAGAAATAATTAAGTATTAATTTGCCTAATGATAAGAAAGATGGGATTAATGTTATTACTAAAAAACTAGGGCCGTACGGATAAGCTCTATGTGTCCAGTGCATAAATCGCAACCAATCATCTGTGGGAAAATCCAAAGCCATTTTTTGATATGGATTTTGCCCATAAAAAGTTAAAATTCGTGCATCGAACATATAATTAAAAAAATCATGTGATAGTAATGGATAAGAAAGAAGAAGTATATATCCAATAACCAGCGATAAAAAAACTGGATTATAATCTTTATATTTTTTTACAAACAGATAATGAAAGATAAAAAGTAATATAACAATACTTATATATATTAACCATGAAACTGGTCTATTGTAGTAACCCAAAAATACCATTGGTTCTCTAAAAGAATCCCAAAGCGGATGATTTATTAAAGTTATATTAGGATCAATTAAGGTAAATGAATAAATTAATAGACCAAACAATACAATAATATATCCCGCTATCATATGAAGGTAATTATACGTAATTTTCTTACGTAAAGTATATATTTTTTAAAGTTGAACTTATTAATCAGTAGAAATATATAAATTTATAGATAGAATGTATATATGAACAGCAAAAAAAAAGCTAATAGTTCTTCTGCACATTTAATTTCTATAGTAATACTAACTATTATATTTACTATTTTTGCTTATTTTAGATTTTATAACTTAGATAAAAGAGTTATCTTCGATTGGGATCAACAATCTTTTTCAAACGATATTAGAAATCTCATTGAAGATAAAGACATCACACTAATTGGTCCACGCGTTACAGATGATAAAGGATTTTTTCTCGGTCCTTATTTTACTTATCTTGTGGCACCTTTTTATATTGCTAGTAATTTGCATCCTTTTGGATTGTTACCTTTTATTGTATTGGTTAATATTACTTTTTTTATAGTTTCTTTTTTTGTACTCAAAAAAATTTGGAGTTTATATGTTGCACTATTATTCCTATTCTTTTGGGCACTCAATCCCTTGATGATTGGTTATGATATTATCCCTTGGTGGCCAATACTTATGCCACTTGGTGTAATTACAACCTGGTATATATTGTGGCGTATTTATAATAATCCCTCACTACTTAATTTTATTTTGTTAGGTTTAGTATCTGGATTTATGTCACATATGCACTTTCAATATATGTTCATAAATATTTTTGTTGTCATCTTTCTTATTCTTTATTTTGTTCAATCTAAATCGAAAATAGTATTAAGAAACATTGCAGCCTACATGGGAGTAACTCTTTTATCTTTAGCTCCAATCCTGCTATTTGATCTTCGTCATGATTTTTTAAATACTAATTTATTTATTAAATACTTTACAGAACGTATCGGTGGGAACACGCCTGATATTCATATCTGGAGAGAAGTATTTGGTAATTTTTTACTACCAATTACAATTAAAACTAATCCATTTATTGTATTCTCCTTTTACTTTGCATTGTTAGCTTCATGTTTCTTTTTATACAAAAAAAGTACCACATTTTTGAAACATTTTTATCTTGCTTCATTCTGTTTAGTCATTGTAACTTATATTGGTTTTTCGGTTTATGGACGTAGACCTTCAGAATACTATTTTGTTTATTTGTGCCCATTTATATATGTAGTATTTATTGATCTTTTTAGAAATCTTAAGGCTCAATTTATTGCAGTAATCGTTGCATTTTTACTTATAGTTTTAAATATTCCTTCATTACAACAAACAACTAAAGAAAATGTATTTGGTCTCTATTATAAAGATCAAGCTGCAAAAGCAATTATTCCTTATATTACGGATAAAACATATAATGTGTCGTACGATATGCCTCTTGGTACTAATAATGGATATGATTATATTTTAGAAGCTAACGGCATTATCCCTTCTGGCAATGCAAAAGATCCATTAATTCAGTTGCGTATTCCTCCACATGAAGGTGATATTAGAGTAAAAGAAATTGGTATTTTTATACCAAATGAACTGAAGTAAACTTCTGTATTAGCTGTTATTCCTTAATACCTATATAATATACTCATGAACGATTCGATAACTATAGTTATTCACACTCACAATGAAGAACAACATATTGAAGAATGTATAGTTTCTGCTCGACTTTTATCTAAGAATATTCTTATTGTGGATATGGAAAGCACCGATAAAACGGTCGAAATTGCAAAAAAACAAGATGTAGCGATTTTAAACTTTCCTTTTTCCTATTATGTAGAACCTGCTCGTGCATTTGGTATTGAACATACAAAAACAGAATGGGTTTTTATCCTCGATGCAGATGAACGTATTTCGCCAGAATTATCTACAGAAATAGAACAATTGCTTGCAAAAAGAAAAACAAAAGGAGAAGAACTAGATTTAAATACAACAAGTTATTATAAAATTCCTAGACAAAACATATTCGGTAGAAAAAAATGGCTTAAACATGGAGGTTGGTGGCCAGATCATCAAATGAGATTTATAAATAAATTATATTTTAAATCGTGGCCAAAACAAATTCATTCAACACCAGATATTCAGGGAAAAATGGGTTATTTAGAAAATCCAATTCTTCATTACTTTCATGGCAATATTGAAAAAATGGTTGAAAAAACAATGGTGTTTGAAAATATAGAATCTCAACTATTATTTGATGCAGGAAGATCCGTTACTACT
Source organism: uncultured Gammaproteobacteria bacterium (assembly GCA_964435665.1). Lineage (GTDB taxonomy): Bacteria > Patescibacteriota > Microgenomatia > UBA1406 > GWC2-37-13 > MFZZ01. Next base: position 84,215 of record CAYSZW010000004.1, on the reverse strand, counting down.
ACAACTTTTTTTAGAAAATTTTTTGGTGAATTATATAGACGTTTAATAAAACATGGCGGGTTTATGGATGGACCTATTGGCATTATTGAGTCTATTTATCAAGCATTCTCAAAAACTATTACCTACATTTATTTATATGAAAAGAAAAACAGTCGCATTATATGACCCATATTTAGATGTTATGGGAGGTGGAGAACGTCATATTCTTTCTATTTTGAAAGTACTTCAAGATGAAGGATTCGATCCGACAATTTTTTGGAATGAAAATGTAACAAAGCAAATTCAACAAAAATTATCTTTAACGTTTAAACCAGAAATTACGTTTGTTCCCAATATATTTCAGAACAATCATGAATCAATGATTTCAAAAATGAATATATTAAAACACTATGATTTATTTATTTATGTAACTGACGGAAGTTACTTTTTTTCAACAGCGAAAAAGAATTTTATTTTTTGTATGGTTCCTCAAAAGTCTTTATACCATATGAATTTTGCAAATAAAATAAAAACAATGAACGCAACGTTTATTTCTAACTCTGAATTTACAAAGCAACTTTTACAATCATGGTCCGTTAATTCCAATGTTATTTATCCTTTTATAGGTGAAGAATTTTTGCAAAATTTTTCTGAAAAAAAAGAAAAACAGATTTTAGTTGTTGGAAGATTTTTTAAACAGCTTCATGCAAAAAGACAAGATGTAGCAATTGACTGGTTCAAGACATTTCAAAAAGAAAATAAATTAAAAGACTATAAACTAATTCTCGCTGGAAATGTTAAAGACGAAGACAAAACCTATTTCGATGAGCTTAAGAAAATGGCTCAAGATAATAAAAATATAGAATTTTATCCTAATTGTTCCTTTGAAGAACTTCT
>CAYSZW010000004.1:0-83239 GCA_964435665.1 uncultured Gammaproteobacteria bacterium | reverse complement strand
CTCAAGATAATAAAAATATAGAATTTTATCCTAATTGTTCCTTTGAAGAACTTCTCAAGTTATATAAAAAGTCAGAAATATATTGGCATATGACTGGAATTGATATTGATGAAAATACACATCCAGAAAAAGTTGAACATTTAGGAATTACACCACTTGAAGCAATGGCATCAGGTTGTATTGTATTTGGTTTCAAAGCTGGTGGATTAAAAGAAATTATTATTGATAATACAAATGGGTATTTATTTTCTAATGCAGAAGAGTTATATACTAAAATAGAACAAATTATTTTGAATGATGAGTTAAGAAAACAAATCCGTTCATCCGCTTTTAAATATGTAAAAGAACAATTTAATTATTCCGTTTTTACAAAACGAGTGAAAGAAATTATGCTATGAATATTTCTGTAGTTATACCTGTTTATAAAAAAATAGATCAATTTATTTCTAATCTAAAAGAAAATATTACGTTCTTAAAAGATTGTGAAATTATTATTGTTAATGATGATCCTTCAGAATCACTTGCGCCTTATTTGGTAGATTTTAAACAAATTATTTTAATAGAAAATAAAAAAAATCTTGGATTTGCCCCAACTGTAAATGTTGGTTTTGCTCAGGTAACAAATCCATATGTTTTACTTCTAAACTCGGATGTTGTTTTAGAAGATGCTTCATTTAAAAAAGCTTTAGAACATTTTAAAGATAAAACTGTTTTTGCAGTTTCATTTGCACAAAAAGAAAAAAATGGTCAAATCGTGGGTAAAAATACAATATATTGGGAAAAAGGATTTTTTCAACATAAAAAATCGGACAATTTAAATTTTGGTATTAATGGATGGGCTGAAGGTGGATCTTGTCTTATAGATACAAATAAATTTCGTGATCTGAATGGGTTTGATGAAATGTTTAGTCCATTTTATTGGGAGGATATTGATTTGTCATATAGAGCGTGGGAAAAGGGATATCAAATATTATTTGACCCTTCAATTGTCGTACAACATCATCATGAATCTACAATAGGAAGTTACTATAAAAAACTACACATTACTCAAATTGCCTATCGTAATCAATTACTATTTATATGGAAAAATATTACAAACCCAGGGTTGCTTTTTACTCATGTGTTTTATCTAAAATTATTTATACTTAAATCCATACTAAAAGGAAATATGCCATTTCTAAAAGGATATTTTCAAGCATTACTTACATTACCGACCGTTATAAAAAAAAGAAATAAAAATAATTCTATTCAAAAAGATCATGAAATCCTTTCTAAATTTTCTTAATACATATCCATATATATTTGTAGGAATATTTTGTGTTTTATCTATATTTCTTCATACTCAAAATTATGGATTTCCTCCTCTCAATTCTGACGAAGTATCGATGGGTTACAATGCTTATTCAATTGCAGAAACAGGAAAAGATGAATATGGTTTTTCAATGCCATCACGTTTTAAAACTTTTGGAGAATTTAAGCTGCCAGTTTCTATTTATACAATTGCAATTTTTGTAAAAGCATTTGGATTAAACGAATTTTCTACACGTATTCCATTTATATTAATTGGTATTACTGCCCCAATTATTTTTTATGTTTTAGCCAATAAATTGTTTAATAATAAATTAGTTGGAATTCTTGCGGCATTACTTGCTAGTCTTTCTCCCTGGATTCAAATTATGGCAAGACACGCACATGATAATCTTATTATTTTTATACTAACTTCCTTTGCAATAATGTTGTTTATTAAGTTACTTAATAAAATTACATATCGCGAAATTATTCTCTTATCAATTATTAGTGGACTGGCTTTATTTACTTCTCATGTCGGAAAAGTTCTTGTAGTTTATTTTTTTATTACGTTACTAGCACTATTAATTTATAAAAAGAAACCAATCATCGATATTATAAAAGTAAGTTTAATTGTATTGATTCCAATAGTATTTTTTATTTTTACCGAAATTCAAAATCCAACTACACGAGTAAGTAATTTACTTTTTATAAATAATCCAGGATTTACATTAGGAATTGAAGAAGCAAGACGCGAACATGATAGTAGAATTTTACACAATAAAGGAACACAAAGTATTATTGAAATTTCTCAAAGATATTTAACTTATTTTTCTCCAGAATTTTTGGTTATTAATGGGGATGATAATGATAGATTTGGTTTTAAAGGTATTTCTCCAATAACACCTATTACGTTCCTATTATTTCTTACTGGTATTTATTTTCTTTTTAAAAATAATGAAAAAACACGTTTTTTAATTATTACTTTACTTTTAGTTGCACCACTTTCTGCTTCATTATCTTGGCAAGAATATTCATTAACACGAGCATTTGTTATGATAATTCCAATCTTACTTCTTGCTGCTTACGGTGGATATCATTTTATTACATCATTTAAAAAAACACAGTTTAAGTGGGGAGTAGGATTTATATTACTGGCTGGATATGTATTCTTTACCGTTTATTCTTGGGATTTTTATTTTAATCATTATCCAAAAAAGAAAATAGTTATGTACGCTTGGCAAGCTGGATATAAAGAATTAAACGAATATATTAAAAAAAATTATGACTCGACGAACCAATTTTATATTACAAAAGAGTTAGGTCAACCTTATATTTACACACTGTTCTATTTACAATTTCCACCAGAGAAGTACCAAAAGCAAGCACAACTTTCACCACTGGATGAATATGGATTTGGACAAGTTGAACAATTTGATAAATTTACATTTACTTTTAAACAACCAACTGAAGAAAAAAATGTTATATATGTGGGATATCCTCATGATTTTGAGAGTGCTGGCATTACCGAAGATAAAGTAGAAAAAATTACTTTTAATGATGAAGACATATTCTGGATTTACAACATCAAATAAATAGCTAGGTTATAAAAAGCGTGAATTAAAATTGCCACAATTACATTTTTCTTTTGTAAGTAAGCAAGTGAAACTCCAAAACTTAGCAGAAAATCAGTAACCATAACTTGCAATAGTAATGTACCTCTCAGTTCTGGATTACTAAATAATATTGGCACATGCATTATAAAAAATAAAAAGCTTCCAAAAAATACAGAAGAATATACATTTTTAGATTCTGCATATAGTCTTTTTAAAACAAATCCACGAGATAAAATTTCTTCAGAAAAACTAGAAGCAAATGCAACAATTATAAAGAATAATGTAGTTGTAGAAAATGTTGGTAGTATTGTTTTTGTTTCTAGATAATTTACAACTAACCCCATTAAAAGAATAAATAATCCTGCAATGACTCCAAAAATCCAATCATTTACCTTTTTGAATTTAAAATCAATTGCTTGCCAAAAAGATTCTTTTTCGTACTTTATTATGAAATAATATACAGGTACTAAAAAAACAATTGGCTTTGCAATAAATTCGTCAAACCAAATAGGAAGATCAGTTTTAAAATAATAGCGATATACACTCCAAACTATAATTGCAATTGCCCAGGTATTGAGCATTTTCTGATTAAGCGAAGTATCTTTCTGCATGCATTAAAATGTACACCTGTTTAATAAACTATTCAAGACTAAAGCAATAATTGATTGTGGGAGCAAATTTTAATCCAAAAAGTCTCGTAACTTTCGTGCACGAGTTGGATGTTTTAACTTTCGAATTGCTTTAGCTTCAATTTGTCGAATACGTTCTCGTGTTACTTTAAATTCTTTACCAACTTCTTCTAATGTTTTTGGTTTTCCATCTTCTAAACCGAAACGCATAATAAGAACTTTTTGTTCTCTTGGTGAAAGAGTTTCAAGAACTTCTCCAATTGCATCCTTTAACAATTCTTGAGAAACAACATCATATAAATTAGGTTTAGATTTATCTGCAATAAATTGTTCAAGTGTGGCTTCTTTATCATCACCAACTGGTGTTGATAATGATTTTGGCTGTTGAGAAATACGCATTAAATTTTCTGCTTCTTCAATTGAAATTTCCATTTCCTTTGCAATATCTCTTATATCTGGATCTTTACCATGCTGTTGCATGAGTTTTCTTTGAGTTTTATAGAAACGATTAATCTGGTCAACCATGTGAACAGGAATACGAATTGTTCGAGATTGATCTGCAATTGCTCTGGTGATTGCTTGTCGAATCCACCATGTTGCATATGTTGAAAATTTAAATCCTCGACGCCAATCATATTTTTCTACACCACGAATTAATCCTTTATTACCTTCTTGAATAAGATCAAGGAATGATAATCTTCTACCCAAATATTTTTTAGCAATAGAAACTACAAGTCTTAAATTAGATTTAATAAGTCTTTCTTTTGCATCTTCATCACCTTTTTCATTTTTCTTTGCAAGATCTATTTCTTGTTCAAAAGTTAAAAGGGGAGTACGACCAATTTCTTTTAAGTATTTTTTAATTGGATCTAACGATTCTCCATGTTTTCCGCCAACAAGCTTTTCTAACTCTTTTTCCATTTCTTCAGCAGTTTTATTTGCTTCAGTTTCTTCGCGTGTTGAAATGGTTTCAAAAATATCAATTCCTTTTTTAAAAGCAGTTTCAAAAAATTCATCTATTTCTTGTACATGTTTTTCTGGTTCTGAAAATACAAGTAAGATATCATCTTGGACTAAAAATCCATCATCGGTTCCTTGTTTAAGTAGTTCTTTAACGTTTTTTGGCATGCGGTTAATCATAGCTGTACATTTTACACTGATTTGAATAATTTTTCCAATTCTTTTTTATCTAGAGCATCTAACTTCTTTTTATATAGCATAACTTCTTCATCATCTTCAGAAGTTGCATACTTCATTCTATATTGATGTTCCAATAATTCAAACACAATATCCCAGATTTTTTCTTTATCAAACGTGTGATCTCCAGATGCGTATAAATAAATTTCATCGGCAACAGATTTTAATTCAGAAGGAATTGTCTGAGCAAAATCTGTATACGAATCATGTTCCCCTGTTTCATCTAAAAATGTTTGGTATGCAGTTATTATTTTTTGATATGCAGGTATTGAAAAATCATCTTTAGACACAATACTAAAAATTTGTGCAGAAAGTTTTTTTGGAGAATCGGATTGGAACAAAATACTTAGTAAATATTTTTGTACCATTTCTTCGCGTGGAATTTGATGTAGATCAGTTTTTGCAGGAAGTTTGGATTTAAAATTACGTTTTGAATAATAAATGAGTCTTTCAACTTGTTCTTCTTTCATTTCCAAAAGCTCTGCTAACTTTTTGGTGTAGTGAGCTTTAATAATGCTGTTTTGAATAGTACGGATGTAAGGAATAAGTTCATCACCTAGTTTCTTTTTAGAATAGGAAGTTTTCTCTGGATATTTTTTTAGAACTATTTGGAATAAAAAGTCATAGAGTGGAATTGCTTGATCTAACTCTTTTTTAAAGGTAATAAAATCAGCAGTTGCTGCTTCATCTGGATCTTTACCTTTTGTAAATTGTGCCACGCGAATATCAAAATCAAATTCAAATGCTTCATTAATACCACGTTTCATGGCTTCAATTCCTGCTTCATCTGTATCTAAAGCTAAGGTGATTTTATTTGTATAACGCTTTAAAAGTGTTAATTGTTCTTTTGTAAGTGCTGCACCTTTAATTGCTACAATATTAGAAATTCCTTTTTGAAACGGCGTAATCATATCAAATTCACCTTCAACAACATATACATTTTCTTCTTTTCGAATTGCATCACTTGCTAAATGAATACCGAACAAACTCATTCGTTTGTGATATACAGGCGTTTCTGGTGTATTTATATATTTAGCAGATTTATCTGCATCATCTAATTGTCTGCCAGAAAAACCTATAACATTTCCTTTCGTGTCTTTTATTGGAAACATTAAACGATTACGAAATCTATCGTACATGTGTCCTTTTGCTGAAGATACAACTAAACCTGCTAATAACATTTGTTCTTCTGAATATTTTTTTGACTTTAAAAATTTAATCAATGAATCCCAAGAATCAGGTGCATATCCTAATTCAAACGTATTAATTATTTTTTCATTAATACCTCGATTTTTTAAATAATCTCGCGCTTTTTGTCCTACTGGTAATTTTTGTAGAATGTGAGAATAATAGCGTGCAGCCCAATTATTCATAGCATATACTGCATCTTTTTTATTTGATTCATTATCACCAGCTGGCATTGATTCAAGCTTTACACCAGTACGTTGGGCAAGTTCACGAAGAGCTTCTATGAAAGTTAAGTTATCCATTTTCATTAAAAACTTAATGACATCTCCACCTTCACCACAAGTACCAAAACAATGCCATATCTGTCTATCGGGAGAAATTACAAAGGACGGAGACTTTTCCTGATGAAACGGACATAATGCCTTAAAATTGCGTCCAGACTTTTTAACTTCAACGTATTGTGAAATAAATTCGACAATGTCGAGTTTACTTTTTATCTCTTCTATTTGATCTTCCATATACTTTTTTCATACCCATAATAACATAAAAGTAGACTTATCTAAGCACCATTCTTAATAATTTTAGCTGGATTAGGGCTTCCAATAAATACTTATTTTAAGTTCAAACTTCCTCTTGCTTTCTTTTTCTGAATACTATTATAATAGTTCTAATGCTCTATATATACTTAGATTCGCACCAGATTAAATTATTACATCTTAAAAAAAGCCTCCTTGGCCAATATGATGTGTCTTTTTATGGTAAAACATTTGAAGTAGATTTAATTCAAAATGGCATGCCAGGCAATATAGACGTTATTGATTCTGCAGTAAAAAAAACTCTTGAAGAGATTCCTGAACAACCGCTAAAAGAAAAAGATATTACTCTTATTCTTCCTGTTGAAGCATTCTCATTTTTTAGAATAGAATTACCTGTTGATGTAACTCCAGCTGTTTTAGAATCTTTCCTTAAAGAAAAAGCAAAAGCTCAAAATATTGAAGCTGACTCAATGGACTTTAGTTATCTTATTCAAGAAAGTGAAGGACAGAAACAAGTATTATTTTTTGGCATTAAAAAAGAAACACTTGCTGCATTTGAACAACCATTTAAATTATTAGAACTCAAAGTAACTTCCGTCATTCCTGAATCACTTACCTACTATAAATTATTTGAAAAAACCCTCCGCAAAAATAAAAAAGAAAATATATGGTATGTTTCGTATGAAAATAATCTCTTACAAGGATATGTTTACGATTCTTATGGATTATTAGAAGGAGAAAAATGGGAAGCAGTAATTCCTGCAGAAGGCAAAGTTGAAGAAATCCTTCAAAAAAAAGCTGCGGAATATGTTGCTAAAAATATTAAATTAAATCGATTAATTCTTTCTGGAAAACAAGCAGATGGCATACGTCAAGATACTTTTACAAAAAATGTTGGTGTATGGACGAATCCATTAATTCGTATCATTCCTCATTTTTATGCAGATTATCTTAAAATGCTTCAACACGATACAAAACCACTTCCAATTCTTATGTACGACATGCTTATTGGGGCATTTATATTTTCACAAGAGAATAAATCCTTCTCATTATTAGGAAAAACCTCTAATGCAATGCCATCCATGCAAGTTCCTTCAGTTAATTTAAGTGATAAAAAATTTCCTGTTAAAAATGCAATTCTATTTATAGTTTCATTTGTTATAACATTTGGTTTGTTGTATGCACTTTCTCAAGTAAATTGGAAAGATATGAAAATGGGTGGATTTAAATTCCCATCACTTTCAGCTATTTCTATTCCTGGTATGACACAACCAACGCCAACACCAGTACTTGAACCAACTGTTCCTCCTGTTACGCCAACACCAACACCTTCTGTAAAACGCGAAGAAATTCGAGTCAAAGTTTTAAATGGTTCTGGTATTTCTGGAAAAGCAACAGAAGTCAAAGAGTTTTTCCAAGGTAAAGGGTATGGAGAAATTTTAACTGGCAATGCTGATGCATTTGATTATGAAACAACCGTAGTTCAAATTCGCGATGAAGACACAGAAATTCGTGAATATATAGAAGTAGATATTGCTTCCCAAGTTCCTTCTCCAGAATTTGAAACCTTAGATGAAGATGAAGCAGCAGATGTTGTGATTATTGTTGGAACAGACTTTAAATAACTTCATTAGTTTAGAATGGCCCTCCTAATGTTATAATATCTTCATGGACGATACTACCAAACAAGAACTTCTTGAAAAATTCGGACAAATTAAAGCAAAAATTAATCCTGAAGAAAAAAAGACAGAACTACAAAGCCTAGAAGCTCGCACCTATGAAGGAAATTTTTGGGAGAATCATGAAGAGGCTGCTGAAGTAATGAAACGAATAAATGGCATGAAAAAAGAACTCGAAGATCTTGAAATGATGGAATTATATCTTAGTGAAGATGAACTAAAAGAAGCTGAAAAATTAATTGACACATATGAAGTACGATTATTTTTAAGTGGTACATACGACCAAGGTGATGCAATTTTTTCTATTCATGCAGGTCAAGGTGGTACGGAAGCTATGGATTGGACCGATATGTTATTTAGAATGTATACTCGTTTTTTTGATATCAAAGGTTGGAAATGGGAAGAAGTTGACCGTGTTCAAGGAGAAGAAGCAGGTATTAAAAGTGTCATTATTAATGTATATGGCGATTTTGCATATGGTTATATGAAAGCAGAAGCAGGAGTTCATAGATTAGTTCGACAATCACCATTTAACGCAGATGGACTTCGCCAGACCTCTTTTGCATTAGTAGAAGTGTTACCAATTGTCAAAGATCATCAAATTAAAATTACAGATGACGAATTAGAATGGTCATTTTTTAGATCAGGTGGTGCTGGAGGACAAAATGTAAACAAAGTTTCAACTGCTGTTCGACTTATTCATAAGCCAACTGGTATTACCGTAACTTGTCAGCAAGAACGTTCACAAATGCAAAATAGAGAAACAGCTTTAAGTTTGCTTCGTGCACAATTATGGCAACTTGAAGAAGAAAAGAAAGACAAAGCTATTGCTTCATTTAAAAAAGACAAAATGGCTTCTTGGGGAACTCAAATTAGATCGTATGTGCTTCATCCATATAAAATGATTAAAGATCTTCGGACAGATTACGAAGAAACACAAACAGAAAAAGTGCTTGATGGTAATATTGAAGGCTTTATTGAAGCTTTTATAAAGCAACCAAATAAATAAAATCTTTTGTTTTTTCTGGTCATGTGTTATTCTAATATCTATGGAAAATCAAGATAAACATATATTACACTCAATCAATAAACCACGTGTTTCAACTTCTTTATCTACCCCAATTGTTATAGTCATTATTCTTGCCGCCCTTGCACTTGGTGCTGCAACAGGATTTGGTGTATATAGTTTTTCTAGTGGCTCAATGAGCACCACAGCAGATAAAACTAATGAAAAAGGTGCAGATGGTTCAAAAACTTCAGCCGGTATTCTCGATGAAAAAACATTTCCAGATGAAGCAGAAGGCACACTTAAAGAAGGTGGATTTGAAGGTGAAGGAAGTTTCCATTTAGAAAGACCAGGTGGAGAAGATCAAACAGCATATTTAACATCTTCAACTGTTGATTTATCAGAATTTGTTGGTAAAAAAGTAAAAGTACGAGGACAAACATTCACAGCAGAAAAAGCTGGTTGGCTTATGGATGTAGGCTATGTTGAAGTTATTAAATAACTTCGCCTTTAAAGATCATCACAAATCTGCTTTAATAAGATAGTTACTAATAATTTGTAAGCTGTATGATTTCGTTTCAAAATGTCACCGTTAAATATCCTTTTGGTAACTTAGCACTTAATGATGTTTCTTTCAATGTAGCTGATAATGAATTTATTTATTTAGTTGGTCCTTCTGGTGCTGGTAAAACTACAATTCTCAAACTTCTTCTTCGAGAAGTTGTGCCAGAATCTGGAAGTATTACTCTTGATAGCGAAGACATTTCTTCCAAAAAATATAAACACACTACTAATCTTCGACAACGTATTGGCATTGTATTTCAAGATTTTAAAGTTCTTAATGAAAAAAATGTTTTAGAAAATGTTGCATTAAGTATGAGAGTAAAAGGATATCCTGAATCTGAAATTAAAAGACAAAGTATAGAAGCTCTAGAAACTACAGGTATTGCAGAAAAAATGAACATGTTCCCTGCCCAACTTTCCGCAGGTGAATTACAACGAGTAGCTATTGCTCGCGCAATTGTTGGTGACCGAAATATTATTCTTGCAGATGAACCAACAGGTAATTTAGATCCAAAAACTACCTGGGAAGTTATGAAAATTTTCAAAAAGTTAGAAAAAACAAAAACAATTTTATTTGCAACTCATAACACCGATATTGTAAATAGTATGAAACGCCGTGTATTAGTTATGAAGCATGGTGCACTTGTAAAGGATCAAGAAAAAGGAGGTTATGAACTATGAGCGATGTAACAACCTCACTAAGAAGAACTCCTTATCAGACATTTGCTGCACTTTCTATATTGTTCTTTACACTTCTTATGTCGGGACTTATTTTTATATCTCTCTCTTTTATTCAAGGATTATTGGGATATGTAGAAACAAGACCACGAGTAATTGTATATTTTCAAATTAAAGCAGAAGAAAAAGAAATTTTTGCTGTTAGAGATAAATTAGAAGCTTCTGGTAAAACAAAAGAAATAACATATGTCTCCAAAACGGAAGCATATAACATTTATAAAGAGCTAACAAAAAATGATCCATTACTTCTTGAAATGACATCAGCAGATATTCTTCCTGCTTCTTTAGAAATTGATGCAAAAGAACCAGCATTCTTACCACAAATTGCAGAAATGTTAGCAAATGAACCAGGAGTTGACGAAGTACAATTTCAAAAGGATATTGTAGATAATTTATTACGATTAACCTCAAATATTCGACAAATTTCACTTATCTTTTTTGGATACCTATTGTTTGTATCTATTATTGTATTAACTATTACAACTTCATTTAAAATTGCACTTAAAAAAGATGAAATTTCTCTTCTTAAATTACTTGGTGCAAGTAATGACTATATTCGTAAGCCATTCATTCAGGAAAGTATATTTCTTGGTTTAATGGCTACAGCAGGCGCAAATATTATTTTGGTAGGTTTATTAGTAACATTAAACTCAATTTTGTCTGGTTATTTAAGTGGTATCCCAACTTTAACTGTTATGCTATTTGGTTTTGGTATGCAAGTTTGGCCATTTAATATAGCATTTGTGTTAGCAACAATGTTTGTTACTATCTTTTTTAGTTTTCTCATAAGTCTTATTGCAAGTCTTACTGCAACTAATAGATATTTGTAAGCATTCTGAACTTGCCTCGGTATGTAATTTCCACTACAATGATCCTATGTTTAGGCTTCGATTTTATTTTTCAATTCTGTGTATAGCAATCTTATTACTTACTTCAGTATCATCTCCTTTATTAGCCCAAGATGCGACACCTACACCAACATCTGCACCAAATAATGATGCCGCTAAAAATGAAATTCAAAAAAAGATAGACGAATATGAAAAAAAACTTACTGAAGCTCGAAATCAAAAGAATACACTTTCTTCACAAATTGAGTATATGGATACACAAATTTATTTAACTCAATTAAAAACCGAAGAAACTGCAGAAAAGATTGAAGCCACAGAATATGAAATCGATACTCTTGATGATTGGATTGGAGATCTTGATTCTTCTTTAGACCAATTATCTAAAACAATGCTTGAACGTATTGTTGTTGGATACAAAACAAGACAAGCATCTGTTATTGATATTATTTTTGATACCTCTAACGCTTCTGATCTTGTAAATAAACTGAAATATTATGAAGTCGCACGGGATACAAATAAAAAAGTTCTTCTAGAAGTACAAGAAGCTAAACTTAATTACGAAGAACAAAAAAAGTTAAGAGAAAAGAAAAAAGAAGAATTAGACAAGTTACAAGATACATTATCTGCTCAAGAAGCAAGTCTTAAAGCACAACAAGAAGAAAAAAGAATACTTCTCTCAGCAACTCAAAATGATGAAAGTAACTATAGTCGTTTATTGGAAGAAGCCAGAAGACAAATTACTGCTTATAAATCCTTCGTAGCAATTACTGGTGTTGGTACGGTTTCAGCAAATGGTCTTGGAACTGGAGAAGGTGGCTGGTATTTATCTCAACGTGATGAAAGATGGGCAGGTATGCAAATGGGGACTTCCAGTGAATCTGTACTAGATGTAGGATGTTTTATTACAAGCATTGCTATGGTAATGCGTTTTTATGGAGCTGATTATACTCCTGCAAATATTGCAAGTAGTTCACAGTATTTTTTACCAGGATCAGCATATATGTATATTCCTTCAACATTTAATGGCTCTTGGCCAAATGGAAAAAGTTATAGAAATATTGGATCAGCCGATATTTCCTCTTATTTAGATAGAGGAGTTCCGGTTATTGCAGGTGTTCGTGGATCAAGTCATTATGTTGTTCTCAAAAAAACTGATGGTAGTGATTATATTATGAATGATCCAATTTACGGACCTGACAAAAAGGTCTCTGATTATTATTCATTATCTGGACCTTATGGAGTATTTGAATAAATCTCTAACCCTTTTTTTTCTCATTTTTATAATGTTATGTATTTACCCCACTTCTATTCTAGCTTTTGAAAATAATGGCTTTGAACAATACGAACAGTCATGGCAAAAAAATAATAATGCTATCGAATTTAGTATTAACAGTGATTCTGTAAAAGAAGGAACACAATCTGCTCAAATTAAGAATGATTCTTCCACGTCTTATGGAATCGAGCAAATAATATACACCATTACACCTGAGCAGTATTACTCTATTGATGCTTATATAAAAACCAATAATCCTCCCCCTTCTAAATCTTTTATTCGGATTGCCTGGTATGAATCTACAGATGGTTCAGGTAGCCAAATTACTACTCACGATTCAGAAATCATTTCTACAGAAACCGATTGGAAACTAGTACATATAAGTGCAATTTCACCAGCAAATGCACATTCTGCAAAAATTCGCTTACTCGTTTCTTTGGGAACTGCTTATTTCGATAGTATTACCTTTGAAGAATTATTAATAACGCCAACGCCATTTTATACACCTACATCTGTGCCAACACCAACCTTTGTAGCCATTAAAAATATATCAATAACAGAAGCGATGGTATATCCTAATTCGACAAGCAATGAATGGGTTGAGTTATTCAACAATAATAATAATGAAGTAACACTTTCCGATTGGTTTATAGACGATACAGCAGATAGTGGCGCTTCACCAAAAAAATTTTCTGTAACTATGTTACCGTTTAGTTATGCTTCCATTGATATGAGTTCCTCGTTATTTAATAATGCTGGTGATGATATTAGATTATTAAATCCTAATGGGGAAGTAGTGGATTCATTTTCTTATGAAGATTCAGAAAAAGATACTAGTATTGGAAAAAATAGTTCAAATGTTTTTTGTTATCAGAATCCTTCAAAAAACAAATCGAATTCCCCTTGTATTGATACGATCATAATTCCTACAGTAACAAAAACTGTCACACCCACTCTAACTGGAAGTATATTAGGAATTAGCATAATACCAAAAATTTCTTTTAAACCCTCACCCACTATATCTGTAAAAAAACAGACTGTATATGTTACAGCAAAACCGATACCTCAATTTACAGAAAAAGAAGACCCACTTGTCATAACAACTGAATCTAATTCATATACAACTTCAGATAAAAAACCTTGGCTTATTATTTCTGGCTCATATTCTCTGCTCGCAGGTATTTCTCTAGTTTCCAAAATGATTTTCTTTAGATACACTTAAGTATTGGTATTCGAGAAATTAATTATTTTATGAAATCTATTCGTCATTTTATTTTATATTGGTTACCTCCGATAATTTGGATGACCATTATTTTTGTAATGTCATCACGACAACGTATTTCACTTGCAGATACAGAAGTAGAAAATTTTTTAATTTTTAAATCATTACATGTAATTGAGTATGCAATTTTATATATATTACTATTTAGAGCGACTTTTAAATCATTTACAAAAAAAATTTCTAATCAATCAATATTTACAATTGCCATAATTTCATCAATCTTATACGCTGTATCGGATGAACTTCATCAGACATTTGTACCTACAAGACAAGGTGCAATACGCGATATATTTATTGATACTATTGGAATTCTATTAGCGTTTAGTTATACTAAAATGTATCTGAACAAATTGAAGCGTTATATATGAAACAATTAATACAGTCTCTGCATCATTTTTTTATTCCTCGTCATACTAATAATTACACAGCAAAATTACTTCATCATGATTTTTTAACTGTTTATCTTGTTGCAGCTCTTATTTTGACGGCAAGTGTAGGACATCTACAAAAAACGAGTGGAGATATTTTGGGATATGCGACAGATGTAACCGTAGAAAAATTATATGAATTAACCAATGTTGAGCGCGAAAAACAAAATATTCCTCCTTTAGAATATAACGAAGATCTTGCCAAAGCTGCACAACTAAAAGCAAAAAATATGTTCGAACAAAATTATTGGTCTCATTATGGTCCTGCAGGAGAAACACCATGGCAATTTATTCTAGAATCAGGTTACCAATATGAATATGCTGGTGAAAATTTAGCTAAAAACTTTTTATTTAGTGACGGTATTGTTGAAGCTTGGATGAATTCTCCTACTCACAAAGAAAATCTTTTAAGAAATGACTACACCGAAGTGGGTTTTGCAGTGGTAAATGGTGTATTAAATGGAGAAGAAACTACTTTAGTTGTACAGATGTTTGGCAAACCACTGTATCCATCTACTGAAAAAAATACTGCTGATACAAAGCCAGATACAAATGTTGCTGTTGAAGATAATGCTGCTCCAATTCAAGAAGTAGCTCAAAAACCTGTTGTACTAGCAAAAGAATCCACAACACAACGTTCTTTTTTACCTACCTACTTTAATGTTAACCTTATTTTCTTTACAGTCCTATTTTTAGCTTTATTACTTGACTTTTATTTTGCTGCGAAACTTAATCTGATTAGAGTAAAAGGTAAAAATCTTGTTCATTTAATGTTTATTGGTTTTATAGTAGTGGGTGCATTTATTCTTATTAAAGGATCAATTATTTAAATATGAAACATTTAGTCAAATTAATAAAAAAAGAAGTAAATAAACATACGTTTGATTATTTATTGTTTGCAACTGCAGGAATTTTTTTTATTGTTTCATTAAATCTTTTTAAAGGTGAAAGACTGTTGGAATTTATTATTCTATTATCATTTATCTCTTTTTATATTATTTGGGGCATTTATCATCACATAATTGAGAATACCCTTAGATTTAAAATTGTGTTAGAATATGTGCTCATTGGATTTACAATTTTATTTTTACTAAAAATACTTATTCTTCCATAACACTATGAAAGGAATCATTTTAGCTGGAGGTAAAGCTACTCGTTTACGTCCATTAACCAAAATTACATCTAAACAACTTCTTCCTGTTTATAACAAACCGATGATTTTTTATCCTATCGAAACCCTTACTAAAGCTGGTATTAAAGATATACTTATTATTATTGCACCAGATTATGCTGGACATTTTCTTAACCTTCTTGGTACTGGTAAAGAATTTGGAGCAAAATTTACTTATGAAATTCAAGAAGAACCACGTGGACTTCCTGATGCATTTATTCTTGGTGAACAATTTATAGGTAATGATGATGTAGCTCTTATTCTTGGGGACAATATTTTTGATCAAGACTTTTCTCAAACAATAAAAGAATTTGATAAAGGTGGTGTTGTATTTGCAAAAAAAGTACCAGATCCTGAACGATATGGTGTAATTGAATTTGATGATAATAACAATGTATTATCTATTGTTGAAAAACCTACTGAACCAAAAAGTGAATTTGCAATGGTCGGCATGTATATTCTTGACAATCGTGCTTCACAATTTGCAAAAACATTAACTCCTTCAGCTCGTGGTGAATTAGAAATCCCTGATCTTATTAATAAATATAAAGATCTTGGAGAATTAAAAGTAAGTATTATGGATGGCTCTTGGCATGATGCAGGAACATTTGATAGCTTACTTGATGCAAATAATTATTGGGCAGAAAAAAGTAAGAATCAGTAAATACCTCTATTAACTTTTTTATTTTTCCTATACACTTATAGAAATGGATACAATTCAAATTTTAATGATAATCGTGCTTAGTATTACCACAGTTTTGTTAACTGTTGTAGGAATTCAGTTATTTCTTGTGCTCAAAGCCTTGCGCAAAACTCTTGATAATGCAAATAAAATTATCAACGGGTTTGATGCAATTGGTATCGGTCTTAAGCATGGACTCGGAGAAGCAACAGGTTTTATAAATGGGTTTAAAACTATTTTGAAGATTGTAGATTTATATAAAAAGAAAAATGACTAAAGAAAAACAACATTCTGATAATTTTTGGTCAGGTTTTGCACTTGGTGGTGTAGTTGGTGGAGCTCTACTCTATGCTTTTACCACAAAACGTGGTCGTGAAACTGTAAAAAAGATGCTTGATAACACAGAAACATTAGAACATAATATTGAGAATATACTTGAGATGCTTCAAAAAAATAATATTCTTTCTGATCAGGAAAAACCAAAAGATAAATAAATATTGACTTACTAACTAAACTTCTTTATAAATAAGTATGTCAGAAACTAACTTTGATCCTTCTTTGAACCTTCCTAATATTCAGCAAGAATTACCTTCTGTCCCTTCACAATTGATAAATGGTGGAACTGCTGACAAACCATCGGGAGAACCTACTTTAAATACTCAAGTTGATACAACGGTTATTCAAGAAATAGAAGATACAAAAGAATTCAAAACGGACTTAGAATTTGTTCAATATCTAAAACTTCAAGCTTTAGGTGAACATCCTACTCCAGGAGAAGAAGAAATTTTTGAAAATTCAATGCAAGGATTATCTATAAATATTCTTGAACGTTTTTTTAAACTTCAAGAAGCAAAAGTGCCATTTCAATTTGTTGGTAATGATTCGGGTGATGTTAGATATCAAAGGACAGGTCTATTTGTCGGTGGCCAATATAAAATTAATGCTGATTTAAAAGGTAGTGAATTAAAAGGATTGAATGAACCACATATTAGTTTACAAGCACCTATGAATGGTGGAGATGATTCTCTTATTAAAGGTTTATGGGGAGTTGATATTGGCATAAAAACAGGAGAGATAAAAAGTGGAAAGAATGAGGTCACGCCAACTCAAAAAGCCACCATAGAAGCTGTTCTAAGAACTACCCAAGCCTACTATGCTGAGGTAGAAAAAGCTATTCCTCTTGCTGAATCAATTCAAAAAGCTGGTGGATATGCTCAAAATTTTGCTCCACCATTTCCTCAAGATGCGTTAATTCAACTAAGAAGATTACCTAAATAAAAATTAGAATCGTATGCATTTAGAAATCTTCATTTAAAATATCCTTTTTAAAGTCATTTCTTGTTGACTTTTATATAGTCATATAGTATAGTTATGCAATCGCCCTGATCTAAAGGGAGTATTTTTATTTGTTAAAACTTCAAAAAACGCCCAAATGACAGCTATATCCTCATCTAATCAAATATTACTAGGTACTGAAGAAAAGTACATGAAAGATTTTGATCTCATCGAGATTCAAAGACAGTTCTGGCAACGATTTTTAGACAAAGATTTAAAGGAAATAGTTCAAGAATTTTTCCCAATAGAAGACTACACAGGGAAAAAATTAACTCTCCATTTCGAAGATCTCTTTTTTGGAGAACCACGATATTCTTTAGACCTTTGTGTTCAGAAAAAATTAACTTATGATCTCCCTGTTTATCTTCGTTTATCTATTGAAAATAAAAAGACAGGTAAAAGTAAATCTCAAGATGTATATTTCTTTAATCTGCCAATCATGACAGATAAAGGTACATTTATTATTAATGGTATTGAAAGAGCAGTTATTTCACAAATTGTACGTTCCCCTGGAATGTACTTTACAGCAGAAATTGATAAGACAACTGGTCTTACACTTTATAATGCAGAAATTCGACCATACATTGGTTCATGGATTGATGTAACTATTAATAAATATGGACTTATCGAAGTAAAAATAAATAAAAGAAGAAAAATGCTTGCTTCTGTGTTCCTCAAACTCTTTGAAGATATGAGTAATACAGATATTATGTCTCAATTTAATGATTTAGATCCTGAATTAATTGAAAAATATATTGCTCCAACTCTTAAAAAAGACAGAACAACAAATAGAGATGAAGCTGTACTTGAATTTTACCGAAAAGTAAAACCAGGTGAACCTCTTATTTTAGATAATGCTTATAAAACACTTAATTCATTATTCTTTGATGCAAAAAGATATTCAATGAGTAGTGTTGGTCGTTATAAGATTAATAAAAAACTTGGACTTAAAATTGAGAATACTCCAGAAAATTACCTTCTTACTAAAGAAGATATTATTGCTGGACTTAAATATCTTGTTAATTTAACAAAAGGACAAGGTAACTTTGATGATATTGATCATTTAGGTAATCGAAGACTTCGAACAGTCGGTGAACTCATCGGCATGTACGGAATTCGTGCAGGAATGATTCGTGTCGAAAAAGAAGTAAAAGAAAGAATGAGTTTAATTACAAGTGATGTAAATCCAACTCCTTCACAAGTATTAAATAACAAACCACTTATAGCAACAATCAATATTTTCTATAAAACAAGTCAACTTTCAACAATCGTTGATCAGACAAATCCACTTTCAGAACTTGATAATTTAAGAAGAATTACAGTCGGTGGACCAGGTGGTATTGAAAAACAACGAGCATCGTTCTCAATCCGAGACATTGCTTCTTCACAATATGGAAGAATTGATCCAATTAGATCACCAGAAGGTCCAAACATCGGTGTCGTTACATACATGGCTTTGTATGCACGCGCAAATGAATATGGATTCCTCGAAACTCCATACAAAAAAGTAAAAATTGATAAAAAAGGAACTAAAGTTGTAGCAACTGTCACCAATGAAGTTGATTATTTACAAGCAGATGATGAAGAACAATATTATATTACTTCTGCAAACGTAGCTCTTAATGAAAAAGGTATTATTAACGGAGATACAGTAGTAGCTCGTTACAAAGGAGAAGTTATAGAAGTTCCTGTAGAAAAAATTAATTATATTGACGTTTCACCACGACAAGCAATTGGTATTTCTGCAGCAATGATTCCATTTATTCAAAACGATGATGCATCTCGTGCTCTCATGGGAAGTCACATGCAATGTCAAGCAGTTCCTCTTATTAAGCCACAAGCTCCATTTGTTGGAACAGGTATGGAAGAAATTGTTGCTAAAGAACTTGGACGCACAATTGTCGCACCAGAAGACGGAGTCGTTGATTATGTCGACGGTGAAAAAGTTGTCTTTAAAGGTGAATCTGGTAAAAAACATGAATATAAACTTGAACGTTATGTCCGAACAAATCGCGACGTATCTTTCGATCAAAAACCTCGTGTTGAACCAAAACAAAAACTTAAAAAAGGTGATCTTATAGTTGATGGACCTACAAGTCAACATGGTCGTCTTGCACTAGGACAAAACTTAGTTATTGCATATACATCCTTAAAAGGTTTAGGTTACGAAGACGGATTTGTCATTTCAGAACGTCTTTTGAAAGATGATGTATTTACATCTATTTCTTCAGAAGAATATGTTGCTGATGTCGTTGACACAAAACTTGGACCAGAAGAATTAACAAGAGATCTTCCTAATGTTCGTGAAGAAGTACTTCAAAACTTAGATAAAGATGGAAATGTTCTTCTTGGAACACATGTTAAAGGTGGAGACATATTAGTAGGTAAAGTTGCTCCAAAAGGAGAACGAGAACTTACAGCAGAAGAACGACTTCTTCGAGCAATCTTCGGTGAAAAGGCAAAAGATGTTAAAGATACATCCCTTAAAATGCCTTACGGAGATCGAGGAACAGTTGTCAATATTGACACAATTAATGCTAAAAAAGATCCAAATGAACTTGAACCAAGTATCATTGAAAGAATTTTAGTCCGAACTTCCCAACTTCGAAAGATTACAGTTGGAGATAAGCTCGCAGGTCGACATGGAAACAAAGGTGTTATCTCAAAGATTCTTCCAGAACATGATATGCCATATCTTGAAGATGGAACTCCAGTAGATATCATTATTTCTCCACTGTCTATTCTTGCTCGTATGAATTTAGGACAGTTGTTTGAAACAATTTTCGGATGGATCGCACTTAAAAATAATAACTTTATTACAGTTCCAACATTTGAACGCATTAAAGAAGAC
Source organism: uncultured Gammaproteobacteria bacterium (assembly GCA_964435665.1). GTDB lineage: Bacteria > Patescibacteriota > Microgenomatia > UBA1406 > GWC2-37-13 > MFZZ01. The sequence continues at coordinate 62,929 of CAYSZW010000004.1, read as the reverse complement.
TTTATCTTTAGTGAAATGGAAAAACTTGGATACCCAACAGATGGTAAAGTAACACTTTACGATGGAGCAACCGGTCAACCTTTTGAAAGACCAGCTCTTGTAGGTATTGGTTACATCATGAAATTGATTCACATGGTTGAAGATAAATTCCATGCAAGATCAGTTGGACCATACTCACTTGTTACACAACAACCACTTGGAGGAAAATCACAAATGGGTGGACAGCGTTTCGGAGAGATGGAAGTCTGGGCACTTGAAGCACACAGAGTACCATCAACATTACAAGAAATGTTAACTATTAAGTCAGATGATGTTCGTGGTCGTCAGAAAACATTTGAGGCAATTATTAAAGGACTTAATATTCCTCAATCAAGCGTACCAGAATCATTTAACGTACTTGTAAAAGAACTTAACGCACTAGGATTATCAGTTGACTATATCGAATAATAACTATGGACGAATTACAAATAGTGGATTTTTCAGGTCTTAAAATAAGACTTGCATCTCCAGAAGACATAATGAAATGGTCTCATGGTGAAGTAACAAAACCAGAGACAATTAACTATCGAACCTTTAGACCAGAAAAAGACGGTTTATTTGATGAACGTATCTTTGGACCAACTAAAGATTACGAATGTTACTGTGGAAAATACAAAAGAATTAGATATAAAGGTATAGTCTGTGATCGCTGTGGTGTCGAAGTTACATCCTCTGTTGTTCGTCGTGAACGCATGGGACATATTAAACTTGCAACTCCAGTTGCACATATTTGGTACTTTAAAGGAGCTTCATCCCCATTAAGTATTATTCTTGATATTCCAACTCAAACTCTTGAAAGAATTGTTTACTATGCTCTCTATCTTGTTATGGATATCGATAAAGATAAACAAAAAGAAGTAGGAGATGCTTTAGACAAAATGCGTGAAGAAGAAGCAGCAAGACAAGAAGAATGGTATGAACAAGAAAAAATGAAGCTTGCAAAAGAATTTACAAAACAAAGAGAAGATATTGAAAAGAAAATTTCTGGCGCAGAACAAAAAGAACTCGCAATTCAAGAAATTGACTTAAAAGAAAGAGAAAATCTACGAAGACTTTCAGATAAATTTGTTGAAAGAAAATCTCAACATATTGCTATCTATGAACGTTTAGGAAAAGTTGTTAAAAGTCTTAAACCTTTTGATACACTCGAAGAAGAAGATTATCTGTTCTTAAAAGATCAAGAACTTGAAGGTTTCGTAAAAGTAGGTATGGGTGCAGAAGTTATTCATGAACTTCTTTCCAGTCAAGATCTTAAAACTCTACTTAACGGAACAATGAGTAAACTTTCTAAAACAAAAGGTGAAAAACGAAGTAAATTACTTAAAAAAGTAAGAATTATTGAGTCATTCATGAAGAGTAAAATTTCTCCACAATGGATGCTCGTTTCTGTACTTCCAGTTGTACCACCAGATCTTAGACCAGTTGTTCAACTTCCAGGAGGAAAATTTGCAACTTCAGATTTAAATGATCTTTATAGAAGAGTTATTAATAGAAATATTCGTTTAGCTCAACTTATTGATCTTGGAGCACCTGAAATTATTTTACGTAACGAAAAACGAATGCTTCAAGAAGCTGTTGATTCACTTCTTGATCTTCAGAAATCTCGTGGACGATCTCAAACTCGTCGTTCAGCAAAGAAACTTAAATCTCTTTCTGATATTTTACGTGGAAAACAGGGTCGTTTCCGACAGAACTTACTTGGAAAACGTGTAGATTATTCTGGACGTTCAACCATTATTGTAGGATCTGAACTTAAAATTGATCAATGTGGAATTCCAAAAGAAATGGCTCTTGAGCTATTTAAACCACATTTATTACATGAAATTATTATTCGTGGACTTGCACCAAACATTAAAAGTGCAAAAAATTTCTTAGAAGAACGTGAACCAATTATTTACGATATCTTAGAAGAAATTACAAAAAATCACCCAGTTCTTTTGAACCGTGCACCTACCCTTCACAAACTTTCAATTCTTGGATTCTATCCAGTTTTGACAGATGAAAGTGCAATTAAACTTCATCCAACAGTCTGTGCAGGATACAATGCCGACTTCGATGGAGACGCAATGGGTGTATTTGTACCACTTTCAGAAGAATCTATTGCAGAAGTAAAAGCTCGAATGCTTCCATATAGAAATTTATTGAAACCAGCAGATGGGACACCAATTGTGTTGCCAAACAAAGAAATGGCTCTTGGTGTGTACTATATTACAACTCTTGATAAAGACTATAAATATGAATCTGAACAAGATCTTAAAGTCTTTGCAACAAAAGATGAAGCAATTAGTAACTTTAATTTACAAAGAATTACACTTAGACAGCCAATTCTTGTAAGAATTAATGGTGAAATTGTTGTCACATCAACAGGTAGAATCATGTTTAATAACACATTACCTGAAGAACTTCAGTTTGTTAATGAAGATGTAAAAGCATCAGATATTAAAGCACTTATCGTTGCAGCAACTAAATTCTTATCACAAGAAGAAGTTGGAGCATTAATTGATAAAGTTAAAGATATTGGATTCTGGGGAGCTACAGTTTCTTGTGGACTTTCTGTATCAATCTTTGATTGTAAAATTATTGCTAACAAAAACGAAATTGTTGATGAAACAGAAAATGAAGTAACAAAGATTCAAGAAAACTATAATCAAGGACTTCTTACTCTTGATGAAAAGAAACGAATTTCAAACAAAATGTGGATTGATACAACTGAAAAGTTAGCAGATCTTACATGGGATGAAATCGCAGAAGAAAATCCAGTCAAGATTATTATTAAATCTGGAGGAGCTCGTGCTTCTCGAGAACAACTTAAACAGCTTTCAGCTATTAAAGGACTTGTTGTCGACCCAATGGGTAAAATTATTGAGGTTCCAACAAAATCTAATTATCGTGAAGGATTAAACATCTTTGAATATGTAATCTCAGCAAGAGGTGCACGTAAAGGTTTAACCGACTCAGCTCTTAAAACAGCAGATGCAGGTTACTTAACACGAAGACTTCATGACGTAGCACACGATATGATTGTTCGTGAAGTAGATTGTGGAACCACAGAAGGTTTGACAGTTTCATCATCCGGAGATCGTGGAGATAAAATGATCGCACGTATTGCTGGAAGATATTCACTTGAACAAGTAAAAGATAAAAAAGGCAAAGTATTATTTGAAGGAAATGTATTACTTGATGAAAATGAAATTAAAGTCATTGAAGCAAGTGATGTTACACAACTTGTCGTTAGATCACCATTATTCTGTAAGTCAAAGACAGGTATCTGTCAAAAATGTTACGGAATAGATCTTTCCACACAAGGATTAGCTGACATTGGTGTTCCAGCAGGAGTACTTGCAGCACAATCTATTGGTGAACCAGGTACACAGCTTACTATGCGTGTCCGACATTTCGGAGGTATCGTTATCTCAGACGTAACACAAGGTTTACCTCGTGTAGAAGAACTCTTTGAAACACGAAATCCAAAAGTAGTATCACCTATTACAGAAACAGCAGGTAAAGTAGTCATTACAGAAGATTCTGAACGTGACATGTTTGTTGTAAAAGTTAATCCAACAAATGAAGATGATGCTGTTCAAGAATTTAGTATTCCTAATACTCAAAAACTAAGAGTTAAAGATGGAGATTTAGTACCAGCAGGAACACAAATTTCTGAAGGATACTTAAATATTCATGATGTACTTAGTATTAAAGGTATTCACTATGCACAACAGTATCTCTTAAACGAAATACAAGATGTATATGAATCTCAAGGTATTGGTATTCATGATAAACATTTCGAAGTTATTATTCGAAAAATGAGTGACAAAGTTATTATCGAAGATGAAGGTGATACCTCATTCACAAAGAATGAAGTTGTATCTCGTGTTCGCTTTGAAGAAGAAAATAAAAAAGCACTCGCAATCGGTGGTAACCCATCAGTCGGAAAAGTAACTATCTTTGGTATAACAAGAGCTGCAATTTATACAGATTCTTGGTTATCAGCTGCATCATTTGAACAGACAACAAATGTTCTTTCAAAAGCAGCAATCAAAGGACAAGTAGATTACTTGCTAGGACTGAAAGAGAATGTTATAATTGGAAGATTAATTCCAGTTACAGAAACTTTGATTAATAAATATTACACACAATTCCAAACGACTTATGCCAACAATAAATCAACTAGTGAGGACAAAACGCTTGAAGAAGGACAAGAAGTCCAGAGCGTCAGCACTGAAGGCCAGCTATAATGCTGTAAAACGTGCTTATGTAGATACCAACAATCCTATGAAACGAGGAGTATGTACTATTGTACGTACTATGACTCCTAAAAAGCCAAACTCAGCTCTCCGAAAGGTTGCTAGAGTAAGACTTTCAAATAGAATGGAAGTAACAGCTTATATTCAAGGAATTGGTCATAACCTTGCAGAGCATTCAATTGTGCTTATTCGTGGAGGTCGTGTAAAAGATTTACCAGGTGTAAAGTATCATATCGTTAGAAATAAATTTGATACTGCAGGTGTAGACAATAGAGTTACATCTCGTTCTAAATACGGAACAAAAAAACCTAAGGTAAAAAGCTAATTAATAATATACATATTTATGCCAAGACATCAATACAAAGCAACATCATTGAAAATGGATCCAGTCTACGACAGTTACGAAGTAGCAAAACTGGTTAACTATCTTATGGAAGATGGTAAAAAAAGTGTAGCTCAAAAAGTTGTGTATCAAGCACTCGAAAGTTTAAAATCAGAAGAAAACGATTCATTGCTTACTCTTAATAAAGCTATTACAAATGTAATGCCAGAAAAAGAAGTACGTCCACGAAGACTCGGTGGTGCTTCTTATCTTGTTCCTACAGAAATTCGTCGAGAAAGAAGAATTTATTTAGCTCTTAATTGGATCTTAGAAGCTGCTCGTTCTCGTTCTAACAAAGAATTTAGATCATTCGCTGATAAACTTACAGTTGAAATAAAAGAAGCTGCTAAAAATCAAGGTCAAGCTGTTGCTAAGAAAGAACAGACAGAAAAACTTGCTGATCAAAACAAAGCATTCTCCCACTTAAAGTGGTAAACTAAAATTAGTTAATTTATAACATTAGCAAATCGCAAGATCCTAGATTGTATTTGGGATCTTTTTATTTAATTTTTAATATCTATGGCTCAAAAAAACGTTGTCGCAACAAAAAACAGAAATGTACCTCTTGATAAAATCCGCAATGTCGGTATTATCGCTCATATTGATTCAGGAAAAACTACAACAACTGAACGAATCCTTTTTTATACTGGTCGCAGTTATAAAATTGGAGATATTGATGATGGTGATACACAGATGGACTGGATGGAACAAGAAAAAGAACGAGGAATTACAATCGTTTCTGCTGCAACAACAACATTTTGGGGCGATGTAAGATTTAATATTATTGATACTCCAGGCCACGTAGATTTTACAGCAGAAGTAGAACGTTCACTTCGTGTTTTAGACGGAGGAGTAGTAGTATTTGACGCTGAAGAAGGTGTACAAAGTCAATCTGAAACAGTTTGGCGACAAGCTGATAAATATAAAGTACCACGTATCTGTTTTATTAATAAAATGGATAAATTAGGAGCAAATTTTGAAGGAACTGTTGGAGAAATTGAAGAAAGACTTGGTGCAAATCCAGTTCCTATGGTTGTACCACTTGGAAAAGAATCAGATTTTAAAGGTGTTATTGACCTTATCAAAATGAAAGCATTAGTTTGGGGTCGCGATGAATCTGGTGTTGAATTTGATGTAGAAGAAATTCCATCAGATTTAATGGAAGCAGCACAAAAAGCACGCGCACACATGATTGAAAAAATTGCTGAAAATGACGATGTCCTTCTTGAAAAATTCCTCGCAGGTGAAGAAATTTCAAATGAAGAACTAAAAGCTTCACTTCGTAAATCTGTTATTGGATATAAATTAATTCCAGTATATGCAGGAACATCACTTAGAAATAAATGCGTACAAACAATTTTAGACGCAATTGTAGATTATCTTCCATCACCACTTGATTTGAAAGAAATTGTTGGACTTGATCCAAAAAATCCAGAAGAAAAATTAACAAGACAACTTACACCTAAAGAACATTTTGCAGCTCTTGCATTTAAAATTCAACTTGATCCACATGTAGGTAAAATCACTTATACACGTATTTATTCAGGAACCCTTAAATCTGGTTCTTATGTTTATAACGTAAATAGTGGTCGTGAAGAACGTGTTTCACGTATTCTTCTTATGCATGCAAATCAACGAGAAGAAATTGCAGAAGCTTATGCTGGTGAAATTGTAGCCCTTGTTGGACCAAAAGAATCCAAAACAGGAGATACACTTGCAGATGAAAATCATCCAATTGTATTGGAACAAATTTCATTTCCAGATCCAGTTATCTCTTTAGCTATTGAACCAAAAACAAAAGCAGATCAAGAAAAATTATCCTATGCACTTCAAAGACTTTCAGAAGAAGATCCAACATTCCGTGTTTCTGTAAATCATGAAACAAACCAAACAATTATGGCTGGAATGGGAGAACTTCATCTTGAAATTCTTGTTGATCGTATGAAACGAGAAATGGGTATGGATGCAAATGTTGGTAAACCTCAAGTTGCATACAAAGAAACCATTACAAAAGAAGCAGATGCAGAAGGTAAATATATTAAACAGAGTGGAGGACACGGACAATATGGTCACTGTCTTATTAAAGTTGCACCTCTTGCACGTGGAGAAGGCTTTCAATTTGTAAATCAAGTTAAAGGAGGTTCAATTCCTTCAGAATTTATTCCATCTGTTGAAAAAGGTGTACGTCAAGCACTTGATAAAGGTGTCCTTCTTGGATTCCCAATTGTTGACTTAAAAGTAACACTCTATGATGGAAGTTACCACGATGTAGATTCATCTGATATTGCATTCCAAATTGCAGGATCAATGGCTTTACAAGATGGTATGAAAAAAGCTGGAATGGTACTTCTTGAACCTATTATGAAACTCGAAATTACTGTACCTGATGATTTTATGGGTACTGCTATTGGAGACGTTTCAAGTAGAAGAGGTAAAATTCTTGGTACAGAAAAGAAAAGTAGAGTTACTATCATTAAAGCATATGCACCACTTGCAGAACTTTCTGGTTATGCAACAATCCTTCGTTCATTAACTGAAGGACGAGGTGTATTCTATATGGAACCTTCCCACTATGAAGAAGTTCCAGGTGGAGTACTTGCAGCTTTAAAGAGTAACTAAATATAATTACTGGTATAGTTAATTTACCATGAATATTTTAGTGTTTTCTGATACACATTTAACTCTTCCTTTTGATGAGAAAAAATTTAATTTTCTCAAAAGTATCATTAGTAAAGCTGATCGAGTTATTATTAATGGTGATTTTTGGGATGGTTATTTTATTCCATTTAGGGAATTTATGGATTCTCCTTGGAAAAATTTATTTACCCTTCTTAAACAAAAAGAAACTGTTTATATTTTTGGGAATCATGATAGTGAGCGATTTTCTACTAAAGAAATTAGTGCTTTTTCTAACCTTCAAACTAATAAATATTCTTTAAAAATAAACGATAAAACATTTATTTTTGAACACGGTAATAGGTTAGTACCACTTGAAAATGGAGATGTTGCTGTTGCAGGAAGACCAAATATCATGACACGATTTGCCGAACAAGTAGAAAAATTTATTATTAGAACTGGGGGAGCATTATATCAAAAAGGACTTCTTCACTACAATCGTCGTATCAAAGATCAGATTAAATTAGAATTAAAACCTAATGAATATTTTGTATGCGGACATACTCATTGTGCAGAAATTGATCATGAAAATAGATTCATAAATACAGGGATTATTAAACACGGTTTAGCACAATACATGTTTATAACAAATGGTGTTTTAAACCCAAAACAAGAAAAATATTTATAGTAATCCTTTTTCTTCTAATGCTACTTTTAGTGGACACACATCGTGATCATGTTTACGGGCTGGACAGTATTTTCTTCCATAATCTATCATGCGAAGTGTAAATTCTGGCCATTCTTTTCGAGGTAAAACTTCCATAAGATCTTTCTCTATTTTGTCAGGATTATCTTGTGTTGTTAAACCGAATAAATTTGATAGACGACGGACATGAGTATCTACTGCAATTCCTTCTATAACACCAAATTCGTTTCCTAGAACAACATTAGCCGTTTTTCTGGCTACTCCAGGTAGTTGTAACATTTCTTCCATAGTTTGTGGAAGTTTATCGTTGTATGTTTCATGAATAATTTTTGCTGTTGCTAAAACATTTTTTGTTTTATTATTATGAAAAATTATCGTTTTTATATCTGTATTAAATTCATCAGGATCTGCATGTACATAATCTGTGACAGTTTTATATTTTTTAAATAAGGTTTGAGTTGCTTTATTAACTGCAACATCGGTGCATTGCGCAGATAACATAACTGCAACTAAAAATTCCCATGGATTGGAGTATTCCAGAGCCGATTTTGTCGTAGGAAAGAGTTTTTTTAAAGTGGTGACAATAACTTCTGCTCGTTTTGTTCTTGTTTCGATATCCATTTTCATATGTGTATATAATAATAAAAAAAAAGAAAAAATGGTATCAAACGAGACATGTTATCAAAAAACTATTTTATAGAATACTTCCCCATTTTTTCATTTATAAAACCTTCACTCTGTAATTCCCGCAAAACAGTATACACTTTCTCTTCTTCAAAACCTAATGATGATAGAAGCACTTCTCTATTCATACCACCATGTACAAGTTGTTTCAAAATGGCCCCTCTTATTTGTCTGTTAGAACCTTCAAACTTACTTTGTTTTGCATAATGTTTACTTTTTCGATTTGGATTTTGTACTGTTTTACCCAAATATGTTCCGTAATCCATGACTGAGTAATACCATTCACGTGGATTCTGTGTATCTAATGCTTTTTCTAATATTGGAACAATATCTGTGTCTGGAATGTCTGTTTTATCTTCAAAAAAATGATGAATAAATACTCGGCGAACATTCGTTTCTATAAATAATTCTGGCTTATTGTATATATACACGATGATAGATTTAGCTGTTGCAGGGCCAATACCTGGCATAGCATCTAATATTTCTGGATCATTAGGAACAATTCCTTTATATGTAGTGCTGATAATAGTAGCAATTTCACGTAAATATTTAGCTCTTCTGTTATACCCCATTCCCTGCCATACACGAAGTAAATCTGTTAAAGATGACTGAGCAAGAGATTGAAAAGTAGGAAATGCAGCAATAAATTCTGGGAATTTAATTTGTACTCGAGGAACTTGTGTTTGTTGTAACATAAGTTCTGTCAATACTACATGATAAGGTACGATTGTTTCTCTCCATGAAAGAATCCTTTTATTTTTTGAATAGAATTCCCGGAGCATAGTATTAAAGTCTGTTACATTCATTTTGCTCCGTATGCTTTTTTAAATTCATCAAGTACTAATTTGAGAGGCTTGTCATAGACTTCATAAAAAATAATTTTATAGTTTCCTGGAGAATCGATATATTGATTCATAAAATTAGTAAAACGATTATCTCCGTATTCAGTAATTAAAAATGCAACAAAGTATTTATAAACTGACATTTTAAATTTATAGTCTTTGTCATCTAAATTAGTAAATAATTTTGAAGATTTATCATCCTGAACTAATGTAGCTCCTCTCATTCTGGTTCTAAACTCGTTTTCATTCATATAATTTGGTCCGCCAAAATACATAGCAGTCCCTTCTGTCATCCATTCCTGAGAATCAAAAACAAAATTATTAAGAACGGCACTATTTTGAATTATAAGATTATGTACTAACTCGTGTTTTAAAAATTCTTCTTCACTATACTTGTTTTTTTTAATTGCTTCTGGGTTAAGAATAATTGTATTTCCGATATATAACGAAATACCACCCACATTTTTATTAATCCATGGTGGTGCCCAGCGTTTAAATTCATTGGCAGATGTTGCTACATATATATTTACTCGTTGATTATATTTCGATTGATATAATAATTCTGCTTCTACCATATGATCATTGACATAGTCATATATAGGATTTAATTCATAAATATTACTTGTATAAACTGTCGCATTAGGAAATTTTTTAGAACGAAGACCAAGCTTTATAGGATTTAAAAACAGTAGTGAACCGAATAATAACGAATAAAAAAATACGACAATAATAACAAATATAAAAATCCAATAGATTAATCGATTCATACTAGTATTGTACTTGTAATGAGCTCCCTTTGACAAGAGAAGTTGTAAAAGTTATAGTAAATAGTATGATGCGAAAGAAAAAAATAAATAAGCCACATGTTCATAATTATTTTCACCTAACTTACCTCCTTTATTTGCCGCTTATTTTTTTATTAGCAATGTATATTTGGTCTCTTTCAATTAAAACTGCTCGAGATCAGATAAAAAATTTAGCTTTCCGTGAACGTATTCAAAATGAACTTCCAGTACGACAGGGAAATATTACCTATAGAGTTCAGCCAGAAGATACAATTCAATCTATTTCTCAAGATTTTAAAATTTCTGTCGATACTATTCGATGGGCAAATAATCTTTCATCTGATGAATTAGTAGTTGACTCTATAATTATTATTCCGCCAATAACAGGTGTAACACATGTTGTTAAATATGGTGATACTATTGGTGGTATTGCAAAAAAATATGGTGTCGAACCAGAAGCTATTCTTAATTACGAATTTAATCGTTTTTCCGATGATGAAGCTTTTCCACTTATTGTTGGTGAAACACTATATATCCCATACGGGAAAAAGTTATAATACTTGTTATGCAAAGTTCCGCCAAAACAGTTACAGAATATATAGAATCTCTTCCTGCAGATAGAAAAGAAGCAATTGCTACTATTCGTAATACTATTATTAAACATCTTCCAAAAGGGTATGAAGAGATTATGCAATACGGCATGATTGGTTATGTCATTCCTCTTTCAATTTATCCTGATGGTTATCTAAATAGAAAAGATGAACCTATTCCCTATGTCGCTTTGGCTTCTCAAAAAAATCATATAGCAATTTATCTTTCGAATATTTATGGAGATCCAAAATTAAATGAACAATTTATAAAAGAATTTAAAGCTTCCGGGAAAAAATTAGATATGGGTAAATCATGTGTGAGATTTAAAAAACTTGAAGATATTCCTTTAGAAGTTATTGGTCATGCAGTTGCTGCCACTTCTGTTGATGAATATATAAAAATCTACGAAAAAAGAAAAGGAAAATAAATTTAAATTTTTACCCATGTTCCTTCTGAAATAACTTCAATAGTATTGTCTACGACTTGTATTGCTGATTGATCATCTATTGCATACACAGGTTCATCTAATTCTTTAGCTTGTTCTTTTAATATGTTTTCACGAACATTCGGAAACCATTCAGAATTTAAATGTGGACGTGTATGAAAATCTACATATCCTAAACCTTTTTCAATATCTACATTTCCTTTATCTTCATAATATAATTTTTTTGATTGTGTTAATGCTAAATTTTTAGACAGTACCATACTACCTGCACTAATTCCTACGTATATTTTTGTCTTTAAAAGGTCACCAATTATTTCATTAAACCCTGATTTATTGATCCAATACATTAAATGATATGTGTTTCCCCCACCGACCATAATGACATCAGCTTTTGTAATTCTCTGTTCCCATATATCTTGTGGAACTGCAGAGATATCAACAATATCAAACGACTTTAATCCCAATTTCCTTGCATTATTCATATCGTCTAAAAGCCAACCTTTATCGTCATCTTCTACATTAGAAGCAGTTGGAATAAATACGAGGGAAGTTTCTGAAAATGGTTTTTGAAGTAAATCTGCAAAGGCATTAATAATAGATTTGTTTGTAAAACCAGAAGATGTGAGAAGTAGTTTCATAAGCTAGTAATTTCTAAAATATTATTATCTGGATCTTTAAAGTAAGCAACTGTTTGTCCCCATGGCATTGTTTTTGGACCTTCAAAAATTTCTATACCTTTTTGTTTTAATTCTTTACAAGCTTTTTCTATATCTTCTACAGGAAAAGCAATTACTGTTCCTCCTCCAGTTGTAATATGTTCTTTTGGAAACATAATTGTGGCTTCATCTTTTTGAAAGATTGCGAGTAATGTTTCACCCAATTTAAAATCTGCATATTTTGTATCTGTAGAATTTAATTCTAAACCAAGTATATCTCTATAAAACTGAAGTGAAGTTTCATAATTTTCAACAAGTAAACAGAGTGCATACAGTTTTTGAAACATATTTATTTTGTACCAGTATAAACTATTTCAAATAACATGTTGTCTGGTGATTTAAACATAATTTGATAATACGTTTCAGTTTCACTCATCGCAAATTCTGGTCTATGTTTGGGTGTTCCAAAAAGCATTTCTATATTTTTAGTTTTTAGATATGCCGTTGCTTCATCTACATTTTTAAGTTCTTCAACCTTTATCCCAATATGATTTACACCAAATCCATCATAATTATTTTGTTCATTATTTTGACTTTTTAAAAACCATAAAGAAGCTTCTCCCCCACTGGTAAATCCAGCCATTTCTTCTGATTCCATAATAAGAGTCCAACCCAGAAAGGCCATGAATTCTTTATAAAATGGAAGATTTGTTGGGTTTATATTGATTTGTAAATGATTTAAATGTGATTTCATAATTTCATTATACAATACCTCAATCTTCAGGTTGAATTGTTATAATATTGTGTGCTTAAAAACAGTATTGTTGGAATAATTGGAATACTTTCTGGATTACTTATTGGTTATTTTATTGTCCAACAAATTCCCCTACTTAATTCAAAAGAAACTGCTAATACAATTACAGAATTTTCCAAAAGTATTGGTCTTAAAAAAAATAATGTGATTGGATTTTTGCCTTATTGGCTTTTAGAATTTGCTAAAGAAGACTATTCACCTTATATTACAACACTTACCTATTTTGGATTAACTCTTGAACCAGATGGTACTATTCGAAAATTTACTAATCCTGGTGAATCTGAGCCAGGTTTGTATGCTCTTGATTCTGGAAGAGCAGATAATTTTCTTACTGCAGCGAAAGAAAAAAATATCAATCTTTCTTTACTAGTTTTTAGTGCAGATGAAGATGATATCGCAGCACTTATTGAAAACCCAGAAGAACATGCAATTAACATGATGGAAGAAGTAACACCTATTATGAAGGAATACGGTTTTACTGATTTAAATATTGATATTGAAAGTGTTCGTGACGCTTCCCCGGAAGCTAGACTTCAATTTACTCGATTTGTAAAACAAGTTAATACTATAGTGGATAAAGAAAATTTGGGAACAATAACCGTTGATGTAAGTCCAACTGCAATGTTGCGTAACTATCTTATTAATGTTGATGAAGTTTCTAAAATTGTCGATTATGTGGTTTTTATGACATATGATTATCACTACTCTGGTTCGTATGTAACTGGAGCGGTTTCACCTGTCGGAGGAATGGGAATAGATGCAGAATTTGATAGTGAAACGGCAATTAAACTTGCCAAACAAATTATGCCTGAACATAAAATAATTTTAGGGATACCATTGTATGGATATCGCTGGGAAACGCTCGATAAATCGCATAGAGCAGCAATTATTCCAGGCAGCGGTGCTGTAATTAGTAGTAGAAAAGTAGAAAAATTATTGGATGAATGTAGTAATTGTGAAGTTAAGATTGATGAACCTGCCAAAGAATATTACGTTGTTTACGAGGATGAAGAAACAGGTACGTATCATCAAATTTTTTATCCTGAAGAAAAAGCAACAGCAGCAAAAGTAAAACTTGCAGAGACATATCATATTGGTGGCATTGCGGCATGGGCGTTAGGTTATGAAGGCGATACTATTTTAGATCCTCTTAAAGAATACAAATGATTACAAAACTTCTCCATCACTTTCTTCAATATAAAATATAAAAGTTTCCCCCTCCTCTAAGTTTACAATTTGACTTACAAAATCAGCATTGTTGTATGCAATCTGCACTGTCCCTTCTACGGATGTTATTGTAATTTGTTGTTCTTCATTATCTCTGGTAATTTGCATAGAGCCGTTTTTTAAGAGTGCAATCAAACTGGAGCTACGAATAGATAATGGTGCATTTATTTTATTTGAATAATCTATAGTGCCATTTTTATGAACTAAAACAAATTTATCTTTAAGTGTTTGAATTATTTCTACTTCGGAATCTTCTTGTAAAGAAAACTGAATATCCTCATTAAAAAAAATATCTACAGTTCCATCTTTTGTCGCGAGTATTTCTCCCTGAAGAACTTGTTGTGGTTCTGTTATTTGTTGAAATTCTGTAGCTGCTCGCGATTGCCATTGGACTTCTCCACTTAGATTAGTTATTTTACCTTTTAACGATTCTGGAGGCGGATTATCAAGTAAGGATTTTCTATCTAACTGTTCAGTTTGTACGGCGGGAGGTGTAATAGTTGGTTCTACTTCTGTTTCAGTAGGTTTCCAAAGGTAGTAATCTACAATAATAATGATGCCCAAAATACACGTAATAGCAAAAATAATGGCTTTGTTCATACCCACATTCTAATGGATTTATGCTTCCAAATCTAATACTTCATCAATTTGAATCTGAGACCAAAATTCGGCTACGTGAGAAACTAAAATCATTGCACCTTGATATTCATCAAGAGCTTTTGCAATAACTGGAAGATGTCGGAAATTAATATGATTTGTTGGTTCATCTAAGATAAGTAATCCTGGTTTCATAAGAACTAATCGTGCAAAAGAAACAAGTCCTTTTTGACCTTCAGAAATACTACCAATTTTTGCATAAATTAAGTCTTTATTTATTAAAAAACCAGCTGCCACTGAACGAATTTTTTCTTCATTCATAATTGCATCTTCGCCAAGTGCATTATCTAAAGATTCATACACGGTTTCATCATAATTAAGAGTTGCAAAATCTTGACTATAATAGCCAATTTTTACGGATGGTTCTATAACAACACCTTCTGCTTTGCGGTTTGCGATAGATTCAATAAGGGTGCTTTTTCCCATACCATTTGGTCCAATAATAAGCATGTGTTTTCCTTTTACTAAAAATTTATTTGCAGTTTTTGTTACCAATTGATGATTTTGCATCACCGTAAAACTATTTATTTTTAAAACATCTGTTGGCAAGTTTTCTTGAACTGGAATTGTAAAATGTCTAATTGTTTTGTCTTCTTTTCGAACTTCTACTTTTTCACTTTCAAGTTTTTCTATTTTCTCTCTCATCTTTTTTGCAACATTTCTCATTTTTCCACCTTTTTGTGCAAAGAAATTTGCTTTATCTTTATTTTCTTGAATTCCCTTTTCCATAAGAGCATTTTGCCTATTTTGTTTTTCAATTCTGGCTGCAATATCTGCAACTACGTCATGATAATTTCCAGCATACTGTTCTATTTTTTTAGTATGACTATCTAAATACAAAACACCTTCAGTAAAAGAATTTAAAAATTCGGCATCATGGGAAATAACAATACAACTTTTGTTGTAGTTCATTAAAAATGTTGTTAAGTGACTAATGCCATCGTAATCTAAATTATTGGTTGGTTCGTCTAGTAATAATAAATCTGGTTTTTTTATTAATGCAGCTGCAAGAAGTAATCGTGCTTGTTGGCCACCAGAAAAAGATTTAACTAGTTTATCTGCTGGAGCATGTAAATTGACAGCGTCGAGTGCAACACTCATGCCACGACGCACTTCATGTAATTCTTCAAAGCCACTTTGTTTTTTAAAATATTCTTCGATTGTTAATTCTTTGTCTTCTGGATCTATAACTTGGTATGCAGTTGCAACGGTAAGGTCTGGATTTACTGCAATTTGTCCAGAATTTTGTTTAAGTTTTTTTGTGAGAAGTTTAAATAATGTACTTTTACCTGCTCCATTTTGTCCCATAAGTGCAATTTTCATGCCACTTTTTACACTAAAACTAACCGCATCTAAAATGGGTTTATTTAAAAATTCAAAAGATACTTTGTCGAATCGAATTATTGTTTCCATACAAGTAAAAAATAGGAGGAAAAATCTTGTAGATAGCTCTCCAGAAGACTAAATTATAGCAGGAAAGAGGCAGGATAGCTAGATGGAAGCTTTCATTTATCATTTATAATTATTCGTAATGAAAAAAGCTAAAAAACAAGTATCATCTATTTTTGTATTTATAACTTTTTTTATTGTTACATATCTGCTCATGGGTATTGCCTTTTGGGTATATCAAAATACTTCTAGTTATAATCAAAAATCTACAATTCAAAATAAATACATATCTAAACATGAAAAAACGTTAAAAAAAGATATATTTGAAAATCTTTTTAAACATGCAAAATCTTGTCTACGTTTGAAAGGAGTCTATAAAGAACAATGTCATGAGGAAGTTAGCTATAAAATGGCTGTTGCTATTATTGAAACAGATTTAAATGAATATAAAGAAAATACAGCACATGATCTTTCTTTTGTAAAAAGAGTTGGTGATAATTATTACAAACTTGGTTGGGATGGAGAGTTAACAGATGTCACATCTATAGCAAATAAATCTATTATAGATTTATCTGTTGCTCAATATATTAGATTCTTAACGAGAACTTGTAATTATTTTGGAACTGCTGGTTACCCTGCACCATCTTGTGAAGTTTACGCTACATTAAAATTAAATTCTAATGAAACTGGATATATAATTGGACATGTTGGTTTTACTGAAGAAAATGTCATTTGGTTTTATATTATTATTCCTTTACTTATTCTTTCTAGTATAGTTTCTGTTTTTCATGAAGGGTTTGCTAGCAATTTTCATTTACAAATGGTGTTGTTTGCTTTACTGTTTATTATTATTCCAAGTGTTGTGGGTGTTGTTGGGATGAGGAGGTATAGAAAAAACTTTTACTGATCAATGCGGAGAGGGCGAGATTCGAACTCGCGGTTAGGTATTACCCCAACGACGGTTTAGTAAACCGTTGCTTTCGGCCACTCAGCCACCTCTCCTAAAGTCATTATATTATACATGACTTACATTACTTTCTACCGACAATCCACGGACCTAATACCGTAGCCAAAAGAACTATACTCCACAATCTTCCTTTTAAAATATTATAATCCTTAAATAATTTCTCCCAAGAATTACCAAAGGCATAATGTCCAACAATAAATTCAAATACTATTGTTCCAATGAGCAAACCAACTCCTATACTTATAAGATCAGCATTTGTATAAACAAATCCTAACTTTCGAAAAAATACATACATTAAACTCCACATTGCTGAAATAAAAACAACAGTACTAATTTGGTGAGCCAACAAATCGCCAACATGCGGTTTATATATTTTTTCTCGAATAGCACCATTTATAACTGCAACCAAAGCTAATGCAAACCAGAAAATGATTGAATAGAAATAAATAGGTTTCATATAAAACAATTATAGTACTTCTCAATATGCTATGCTTTTACTATGACTGGTCGAACTCATGATCTTGCAGCATTCACTGCATTAAATATTGTTTTTTTACTAAAACATCCCATTCCAGATATTACATTTGCAACAACTATTACAGCACTTGGCGCAAATATGCTTGGTGGGCTTTTACCAGATATAGATAACGCAACTTCTGATTTTTGGGATAAATTTAGAGGTGGCAATATTTTGGCAAAAATAGTAAAACCATTTGTAGGCAAACATAGGATGATTTCTCATTCATTTCTAGGATTATTTATTGGTGCAATTATTTTAGAATTATTACTTTCATGGATGGGAACATTTTTACTCGTAGATATGGATATTGTCTGGTGGTCTGTAATGATTGGTTTTATTTCTCATTTAGTTACCGATGGTATGACAAAAGCAGGTATTCCACTTCTCTTCCCTATTCCTTGGGATTTTGGTTTTCCTCCTTTTAAATTTATGAGAATGAAGACAGGTGGATTTATAGAAATATGGATCGTTTTCCCTGGTTTAATTTTATTGAATGGCTATTTAATTTATGCAAATTACGGAACATATTTAGAATTATTTAAAGGTTTTTTTAGTTAAGATCTAATTAAAATTTACTAGCTACAGATTCACAACTTGTTCCATCATAAATGGTATGCATAAGAAGATTCTTTATTTGTTCACTAGCATTTTCATCATTAATTGTTTCTAATTGTGTATCAAGAATGATAAAAGATTTATCTTGAGTAAAATAATATTTAAAAATTATATTGTCATTGGTAGTTTCAAAATCTGCAATCTTTTTTAAAGCTAAACGTTTATTCGAAAATACATCTGGATAAGTACAATAGTATGGATATGGTTCTACTATTTCACCTTTAAAATTTTTAATATAACTCACTATTATTTCTGTTCCATACGTATTTATTTCTGTTTTACTATTAATAGAACATTTTAATATCATATGTCCACAGTTAGCATACTTATTAAGTACTAAGAAACTTTCGAGTAGTAGAACAATACTTATTATTCCTAAAAATAAACCTGCTAATACTATATTCTTATATCGACCGTTTTTGTAAATTCGACCTAGAACTATTTGAATACTTAAAAACAATAAAACGGTTACTAGTAATATCGTAATATACAAATAGTAATTTGTTATATTCGTTGAAAAAAGATTAAAAAGTCCACTAATTATTTCTTGAAATTGAATATCCTCCCAAATATACATTCCAGATACTGCATAGATATCACTTCTAAACAAAACATAAATAAATGCAAACAAATATGCAGCAAATGCAAATAGAAGTAAAAAATAGGAGATTATATTTTGTTTCACAATTATTAGTATATATGAAAGCAAATGCGGAGGGTACAGGATTCGAACCTGTGAGGGCTTGCGCCCACGAGTTTTCGAAACTCGCGCCATAAACCGCTCGAGCCAACCCTCCTTTTTATTTATACTATTATATCAAGCTTCTGACCGGTGAGCTGGGTAGCACAGTTTCTACAAATAGATAATATTTTCAGGAACTTCTTCTAAATCATTTAAATGATCAGCTGTTGTAGAAATAATTGTCTGATAATTCTTAATAACTTTCAGTACTAAATCTTTATTGTGTTCATCAAGTTCAGAAAAAACGTCATCCAAAAGCAGTAATGGTTTTTTTCCTAACACAGTTTCAAAATATCTTATTTCATTTAACTTCAACCAAAATACAGCTAATCGTTGTTCACTTCTAGAACCATATAAATGGACATTTTTTTCTCGATTATTTTTTAATGTAATAATAAATTCATCTTTTTGCGGACCAATAACGGTTCTTCTCATTCGTTTTTCTTGTTCAAAAACACGACGCATACGTTCTTCATTAAATTCATCTTTTAAATACTCTATTGAAAATTCTTTGCCATCAACATATGGATTTTTATTTAAATATTCCATATATGATTCTCTTGTTTTTGTAATATAACTTGCTTGCTCTAACAAATATTGATTCCAAAATGGTAATTCTTGATCTAATTGAAATTCATTTTGATGAAGTTCTAATACTTTATTTCTTTTTCGAAGAGCTGTTTCATAATTACGAAGTCTTTTTCTATATTCATGATCAAATTCACAAAGTGCTGTGTCAAAATAGGTACGCCTTGTACTTGGCGATCCATCCACAACAGATATATGTTCAGGTGCAAAAAGTACCGCTTTTGTCTGAAATTCTTTATATTGCATCGATGATTTTTTTGTTTTATTAACAAAATATTCTTTAGTTACTCTATCCTCTGCTGTACGAACTAACCGAATTTGAAAAATTGTCTTTGCATCATTTTCTACAAAAATACTTTCAATAAGTGTTTGGTCTTGATCCCACTGAATTAATTCGTGTTCTCGAGATTCGCGATAGCCTCTTCCAAAAACGCTTGTATAAATTCCTTCTAATAAAGTAGTTTTACCTCGTGCATTTTCTCCAACAATTAATGTAAGATGTGAATTAAATTCAACTTCTTTTTTAACAAAATTGCGAAAATGAGATAAATATAACTTGGAAAGTAGCATGAATGACACAGTATATTGGATTATTTCTTTTTAAGCAAGAATACTGATTCCATAAACGAAGGTAATCTGAAAAATGAATTACGAAGTAAACTTGCTTGATCATTTTCTAAGAATAATTTCTGCCAAAACTTTTTACTAAAAATAGAAATATGAGATTTATCAGCACTATGAACATATTTCATCCATAAATTTTCTCGTGTATAAATTTTATGGAGAATAAATTTATGGGAAACACGAATGGTTTCATTAATTGCTTGTTTAATTTTGGATCGTTCGACATGTTCCAATACATCATAAGAAACAACCAAATCAAATTCGTCATTTTCATATGGCAGCTTTGTAATATCGCCTTTTTTTAAGAATGGTCGAATTGTTTTATCTGCAAGTTCAATTGCATGTTCGGATATTTCAACACCATATGCATCAATACCAAAAGATCTAAGCATGCTAACTAATTGGCCCGTTCCACAGCCAACATCCAAACAACTTTTAGGGTTCAAAAATACACGTATTAAAAATGCTCTGTAATAATTTGCTATATATGTTAGCCATTTTCCAACAAATGATTCCTTCTGAGCAAATTTATATCCACATTTATTACCAGTGTAGTATTCACGATCATAAAAACTTGCATCAATTCTATATGGCATAATAACTGTTCCTTTAAAAGAATCCCCTTCAATAATATTTGCAAGATTTTTAAAATCTTCACCATGAGTTACAATAACTGTCAGATCCATTTTTTTTGCCAGCTGAGCTGCAATTGGATCAAAAGGTGCATTAATACCTGGTGACCATTCTGTACCAACAAGTTTTTCTAAATCTTCCCAGGTAAGTCTTTTAATTGCTTTTGCGTCTTTGTATTTGTTGGGGTCTTTGTCGTATACGTAGTAAATATTGGAGAGGTTAATAACGAGGTTTGCTCCGTAGTCTTTGGCTAACATGACTGCGTCGTAGTCTGTAGACCAACCAGGTTTCCACCCTGCGCCTATGACGACTGGCTCTTTCCAGTCATTAAGACGTTTGTCGTAATTTTCAATAATACGAGGATTTGCAATATCTGCAAAAATAGTACGAAGTAAATGTGCATTTAAACGTGTTGCATGAATACCAATCCAATCTAAATCATCTTCTGTCATATCACCAATGACAGATTTTCCTGCATCACGATATGTACGAGCTAAACGACCGCCACCAGATACTAAAAAAAATCGCTTTCCCTGTTTTACATAGGTGCGAACAA
This sequence comes from uncultured Gammaproteobacteria bacterium, assembly GCA_964435665.1. GTDB lineage: Bacteria > Patescibacteriota > Microgenomatia > UBA1406 > GWC2-37-13 > MFZZ01. The sequence goes on along the minus strand of CAYSZW010000004.1, from coordinate 41,607 downwards.
ATTCATTTAGTTTGGCTAAAAACTTAGGATCTATGCCTTCTTTCGGAGCAATAAGAGAACCTCCGATGGATATTACTATAGGTGGTTCTTTTGGATCGAATAGCATAGTATAAAAATAGTAAAAAAAAACCGCTTATACAAGCGGTAGATATTTCAATTTAATAATTTTTAATAAAACTTTGTGCGTATGTGATATGCATATGATATGTATTAGTGTATTATAAATTCTTCTTTGACAAAAAGCAATACGTGATCTAAAATGGATTAACATGAGGAGATCTCGTATTACTATAACACTCGATAGTCAACTACTTAAAAAGGTTGATTTACTTATCGACAAAAACAAAATTCGCAACCGTTCCCACGCAATTGAATTTGTCTTAAATAAGTATACAGAATCCAATGTACATAAAGCGATTATTCTTGCAGGCGGCCGTGGAACTCAACTTCGACCATATACCTACGAAATTCCAAAACCAATGCTTCCTGTAAAAGGAACACCAATTCTTGAACATCTTATTAAACAATTAAAAAAACATAATGTTACCGATCTTATTATTGCAATAAGTTATTTAGGTGAAAAGATTAAGACATATTTTGGTAATGGCGAACAATTTGGTGTAAAAATTCAGTATTCAGAAGAAGAAGAAAATTTATTAACTGGTGGTGCGATTAAAAAGGTTAAAGATAAAATTGGTAACGAAACATTCCTCGTTATCCATGGAGATATTTTGACAGATTTTTCTTATACAGATTTTATCGCATTTCACCAAAAAGAAGATGCTTTGGCTTCTGTCGCATTATCAAGTGCTACAGAACCTCGAGAATACGGACAATTTAATTTACATGGAACAAAACTTATTGGATTTTATCCAAATACAACTGCACCAGGACTGCGAAGCCACTTAATTCATAGTGGTATTTATGCTTTTAGTCCAGAAATTTTTAATTACTTTCCAAAAAAGAATAAATTTGCATTAGAAGATGTAATTCAAGATTTAGTAAATCAACAAAAAGTAAGTGGATTTGTATTTTCTGGCAAATGGTATGATGTAGGCAATCCAGATAACTACGAAAAGGCCATTAAAGAATATAATCTCTAATTTCTTCCTTATTGAAAAAAACTTCTATCTAGTCCAAATATATATCCAAATAGATTGGTAATTAAGTAAGAAAGAACAAGCAATACAATACCAATAATTCCAGCAGTAATTTTATTTTTTCCTGATTCTACTTTATCAGCTTCTCCTTGAGACATTAAAATATCGTATCCTCCCCAGATAAGAATAAAAAAGAGAATAATACCAGCAAAAGGTACTAAAAAGGACATGAGAACATTAATTAAATCACCTAAATTATTAATTCCTTCAAGTGGACCTGTTACAGTAACAGCTGCACCACCTTTTGGTTGAATCTGTAAACCTTGAGCAAGAGTATTGTTCATATTATTTTTTTAATAATCGTAATAGTATAAATATTACACTAACCAGTACTGCATGTATACATGTTGAAATAAATAAATACCAATTAATATCATATATAAAAGTATTAATACTTTTCATAATAGTTTCTTGTGAAGTTATAAATGAAAAATTTATTGGGAAAAAATATTGAATTATTGCAACAATAATAACTATTGGAATAACATAAATAAGATCAACTAAATCTTGTTGAGAAGAAAACATAGTCGAAGAAATGACAAAAATAATATAAAAAATAATTATTTTTAAAATTATATCTTCTATCTGAAGTACATTTAATATACTAAGCCACCAAAAAAATAATAATCCTACAATTATGGGAGCTATACCCACAAGTATGCTTCTAAATACATCTTTTTTTTCATAAAGAACTCTACCTAATTTAATATAATTCTGTTCCCATTGTGGAAAAATATGTATTTCTCGTACTTTTAATAACAACACTATTGCCATTAAAAAATGACTTAGTTCATGCAATATAGTTCCTGGAAGAAATAAGAATGCAATTGAAGAATATACAATAGTATCACTAGAGGTAAAAGAACGAAGCAAATAAAAAATATACCGAATGCTAAGTCTTGAGATAAAAAAAAGCACAATTAGTTGAATACAAAACAATACAAAAAAAACCCAGTCCATATATAATTTTATCAATACTTAGAAGATAAAAGATAGACAATAAATCCTACAACTCCCATTGTCGCAACAGCCAATACAATAAGAATAGTGTTTAGTCCACCATCATTTTCAAACTTTTTCTGCAAAGATGATATGTTTAATGGAGTAAAATCGGCCATACGTTCATTATGACATGGTATTCATCTGCTGATTCATTGTATCTCCAGAATTTTGAGTATTTGGTGTAGGATTCATTGATGGCATTGTATTCATATCGTTTGAACCTGAACTCATAGGATTCTGTGAATTCTTTTGATCTGCAGTAGAATTCATATCTGTTTTTGCTTCATTCTTTTTTTCTGTTGTTGCATCTTTTACTGTTTGTTGTGATTGGTCAGAAATTTCTGTTACATTTTTATTTGCACATTTTGAACAGACAGTTGTTGCATTAGATTTTACTTTTGTGGTAAATGTATTTGCACATTTTTCACAGAAAAACATTTTTTCAACTTCATCTTTATTTGTACCTTCAGATTTGGTTTCACCTGAAACTGCTTTTCGCTCTGTGTGTTCAACATTAAATACAAATTCTTCACCATTAAAATCAACAATAATTGTATCTCCTGCTGTTACTTTTTTAGCAATAATTAATTCTGAAATTGGATTCTCAACTAATTTTTGAATTGCTCTTCGTAATGGTCGAGCTCCAAAGATTGGATCAAAACCAGAACGGACAATTTCTTTAATAGCTGAATCTGTTGCTGAAAAACCTAATTCTTGTTCTTCTAATAGTTTGGTTAAACCTTTGAGTTGTAGTTTAACAATCTCAATCATGTGAATAAACTTAAGTGGCTCAAAGATAATAACTTCATCAAAACGATTTACAAGCTCTGGTCGGAAAAACTTCAAGAGTTCATTCATTACCTTATCTTTAATAAGAGAATATTTCTTTGTATCGTTTTCTTCTTCTACCTTTTGGTTTGCATTTACTTCTTGTTCTAATGGGAAATCTTTTCCAAAATATTCAGTTAATGCTTGTTTCTTCCATGGACCTGTACCTTCTCTAAACCAAATATCATTTGCTACTATAATTACTTCTTTTCCATTAGGTGAGAATGTATGGATATCCCAATGTGTTGTTGGAAGAGTCATTTCTCCTGTTATTGGTTGATCTTTAAAATAATCTTTTAAGTAACCTGTTTCCCAATCTGTAGAATTTGTTTTTCTTTTCCAATATCTGTCTTTAAATGTAACGATTTCTTCTTCAGTAGGACTAAAAGCATGTGTTTTTAATTTAACAGTTGGCAATTGTTCATCTGGTGCATCTGGTAAAGCATTAATGACAACACCATCTTTAAAATATTCTATAAGAGATGTTACATTCCATACTTTTGCAGTTGTTGCACTTCGTGAGAATAGTGTATTGCCTTTTGTGACAATTTCTAAACCATTTGCAGCAATTGCATGTGTATCGTAACCCATCATTGGAAAGCCAACTGACTTCATTGACTCATTTGGTTTTTCAGGTAATTCTTCTAATGGTTTTTCTGTTGCTGGTTCATCAGGATTTGCTTGAGTTTCTTCTTTAATTGGTTCAGGCATTTTACCTTCAACTTTTTGTCCTGCAAAATATTCATTCAATTGGTGATTAGCCCATGATGATGTTGGTGCTTTTGTTGCATCTTCTGGTTTTGCATCTGCTTGTTGTGGCTGTTTTGAAGCATCCATTTGGGCATTTAATGCTTGTACATTGCCTCCATCTCTTTCAAAGTACTTGTTACCAATAGTTAATAATTCTCTACCTCTTGGCGTAAATACATATGTAGACATCATTGTTGGTTCACTTACTTCAGTTTTTCCACTCTTAAGCATTTCTTCTTGAATAAGTTTTGTACCAATGTTTGAAGTACAAATAACAACAGTGTTTTTGAATGAAATTGTTCGACCTTTATTATCAGTTAAACGTCCATCATCCAAAATTTGAAGTAAGATATTGAAAATATCTGGATGTGCTTTTTCTACCTCGTCAAATAAGACTACGGAATAAGGTTTTCTGCGAACCATTTCTGTAAGCTTTCCACCTTCTTCATATCCAACATAACCTGGAGGAGGTCCAAGAAGTTTTGCAACTTCATGACGTTCCATATATTCTGTCATGTCAAAACGGATTACTGCATCATCTTCATCAAAAAGCACTTCTGAGACTGTTTTTGCTAGTTCTGTTTTACCTACACCTGTTGGTCCTAGGAATACAAAACTTCCAATTGGTCTATTTGTTGACTTTAATCCTGCTCGTCCTCTTCTAATAGCTTGTGAGACAGACTTAACAGCATTTTCTTGATCAATCATTCGTTTGTGAATGATATCTTCTAAATTAACTAATTTATCTCCTTCTGTTGAAGAAATTCTTGAAACAGGAATTCCAGTTCGTTTTGCAACTATATCTTTAACAATTTCATCTGTTACTTCTGTAGTTGTACTGGCTTTCTTCATGTTATATTCATCTTGCTTTGACTTTAGTGTTGCTTTTACATCATCAATTTTTGAGCGACCTATTCTTGCTTTCACTTTTTCCCCGCCTTTTTCTGCTTCATCAACTTCTTGTTGAATTTGTGCGATACGCGTTTCTAACGATTGAATCTCTTCTGGTAATGAAATTAATGGTAATCTAACTGCCGCTGCTGCTTCATCCATAAGATCAAATGCCTTATCTGGAAGGAAACGATCTCCAATATATCTTTTTGAAAGTTTGACTGCTAATTCGATTGTTTCTTCTGGAATTTTGACTTTATGAAATGCTTCGTACTTATCTTTTGCAGCCTTTAACATTTTAATTGCTGCTTCTTGTGAAGGTTCAGGAACAACTACTGTTTGAAATCTTCGTTCAAGAGCGGCATCTTTTTCTATATATTTTCTATATTCTGTAATGGTAGTTGCACCAATAAACTGAACTTCACCACGGGCAAGAGCAGGTTTTATAAAATTTGAAGCATCAATTGTGCCATCTCCACCGCCAGCACCCATCATCATGTGCATTTCATCAATAAACATAATTATTTCGCCTTTTGCACCCTTAAGTTCATCAACAATATTTTTCATTCGCTCTTCAAATTCTCCTCTATGAGAGGCTCCAGCAACGACTCCTGCTAAATCTAATTGGAGAATTCTTTTGTTTAAAAGACTTTCTGGAACTTGTTTTGCAACAATACGTTCTGCGAGCCCTTCTACCACAGCGGTTTTACCAACACCTGGTTCTCCAATAAGTGCAGGATTATTCTTAATTCTTCTTGAAAGAATATGGACAACACGTTCTATAACGTCAGATCGTTCAACAACTGGATCTAATTCACCATTTGCAGCTCTTGCTGTTAAGTCAATTGTGTATTGTTCTAATGCAGATTTTGCTTTTTGTTGTGCTTTTGCATCTTTACCTTCAAGACCTTCTTTTTTACCAGTTACTTTTTTATTTAAATCTTCTTTCTTCAAGCCAAGTTTTACTAAAATTCGTGCACCTAACCCTTCACCTTCATCAAACATTGCAAGTAACAAATGTTCTGGTGAAATAAATTCATAACCCATTTTACGTGCAACAATTAGAGAATTACTGATTATCTGTTTTACACGAGGAGCAATTTGTGGTGGGTTATTATTAGTTTCTTTTTTATATACCTTATCTAATTCTTGTTCAATTAGTTGAGGTTGAATTTTTAATTCAACAAATGCATTATATATTTCTCCATCAGAAAGTAATCCATGTAATAAATGTTCACTATCAACATACGTGTTTTTTAATTCTTTTGCTTTATTATTTGCTTCTAAAAATACTTTATTAGATCGTTGTGTTAAGTGTGTCATGATATCTAAATCATTTCGCTTTTTATCATTTATATTTGATTTAAGAGCATCACCTTTTGGAGCATTAGAATTATTTTTATTATCTACATTCTTTTGATCCTGATTTTTATTATTTTGATCTTTTTGTGCATTTTGATTATTATTCATTGATTGTTTATTTTGATCTGCGCTTTGATTATTAGATTTTTGATCGGTTGGTTTATTTTGATTAGCATCTTTTTTTGATGAATCTAAACCTTGCCATTCATTCTTTTCTTTTGGCATTTGATCAAATACAGGTTTATCTTCTTTTGGTTTCATAGAACCATTGCTATCTTGTCCATTTGAAGGGGATGACATGGTGTCATTCATTTTTGGTGCTGGAGCTGAACCTACACCGTTATATGGATCTTGTCCGGATGGTGTTGATCCAATACCATTATAAGAATTACCTTGTGGAGGATTTCCGATACCATTGTATGACTGGCCGTTTGGTGGAGTACCAATTCCATTAAATGACTGTCCACTTGGTGGGTTTCCAATACCATTATATGATTGAGTTACTGGTGCCGATATTGGCTGTGGCGTATCACTCACAGAACTTACTTGAGAATTTGTATTTATTGATACATCTCCATTTGGATTTGCATTAGATGGCTTTTTTCGTATAAAATCAAACATGTTCGACATGTATTCATTATGTGAAAGTATTTTATAAAAGTCAACATGAAACTATTAGTTATATTCACAATCTCTATTTTCTTACTTTTCCTAAGCCCCAATTTAATTTTGGCTCAGCCTGACAATCTGGAAAATCCCAATCGACCTTGTATGGATAGTGGTGATGGTCGTTGTTATAATCCTGGAGATAAGAAAAAAACTTCTAATGAAATTTTTGAAGATTTTTTAGATATTTTTTTTAAACCTCCTAAAAATGATGGCTCTAGTTCTAATCCAACAAATAACTCCGGATCTAATAATACATTAACACCTCGACCATCTGGTGCTACACAATTCCCTAACCAAACAACACCTAACTTATCACCTGTTGCGACTCCAGTTCCAGGTAGTTACATTATGAATCGTCAATGTGATTATAAAAGTATCATGATGCCGGATGGCTGTAGTATCTGCTATGCAGGTTGTGGACCTTCTGCTGTATCTAATATTGTTGCTAATCTTGGAGACCCTAATGCGACACCTCCGAGTATTATTTCAAAATATTATGGTTCAAAATATGGTGAAACGAGATATGCAAGCTGTGCTGGAAGTACTCTTCAAGGTGCAATGTTTGCTCTAAATGGTGAAGGTTTTCGCTCAGAAATAGTTCCAGGTTTTCAAAAAGGAACACCACAAGAAGTAGCAGATAATTTAATGCCATTTGTAAAATCAGGTTCTTGGATCTTAGCTGGTGGTAATTTTACATTAGGTAATAAAACTGTTGGTCATTTTTTTGTTATCACAAACATTGTAAAAAATGGAAAAGAGTATGATATTTATGGATTAGATTCAACTTTTGGTGACCGTAACACAAGACCATTAAATTACAGATATATAAAAGATTTACAAGTTGTTACATTTGCAGCTGCAGTTAGAAGAAAATAATATGGACCAAGATACAATTTTAAAATATAAAAAAATAATTATTATTACTTTAATTATATTTGTAGTTATATTACTTATTGCTACCCTTCTATTCAGTATGAATCGTAATGGAGGTAGTACTAATTCAATTATTCCAATTGGACAAGCTCCTACACCAGAAGTAACTGGAGATTTTACAGGATTTGTGGAACCAGAATTTACCACAGAAGAACAAGCAGAAATTGACCAAAATACCGAACTATATAAACTTTCTCCATTTAATGGAAATGGTTTTACTATTACATATAACTACGAAACCTTTCAATATGATGTCATTATTTTAGATCCAATTACTGAGTCAAGAAATAACTTTAATTCATTTATAAATGCCCAGTTCTCAGCTATTCCTCAAGAGAAGTTTAATATAATGGAAATGTCAACTTTATGAAATACATTATTACTCTATTACTCTTAATTTTATTTATTTTTTCACATAATATTGTATTTGCTCAGCCAGGCTCTCTGGAAAACCCGGATAGACCTTGTATGGATAGTGGTGATGGTCGTTGTTATAATCCTGGAGATACGCAAAAAACTTCTAATGAAATTTTTGAAGATTTTTTAGATATTTTTTTTAAAAGACCAACAGGTGGAACGAATGGATCAGAAGGTACTCCTAGAAACAACTCTACAGGGCCATCTACAAATCCTTCATCAATTCCAACTCCACTTAATTCATTAACACCATTTCCAACAAATGTTATTCCATCACAAACACCTGGAGGAAAACCGGTAGACCAAACATTTACAGCTATACAAACTTTTTATGATTATGTCGGGCAAAAAGTTTCAGTTCCTACCTGTGTTATTGAAGCAATTTCATACATGGAATATACTCCAGTTTTAAAATATACGCCTGAACAAGTTAATCAATATATTCAACCTGGACAAAAAATCCCAAACTGTCCATGGAATTCTTGTTCTGCAGCAGGCCATATGCAAATGACTATTGGAACAGATGAACGAGGTTCAACTTCTTGCAATCGATGCTGTTGGAATGGAAAATGTTTAAATTCTTGCCCTAATGCATGGGGTTCATATGGCAATGCGGTAAATCAATATGATGGAGCCAGTCATCAATCAAATGTATGTAACTTACGAGACAGCACTTTTGCTGCAGCAAAAAAACTTAAACAAGATAGTGGAACCCAAGCAGGTAATAGGAATTGGGATCAAAATGCAATTTTTCAAGCTGGCAAAAGATACTTTGGAGAATGTAAAACTCCATTTCAACATTTAGGAAATCGTACGTATTGTGAATTTATAATTCACCAATGTACTTTATAGATATGAATAATAAAAAATATATATTAATTATTGGCGGCATTATTCTATTAATCATATTTCTTTATGTAATGATTAGTAGACTACAAATGACTACAGGACCAGATGGTTTACCTATTACAGTAACACCTTCACCATTGCCCACTATTACACCAGTTGTTATTAACTATATAGTGCCAACTCTCGCACCAGAAATTCGTAATGAATTACTGTATCCAATTAAATTTGAAGATATAACTGTGGAATATAAAAGTAGAAGTGGAACCTTTCTTATTTATTTTCAAGGTGATCAAAATGCTGCAGTACAGACTGTAAATCGTTTCTTTACAGACTTAAATATAAATCAAGATTTATATAAAATTGAATACCGCACACTTGACCAAGTTACACTTCCACCAAGGGTAGAAGTCTCTGAGGTACAAGAGTAATTGACTTTCATAACGCAAATTCAGTAGAATGAATCTATGTTTAAAAATGCAGATACTGCTGTCCGAACTTGGCTCCTTTATCTGAGAAATGCCACCATAATAATCTCCGTTTTTATAACTATTTTTTATCTTTTTGCATACTTCATGAATAAAGATAAAATAACACTGCATAGTAGTGCATATGAACAAAGTCGTATGGAGCTTTATGATTTCATTGCTAGTCCTCAATTTCAAAAAGATGATATTACGAAATCTCAACTAGCTGTATATAGTGGATTTCTATGCTTAACTTTAGGAGAAACTTGTACTGATAATCCTGATGAAGCTGCACCTTACATTGAACGAAGTTTTGTTACTAAAGCTTCTAATATTTTCGTTGCTCCATATGCCAATCCACCTGCTTCAGGAGTTTTATGGGCTTATGAAGGTATGCAAGAAGCTGGATTTGTACCACAGACATATGCACAAGGTATTGGTTTTTATTCATTACAACCTCTCGCACCTATCTGGAAAATATTTAGAAATGTTTCCTATTTATTACTTGTACTTGTAGTGATTAGCATAGGCTTTATGATAATGTTTAGAGCTAATATTAACCCTCAAACTGTGATCGCAATAGAAAATGCAATACCAAGAATTGTATTGGCATTAATACTTATTACATTCTCCTTTCCAATAGCTGGGTTCCTGATTGATATTATGTATGTAATTATGGGTTTAGGAGGTAGTATTATTGTTCAGAATATTGCTACTGATACAGTAAGCACCAGAGAAGTAGCTATTGCATTAGGATGGGCTCAACCTATTAATAATGCTAATATTACTGCTACAGCAGGTGATATCTTTAATACTACTGGTTGGAATTTATTTGGTAAAGTCGTGGGCAACGGTGATATCTGGAAATCTGGTTCAGCTATTCTTTCATTAGTACCTTATGAATTACAATTTACATTAAGAACAGTACTTAGTGGCGTTGTGTTTCTGATATTAAATTTACATCCTCAAGTACATGACTTTGTTACTGGAAACATTCTTAGACCTGTTCCAGTTATAGGTGGATGGTTAGCTACTGGAATAGGTGCAATTATTTCATTTGCTGTTTTTGGATTATTAATGGGCATACTTTTCCCCTTAATTTTAAGTTTCTTTGTTTTTGTCACAACTTTATTTTTATTCTTTAGAATCTTTTTCCTTCTGTTTATTACTTATACAAAAATATTAATTTCAATTATTTTTTCACCATTTATCCTTATGTTTGAAGCATTGCCAGAAAGAAATACATTTGCATACTGGATTAAAGGATTGTTTTTTAACTTACTCACTTTTCCTTTGGTAGCAATTCTTATAATGACGGCTGGCATGATATCTAATATATCTTCTACTGCGCCATTATATGGAGTATTTAATTTAGATCGAGAATTGTGGAGACCACCTTTTCTTTATTCAATTGAAGCTAATGGATTTGTTATGTTAGTAGCTATTAGTATAATTTTCTTAATACCGGATATGATAGCCTTTGTGAAGAAAACATTTGGAGTTGAAGACTTACCATTTAATATTACTCCAGGCAAATTACTTGGTGGAGCTGGAGTCGCACTGGCAGGAGGGATGGGATTATTAACAAGATCGAGATCCTTTTTAAGTGAATTTGGACAATATAAAGAAGAAGGTGCTACTGGGTTTGGCAGGGTTATAAACTTCTTAAAAGCAGAAAATCCAAGCGATTCAATTCGTGAAGCACTTCAAGATAGAAGTACCTAATATAACAAAGATTTCTCTTGTAAATATCTTTTTTGAATTGAGCTCACTAAAATTGTATACTCATTAATTTAAGTATATATAATGGAATAGTGAACTATCAACCAAATCCAGGTATCCGTAACAAGTCTACTCCTATAACACGAAGAATAAATATTGAGAAAATAATTAGAATTAATCCCGTTATACAAGAAGTAATTGTTTCTTGTGCTTTTTGTATCCTTTCTGGATTATTTTGAGAAGTTTGCATAATAAAAGCTGCATAGATAATACAAAATAAAGCAGTTGTACCAGAAATTCCTAATCCCAAAGTAAATACCATTGTAATAATTCCATCTATACTAGTATCAATACATCCTAGAGCCGTATAAAAATTCTTTTCATCTATATCATTATTTTGCATACAGGTGTTACACTTCGCTAACGCATCTGTGTCATCAGTATCAATATAACGTTGACAAATAGCTGCAGCAGACTCAAATTCACATGTACATACAGGTGCTACATTTATAGCAGATACAGCAGCTGTCGATGTAGAAGGGACTCCAATAAAACATTGTGGCAATTCACCTTGTTTATCAATATATTCATTTAAACTGCCAACAATGTTATTTTGTTCAAAATATTCAGTAAATTTATCTTTGGCAAGTTGGCTAAAATCTGGCAGATCACAAACACCAAATACACCTTGCCAAAATCCACAATCTATTTGTGGAGCTATAGCATCTTGTCCGCTTAAACTCGGAGTTATATCTTTAATAGTATTACTGCAACATACATTTTTACCCTCAACTCCAGCAAAACCACAAGTTAATGTTTCTTTTGCATCCTCTAGCAATTCAGAATCGGTAGCCAAATCATCTTGGATAACTAAATTTTCTAAATATCTATTATCAATTATAGCTGGAGTAGGTGGATATGGAGTTGGTCCTAAATCAAATGGATCTAAAGCATTATTTCTTCTAATATTAAGCTTTTTATCAAATATCTCACTTAAAGTACTATAGTTAATAATTCGTGATACATTTACGCCACCACTACCTATAGGAGTGTCACTCGTAGTATAGTTCCCATCACAGTATTCATTAAATTTAGAATAGACATTTTGTCTAATACGATTCGTAAAAGATGCCTTACATCTGGCATCTGCTACATCTTGATTATTTTCATCCAGACATGACCAAACGCCACTACCTGCATTTAAATTATTGTAACAACGATCCAGAGCAATCATAGTTGTACGACAATCTTGAGTAATAAGAGCTATACATTCATCACTAGCTGAAACACTATTAGTTATAGCGGTTGGAGTGGGGGTAATACTCTGATTTATTGTTGGAGTAGGAGTTGGTGCTACAGTGGGTGCGAGTTTATTTTTTTCTATAAACAAAGTTTGATATTGATCTTTTAAAGTTTCACATTTTTGTACAAAGACATTTCTTCTATACCAAATTCTATTATTAACTTCTGCGCAAACTGATTCTGCAAATTTAATCGGACAATCAATGGATGATTCACATTGCCAAGTTGGATGGTCTGGAACTAAATCGCGCTTCAAACAATCAAATAAATTTTGATTATAGGTTTCAGCATTATAAGATTCAAGATAATTACCAGGAGCGGTATCAAAACAATTTTTTATTTTACTATCTTGAGGATCTATAGTATTTGCGCTACTAACGGAGGTAAGCATGAAAAAAGTTACAAGAGTTAATAAGAGAAGCAAAAAACGTTTCACCATAATTTCATTATACTTATTCTCTAGAAGTTGTCTATTAGGAGTTTTTTAATCCTCATCTATTTCCTCTTCATATCCTTCTTTAATAGCCGTAGCAACCGTAACAATAGCAGCTCCTATTAAAGCATAGACAGCTTGTTTTCTAAATATCTCGGCCATGCTCACTCCAGCAACTAATTCAGCAGTATCAAAACCCCAACCGCCAATTGCATCATAATTACCTTTGAGATATGCTCTATCCTGTAATCTTATTAAATATTCCCTTCTACTATCTTGATCGAGAACAAACTTAGACATATTTTTAGACTTTAAATTAGCCATAGAAGCGTCTGTACCCAGCTTCATTTGATTTAAGAAACCAATAAACATTTTCTCAGTATCGCTATCAAGTGAGAACCAATTACATATGGTCTGATAAAGTAGTTGCTGATATTTTTGTTCTTTACCTTGATCCTCGTCTGCAATAACAGCCATTTCTTTGTGAAGTTCTTCAATTGTTCCATACCAAGAATCAAAATTATCTGAATCTGCTGCTTTTTTACAAACACTTGGAACTTTATTAAGTACTTCCTGAGCTTTAACAAAAGCCATATCTGTACCTAGACGTCTATCTAATGCTTGTGGATTTTCGTTTACTTCCAATAAATATTTCATGTTTGTATCTCCTTCTGGAAGAATATTTGATTGATTATCTTGTTCTTTAGAAAAAGACCAACGTTGATAAAATCCATTAACTTCACCTAAATCGTGCTCTCCATCTCCAAAGTATTTCTTGCGTTTTTCTTTATCATCCCCTCCAACCATATTATTAAAGTAAGTTATAAGGCCATCATTTTTATCAAACATTAAAGATCTAATATTATCATCCGTTATATAATTATCTTTAATTGCAGATTCACTACCTTGTACTGCAATTTGTCGCGCAGTAGTAAGATTTTCGCTTAATTTAAGGAGTGCTGTATCTTTGTCAGATTCTGTCTCATATAATTTGGTATAAAAATCCATGATTTTTTTTAAATGTGGCACATTACTTAAATAATCTCCTTCTTTTCCTCTAAATTTGGTGAGTATTTTAAAACGGAATCTATCTCTTTGAACTTTGAGATCTTTTGGTATAGAACTATCTGGTATTGCATCTAGATTAAAATAGAACTCAGATGCAGTAACTTCATGGTTTATACCATTATTATCTGTATATGGTACTTTACCTTTAGCCAATTCAGGATATGTTTGCACCATTTCTGCAAGCCAAGCATTTGGATCTTTTAATAACAACTGATGAAACACTTCTCCTTTTAATGAATTAAATCTATGCATTCTGTACTCACGGAAAGCAACTTTTGAGTCTTTACCTTCCATTTTCACATCAAAAATTTTGTCAAAACGCTTTTCTCCTTTAGTATATTTTGCTGTTTCTTTAATCCAATCCATATTGCTAAACTCATATTTTTTTTTAGCCACAATCTCTTCCTTTATTACCTTTCTTTCTTCTTCTGTTAATTCTCGGCCCATTGTCTTAATACGTGAAGCAAATTCTTTTGCAATTTCTTGATTATATTGATAACGAACAAACATATTTTCTGTATCATCAGAAGCATACCCTTCCACATTCCAAAACGCAGTAACAACCCCAGAAGTACGATATTTAAGCTCTAATGCCTCTTGCCTAGATAATTCGTTTAGTTCTTTCTTATATAATTCTTTCGCTAAACGTGGTAGTACTACTTTATTAAACCCTGCAAACGGCCAATATTGCTGATCGATTATATTTCCAAAAACCATACCCTTATACACTTCATCCATGGTGTAATATGCATCCCAACGGCCTGTTTTCAAATCTTCCATGAGTTGTTTATTGTCTGGATATACTTGAAACATTACTCTCTTATCACCTTCTTTTTTCATCTCAGCCGGATGAAAATTGTCAAATACATCTCCATATTTTTTAATATATTCTTGTGCAGCAATTTCATTAAAAGCAAAGTTATTCATACCAGAAAATTCTGTAGTTTCTGCATCTCCACTTTCTTGGTGACCACGACCTCTATGTCCAAACTTTCCCCATCCAGCTAATGGATTAAAAATTCCTGTAATTAAGCTTGCGAAAGGCAGATCTCCGAATTTTTCGAACATAGGATTTGCTTTAGACATTACTTTTATTCCTCGTAAAGTTAAAAGGAAATTATCCAGATATGCACGAGAAAAACGGGCATTTATTCGATCTTTAGAAATTTCATCAGTATTACCTTTTGCTCTGTTTGCAGCATTAATAACAGTGTGCATATAATCTATACACTCTTGTCTATATTTCAGAACAAATTTTTTAGACCTACGTCCTTCATTTTTCCCAAAAACAATCTTACTGTCAATCTCTTCTTCCTCTTGAACAAGCTGAAAAAAATTATTAATCATTTCATTTCCATTTTTAATAAATAAATGTTGTACAAATGAAGGCATTAAATCATTAATCGTTGCACTTAGATCATCGTTATAAAATTCTTGTAAAGATGATATATTGTATGTCTTCAAAATATCACGTAACTTTTCTAAATCAATAGTTGCACCAACTTGTTGATACTGATGTACTATACGTTCTAATGCTGGTCTACGCTGAATTGGAGATATGATCATGTCATTAAATATTTGTTTAAACTGATCTCTTTTATCTCGAGGGACTTCCTCCAATATGCGATTTATCTGAACTCTTAAATGTTGTGTTATTTTACGTAGCATTTGACCTTCTGAATAGGAAGAAAAAGATTCTTCGAAACTTCCTTTAGGACTATTGTAAAGTGTTTCGAACAGTACGCCAATATCATCTTCAATATCTGCCTGCAATCTTTGTATAGCTTCCAAATCTATCCTCCCATTTTTTATTATTCTTGTTTTAATAGCTTCGGTTGTATAGTCACTGTTAACTTTATCAGCTAAATCTTGATATCCTTCATACGTCCCATCAAGAGTTCCTGTACCTTCTTGCATAAAAGCTTTAACTTCATTCAAATATGCAGGATCTTGATTGTTTAATCGGTCTTTTATAAATTGTTCTATCTGTGCTTTCTCTTCTGGCGAACCAGTAAATTCTCCAGTTATTAAATAGTTTAAAGCTTCATTAACTTGATCAAAATGAACTTTTGACTCTTCATCCAGATCAGCTTGTTCCTCACTTAGTTTTGTATATTCTTGTTGTTTTTGTTCTTTAGATAAATTTTTTTCTTCTAGATCTTTTATCGCTTGTCTATTGGCTTCTAATTTTGCATTTAACTCTACAGATTGGACATCATCAATTTTACGCAATCTGTCCATTATATCTTTATATCGTGCTAATCTTACTGGATCCTCTGCCTTATTTCGTTTACGACCAAATCCTCTACCTTGTTGACTTGGAGGTAAATTAAATTCTTCTGTCTCATCTTCCACACGATTTTGTGTGTTTTGTTTTTCAGTTTGTGATTTACTATTGGTTTCTGTGCTCTCTTCATTCACATATGGGAATCTTGCATTTACATCATCTATCGAAAGATTTTTTCCTTCTGCATCTTTTAGCTTACCTTCTGCTGCTAATTTTGTTAAACCTAAGATAAAATAGTGCTTTGCACGCTCATTACTTTTAACTTTTTCAAAATCTTGTTCTAGTTGAGACTTTGTTGGATCACCAGGCTTGGAGAGAGTTAGGTAATCCGGATTATCTATAGTTTTTTTTACAATTTGTGAAATTAATCCGGCAGATTCTTGATTTTGATTCATTTTCCCTAAATTTTGAAGAAATGAAACTTGTGATTCATTTAATGGAAGAGACTTAAGAGTTTCTGGATCTAAAACTTGACCCACATTCCCAGTTAAAAATTGAAAAAACTCAATAACAGATTTAGCAGCTTCTTGTTTAGCTTCTTTTGCTTCTTTTTCTGAAGTTTCAGTTTTATTTTTCTCAGACTCATCTGCTTTAGTAACCATATCACGAATCCTCTGCATTATCCGCTGCATGAGAGATTTCTTTTTATCTGCACTATCTGCCTTGGCCCATTCTAAAGAAAATCCTTGTTTTATCTGTGTTTCCAATGGTGCCGGTGAACGACCTTCATTTTCTGCCATATAATAATTATATCATTTTGACCTAATTAAAAGATCAATTTTATTAATCAAAAACTTAACAATAGACTACTGTATCTTTCTTTTTAAAAACGTCTCAAAACTCTGGCTTAATACCACAAAAGATAAAGATGACGTTCTAAAATAGTTAGGCAACTCGCACGTTAAACAGGTTATATTCATTTTTGTACCAAAGAAAACAAGTAAGTCAAAAAGGAATATGACGGGAAGTAATAGTAAAAAAATTAAAGATAACAAACGTGACATACGGTTTATTATACTTCATCTTCTTCGGTTGTTTCTGGTTGTTCGTGTTCTTCTGCTGGTCGTTCAGATTGATTTGATTTTAAATCAACGACAAGTCTTCGATCACGACCTTCTCCAATAGAAAAACTTGAAAGATCTGTAAAGTTTTCTGCTATGTATTCATGCATTACGCGTCTTTCATATGATGAAAATCCACGTAAGTATGTTGCAGATTGTCTTTCCTGAACTTTTTTAGCTGCTTCTGAAGCAATATATTGCAAACGACTCATCTGTTTTTCTCGATAATCGTTTACATTAATAAGAAGATCAATTTTTTCGTTTGTTTGTTTAAAAATAATGACTTCAAGAATTTTCTGTAAAGCACGAATTGTTTCTCCATGTCGACCAATAACTGTTGGTGCTTCTTCATCTACCTTAATATTGATGTGAAACATTTCACCTTCTTGGGTAACTTCTATTTCTGCAGCATTTACCATCTTACTCACAAGTTCTTGAGTATTTGTTTTTATTATTTCTACTTTATCCATATATATTCAAATTATAATTTTTAATTGTTAAAAGAATGTAATTATTTTTTCTTTTTCTTTGATTTAGGTTCTTTTGGCATCTCCACAGATTCTGGTTCTAGTACATTTTCACCTGTAGCATCTATTAATTCAACTGTTTTTTTATCACGGTTAATATGAAAATGTTGCAAAATACTAAATAATGAAAAGATATTCCAATAAATTGATAATCCCATTGGTAATGTATAAGAGAAGTATCCAATCATAATTGGGAAGAAATACTTCATTTGTGTATTCATTGCTTTTTGGAATTCTTCTGCTGTACCGCCTTCTTTCTTTTCACCATCTTTTTCTGCAGGAGCTGATGGTTGCATAGAAGGTAATGTAATTTTTGTTTGTAAATACTGAAGTATTGCCGTTATAACAGGAATACTAAAGAAAATCCAATGTCCTGCACTGCTTGGAGTATGAGCTAAATTAATACCAAAAAAATTAGGATCAATTGAATTAATATGAAGAAAATTGAAATATAGATCTCCATTAATTTGTTTTACGATTTCACCATTGACATCTTCCTTTAAAAAAAGTTGAAGTGTTTGATACAAACTAAGGAAAATTGGAATCTGAATAATAGCAAATAGACAACCAGCAGCTGGATTAATACCTGCTTCTTGATATGCTTTCATTTGTTCTTGTTGAAGCATTTTTGGATCTTCTTTATATTTTTTTGAAAGTTTATCTAACTTTGGTTTAATATCCTGCATTTTTTTTGCAGTATCCATTTGTTGTTTAAAAAAAGGATGAAGAACAATTCGTACAAGAACTGTGATTGCAACAATAGAAAAACCGAATGCTCCAGGGAGCCCAATGGTAAGAAATAGTTTATAGAAAGCAACTAAAATATTTAGTATGGGTTCTACAAAAATTACATGAAATAGTTCAAACACAGTATTTTATATGAATTGGTAATTATTTAGCTAATTTTGTTCTGCCTTTAGCTCTTCTTCTTTTGATGACGTCTTGACCTTTTTTAGTAGCCATTCGTACAAGAAAACCGTGTTTCTTTTTACTTTTATCAGCTTTAGGTTGATATGTTCGTTTTGACATAAGGGTAATAAATGATTAATAATATTAAAATTTTTCTCCAAATCTTGTATCCAGTATAGATGTTTTTTCTCCAAAAAAACTCTGCCATACTGCTTCTGTAACAAATGGCATATATGGATGGAGCATCTTAAGGGTCTGCAAATAGATTCCTTTAAGTTTTTCGGAAGTCTCCATACTACCATTTTTCATCTCTTCTTTCAACTGCTCTATATAATAATCGGCAAATCTATGCCATAAAAATTCATAAGTTTCGTCAAAAGCTTTTGCAAATTCATGTTTTTCAAAATGACGATGATAAGCTTTTTCGAGCTGTACAAACTCTTTTTCTAATTGTTTTATTTCTTTTTTTGAATTTTCTGACAACTTTTCTTGTGATTTTTCAACCTGCATATTCATTTCAATAAATCTGCCAATATTCCAAATTTTATTGCCAAAATTACGCATTCCGATAATCTTATCTTCAGAAAGTACGACATCTCCACCTTCTTTTGTTCCAAACACAAGTGAAGCACGTAAAGCATCCGCACCATATTGATCTACCATAAGTAACGGATCTATTACATTTCCTTTACTCTTACTCATTTTTTGACCATGTTTGTCTCGAACCATGCCATGAAGAAATACATTGTTAAATGGCACTTGTTTGGTTTCAAAATATCCGATCATTATCATACGTGCTACCCATGCACGTAGAATGTCATATCCTGTTTCCATAACTGTTGTTGGATAGTAGTAATCAAAGTACTCTTTTCCTACAGACTTAAGAGTTGCAAATGGCCATTGAGCAGAAGAAAACCAGGTATCAAACGTATCTTCATCTTGAACAAAGGTACATGAATGACAAATCTGACATTCTTTTGGTGTTTCTTTTGAAACAAACCATTCACCTTTTGTAATACATTTATATGCTGGAATCCGAATTCCCCATACAATTTGTCGTGAAATATTCCAATCAATAAAATTTTCTAAAATTGTTGTTAGTTGTTTTTTAAATCGTTTTGGAAACACTTTAATACTATCTTTTTCCACAAGATCTACTGCATTTTTAGCTAACGACTTAACATTAATAAACCATTGTTCTTTTGGTAACGGTTGAAGTGTAGTGCCACAGCGATAACATACCTTTAACACCATATGATGTGGTTCCGTTTTTTCTAAAAAGCCTTCAGCGGTAAGTCTTTCAACTAAATAGTTGCGTGCTTTAGTTACATACATACCATCAAGTTCTGTTATTTCTGTATTTTGCATTTTGCCATCAAAACCAATTACTGGAGGATAAGAAAGCTTATGTCTTTTCCCTACTTCAAAATCATTAAAATCATGATATGGAGTAACTTTTACTGCACCTGTACCAAATTTTGGATCTACATAATCATCTGCAATAATTGGGATCTCTCGATTAGTAAGTGGAAGTACTACTGTTTTTCCAATCATATCTTTATATCTTTTATCTTTAGGATGAACCATTACTGCAACATCACCAACATATGTTTCTGGACGAGTTGTTGCAATAGTTATAGAACCACCACCTTTTACTGGAAATTTGATGTGGTACAGTAATCCTTCTGTTTCTTTATCATTTACTTCTAAATCGGAAAATGAAGTGCCACAAGAAGTACAGTAATTTACCAATTTAAAATCTCTATAGACTAATCCATCATGAAATAAATGTTCAAATGTGTCATAAACTGTTTGTACAATATCTTCATCCATTGTGAATTTTTCATTACTCCAATCAAGTGCAAAACCAAGTTGGCGCATTTGGCCTTTTATTGTTCCTTTATTTTCCATTACAAAATCCCAGATATTTTTAAATAGTTCTTCACGCGAAAAATCGAAACGACTTTTACCTTGTTTTTTTAAATGTTTTTCGTATACAAATTGTGTTTCTATTCCTGCGTGATCTAATCCTAATACCCAAAATGTTTCATAACCCATCATTTTGTGATAACGAATCATGACATCTTCATACACAAACATTGCATGACCTAAATGTAAATTTCCATTAGCATTTGGTGGCGGAAGGATAATTGAAAAAGGTTTTTTATCGCTACTTATTTTTGCTTTGAAGTAATTATTCTGTTCCCAGAAAGAATATAATTTCTCCTGATATAGCTTGGGTGTATATTTTGAATCCATCATAATGAAAGTTCCTATTCTATTATTCGTGATATTATCAAAAATAGCTTGAATTTGCAATATAATCATAGTATCTTTGTATGGATATGGAGTGGTTTACTACAAGCTTAACCTGGTATTTATATCTTTTTGCTCTAGGAATCTTATTTTTTCCTTTAACAGCAAGAGTTTTTAGTATGTTTGTAGATAAAGGGTATCCATTTGCAAAGACTCTTGCAATTGTGCTTGCTAGCTACACTATTTACATCCTAGGACTTCTGCATATTGTGCCATTTAGTAGAGAAGCACTATTTTTTTTATTGGTATTTTCCGGATTCATTTTTTATAAATTTTTTGGTAAAGAACTCAAAGGATTAAAAAAATTAACACCAGAACAATATGTACTTCTTATTGCTGAAGAACTTCTCTTTTTTGTAGCTTTTCTGTTTTTGGTTTACATGCGTGGACAAGAACCTTCGATCCGTGGGTTAGAAAAATTTATGGATTTTGGATTTATGCAGTCTATAAATCGTTCTGAATATTTTCCACCATTAGACATGTGGTATTCAGCAGATCAAAACATGCCAAATGGCTATCCAATTAATTATTATTACTTTGGTCATTTAACTGGAACTTTTTTAACTAAATTATCTGGAATTTCACCCTACATTGGCTATAACTTAGTGCTTGCTACCATTTTTGGCCAAGGAATTACACTTGCTTTTTCATTAACAATGAACGCTGTGTATGTAACACAAAAATATATTGTTAAAAAGTATCTTAATCCATTATTTATGATTCTTTTAGGATTAATAGGAAGTTTCTTAGTAAATTTAGCCGGTAATTTACACACAATTTATATTTTTACGAAAGGTTATCCTAACGAAAGCCCTGTTCCATTCTGGCAAATCTTTCAGTCAGGAGATCAAATTAGAGAGACAATGGCTGCCACTGGTAAACCTTTTCTAGAAGCTTTACTTCAAAATTCCGCTTATTGGTATCCAAATGCAACACGATTTATTCCATTTACTATTCATGAATTCCCATCTTATTCATATGTTGTTGCAGATTTACATGGACATGTTTTTGATATTCCTTTTGTACTACTAACAATTGCCTTACTATTTGTGTTTTTAACTCAACTTTCCATAAAAGAGTTTAAACCTAAAGATTCGTTCTTAACATTTATAAAAAAGCATCGTCCAACCATAATCAAAAAAATTAATTTAAATTGGTTTCCTAAAGAATTATCACTCTATGAAATACTCTTCCCTATATTTTTAGGATTCTTTATAGCAATACATTACATGACTAATGCATTTGATGGTCCTATTTATGTACTTATGGCCATGCTTATATTCTTTGCTATATATAGAATCTCTTTACAATTTTTTATTTTAACTGTACTTTTGGGAGGGTCCTTTATTTTATTTTCTTTACCGTTCTCAGCTTTTTTTGCCCCATTTGTTTCGGGAATAGGGGTAAATTGTAGTCCTTCATTTTTAGTTGCTATACAAAAACTGGGTCCTTTTATGTTTGAAAAAGGAAACTGCCAGTTGTCTCAACCATGGATGCTATTTATACTTTGGGGCTTTTTCTGGCTTTCTTTCTTACTTTATGGCATATTTGTATTTTTTTCTAGCAAAGAACATAAACATAATAAAAATCTTTTCTCAACACTCGATTATTGGATTCTTATCTCTTTCGCTTTTGGCACATTTCTGATATTAATTCCTGAATTTTTTTACATTAAAGATATTTATCCTGCCCATTTTAGAGCTAATACAATGTTCAAGATGGGATATCAAGCTTTTATTATTATGAGTATTTCTTCAGCATTGGTTCTGTATCGTATTAGTTTATGGAATTCACGAAAAAAATTTATACTAAAAGGAATTTATGCACTTTTATTCTTACTTGTATTTATATATCCATTTTTAGCTTTTCCATCCTATTATCCAGCTAAATCGATTACTGAACAGCCTCCACAACTAGATGGATCTGTATGGATGGCTGCTCAATATCCTCAAGACAAAGAACTTGTTGATTATATTGAAAAAAATATTCCACACCAACCAGTAATTTTAGAAGCACAAGGTGATTCTTATACAGACTACAACCGTATTTCTGCCTACACAGGCATTCCTACTGTTGCTGGGTGGTGGGTACATGAATGGTTATGGCGTGGAACCCCTGAAATCGTCGGAAATCGTATTCCTGAAATTGTTGCAGTATATGAATCTACAGATATCCAAGAAACACGAAGAATTATTAAAAAATACCACATAGAATATGTTGTAATATCTAATTTAGAACGCGAAAAATATACTAAACTTAATGAAGAAAAATTTGAACAGATAGGTATAAAGGTGTTTGAATCTTCAAATGGCTTTGGGGCTCTATACAGAGTAAAATAGCGATATGTATTGACAAGAATTTTTATTTGTGATATTGTTTAAAGTATCGTTTTTTTATTTGAAAAAAGAAAGACGAAAAAAAGAGCATTACTACACGTCGTCCCCTTTATACGAGCGGTAGTGATGCTCTTTTTTATAGCTTCATTATAAAAATTGGTATTGTTAAATGTTTTTCTGTTAGTGTAAATAATTCTTTTTTAGCAAAAGACTTCATGTCAGATTGCTTATCTTTAATAAGCTTTTCCTTCTTTGATTCTTCATATTTTGAAATATATCTTAAATTCATATTTTTATGTTAAAACAGTGTATTTTAGACGTCAAGTCCTATAATAAATTGGTGAATATTTTTCTCATATCCTATAGAAATATAATGGGAAATAATAGCATCAGGACAGTATTATCTTTCTCTTACATATATTGTGGATAACTAAGAGTAGTTCATTCCTTACCTATTTTTAATATTTGTTACAATATAAGCATGAAAATTTCAATAATTATTCCTGCTTATAATGAAGAAAAATATATTAGAGAATGCCTTAAGCATATTACAGACCAAATAGAACCCGCAGATGAAGTTATCGTAGTTAATAATAATTCCACAGACAAAACTGTAGAAATTATTAAAGAATTTCCTGTAACTTTAGTTAATGAGACTCAACAAGGAATGATTCCAGCAAGAAATAGAGGATTTAACGAAGCTATGGGTGACATTCTAGTCAAAACAGATGCAGATACTCAGGTACCAAAAGACTGGGTTAAAAAAATAAAAGAAAATTTTAAAGAAAACAAAATTGAAGCTTTATCTGGCCCTGTTTCTTTTTATGATTTACCTGCAAGTAGTACTGTTTTTTCAAACTTTTTATCAAAAACTCTTAAATTAATGTTTCACCAAAACTTTTTATTCGGTCCAAATTATGCTATTTCCAAAAAAATGTGGAATAGTATTAAAGATGAAATTTGTCTTGACGACAAAAAGGTACATGAAGATTTTGATATTTCTATTCATATACCTATTCCCACATTAATTGGATTTGATCCAGATCTTATTGTTCCTATATCAGCAAGAAGATTAAAACAACATCCTGAATCTTTTTTTGGAGAATATTTAGTGCGTGCTATACGAATGCTTGCAGATCATAGACTTAAACATCTAACAGAATCTGTTGATTTGGCAAAGATACTAAAGAATTTAATAAATGAGTAAACATTTTTTTCTCTTCTAATAACTCTGTCAGCAATCCAAATCCTCTTTCTGGATTAAATGTAAAAAAGTGTTTATCATCTAGATCGATTAATGTATAGATACACAACGGTATTTCTAAATCGTAAAGGAATTCAAGTAGATTTTTATAGATATACGCAATATCTTCTTCCCTTATATTTAATTGAAGCATTGCACTTATGCCAAACTCAGTGATTATTAATGAATATTGAGGATACTTTTGTCTTGTTTCGTAAATTCTCTTTTTAAGAAGCTGTAACAATTGATCTTTATTTTTAAAAGAAATATAACAATCTAATACATACGGATGAAAACCATAATGATGAACATGATCATTTGCTCCATGAGATATGGATTCTTCTATAAAGTTGACATATTGTGTAAACTGATTTGGCAAAAATACAATTGGAGTAACATCATTACCCACAATACCACCAAAAATAATTTCACTTGATGGGGAAATGGTTTGAATTAATTCACTCATTTTTTGTAAAAACGTTACATATTCTTTTGCATTTGGTCTTTTAATCCAGAAACGTTTTGAATTTTGTTCATTCCAAATTTCCCAATAAAATACATATTTTTTACATTGCTTAACAATCTGTTCAACAAAAAATAAATAATTATCTAAGTATTCTAAAACAGAGATATTTGAATGATGAGAAAATAAAACGTTCTTAATATTGCCAGGTACAAATTGTGAAAATAAACCGACCACTACAATTTGCTCTTTGTGACAAGCTTTAAAAAAAATAAGGAGATGACCTATTTTTTTTGGATCTTGATATTTAAAATAATCAATTTCTATACGAACCCAGTTTACCTGCAGTTTTTTTAATGATTTAATTATTTTTTTTATAGAAGAATCATCAAAATGATTTAGATCTACATTCAAACCTAATCCTTTAATTCTGGGTATCATACACGTTGTGACTTAAACATTTTGCTTACCTCCGTAACCGATGTTGCATCTTGTGGAGTTTTATCTTCTCTAAATCGAACTAATCGAGGGAATCGAAGCGCAAAACCTGCAACTTCCACCTCCATAGCATTACCAGATTTTGTTGGTTTCATAACACGTCCTGCAGTATGTACTGGAGATCTTGTAATTTCATCCGCTTTTATTTCTACAACAACTTCTGGTGTAACCCACACATCACATTCCATAAGCTTATCTATTTCATAATTATTAGGAACTTTATCTACTGTAATTTTTTTTGCTTTTGCTTTTAAATCAATCCAATCTTGATCTTTTAGTCCTGTTCCAATTTTGGCGACTGTAAGATATTTATCTTCTTTTGCATCATACACACCAACTAAAAATGCACCGATTCCAAAACCTGCCCGTTTTCCTTTACCATAATCATAACCCATAACTAAACAATCAATAGTATCTTCTATTTTTGAAGAATAACTACGTTTAAATTTAATCCAATTCCAACCTCGCGCACCTGGCTGATATGTTCCATCTAATTTTTTAGCAATAATTCCTTCTAAACCTTTTGTAATATTATCTTCAAAAATAAGTTCTACTTTCTTTGGATCTTCAACAATTTCATTATGAGCAATAATAATAGTATCCTCTACTACATTTTTTTTATTGTCAACACTATGCTCTAGGGCTTTTCTACGGTCTACAAAAGCACTATCGATGTAACTTTTACCATCTGCATAGAGCAATTCGAAGGCAAATAATTTAAGAGGTATTTCTTTTGCTTTTTCGTCAATTCCATATTTTCTTTTTCTTTGAACTGTTTCTTGAAAAGGCAAAAAGCTTTCAGATTGTGGATCAAAACCAATTGCTTCTCCTTCCAAAATTACATCTTTTGCATGAATTTCTTTTTGAATTCCTTCAACAATATCAGGATACATAAACGTTGCATCTTCTAAACCTCTTGTGAAAAGTTTTACTTCTTTACCTTTTTTATGCACTTGTAATCTAAATCCATCAAACTTTGGTTCAATAGCACATTTGCCAATTTGATCAATAATTTCTGCACCAGAAGATAATCGTTCTGCGCGCATCATAATGATTGGTGTAAATACTTCTGGCTCAATTTTTTCTACTTCTTTTATATCTTTTTGCTTTACTAATGCTCCAATTAACCCCAAATCTGGTCTAACTTGATATGCTTTTTGTAAAGAAGGTCGAAGTGATTTATCTCCAGTTTTCATCCAGGATAAAGAGTCAAGAATTGTCATATCTGAAAATCCTAAACGTAAAACACCAAGTGGAATACGCACAATATAACGTGCAGATAGTGCATCTAGTTCATTTACAAGTGCTGCAAGAAGTTGAATTTTTTTATCCTGAGATCCATCTCCACCAGCTTGAGCAATTTCTAAAAGTCGATCAAATGCTTCTACAATACTGACATCTTTTTCTGTTAAAGAAGGTTGATGCAATTTAATTTTTTCTGTTACTTCACCGATATCTCCAATCTTTTTAAATTCTGCTGTAACTTTTTCAATGTCAGTCTGGGAAGCAGAGGCAACAGCTCGAATAACCATTTTTTCTGCCATTCCAAAATTTATGACATTAAATTTAGGTGAAACATTTCCTTGAATTAAATAAATCGCATAATGTAATTCTTTCGGTGACAAGGCCCCAAATAAATCTGCAAGAAATTTTGTAATATCATTTCTGGAAGAAGTTTGTTCAATTTTTTGTATATATGTTGCGAGTTCTTTAAATTGCATAATTATCCTGTTAATACATAACGTGCAGCTTTTGTTTTACCCACTTTTTTAATTAAATCTTTCTCTATTAAATCTTTAATATCACGAAGAATTGAATCTTCAGATAAATCTGGAAAAATACTGCCAAATGCCTGATTTTGTAGGTAGCCAATTTCTTGAATATATTCAATAATTTTTACTTGGCGTTCTGTTAAAAATATTTGTTTCCCACCAAATTTTTCTTTTAGTTTAGCATCTTTTGAAAGTCGTAATATTTTATCTTTAATTTTTTCAAATTCTACAGCCGCTCCATATGTAAAATACTCCAACCATGCAGTCATATCCCCATTGGTTGCTTTTTGAAGACTTTCATAATACATAAGTGCATCTTTATCATAATATTCTTCTAAAGAAAAAAATCGACGTATATCAAAGCCACCCATTTGTAATAATAATGTCGTAATAGATCTTCCTACTCGGCCGTTTCCGTCAACAAATGGATGGATACGGACAAATTCATGATGTGCAATACCTGCTTTTAAAATAGGATGTATATCATCTTTAGTTGTTCTATTTATCCAATGAACAAACTCTTTCATAAGATATGGAACTTCTACAGGAATTGGTGGTTTAAATGTTACTTCACCATTTTGAGAATTTTTAATAACTACTTGTTTTGTACGATACTGACCAGCTTGTTCTGGCGGAAGAATTTTATCAACTACAAGGCCATGAATTTTTTGGATAAGTTCTTCTGTCATTTGTTGATGTTGCTCTTTTGCTTCTTGATCAATAAAATCAATTACTTTTCTGTAATTAATTACTTCCTGAATATCGCGTGCTCGCGCCATAACATCTTTACCTTTAAGAACATTTAAAGCTTCATCTTTTTGAAGCATATTTCCTTCAATATGAGTACCATGATATACCGATCGGACAATTGCATCTTCTCTAAACTCTTTTTCCCATAACGGAAGTATAGGTGCATGGCGTATAACTTCTTCAACAGCTTCTATTTTGGAGATATTATTAAGAATTCTATTAGAAATTTGAAACTGTGGACTAAACATACAATCACTATTATAGTATGATTCTTGAAAATATTGCGGGAATTATTTACCAAATCTTCTTTGCCTTTGTTCGTACTGATTAATGCAGTTTTTAAGATCTTCAGGAGTAAAATCTGGAAAAAATTTATCTAAGAAAAAATATTCTGCATATTCAGATTGCCATAATAAAAATCCTGAAGTACGTTGTTCTCCGCCAGTTCGAATAATAATATCTGGATCAGGAATATCTGCTGTATCCAGTAAAGAAGTTAGTGATTCAGAAGTGATATCTTCTTTTTTAATATCTGAGTGTACTAATTTTTGTATTCCGCGAATAATTTCATCTCGACCACCATAATTCATAGCAATAATAAAAGTCATTCTTGTATTATCTTTAGTCTCATCCATTGCTTTTTGCAAATGTTCACGTACTTTTTGTGGTAATTCATCTAGGTTACCGATAATTTTAACTCTAATATTTTTCTCTTTAAAATCTTTTAGTTGAGCTTCAAAAAAATGGAATAATAAACCAAATAAATTGTTTACTTCAAAACTGCTACGCTTTTTAAAATTATCGGGAGACATTGCCCAAAAAGTACAGTATGGAATACCTAGTTCTAGTAATGTGTCGTATAGCTGAGGCAATATTTTTTCTACTGCATGTCGGTGACCTTGCACAGAAGGCATTCCTTTTTCTGTTGCCCATCTTCTATTTCCGTCTGGTATTAAAGCTATGTGTTTTATCATATCATTGCAATTAATTTTGATTTATTATACACTCATTTCTAGCATGAACCTATTCTTTTTACTTGGACAAATTCCAAATACTCCTACACCATATATTAACCCAACAACATTTCCTGCTGCTCGCTTTGGCAATATTAGCAATCTAACCGGACTCATTACCCCTTTACTGATGACAGGTGCTGCATTATTGTTTGGTGGCATGTTACTGTTAATGGCTTATAAATGGCTAACTGCGGGTTCTGACCAAGATCAGGTAACTCAAGCCAGAAATATTGGAACGTATGCTGTTCTTGGAATAGTATTGGTTTTAGGTGCATATGTTATTATAAAAATTGTTGGTTATGTATTAGGAATTTCAATTCCAATTTAACTATGTTAGAAAAAGCATTTTCATTAATGGCTGCAACTAATCAGGACATATTTGGCTCACCAATTAATCCACCTAATCCTGCAATTGCTGACCCTGTAGGTGGTTTAAGTAGACTAGCCGCTGTTGGAATACAAGTTTTCTTTGTAATTGCAGCAATCGTTGTTCTTATATACCTACTTTGGGGGGCATTTGAATGGATTACCTCAGGTGGTGATTCTGATAATATTGCTAAAGCTCAATCTCGAATGACAAATGCTGTTATTGGTCTAATTTTAGTTATTGTTGCTTTTTCTATATTTAACTTAGTAGCTGTTGATATCGTTGGATTTGTGGAACGGGATGAAAATGGGGACTTACGATTTAAAATTCCGTCTATAAATGATACACCACAGTCTTGTGGTGCATCTGGTCCTTGCGCAACTGGCAAACAATGCATTTACGACTCTGCATCAAAAACCTATTCTTGTATTTAAATTAATTTAACCCCTTCAAAGTCTTGTTTAAAAGGTACAAATTCAATATTTTTTTCTTTAAGATAATGTATTGCTTTCTTTATATCTTCTGCTAAAAACAAAATCATTCCAGATCCTTCATTCAAACCTCCAGCACCAGTAACTTTTCCAACTCCATATGTAGATAATTCTGATAATAATTGTTTAGTATTTTTTGAAACAATGCCAAAATCTTCTAAATATGTTTGATTATCTTTTATAGATTCAGCGAACATATTAAGATCTTCCTTCATAATACTAACTACCATTCTTTTTGTAATTTTTTCAATCTGCATAATAGTTTGTTCCATTTCTTTTGGTATTTCGTTATATCTTTTACCCACTGCTTTGACCATTTCTGCCGTTGTTTCGGAAGGTTTGCCACTATCAACTAAAAGTAAATGATCTTGAAACTGAGTAGGAATTTTAAAATTAAGCGAGGAAATATGTTTTAAAAATTCAAATTCTTTTCTATAAAAAATAAGTCCACCAAAACATGAAGCACTTACATCTACACCAGATGGCATGCCATGAAAAAATTTCTCAGCTTGATAAGCTAAAGAATTAATTATTTGTTTATCATGTTCTTTTCCTGTATAAAAATGAAGAAGAGCAGCGACTGTTGCTACACAAAAAGCAGCAGATGAACCCATACCTCGACCTATTAAAATATCAGACGAAATATCCCAAGAAAAAGATTTTTTTGAAACAGATTGTTCCTTTCTCAAATAAGATAAAACAAGTTCTTCAATATGTTCAATGGCTTGATGTTTTTCACCTTTTTCTCCATCTTCAATTGAAACTGTCAAACGAAGATCTATTGCCGTTACAAAAGCAGGTTTTCCATACACTACAGAGTGCTCGCCTGATAAAATAACCTTTCCTGGAGCTGAATATGAAATTTTTGACATATTAAAGTGGCTTAAATTTAACACTATACTCAATGATATCTTCTTTATGTACAGATCCAGCTCTTCTTAAAATAGAAATTACTTCAGTTCCAATTTCTAAATCCTTTTCATCAAAATCTACTAGTTGACCATATACTTTTTCTTTATTTTCAAGTTCGACAAGTACAACTGAATACGGTGTAAATGATGCAAATTTTGGCGGTGCAACATTAATTGTTGTCCATGTAAGAATCTTCCCTTTTTTTCCAAGAGCTAACTTATCTTTTTTTTGTTTTCTCCAAATAGTTACTGCACTTTTCATAAAGAAGATCTTCCTAAAATACTGACGACTGCGATGCCACCACTACCACCTACATTGTGTGCTAATCCATAATTTACATTTTTTACTTGTCTTTCTCCAGCCTGTTCTGTAAGTTGTAAATAAATTTCTCCTAATTGTTTTATACCTGTACCGCCAACAGGATGACCAGCCGCTTTTAATCCACCGGAAGTGTTTACAATTAAATTACTTCCAGAATTAAGTTGAGTAGACATTTCTTTTGCTCGGGCTCCGCCCTCGCCTTTTTTCCAAAATCCTAAATCTTCAATTGCAAGTAATTCTGCAATAGAAAAACAGTCATGAACTTCCATAACACGAATATCTTCTCGTGTTATTCCAGCTGTTTTAAATGCTTTTTCACCGGCAATTTTTGTTGCTTTTAATTCATCTAGTTTTTCTCTTTTTGCTATAGAAACACAATCTGTTGCAACTTCTGAAGATAAGACTTGTACAGTTTGTGCATTTTTTATAAGCTGTGTGTTATTACTTAGTACCAATGCTGCTGCTCCATCTGAGATTGGAGAACTATCTAACACTTTGAGTGGAAAGGCAACATAAGAACTTTCTAGTACATTATCAACAGTTACCAATCTTCTAAAGTGTGCATTTTCATTTAAAACACCATGCGCATGATTTTTAACTGTTACATTTGCTAAATGTTCTTCAGTGTAATTATATTTTTTTAAATACAGTTGAGCTATCATTGCATACACACCAGGAAATGTAAGCCCAACAGATTGTTCATCTTCACCTGCTGCAGAAGCTAATGCTTTTGTTACTTCTTCTGCTCCAATATCAGTCATTTTTTCTGCACCAAGCACAAGAACTGTAGAATTAGGGTGAGCTTTTAAATAATCATTAGCCATTTGAAAAGCTAAACCACCAGAAGCACAAGCACCTTCAACTCTATAAATAGGGATATTCACTCCAAGTTGCTCAGCAATATGTGCTGACAGTAACAGATTTTCTTCGACAATACCCCCTAACATATTACCAAAAAAGATAGCGTCAATCTGATTTTTCTCAAGATTTGTTTTAGCTAGAACTCCTTGCATTGCATCTTTAATTAGATCATCAAGACTAAAGTTCCAGAGTTCACCGAATTTTGTGGAATAATAACCAATTATTGAATTCATAATTTACATTGAAATACTATTCATAAAATGCAAATATTTTGCATAGTTAATATATGTTTTATGTTCTATCTGTTTTTTAAAACTTTTTTGAATATTTTTTATTTGTTCTGTTGCTCTAAAAATAAACGCATCTGATCCTGCACCAGATCCGTATGATGCAAAATAAATTAAATCGCCAGGATTAGCTTGTTCAAGAGTAGAAACAAGACCCATTAATGCAGAAGCTGAGTATGAATTCCCTAATTTTGGAACAATATATGAAGGTTCAATTTGTTCTGTTGTAAAGCCAAGCATTTTGCCTACTTTTAATGGAAAACTACCATTTGGCATATGAAAAACAGCATATTTAAAATCTTCAGGCTTCATGTTCTGTTTTTCTAATAATAATTTTGAAGAACCAAGAATATGGGTAAAATATGCAGGTCCACCGGTAAATCTTCCAGCATGAGATGGATAATCTGCTTTTGCACGTCTCCAAAAATCTGGAGTATCTGATGAATACGAAGACCAATCTATAATTTCTAGAGCAACGTTCTCACGTCCAACAATCCATGCATTTGCTCCAGAACCAGCAGAATACTCAAGAGCATCTTGTGGACGAGCATTTGCCTTATCTGAGGCACAGACTAATGCATATTTAACATCTTCTGATTTTACAAGCGCATGAGCGGAAGCTAATGCACCTGTTCCAGCTTTACAGGCAAACTGCGTATCATACGCTAAATAATTATTACCTAGTTGAAGCCATTCCGCCAACGAAGTAGAAACTGGTTTTACTGCATAAGGAAATGTTTCTGAGCCAATAAAAACAGCACCAATATCTTTTTTTATAGAATCTTGATTATCAAAAGCCATAGAGGATGCTTCAAAAGCC
This sequence comes from uncultured Gammaproteobacteria bacterium, assembly GCA_964435665.1. Lineage (GTDB taxonomy): Bacteria > Patescibacteriota > Microgenomatia > UBA1406 > GWC2-37-13 > MFZZ01. Next base: position 8,520 of record CAYSZW010000004.1, on the reverse strand, counting down.
ATAGTAAGAATGTCTTCATCAATACCTGCAACTGCCTTTTCTTGAATCTTGAGCGATTTTTCTACTTTTTCGCCACATTTGTCCCAGGCTTCTGCGATATCATTTAGCTTTATTCTGTATTTTGGAATGTAATATCCGTATGAAACTATTCCTACCATAATTATCTTCCTAATGTTTTATGAGCACATGCCAACGTATTTGTTGCGAGTGAAGCTAATAATGAAAGTTCACCTGCAAGAATTGCTGCAACAAATACTTCTGCTAATTCTTCAACTTTTTGAACACCTATTATACTGCGTGCTTCTGTTTGTGTTTTTAATTTTGTTCCTCCACCAACTGTTCCTAACATAATATCGGGCAGGTATACTGAAAAATAAAGATCTCCATTTTCTAATACTTCGGCACTTGTTACGCCTTGTGAGGCTTCAACAACATGTGCTAAATCTTGTCCTGTTGCTGCAAAAAAAGCTGCTGCAATATTTGCAAAATGAGCATTAAAACCTAAAGACCCAGCCATCATTGACCCTCCCCAACATTTTTTTATAACAAGTTGATATATTTCTTCTGAAGTAGTTTTTAGTACTTCAGCAATAATTTGTTTTGGTATAACAACTTCTGCCCATCCTTTTCTGCCTCGACCTGAAATAAAATTTAACCATGCAGGTTTTTTATCAATATCATAATTACCCGCAACCGCTAGACATTCAATATTTTTTTCTTTTTTAATAAATTGACACAATATATCTGTCGCAAGAGTTACCATATTCATTCCCATTGCATCATGTGTATCATAATAAAAACGAACATATACATTTTTACCAATTTGTGTGCTATCGATTTTAATAAGTTTTAAATGTGAAGAAGTAGATTCTGCTTGTTTTGATAACGCATTATGATTATCTTGCAACCAATCTCTAAAACGAGCTCCTTCGTTAATATTATTCACTTCAAATAGAGCACCTCTTGTTGTGCCCACATGTTCTATATGAATCATTGCACCACCACTTTGTGTAATAACCTTACAACCACGGCTTACAGAGGCAACAAGAGCTCCTTCTGTTGTTGCAAGTGGGATAATGTAACTACCTGTTATATATTTTCCTTTTATTTCTATTGGGCCTGCTACTCCAAGTGGTAATGTGACTGCTCCAATAAGATTTTCGCAATGGACTTTTTCAACCGAATCTACAAATGTTTCACCAATTGAGTTTAAAGAAATACTTTTTTCTTCTTCAATGGCTTTTCTTCTTTTTTCATGCGTATCAAATATGCGTAAGTTCATAGTATTAGTAGTCGTATTCATATATAAAATCATTTCCTTATAGAAAAGGAATTCTAAAAAATCGTAATGAATACATAAATAATGAATATGGAATAACTGCAACCAAATACAATAAAATTGAATACACTATAGAAAAAAAAGAAAACTTGGTTGAAAATCGTATCGCTAAGTATTCTAAAATTATTTTCCAAGAAAGCATAGCTATGGAAAATGCAACAAATACAATACTAAAAGATGTTCCCATCAAGGAAAACGTACGAGGAGGTGGAAGTATCATATAGAGCCATGAATTAATAGAAAACCAAATAATTGTTGGAATTAATGCATAAGCAAAAGTAAATAAAAATGATTGAAATGTAAACTCTCGTTCCTTCTGCATAATACTGGCTGCCATATAGAAAAAAAGAACTGTTGCACCATAATGAAATATTGTTAAAAGAAATAAAATACCTGGTTCATAATCATAAGGTCTAAAAATATTTGCCGAAAAAAAATAAACAAGGATAATGCCAAAAATAATGACAATCTGAAGATAATCTGTTTCCTCACTTATTTTTCTCATTGTTTTATAGGGTGAAATAGCAAGTAAAATGATTCTTTGAATTACTAAAAAAATTGACGCTACAAAACTAAATAGTAATTGTTTAAAATCCATATTGAAGTACAGACACTAGTTTTACAACCAGTTGTCCAAGTAAAACGTATAATAATGTAGCAACAAGAACAGACAATGGCAAAATATAGATAAATGGCATTCTTTTTAATGGATGTGTAAAGAATTTATATAAATAAGTGAGCCATTTATTACCTAAATCATTTGGGGGTAATGAAAATATCCTATTAAATTCGTGTTGAAGATTATTGTATGACTTATTATTCATTGTGGAACTAGAGGGTTCCGTAGGCTTTCATAAATGCACGTCTTGCTCTATATAACAAACTTTCTGTTGACTTAAACGTTTTTAATAATTTCTCTGCTATATATCCTACTGATTTATCCTCCATATATTTTAGTCGTAAAATGATTTGGTATTCATGCGGTAACTGTTGAAGTGTTGATTCTATCTTTTGCTGAACTTCCTTTTTTTCTAAGTCATCATCCATTACAACTGAGGCTAAACCTTCTACTACGAATGCTGGTAACGCTGAAAATAAAATACGTTTTAACTTTTTACGACGGATATAATCAATAGATTTATTACGTGCAATTGTGAATAAAAATGTCTTTAAAGAGCATTGATATCTAAAATCTCGAAGGCTTTCTACAAATTCAATAAAAACATCTTGTGTTAATTCTTCTGCAATTTGTTTATCACGAAGTTTTTTATAAATAAAATTATGAAGTTGAAGGCTATACGTTTTATATAAACTAAATAATGCTTGTTCATCATGAGCAATTAGTTTTTCAACAAGTATTGAATCAGTTTCTTTTATCATACAAGTATCATATTATATCAGTCTAATGCTACAGTGTATAGTTTTTCGCCATCAAAAACATATGCATTTTCATCATACACAAAAATGCCTTTTGCTTTGCGAATAATACTTGATGCAACTTGTCGATTATATTCACCATCTTTATTTAATACATAGATAATTCCTGAGGTGGTATCCCATACATACACTTGTTCAATATCTGTCGTTGTAAAAATTCCTGCTAGTTGTGGGGTTTTTTCTGGATATTTTGTTGCAAACGCATCTGCACCTCCACTTATAAATTTCTGTACTTCTGATTCAGTTGCAACATACAAGGCAGAATCAATTGTCATAGCTACACTATCTTTGAGATTAACTTCTTGGCCTTCTGGAAAATAAGAATTTTTATCAGAATAGCCACCTTCAGCAACTAAATATTTATAGATATCATTTTTTTCTTTATCAAGAATATAAATATTGCCGTTATAAATTTGCATGTCCACCACATTCCCCCAGTTTTCTGCTTCAATTACTTGTTTAACTTTTGTAGTTGTAGTAAATTCATACACACCTTTTTCTGGATTGAGAATAAAAACAGAATCATCATATGTTGCAACAAGTGTTGCCCCACCTACTTCTGCTGAAGTATATTTATCAATAGATTTACTATCAAGAGACAACACATAGACGGTATTATTTTCAGTATCAAGCATCGCAACAGTGTCATTTTCTAAATACAATTTAGATCCTTGAGCATTTTCTGCTTCAAGTCCTAAATCGTAAAATTCAACAGATTCTTTTTCGTCACGTTTTACTATACGAGATTCTGCTGCTTCGATAGAAGATTTCATCTTTGCAATATCTTCTTTTTTAGATTCACCCACTTCTTCTTCAAGTGCGTTGACTAATTCCTTTGATTCTTCAATCAACGCTATAGAACCTTCAAAATTTAAGTATGCTTCCTCTTCTGCTTTAGTTAGATTCGATTCTATCTGTACTTTTGTAGTTTCTACTTTTTTTTGTAGCTCTTCTGCCATTCTTCTTTGATAACCAAATACAACACTCCATAATAAAATACCAAATAAGATAACTACTACAACTAATGAAATTTTTTTTGATTGTCTAAATTGAAAGCTCGATAAAAAAGGTAAAGAAAAACCTTTTGATGGATTTTCAATAGGAGGTGGTACAGTTGGAATAGTCTGGTTGGATGGCATCACCGGAGTAACAGGAGGAGCTATTGGTTGTTCTGGTTGTTGAATTAAGGATTCTACTTCAGATCCAGGTGGTGGAACTGGTGGTGTAAAAACTGGAGAAACTACCTGTTCTGGTGGATGTGTTCCTTCATCCTGTGATTCAACTGTTTCTTGCGTTTGAGGTGGCTTAATAAACGTATCATTTGCAACAACTGCTGATTGAACTGGTGTTATGATTTGAACATCATCTGGTGGAGGTTGTAATTCGGCTGCTTCGGGAGACAAAAATTCAACGAATAATGAACAAAAACCGACAGCATCTTCGGCATAACCTTCATTAACCATTTTGTCAGCAATTTCTTTTGGTGGATTAAGATCAACAAACGCTTTGATATCTTCAACTGTACCTACAAGTTCTGTAATTTTTGAGACAGTAAAAATTGCCATGTCATACTCTTGAACATAACCAGAAGCACTTTTATCTCCATCCATCAACAGATCAAACTCTTTTCCTCGTCTAAAATATATTTGGCCTTTTCCAACGGTTTTTATATATAAAACATCATGATATAAATATCCAATAGATAAGTTGAAATGTGCTGGAAAATTTAACTTAAGAAAGATATTGGTAATTTGTGATTCAAATGTTGAAAGATTTGTTATTTGAACTGTATTAAGTTCTTTTTTTAAATTACTAAGAAGTGTTTCTCCAACTTGGGGATTAATTCCTTCTTCAATAGAAAGCGCAGCAAAGAATGAACCTTCATGTAAATAACCAACAAAGCCCGTCTGCAATTGTGAGCCACTATACCCAACTGATTGTGAAACAAGCATATGTGTTTAGATTAAAAAAATTGAGACAAAAATAAGGACAAAAGCTAAAAGAATTTGTAGTGATGAAATAAATAACAAAAGTCCTGAATATCTTGTTTGAAATGTTTTATTCATCACTTGCGTTTGTCTTGTCATAACTACAGCATACACTAAGTATAAAAAGGAAAACAAGACTGCAAATGCTTTTGCAAATAAAACAAAAATTGTTGTGTTTGAAACTGAGAAAAGATCTAGTATTTGTTCCATGATTATTCTGGTCTTTGATAATTTTGCATTAAGTTATTTAATATCTTAACAATTTCTGATGGCATTGGTACATCATGAAATTCAATATTCTGTGTAAATCCTTCTGTTTTTACTTCTACATCACCATAATCAAAAATGGAACCTGCAAATCCACCAATTTTTGTTGTAATATCACTTATCTGATCAATTGTTGTTGCTGTAAATTCTTTATACAAAATACTTAAGAAATCTAAGTCTAGAATACGTTCATTTGTCACAATGCCTACGGTAAAATACCAAAATAGATAATTAAGCCAAAAATAACTAAAGGTGAAAATAAGTAAAAAAATAAAAAAAGCTCCGTTTAAATTAGGAGATAAGAACTGTGGAAAGATAACAAAACTAAGAAATGTACCTAAAACGAGTAATAACACCGTATTGATTATCCAGTTCAATTGTGTAATTAAATGTTTTCTGATAACAAGAATTACCTGTTCACCTTCATGTTGTGATTCAAACCTAATATCTGGCTTCACTAAAAAAGAATGAGCCCTGTTACTATATGGTTTTGTAATATCTATATCCATTGGACTCATTATAACAAAATCTCTTGCATCTATTGAACCTATAAGATATAATCATAAAGCTTGGTTATTTGAGCAATCTGGTCCCAATCCATCTCATCCCGAACTGGATATTGAAACGGATTAGCGCCGATGATACTCGCTCCAAATCGGAGAACGGGGAAAGTAGGTCGTAGCCAGGCTTTTTTTTTGGTAAAAATTATATTCCCGTTGGAGAAATAGACTTCATATCAGTAAAGACTATACTTGTTGGAACAGTAAATATTGAATCAACTACTTCTTGTTTTTTACAACTGTCAGCAATATTTGACATAACTGAAGAATCAATAGACATACCAGGTTGAGCTTCACCAATCATAGAAGATAATGAATCAAAACTCATAATGTTCCACGATGATAACATCTCAAACATAGAAATATACTGTCCAATACCACACATTTTTTCCCCTGTTACACTGCCTTGTTTCCACATATATGCACAATCACCTTTTACAACTATAGTAGTAGTTACATCTTTTGATTTATAAGTTGCATAGAGATTTTTATTTTTTATGGAGATATCAGCATCGATTGAATTATCTTTATATACACAATGATATGGCCCGTTTAGATTTAGCTCAATTTTTTTAGAAACCGCTGCTTTTTTATTTACAGTCGACTGTTGTGTAACAATAGTTGGCGTTATTTGTTCTGCAAGTGATTGTTTTTTATTTGATGAAGAATTAGCAACAAATGCTAACAAAACAACTACAATAGGTAAAAAAATTACAAAACGAGATACAAGTTCTAACCTATTTTGTTCTTTATCCATATATTATTTTAGAACAATTTTCCATCAGTAGGTTGATCAATTTGTTCTGGCAATTCTTCCATTGATTTTAATTCAGCGATAGATTTGCCCATTATGCTTTGCAAATCGCCATGCATTCCAAGGGTATTATCCAATACATTTCTTAAATTTTTCTCTTCACGAGACCATTTTTGTGAAAACCATCTGCGTTCTTTTTCGATTTCTCCTTGCATGTTTGAAAATGCTTCAATAATTGCTTCTACTCTATGTCTAAATTCTGTACTTGTAATATATGAATATAAAACTGTCATTTTATCTTTCTGACCAGTCATATTAGATTTGGCTGAATGCAAATCAATAAGCTGATTTCGGAGTGCATAAGCCATACCGGTTATACAATCAAATTCACATACCCATACACCATCAACTAAACCAAACCGTTTTATGCCATCTGGTACAACTTGAGAAATAATAACAGCAAGCTCTGCTTTTACTTGTCGCTGATCACTTTTAAGCTTTTCAACCCATTGGTGGCTCCAAGATTTGGTGCGTTTCATTTCCCAAATAATGGTGCCACATTCTTTTCCTGGCATAGCATTTACAGTCTGAATGATATCAGCTCCTGTTATGCCTTTTGGCACTGGCTTTATTTCATCATATGGAAATTCACGTTGAAGTAATTCTTCTACTGCAAGTTCTAAAATTTCCCCTTGCATTTGCTGGGAACCTTGTTCTAATTTACGTTTTAAATCTTCATTAGCTTTAACCACATCTTGAAGCTTTTTATCTTGCTCTAGCAACTTAAGTCTGTATTGTTCTTCTACTTTTTGTTGTTCTTCTTTTCTTAATTTATCTTGCTCTTCATTAAACTTTTTTGTGAGTTCTATTTCTTTTTCACGATTTTGATCTTGCAGTTTTCGCATTGTTTTATTTAGTTCTAACAATTGTTCCTGCATTAATCTTTTTTCTTTCTTTAATTCTTCTGATTCATTTTGCGTATCTTTAAGCTTAAGTTCCATTTCTTCAGCAACTTTTTTTCGCATAGTAATTTCTACCTCTTTTGCAGTTTTATCTTTTTCTTCTTCAATACGTTTTTTACTTAACTCAATAAGTCGTGTTCTTTCTTCATCTGCTTTTTTACGTTCTTCTTCTAACATTACTTTATACTTTTCGTCAATTTCATGTGTGAGAGCTTCGGTAAGCTGAATTTGTTTTTTACAATGAGGACATATAATAGAGTCTGACATACAAAAAATAAGAAAATAAATAAATGATTATTTACTAAAGGAGCTAAGAACAGTATTTACGAGAGAGAGAACAATACTAAATAGAATTGCCCATAAAAAGTTTGTTACTTCAAATCCCTCTACTATTCCGCTCACAATCATAATCATGAGCCCATTAATAATAAGGGAAAAAAGACCTAATGTCAAAAAGTTTATTGGAAGCGTGAGAATTGTAATAATTGGCTTAATAAATGTATTCATTACACCTAAAACTACTGCAACAACTAAGGCTGTAATAAATGTATCAACTTGTACACCAGCTTGAAGAACAAAGCCAGTAATCATAACCGCGAGTGTGTTTATTAAAAGTTGAATAATGAATCCCATACTTTTAAGATTATCAAACTGCATCTAGATGTCAATAGGAGATTGTGTTAAAAACCCGTAAGAAAAATTTGCTTTTTAAAAATTAGATTTATAATAGTTATATGATAGAAATTGTGCTTGTATTCTTAATATTACTTTTTGTATTAGGATATATAGATATTCCAAACCTTCCATTACGCGATATCTCGTTGTTTAATGTATTTGGGCAGAATATTTCATTGTACGATTTACTTGTTTTCCTCGTTATTTTGTGGGTTATAGAATTGTTACCATGGCCATTTAGAGGTATTGCAATGGCATTACTTGTTTTATGGCTTCTCTCCTTTTTTGGCATTATCGTGCTTGCCGGATTTTCAAACATTGTCGTTCTTGCAATTATTGTAGGAATTATTGCTTACATTATTCAAGGAATTAAAGCTTCATAAAGATTATTTAGCAACGTAGCTGGTAAAAAGTTGAGCACAACTATTACCGTAACATTCTCCACAACTGTATAAAAAGTTTCCTTCTATAGCTTTTTTATGAATTGCAGAGTTCATCCACCATGTAAAAACATCATTTTCATCTGGCCCATATTTCA
>CAYSZW010000003.1:34677-111261 GCA_964435665.1 uncultured Gammaproteobacteria bacterium | reverse complement strand
CATGGGCTCAGAGTATCAGACAGGATGGAAATTTGTAATAGGTATATACTATTACCATATGGACAATAACAATATGGAACGCACTCAACCAAACCCAGAGTTAGAAAACAAAAATCAGAATCCTTATGAAGGAAGTAGAATCGTAGATTCACTCCTCCACTCTGATGTAAAACGTATTGCCTTTGTAGATATAGATTCTACATTTACAGGTACACCTGAAGATCAAAAAGCTGCTCGTGAAGCATTAGAACAAGCAGGATATCAAGTTGTGCATGTAACTTCTCGAACACCAGAAATGACTATTGGTAGTAAAGAAGCAGCAATGTCTCCAGAATTTAATAGACCTGCTCCAAAGTTGTTGGAGTTAGATGGTGAATCTGGAGGAACTATTGATTCAAATAGAGAAAAAGAAAAAACGTATGCTACAGCATATCCGGACCAAGCATTACCAAAATATGATGGTATTTATAATCCAGTAGCTACACTTGCTTCTACAGGTACAGAAATATGGATACAACAACAAGATGGAAGCTTTAGATTAGATAAAGATTACGAAAAAGGTTTACAAGTAGATAAAAATACGTGGAGATCTGGAGTTTTAGAAAAAATAAATACTATTCAAAGTGCAATGAATACAGCAGATAAGAAAGCAGCTTATTATCCAAAATTAGAAGAACCTGAAACATATTTTGATAATAATCAAATGGATGTTGCTCCGCCAGATTTACGTGTTCAAGTAAATTTTGATACATTTGATTCACAGGTAAAATTTACAAATCAGTTACAACAAGCAGATCCAAATTTGCGGGTTATAGAAGATGGACATCCTTTTGAAGAAAAAGATGGAAAACCAAACCCAAGAGTGCAAGTATACGTAACACCAGCAAATGCAGGTAAAGAACAAGCAGTAGAACAATTTTTTCAACAGACACTAGCTACAATGAATGCAAAATTACCACAAGAACAACAAGTTCAACCTCAAGATATTGAAACATTATTTATTGGAGATAGTTGGCCAGACGTTGCCATGGGACTTTTGGGTGCTAAAGGATCAAAAGCTACTCTGCTTTTAGTTGGTGGATCTCGTATCACTCAAATGGTGGGAGATCAAATATCTGAAAAAATTCAGTTTGCCTCTGAAGATTTTACGCAGATAAATGATAAAATCATTCCACAATCAGAACAAGGACATTATGTCTATGAAGATAGAACTATTGTTACAGGTGAAGCATTTCCTGGCACAAAAGCTCCACAAACAATAAAAGCTTTTATAGAAAGTCAGAAATAAATACTTATTTTTTTCGTGTTAGAATTGAAAAGATATTTTAATATCCAATTATTTTTATTTTAAAATATTATGAAAAACATGCTCATTCAAATGGAAGGACCTTTTTTTGAAGATGTGCAAAAAGCACAGATTTTTGAAGATCAAAAAACATTTGTCGATTCTACTCCAAACAAAGATCCGGAACAAATTCTCAAAGAATACGAAGCTCGAAAAAACCTTCCTACATTTGATATGTTGTCATTTGTGCTTGAGCATTTTCATATTCCTTCTTATATTGAACCAATTCCAATGTCAGAAATGTCTTTGGATGAATATATTCGTCATGCATGGTCTTATTTAGAACGAAATGATCCTTCTCCAGAAAAATATAGTACACGCATTAGTATTCCACATCCATATATTGTCCCAGGAGGCCGTTTTCGTGAACTTTTTTATTGGGATAGTTTTTTTACTGCTCTTGGACTTGTAAAACATGAAGATTATCACTTATTTATGGATATGATTAAAAACTATTCATATCTTATTGATACGTATGGTTTTATTCCAAATGGAACAAGACATTATTTTTTAACCAGATCACAACCTCCTGTATTTGTACTTTATATTGACTTACTAGAAAAAATGAAAGGTTTTGATGCCATTATTCCGTTTATTCAAAAACTTGATAAAGAATATCAGTTCTGGATGAATGGTATGGATACAATTAAATCAGGAGAACATTTTGAACATTTAGTAAAAATTGACAACGAAACTATATTAAATCGTTATTACGATAAAGGAAGAACTCCACGTGAAGAATCTTTTTATCATGATTATGTATTAGGTTCAAAATTACCAAAAGAAGAAGCAGAAAAACTATACTTAGATTTACGTGCTGGTGCTGCTTCTGGTTGGGACTACTCTACTCGATGGTTTAGAGATGGAAAGAATTTAGCCACAATTGCAACCACAGATATTTTGCCAGTAGATTTAAACTGTCTGATTTATTTAATGGAAGCAAAACTTAGTGAATGGTTTGCAAAACTAGATAATACTGAAAAAAGTAATTTTTATAAATCTCAAGCTGAAAAAAGAAAAGAACATATTCAAAAATATTTCTGGTCAGAAGAGGAAGGATATTACTTTGATTATTATTGGACTGATGAAAGATTGTCTGATTCTTGGACAATTGCAGCAGCATTTCCACTTTTTGTAGGCATTGCTACAAAAGAACAAGCAGCAAAAGTTGCAGAACATATAAAAAATAAATTTTTACAACCTGGTGGTGTACTTACCACACTTAATAATAGTGGTGAACAATGGGATTCTCCAAACGGATGGGCTCCTTTACAATGGATAGCTGTTAAAGGTCTAGAAAATTACGGACATACAGATATTTCTGAAGAAATTAAAAAAAGATTTGTTGATGTCGCTTATAAATCTTTCAAACAAACTGGAGCCTTATTTGAAAAATATCACATGATTGAAGCAAAATCGTTTGCTGGTGGCGGTGAATATAAACTTCAAATTGGGTTCGGATGGACAAATGGTGTGGTGCTGGATTTTATGAAATAAAATTCCTACAGACATACTACAAAGGAATTGTTATAATGATTTCATTAATTAAGTTTGAATATATTTATGAAGAAAACAGCTCTCATCACAGGAATATTAGGTCAAGATGGACCATATTTAGCAAAACTATTACTAGAAAAAGATTATAAAGTCTACGGACTTATGAGAAGATACTCAAAACCACACTATGGTAATTTAGAGTATTTAGGACTCATGGATAAAGTTGATTTTATAGAAGGAGATTTAACAGATGAAGCTTCCCTCATAAATGTAGTCAAAACACTTCGACCACATGAAGTATATAATTTAGCAGCTCAATCTTTTGTAGGTTCTTCTTGGGAACAATCAAAAATAACAACAGAAATTAACTCATTAGGAGTTCTTTATTTGCTAAATGCAATAAAATTCTTTTCACCAACAGCTCGTTTTTATCAAGCTTCAACATCTGAAATGTTTGGTGCTTCTCATGATAATTTTAGACAAGATGAAAATACAAATTTTCATCCAAGAAGTCCTTATGGTGTTTCTAAAGTATATGCACATTGGATGACTGTAAACTTCCGAGAATCCTATAACATGTATGCAGTAAGTGGTATTTTATTTAATCATGAATCTCCACTGCGAGGAATTCAATTTGTAACAAGAAAAATTTCTGATGGTGTTGCACGAATTAAAATGGGACTTGCAAAAGAATTACTTCTTGGCGATTTATCTCCTAAAAGAGATTGGGGTTTTGCCGGTGATTATGTAGAAGGAATGTGGATGATGCTTCAACAAGAAGAACCAGATGATTATGTTCTTGCAACAGGAGAAACACACACGGTTCAAGAATTTGTAGAACGAGCATTTGAAGCAGCAGGTTTAGATAACTGGAAAGATTATGTAAAGATTGATCCACGATTTAAGAGACCTGCAGAAGTAGTTCACTTACATGGAAATCCAGCAAAAGCTCATAAAAAACTAGGATGGAAACCTAAAGTTAGTTTCCCTGAATTAGTAAAAATGATGGTTGATGCTGATGTCGCCCGATATCAATCAAAAAATAGTTGATTTACGATAGGTATGGATGCAAAAAAAGATTTAGATTCGCAGCAGCAGCATTTAACAGCGGTCAACTATGATCTTCGTATAACTAATTTGGCTAGATTTATTGGTGAAAAATTAAAAAGATCTCATCTTTCTAAAATAACCAGCCCTTCAGCGGATAACGAAACAGAAACAAAACCTTCTCCTCAAAAACAAAGAAAGCTAAAACTTATGGATATTGGCGCCGGAAGCGGTCTTATGCTTAAATATTTTAAAGAACTTGGTTATGATGTTTCTGGAATTGAACTGGATCCAACACTTGTTGCTAAAATGAAAAAAGATCCTGATTTAAAAGGTTTATCGATTGAACAAGGTGACATTACTAAACTAAAAGGAAAAGAGCAATATGATGTTGTAGTGAATAACGATGTCATTGAACATATTGAAGACGACAGACTAGCAATTAAACATCTTTGGTCGTTTGTAAAACCAGGTGGTATGTTAATTGTGACAGTTCCAGCTCATTCTTTTCTCTATTCACAAAGAGATCGTGACTGGGGTCATTTTAGAAGGTATGACAGACGAGATTTAGTTCAGAAGATGACAGAGACTACAGGTACAGTACAATTTATAACGTATTGGAATTTTCTTGGATTTTTTGTGTATCTACTCATGGAAAAACTGCTTAAACTTAAACTTCATGAAGAAATTCGTTATAAAGAATCTAAAGGTAATAGTATTATTAAAAAAGCTGTTGATCAAATATTAATTCTTGAAAAAAATATTGGTGGTTTACCAATTGGCTTAAGTTTGGTAGTAGGAATAAAAAAAGAGCAAGTAGAATAATTACTCACTAAACGATTTAATAACTCCAGATATATTGCGTAGTCGTTCAAGCAGAATTTGTGGACTATATCTTATAATGTCGGTAACTCCCCAATTTTTATAAATCACTCGCAACCAATTCTTAAAATCTAACCACGCTTTTTTATTTTTTAATACTGTTGAAGAAGTAGCATGTTTAAGATGTTCTACCTGTATCTTTGTACAAATACTATTTATATAGTCCTTTTGTTTTAAACGCAGAGATAAATCTATATCTTCTAAATATGAACCAAACTGTTCATCAAAAATACCTACATGCTCTAATGCTTTGTGAGAATATAAAACGGCTGCACCATTGGTGGCATCCACATTTGTAATTTCATCAGAAGGAATAGTAGTAATCGGCACTGCTTTTCCTTTTGGTAACACAGTGATGCCAGCACTTTCTACTTCTCTAGATGGTGACACAATAACTGGATTAATAGATCCTGTTTTCTCTGATGAATATGAAAGTAATATTTTAAGAAAGTTTTCTGGGATTATGACATCGTCATTTATAGTTCCAGTCCATTTAAAAGTAGAGGTATTTAGTCCAATATTAACAGTTTGTGCAAATCCATTATTTAGTTCAATTGGTATAAAGCGTACTGTATTATATTTTTTTCTAAGTGTCCACAGTTCTTCAGTATCAATACTATTTGAAACTACAACAACTTCTTCAAATTGTATATAAGACTTATTATTTTTTTGAAAGAACTCGTTTAAAAGATCTTTTTTCATATTTGGAACTGTAATACTTGTACCTTCTTGTAGAGTAGGAAGGATTTTGTTTCTAGAGTATTTATTTTTTAATAACAAAATCAAAAATCTTCCAAACCAAGAAAAATGCTTTTTGGCATATACATTCATTGAATGGAAAAATATAGTTTTTTTCTTATTATTGTTCCATGTTGTAAAAGAATCTCCGCCAATATGATCATATTGAATTGTTATAAATCCATATGGAATATTTTTATCTAAAAGTCTTTTTGTAAGATCACTATCTTCAAACCAGATAAAAAAACGTTCATCCCAACCTCCCATTTTTTTAAGCATATTTTTCTCTATTAATAATGCTCCACCAGTGAGTGTTTTATGTGTAAAAAATGTCAGTGGAAGAATCCATTTTAAGGGTGTAAATTCTGCAATAAGAGATAGAACGGAAGGAACAGGTTTTGCATAATTACCTGATAAAGGATGCGGTGAACTAGCTACATATTTTTTTTCTTTGGTTTGTATTACCCAGTCATGAATAGCTAAAGAAGAGATTTCAATATCTGGATTTAAAAAAAGTACCCACTCCCCTTTTGCAATGGTTACTCCTTGATTACAAGCAAAAGCATAGCCTCTATTTATTTGATTTTCTATTATTTGTACCGATGGATATTTTTTTTGAATAATGGAAGAAAATACTTTTGAAGCATTATCAATAACGATAATTTCAAAATGAGTATCTTGAACGAGAGTTTCTAAAAGAGTTTGTAATCGTTCTGGTGTATTATGATGAACAATAATAATACTAATCGTTTCGTTGTTCATATATTTTTTTAATAAAGTAAAGGTTTATTATAAAACCAGTTGCCTCTGTAATTACCATAACTACCGCTGCGGCAATTACTCCATACATAGGAAGTGTAATAATATTCAGAACAATATTTAAAACAGTATTTGCAATACCTAACGGTAAAAAGCGTTTTACAATGTGTGAACTTTGAATAACAGTACTTAATGGTGCATTAATAAAAAAGAAGAATACTCCGAATGAAAATACTTTTAAAATTGGTACAGCTTCTAGATATTTTTCACCAATTAACAATGTAATAAGAAGTTCAGAAGAAAAATATAAAAATACGCCAAACAAGACACCCATGCCAATAAATATCATCATAATTTGTGAAAGTGTAGTTAGACTAATACCTTTTTCTTTGGCAGCAATAGGAAATAAATTATGTGATAGAGCTGTTGGTATAAGACTGAGTGTCTCTAAAAATCTATACGCTGCAGAATACATGCCTAATGCTGCATTATTTAAAATATATTTAATGAGAAGCGCATCACCACGACTATAAGCAAAAGAAGTAATAATGAGTAGCGCATATGGTGAAGCAGATGTGAGCATAGTAACGGATTCTGTAATATTGACTGGTTTTATTTTTATAACAAGTGACCATGGTAAATACCAAACAAATGTTATAAATGTAGCCAATAAATACATAAATATAAGGTCATTAGTATTTGTTGCGGTCAGTAGCAATAATCCTAAGAAAAACAATCCCATACGTATAATTGTTTTTAAAGTAACTCTAAACGAATCTTGTTTTTCAAAATAATAGCCATCTGTAACAGACATAAAAGATTCTGCAATTAATGTAAGAATAAACATAAAATTCATGGTGAGATCAAAAGTTTTTGTTAAAACTAAAAATGTTACAAGAATAATAATTGAAAGAAGCAACGTTATAGTTCTAAGTGTAATGACTTTTATATAATAACTATTTCGTTCTGTTGCAGAAACCACTTTTTTCATATACCACTGAATAAGTCCAAAATCCGCAAAATACGTAACAAATTGAATAAGTGTTATAAAAAATGTGAATTCACCAAAAAGATCAGGAGAAAACCTACGTGCTATAAATATAAATACCAATACATTTATAATTTTGCTTACGGTAAGTCCAGCTAAATAAAGTGTGGATTTTTTGAGAAGTGAATGCATCATATACAATTATATCCCCCAGCTGTATAAAGTTGCAGGCCAGATTGAGTAGGGATTGTCATCTAAAGTATAATGATCGACATAAAGCTCTTTTTTGAAGTTCTTTTCTACATATTCGATTACATCTGCAGGGAGAGTTGTATCATCGATATATATAAATCCAGTAGGATATGTTTTCATAATTCGTTTTAGGTCTGAAAGATTACTAATATATTTGGTACTTTTACGACCTGTTACAAATTTTTCGCCATTATTATTTGTTATGAAACTAGTTTTTTTCATTGGTCCTGCATCTTCCCAACGAAAAAAATAAGAAGGTCCATAATCCTCACCCATATACCAAGACAATCTGTCGGCCCAGGTATCAATAACTGCAGTTTTTTGATCTTCAATATTTCCTTTTGCACGAATTAAATCATAAACTTGGTCATAATCTACTAATGCTATTTCACGAAATGTCGTATTAACTGAATAAAAAGGTAATGGTTTTTTTACAAATTTATCCCCATTACCTATTATTGCAAGAACAATTCCAACAGGAATTAGTAGTGATAACCCAGATCCCAAGATCCATTTTTTATCTTTCACAACGAGACCAGATAGATATGTTAAAAAGTATGCAGCTCCAATAAAAAGAAATGGGAAGATTGGTAACAAATAACGACTTACATGTGGACCAAAAATATAAAAAATAAAAATACAATGAAGAGCTATATAAATAGTAAATAATAAAAAGTCTCTTTTATTATTAAAGTAAGCAAGTATAAAACCTAGTATCCCTATAAAGGTAATGAGTGTGTATTCCCTCCATAAAAACGAATGATAATACCATGTGTTATTTACAAGACTAATAATCTGATGGGAAGTAGAAACCATAACACTTGAAAAAAATCCTGATGCAACTAATAAAGTAATTATTGCTGCTATAAGAATAATTGTGTATCTATTCAAAAATAAAGAAATTTTTGACCGATATATCATCATCGCATGAATGCCAATTGCAACGAGTACAATAATAAAAAGTTGATGTGTAATAATTCCAATTAGTGCGGAGATCACAAGTCCAATTTTATATATATTATTTTTATTTTTATTGATTATCTGGATGTAACAATAACAAACAATGAGTACCAGAAGTTGTGTTAGCACATATCCCCTAGCCTGACGAGACCAGGTAATCATAAAATGAGAAAAAATCATAAATAAAGATGCAATAACGCCTGTGATTGTATTTGACACTTTTTTCGCGAGAAGGAAAACTGCAACAGGTACTAAGGAACCAATGATTACAAACGGTAAACGAGCAGCCCATTCAGATTGACCAAAAATAGTAAATGAGAGTGCAACAAGTCCAGTTGGGATAAACTTATTTAGTTCTACATAATAATCAGTCTGAGTAAAAAAAGATGAACCATATGTTAAAAGAAGATTGGCTTGATGTGCTGTGCTAAATTCATCAACCCAAAAAGGATGAGAATTGGTTAAACCTTTAAAACGATATATAAATCCAATTAAAGCTATAATCGCAATAATTACAGAATTTTTAGTAATACTATTTTTAATTTTTTTTAGCATACAAAAAGTAGAATTCTTTTATAATACTATAAAAAAGAATTATAAAGATTATATCTGCAATAAGTTCTGCATAGAATTCTGCATTTATTAATGTTAATACTGCACAGACTATAAATAAAAAGAAAGCTGATTTGAGCGAAGTTAAGAAAGTAAATTTGTTTAATTTTGATATAACAAACCAATTTGCAAATAAAACAAATAAAATAATATATCTGGCATACAGATTTACATATGGAATTGAATCTAATTGAAATAGTATTAGAGAGTCTAGTAATAGCACTGGCGCAATTAGAGGAAAATAATTGCTATAGATTTTATAAAAATGTAATAATTTTGTTTTCATCGTTTTATGACAAAATAAATACCTGTAATAATGAGTATACCTGCAATGGTGCTAATTGTAATTGACCAGCCGGTTTTTAATTGTTTTTCGGGCAAGAAGTAAATTTGAGCTTTGATAGGCTCATCTGAAGCTGGTATAGTCCATCCATTTGAATAATTGTTAACAAGTATATGTTCAGCTTCAGGTATTGATATCTTCCATAAGTTATTATATCTCTGATCTAATGTTAAAATGGTTTTATTTCCAGGAGATATTGTTACATCATATGTAGCTTGTGTTTGACTATTAATAGTAAGTGTTCTTTCCTGAGCGATTTTTGGACGCGTATTTTCTTTTACAAAAATGACAGTTGGATTAGAAATTTGATAAATAGAAGTATCATTAAATCTAATAATTTGTTTTTTAACTGGTTCATAAATACAAAGATGTAAGTTATATATTTGTTTATTTTCTACAACAAATGTTTTTTTTATCTCATTATTTTCTTGTGATAATGTATATGTATCTCCCCAATATGGCAATAGTGGATTTTCAAAGTTTTCATTAATGATAAAAAGTGAAGCTTTAATGTTATTTTCAGATGTAGCTGAAGTTTGGAAGCTATACGTTCCAGGAACTAATTCCCCAAGTGTAACTTTTCTACAATTATTAAATTGATCAAACTGAAAACTTGTATTTGAAAATGGAGATTTGTTTTGAATTTCTTGGGGAATCGATAAGTTGAATGCAAATTCACCCTTTTGAAAATTGCCTACACCTAATTTAATCCATTCATTGTCAGTAATCGTAGTTTCATAAGTAGTATTTAATAAATCAAGGGATATTATATTTTGAGATGAATTTTCAGTAGTTGCTAGATCGTTTTTCATAAAAATAGTATATGTACCTTCAGTAGGTATTGATGCAACCATTTTTTTATTTGAAATATCAGTTGTGTAATGGACTAATTTATCTAAAGAAGCATAAATAGTATTACTTTTATTCATACTATCTAAATAGTTTCTACCCTCATTTATATCACCAGTGATATCTTTTATTCGATCAAGAAGCATTGAATTTTGTAATTTAACTGTGTCAAAGGATAACATGAGTAATTGATTATTTGTTGCATTAAAGATTTTTGTATCAATCATTCGTAAAGAAGCTGATAAATTGTCTTGTTGTTCAGAATAGTATTTCCAGGCAAGAGTTTTTTTATTTGAATCAGCATTACTAACAATGAGTCTTTCAATTTCATTTAAGCGCTTCCAGCTGAGTTCAAGTTCAAAAGGAATTCTTTCATGTATGTTTGTTAATTCAGACCTTTTTACTTGCTCATCTTGTAACTTCCATTGAAATAAGTTAGAACCTGGTAAAACACGAATGTCAGTACTTCCCCTTGGAAATGGTACATCGATTAGTGTACAGTGGACACAGTTTGCTACACTTACATTTCCTAACTGTAAACTATTAATAGTAGTATTATCATTCGTCAAATATATACTTTCAGACAAATCAAATGGAACATTAAAAATAGGATCTATTGTTGATGAACGATTGTCAATATAATGGTAATAAGAGGAGACAAGTTTAAGAGGTTGTTTCTTTTCTGAGATTTTGTAAACAGTCCATTTCCCAAATTGTTGATCTTTTTTAATACTTGGATCTTTATTAATAAGCTCCTTATATAGTTTAGGAGTAATTGTTTTTCCTTCTTTATATGGTGGAACATCTTCATATAGAACAATTCCATCAATATTTAACACTTTTGCAATATTTTTCCAGTTTGAATCTTGATTTTCAAAAGCGCTGTAAAGCTCATCGATAAGCTTTTTTTCATTTGGTAAATATGATGAACCTTTATTTACGTATGAGTTTCGGTCAAGAAGAGAATGTACCGATGCGAGACTCCAGTATCCCCAATCTGTAATATGAGCATTCGTTTCAGAAGATATCGGAGGCATCACTAATAATCTGCGATAGGGAAAGTTTTCACTATTTGACCAATCTGCATAGGCTGAAACATAATCTGGAACCTTTACTCGGGTAGTTCTATCTTCATAATAGTCAAAAAAAGCAGGATTTAAAATTGGGTATGTATATGCAATTATAAGGACAGCAATAAGACCTTTTAAGAGAATAGTAGGAAGAGTAATTTTTCTCCAAAGAAATTCTATAGTATATCCAAGCAATATTGCATAACATAACCATAGACCGGGAGCAAATTTATAAAATGGTGTTCTAAAAGCGATAAACCCAGGTATTTTTTTTAGTAATAAAATATATAATTCTCCAAAAGGTGGATGTGAACCGGCCATAAAGATCATAGAAATAAGCGCCATTAAACCAAATAGAAGAAGTAATTTTTGTTCATTTTTTTCTTTTTTTATAAGTAATGCACCAAAAGCAGCTATTGGGATAAGAAACGATATAAGTATAAATATCGGATTCTCAAGATAAGTACGGGCATAAGGATGAAATGGATTAACATACCACTCTTGAATTCCCTGTAAACGGAATTCATTAAGGAAAGAAGTATGAAGGCTAATAGAACTAACCCAGTTTATAACACCATCTATACCACCAGCCTTGACAATTTCATTATTAAACGATGAAGAAATATATGAATAATATGGAAGCAGCCAGTAACTATGTAATCCTATAGAAAAAATTGTTGTTAAACCAATATAAATTGCAAATTGTTTAAGAAATTGGAACTTTTTTTCAGATTGTAAAAAAAGAAACACAGTAAATATGGGTTGAATAATAAGAACTGCACCAAATAGTGGAATAAATCCACCACCATTTAATATCCAAAAAGTAAATGAGGTCATTACTGCAGCTAAAAGGGCATTTCTTTTTTTTATTAAGAAATAATATTGGTATAACAAGATTAACGGCAAATCAATATATGTTGTGAACTTAGTTCGTTCTGCCACAAACCAAGCCTGCAATACAAAATGATTTACTTGATAAAAAATACCTGCAAATAAAGGTAAATAGTTATATTTAGGAAATAACACACGTGCAAACAAGTACATGGAACCACCCATAAGGAAGAAATAAATTACAAAGGAGATGATTTGTTGTAACGACAGGCTTACAGGTAAAAACGATAATACATATTCAAGGCCATGGAGAAAAAAGCCTGGGACAGCAAATGTTTGATTATCACCGAGACCATATCTTTGTGTCCAGGTAGATAATCTATCTAAAAAATGAGCATCTGGTGAAATGGGTGTACCCGCATCATGACCGAGAATTATGTATCCACCCGATAACCATAAAAATGGTATAAGACTTACAAGGAAAATAATCGCAATATCAATAATTGTTTGAATTTTATTTTTCTCCATATAAAAAGATTGGAGAATTTATATATGGTGTTTCTACACCAAATGGCAATACAATATGAAAATATTTTGAAAATCTATAAAAATATGGAATAAAACCTTTCTGCATAAATTTTATTTTTTTAAAACCAACTCTTCTCATAACATCTATCCATTCTAGCGGGTATCGAACATTTATATGTGTTTTATCAATGTAAACATAATTATATGGATATGGTGTTGATGCAATCATTACTCCACCCTCTTTTAACATTTCGTACATATGCTTAATGCTTTTTTCAGGATCAGGTAAATGTTCAATAACCTCAAACGAATAAACTAAATCATATTCATTTTTTTTCTTTGGTGGTTCATCTATATCCAGAACATTAAAAGTTACATGTGGTAAAAGTTTTTTTGCATTTTTTACTGCATATGGAGAAATATCTGTTGCAGTTACTTTAAATCCTCGTTCAGAAAGAAGATCTGCCGCAGCGCCAATTGCACAGCCAATTTCTAAAACTTTTTTTCCTTTACCATTTTTAAAATCGTACATTTGTTGTAATTGATTAAACCAACCGTAAAACCAATTTTTGTTTCGTACTAAATCTTTTTGTTCAAAATCTCCAGTTAAGTCATGATAATATTCCTTAAAATAATCTTTTTTAAAAACTTGTTTGGAATTTTTTTTCTTGTTCATAACTGTTTATTGTATCAGTAATTAATCACGATAACCTCGAAGTGAAGTTGTAAATAAATGATAATAATAATCCCAGCGGACTGTTTTTTCTATTACAGCAAGATATTTATCGTCTTTTACTTTTCTTATACGTTGTTGAATTTTGTTTCTTTCTGTACGAATTTTACTCCAATTTTGTAGATTCCAGAGAAGTGCTTTTTGCAGAGAAATAAATAAATTAAATTTCCCAGTCACTAAATAAAGAACACTAATAATTTCACAAAGAATCAGATGCATTGGCAATATTTTTATAAGTGTTTTTATTTCAAAATTTTTAAGAAATGTATAAATGCGATTTTTATATGAATGAAATAAAATAAAGCCAGATGGTAAATAATTAGCGGTACTTCCACCTTTGTGAAATATTACACTTTCTGGGCAGTAATAAATTGAATAGCCAGCAAGCCATATACGATGACATAAATCTGTTTCTTCAAAGTACGCAAAATAATCTCTATCAAATACTCCAACTTGATCCAGCACTTCTCTTTTTATTAACATACAAGCCCCCTTCATAGAAAAAATCATGTCTTTTTTGAGATATTTTTTTTGAACAGACTTATTATGACCTTTATGATATAAAAAGCCAGTGCCTAAAAAGTAAGAACCAATAGAATCTATATAATCTTCTGGTTGCATTTGCATCATTCTTGGTTGAACCCCACCTATTTTTTTATCTTTAAGAGTTTGCAAAAGTGGATTTAGAAAATTTGGTTCAACAACAGTATCACTATTAAGAAATAAAACGTAATTCCCTTTTGAAGCTTTATATCCAATATTATTTCCTTCAGCAAAACCATCATTCTGTATATTTTTTATAGTTTTAAGTAGTATATTTTTTGTAGCAAAAGATTTTTTATATTCGTTAATGAGTTTTATAGAATCGTCTTTAGAATTATTATCGACAACAATAATATCGACAAGAGCCGAGGTTTTAAGTTTTAATAAACTATCAAAACATGCTGGTAATACAGATGCTCCATTAAAATTTACTATTATGATAGAAACAGTATTCATATTATTTTTCTTCCCATTCTATAATATCTTGATTATCTCGCATATGTGCGAATCCTTCTTCTAATGTATATGCTTTTGTTTGAAATGTTTTCTTAAAAAGTGAAATATCATAGATAGTATTTAATGGACGTGGAGCTTCTTCTTTAAAATAATCTTTTTTAACTGGTGTAAGAAGTGTTTCGTCTAAATTAAAAATGGAAGCAACTTTAACTGCAAAGTTATATCTATTCTCAGTGTCTGCTCCTGCAATATTTATTTTAGGAAGTTTTTTGTCTTCTAACACTAATTCCCATAATGCTTCTGCAGCTTGATAGACATACAAAAAATTATTAAAAATATCATCGACTACTTTAAGAGGTTTATGTGCAGTTAAAGATTCTACAAGCCATGGTACAACATTTTTTTGTCCTTTTGGATTACTCCAACCATACATTGTCATAAGGCGAACAATAACAGCATTATAACCATTTTCGATAATATCAGTTTCAGTTTGTACTTTTGTTTTTCCATAATGATTTACTGGAGAGACTGGAGATTTTTCATTATAAGGTGGATTGTTTCCAGAAAAAACCTGATTAGAAGAAGTAAAAAAAGTTTTAGCATTTACTTGTTTAGCTGCTTCTAATATATTTCTTGTTCCTTCAACATTTACCTTCCATGCTTCATCCTTATTAAATTCACAAAAATCAGGACTTCCTTTTGCTGCAGTATGAATAATATATGAAGGTTTAATGCGAGAAATGACATTTGAAACTTCTTTTGTATTTCGAATATCTACATCAACAAATGTAACTTTTTCTGTTTTAGGAACAAGCCTGTTTTCATGGACAGATGCAAAAACTGTTACATCTTTTGGTGCAGTTCTAATTAATGTACTTCCTAAAAGTCCTGCTCCTCCTGTTATAAATATATTCATAATAATGGGTATAGATGTGTATCTAATAGCTTTTTTAAATCTATATCTTCTGCCATTTTATTTGCATTTTTACTTAATTGTTTATAAGTTTCTTTATCACTAAATATACTATCAATAATTGAGATAAGTTTTTTTTGAGTTAATTTAAATGCAAAACCAGCTTTGTATTTTGTAATATCATCTCCAGTCGAGATATGATCATTTATAAGTACAGGCAAACCTAAAGCTAAATATTCCCGAGCTTTTAAAGAATCGCCAAATTCTGTCCACGAAAATTGATTAGCATATAAAGCTAAACCAATTTGATGTTCTGCAACTATTGATAAAGCTTCATCGTGTGTTTTATAACCATGGAACAGAACATGCTTGCCTAATTTTTTTGATTTAACTCTTGTCTTAATAGCATGTTCTTTCGGTCCAGAACCAATAAAAGAAATGAGGATATCAGGATATTTATTTTTTAATTCATCTATTGCATCAACTATTAATTCATATTCAATTGCAGGTGTAAAATTTGCCATAAGAACCAAACTATTCTTTTTCTTTTTATCTTTCTTAAACTTTGCCATATTTGCAAGCAGTGGTGTATTTGGCATAGTTATATTTTTTTTCTTTCCAACCTGTTTTTTACGAAGGTCTGTAATTCGTGAAGATACATTCCAAATTTCATCTGCATGTTTAAGAGCAAAACGATCAATTGCATGATAGATATTATTCATTATTGTGTTTGAAAATCTGGCATGTGCATAATCTGCTGTATAAAAAATAACAGTTTTAATATATCCTAATTTTTTTGCAATAATGCCTGCGACAGTATTAAGAGGATTTAAACCAATAAAAACTTTAGCATTTTTATGCTTTGCAATATAAGCAATAGTGGTTATCATTTCAAATGGATAACGAAAGTGCCCTGGTAATAAACGTGATAAGGATTTTTTTGTAGTTTTTTCTTTACCTTTATTCTTTTCGATAATGACAGAAGGACGAGCATCATACAAAGAATGAATAATATATGTATTTGGAATTGCATTGTGAGTAAGATAAGAACTAACGGCGTGTCCTGGGCCAAAAACTGCATTTTCTCCGACAAAGACAGCATGTGTGGCAATAATTACTGCCGGTTTAATACTCGCTTCTTTTTTCATAAAGAAGTAATTTATACTGGCATGGCAGAACTGGTATTAGAAAATAACCAGGCTTCCTTTTTTAGTAATGTTATTAGTTCTGATTTACTCAGTTGTTTTGTATTTTCAGAACTAAATTCTGCGTTTGCTAGTGGCTTTTTAATTATAGCTGTTCTGAATGCTGGATTAATTGTAAAGTAACCGTCCTCAGTATTTTCTGCAAGTGGTACTTCATTTTTTGAAACAAGAACTTCATGCTTTTTTTCTCCTTGTCTTGTACCAATAATTTTAATCTTAGTTTTTTTATTACCAAATAATTCAATCATTGCATCGGCAATTGTTTGTACTGTTGCAGCTGGCATGTTAAGAACGAATACTTCTCCACCCTGATGTTTTTTAATTGCTTCAAAAATGAGTCTAATTGCTTCTTTAGTACTCATTAAAAATCTTGTCATTTCTGGATCTGTAATAGTTATTTCATTTTTAGTAAGAATCTGTTGTTTGAATAATGGAATCACACTTCCATTTGTACCTATTACATTTCCTCCTCGTAAACATACAAATTTTGTTTTACTTGGATATTTATTGGCATTAATGATTAGTTTTTCTCCACAAGCTTTGGTAACACCATATAAATTATATGCATCAACTGCTTTATCTGTAGAAACATCCACGACTAAACCGACATTATTTTCTATTGCAGTTTCAATAATATTTTGAGTTCCATAAATATTTGTTAACACTGCTTCCCATGGATTGTCTTCACAAACAGGTACGTGTTTTAAAGCAGATAAATGAAAGACAGTATTGACACCTTTCATAGCAAAATTAAGAATATTTTTATCACGGACATCTCCGATGATAAATTTAAGTTTAGATTGAGGAAACAATTTACGCATCTCAACTTGTTTATGTTCACCACGAGAATAAATTCTAATTTCTTTTGGACCTGGATTCATTTGAAGTAATTGATAAACTAATTCATGACCCCAAGAACCAGTTCCTCCCGTAACTAAAATTGTTTTTCCTTTTATAAGATTGTCTTTCATAAATATATTCAAGAATTAAGTAATGTGTCAGAATCTTTTGGATTGAATTCAGTCATACGATACTCTAGAAAAATGGAATCTTCAAGTGCTTCTGCTTTATGATAGATAAATGGTTCAATAAGAAGTTCCATTCCGGAAGTTAAAATAAATGAAGTTGTTTCTTTGGATTTCATATCTTCACAAAAAAAAGAAACTTTTCCACTAATTAAAAAAAATCTCTCAGGTTTTTTAGAAGGATCTGCACCTGTATGATAATGGTCTGCAAAAGACTGGCCAGCATTTCTATAATAGATAGATACTTGTTTACCTGGTATACCTTTGCACCACTCAACAGTTATACCTTTTTCATTTTCAATTGATGGTACCTTTTGATATGTGACACCTTTCATTTCTTATTTTGATATTAATTTAATGTAAGCAGTATAGCACAAAAATTACTTACCAGAATTATTATTACTTAATCATTTACAATACACTTATATTAATCTAAATTTTAACATAAATGACTTACAGTAATAAATTTACATGGAAGCAAGTTTTGTTTTTTATAATACTTCTTTTTGGACTTTTTTTTCGATTTTTTTTAGCTTTTAAATATGAAGCAACAGGCGATGCGGCAGGATGGATTCGGGGTGTAGAAACAGTATTAGAAGGTCGTGATTTAGGAATGGGTAATGGCACTGTATATGATTTTAATTGTTCTGCTCAATGTGTAAATTGGCCACCATTTACTCTACATATATTTATTGTGTTAGGGTTACTATTTAGAATTATTCCTTTTGAGATTAATGAATGGGGGTTTTATAAAGTACCGTCAGTTTTAGCAGATTTTTCAATTGTATTTTTACTGTATTACATTGCAAAAAAATATAGATTTGGTCCGCCAAGATTAATTGCCAGTTTATATGCCCTTCATCCAATAGCAATGTATGTCTCGGGCTATCATGGACAAAGAGATTCAATATGGCTTTTTTTTACTATTCTTTCCATGATTGCTTTAACTCAAAAAAAAACCATTCTCGCAGGAATGTTATTAGGTGTGGGCATTTCTTTTAAACTACCACCGATATTTTTAATTCCATACTTTTTTTTATATATATCAGGTTTAAAAAACAAAATATTATATTTACTAAGTATAGGAATTACTTTTTTTATTTTAAATCTGCCAGAATTAGTAACACATTTTGGTCCCGTATATAAACAAGTATTTTCTTATAAAGGCTGGCTTGGCTGGTGGGGTTTTAGTGGTATTGCAACTAAAATTGATAGAGTTAATGGAACAGAAATTACTGAAACAGTTAACTCTGTATCTCGCATTATTATGTATGCATCAATCATTCTGGTTAGTATTCTTATGTACTTAAAGAAAAGAAATATATATATAAGTGTATTAACAATTATTTTATCTATTTTTATTTTTAGTCCTGTATTTGCAAGTCAGTATTTAATTTGGCCTCTACCTTTTGTAGTACTCATAGCAACACGTTTGCCAAGTGTATTTGTTTTATACTCATTAACTGGAACTTACGTGGCAGCAACATTTTATACTTTTTTTAAAATTGGTTTTTTAAAAGAAATTTTTATTTATATTCCAGAACGATTGTTGTATGGTTTTATACCTTTTTATGGGTTTCCAATTGATATGGGTTATTATGTTTGGTTTAGTTCTATATTTTTGTTTATTAAAATGATTCGATATGAGGTAAAATTACCTACAGATAAAAAACAATAACTATATGCTATTTTTAATAATTCCAATTTTTAACTTTTTTCTTCAGTCATATCCACGATTTTTTAATAAATTGTTTGGAGTAGATGTGTGGACACGTTTATTAGAAATTGATCATGTTCGTAAAAATAAACATAGAATTCCTAATAAAAAACTTTCAGGTCAATTTTTAGTAGAAGGTTATTTTGATTATCCTCCCCTTTTCCCTTACGTATTGTCATTTATCCCAAAAAAAACATTATTACAAATACAAGGTTTTATTGCTCCAGCTATTGATAGTTTGCAAGTAATACTTGTCTATTTTGTGGCATATTATTTAACAGGAAATGAATGGTTGGCATTAACTGCACAAGTGTTTTATATGGCCACACCAATGATCGCCATTGAAAATAGTTATTTAACACCAAGATCATTAGGATATTTAAACTTTTCACTTGCAACTATTTCATTACTTTTTTTTATGTATACCAATCAATATAGTTGGTTACTTGCGGGTATATTTTTTACAACAACATTATTTATTGTTCATCGATTTGCTGTTCAATCATTTGTATTAATCACATTATTTTTCACCTTTTATTTAAATACACCTATGTTTATTCAAGTATTACTTATAGGATTTGTGTTAGCACTGATTATTACCAAAGGATATTATCTCCGAGTTCTTAAAGGTCATTTTTATAATATATATTTTTGGGTCACTAATTTAGATTATCGATTTGCACATCAGATTCGAGGCATTCCAAAAAAAAATGCAAAAACAGACTTTGTAGGTAAAATATATATACTTCTTTCTGCATTTTCACCAATCGCTATATTTGGTTTAAATTCATGGGCATTAAGTGCTTTTGCTCTGTTTGGTTTATCATATTTTCAAATGATTTCGGCACCTCCAATTTTTTATACCATGTCAGCATGGATTATTTTTTTCTACATTTTCGGTGTTATTGTTTTAAAAATAAAGTATCTTATGCCAATTGGTGAAGGTCAACGTTATATGGAAATGGTAACAGTACCTTCCAGTATTCTTTCTGCATATATTGTTTTTTCATTTTTAAATTCACCTTTTAGAATGTTTGTCATTGTCATCGCAATTGCAATGGTGGTTGTAAATTTAGCAGTTATTATTTTTATACAAATAAAAGGAGTTATTAAGGACAGGAATAGAAGTGTTACTTCTAATTTATTTGAAGTTTTTACTTATATAAATAAAATGAAAAATCCTCCTAGAATTTTATGTATTCCACATCAAAATACCACAATGACAATGTATCACACCAAAGCACAAGTATTTGTAAATGCAGATAATCCAGGATTAATGGAAGTAACAGATGTGTTCCCTGTCATGAAATATCCCGTATCAGAAATTGCAAAGAAATATAATCTTACGCATGCTCTTATAAAAGAAGGATTTATTACATTAAAAGAATTAGGCATTTCTAAAAATAATATTGTTTGTAAATCTGGAGATGTCTATTTTGTTTCTTTATAGATCGAACGTATATCTAAATACATTATGTATGTAATAACAAATAAACTGCTTCGTTGGTGGATTATTCCATTAGTACTTCTTTTACTATGGGGATATAAAACATATAACATCCTGTCGATAAATTCAGATGTAACTCGTTTAGAATATGCTGGGAAAAAAACAGATGTTCAACCTTGGTCAGGAAAAAAATTATTAAAAGGTGATAAAAGAATTATTACAATTTCTTCTTCTGCAAATCTTTTAGGAACAGTTTCAGTAAGGTTTGATACATTTGGCAAAATAAATAGTGACGTTGTACGATTTAGAATCAAAGAAGAAGGCCAACAACAATGGTATTATCAAAACGATTATAAAGTTAATCAATTTCCAACAAATGGTTTGTTTCCATTTGGATTTCCTGTAATTGAAAACTCTGATAATAAAACATATGTAATTGAAATTGAATCTTTACTTGGTAATGGGAAAAATTCTATAGCATTAAGTAACATAGAACCGGTTTTTGTCCTTGAACATAAATATACAAAAGATCTTCTGTTACATAATAAATCGGTTTTAGCTTACTTTATATATAAAAAGATCTTAAATACAGGTTTACAAATAGATTTCTTATTAAACGCTCTGGTGTTTTTTATACCATTTATTGTTTATCTCTTGTTTCAAAAATTTTATGGAGAAAAACTAGACAAATTTTTAATGAAACAAAAAAAGAGATTTAATAAAGTAGATAAGAAATTGTTAATTGATTCTTTTAATCAAAAACTAGATAATTTTTTCCTCCTTAATCAGAATAGAAATTTTCCTGCATTTGATGGATTACGAGCTTGGGCTGTGATTATGGTAGTTATGGCTCATACTACTGCTCCACTCGGAAGGCTTACTAACTATTTAGAAGCTAATCAATTAGCTAACTTTTTCTATGATGTAATACGAGTTTTTCCATTTATTGGAGCTGAAGGTGGTACGATGGGTGTCGATTTATTTTTTATGTTAAGTGGTTTCCTTATTTTTATGTCCATCATTCATAAAAAGAAAATTACTATAAAGCAGTTTTTATATCTTCGTATGGCGCGCCTTTTACCAGCTCATATTGCAGTAGTTTTGCCACTCTTGATTGGATTACCAATAATTGGAATAGTATTAAATATTTTTTTTATTGTTGAATTATTTCCAAGGTATACAAATGCAAATGTTTTAACATGGACCATGACGTATGAAATGTTATTTTATATCTTTATTGCTTTATGGTTAATAAAAGGAAAAAACAAACCGTTTCTTCATACATGGAAATTTCTTTTTCTTGTGGCAATTGCGTTATATCTTTCTCAAGATATAATTTCAATAATTTTCAAGCTGTTTGACATGAAATATATTCAAATAAGTAGATTTTTAGCGTTCTTTTTTGGAGTAGCATTAGCAAAATTATATTTTGGTCCGAAACGATTATGGAAAAAAGCAACAAGAATATTTTCGTATAGCATTATTCCAAGTTTAATTTTAATTACTATCTTTAGATATGCATGGCTTGCAATAGAATTTGAGAGGAAATTGGGAGATATAGGAATTGTACTTCTCTATTTATTACTAGATATCGGATTGTTTCTGTTATTAGGTTCTATGTTAGTTCATAAAGATAACTTTATTCAAAAAATATTCTCAAATAGATATTTACGTATTATTGGTGTTGTTAGTTATTCCTTATATCTCAATCATTTAATGTGGGGAATAAAAATGGCTGAAGGGATTGTTGCAGCAATACCAGATGCAACAATAAAAACTATTCTTTTTGTTCTATTAACATTCTTAATAAGTTTTGTAATCGCAGTATTTTTGTTTCATTATTTAGAAAAACCCTACTTTTTGCGAAAAAAACCTGTATAAATAGTACTATTAAATAAATATGAATTTCAAATTAGTTTTAGTATTTTTTGCAATTGTTATATTTTTTTTTGAAATAAAAATTGCCCCAACAATTCCTTACGTAAATTTATTTCCTACGTTATATACAAGTGCAGGTGTGTTGGGTGTACTTGTATTAATAGTTTTGTTATATAAAAAAAATGTTTTATCAATAAGCATTAAAACATTTCATCAATTTAAAAAATTATTTATATCATCAAAATCTTTATTACAAAAAAGAATTTCAAAAGGTATTCCTATAAAATGGCAATTTGCACTGTTAATTATTATATTTATTACTCATTATCATCAAATAATTGATCTATATTTTCAATCTGATGAATGGTATTTTTTTAGAACATATTTAGAATCGTTGCGAAGTATGTGGTGGCCATTTAATGGACTTGTGTATGGGTTTTATTATCCTCAAAAATTTGGGTTTCATCTTTCTCCTATTTTAGATTTTATCTATGTTTTAACATTTAGAATTTTTGGAATAAATCAGTATTTATATTTAATACTTTATGCAATAGTTCATGTTATTAATTCTTTTTTACTTTACACATTCGTTTTCCAATTATCTAAAAATAAAAAGTTATCATTTATCTCTTCACTATTTTTTCTTTTATCAGTTAATCATCATCAAGCATATACATGGATATCCGCTGCACCAGGCACAACACTATCTGTAACTTTTATGATTTTAACGTTAATATATTTTTTTAGATTTATTACAACAAAAAAAACTAAAGATATATATCTTACTTCTTTATTCACACTACTTGCACTTTTTATAAAAGAAACTTCTCTTATTCTTATTCCTGCATTAATTATTTTTTATTTTTTATTTTATAAACGATCGGTAAAATCAATAATTCAGGATTTTAAATTTATCTGGATTATTGTTGGTGTTTTTATTGGCATGAGAATTATTACAACTGCCAGTGAAGATGTAACACAACATAAGATAGTAGTTATACAAGATTTTATTGCTAACGTTGCATCTGTTCCTATCTGGGATTCTATTACAGATCTTTTTTATAGATATGTAACATTTACGCTTAAAATATTTTCTCAAACTTATATTCCAGCAGATAGGTTTTTAGCTTTTAATGGATGGTTTACAGAAAAACAATTTCCTTTTTTTAATCAAGAAGCTGCAGTTCGTGGAACTACTTATTTAATGTTTATACAGGGTGCTGCCTATGAATTTGTTGCTTATATTGCAAGTTTACTTATGTTCATTGGCATAAGTTTGCTCCGTCCAGATAAAAAGTTATTTACAATTTCATTTGTATTAATTCTTTCAGGTGTACTACCTATTGTTGGTATTACATATATGTTTCCATGGTGGAAATACTCATCAATTATTGACTCTCGACATATTTATCATATAGCTATTGGTGGATCTATAATTTTTGGACTTGTTGCAATTCGTTTATCTGAACTAATTTTTAGTAAGAATCAATTCCGAAGAAATGTATTACTTACATTTATCATTGTTACATGGGTTTACTGGCAGTTTTTTATGATTAGACAAGATTTACACAATCTATTGTTAGATGCAAAACAACGAAAAATAATTATTAAAACCTTACAAGAAAAAATCCCAGAACCTCCAAAAAAAATGATTATTTATACTACAAGTAATAAATCATATTATGGATTTGGATATTGGATGTTACCATTCCAAACTGCATTTTCTCATATGCTTCCAGAATTATTTGGAAAACCATATAATCCAAATGGTCACATATATCCTCAATCTTTTTATGGACCAACATATTTGACAACAGGTGGACTTGTAAGTCAGGGATATTTTGAAGATGATGGATATGGTATTGGTTATTATCTTGATGAAATTGCACTCATTAAAGCGTTAGAAAAATATAATTATTCTGCAGATATGGTATATGCCTTTGATTATGATGGTGACGCTTATATTCTAAAAGATAAAACTACAGAATTTAGACAACGTATTAATGAAAAATTAGAAGATAGAAAACAATTTAAACAATGGAAAAGAATAAGCAATATGAGTCAAAGATTAAGCTTTCAGGTAGATCCCAACTGGGTAGTGCAAGTAGTTGATTCTAGTTATGTTATTTCTTCGCAGGAAGGATTGATTTTAGAATTAGAAGTATTTGAAAATAAACATTTAGAACAGTTTTCATCGTTTGTTTCAAGACAAGAAATTTATGGTTCAGAAATTGGGACAGATTATTTAACAGATTATATTAAAAACGATCTTGATTCAAACCATTTAGTTTATACACCAAATTTGGATACTAATACGATATTTACAGTTGCAGGAAATAATCTTATGTTTTATAAAATTACAATTTATGATGAAACAAAAGCTAGACAATTTATGAGAACAATGGAATTTAAAGATGATGATTCAGATGAAATTAATTTATAAATTCTGAAGAAATAACAAGCGGTTCTTGAATTGTAACGAGTGATTCATCTTTAATTGTAAGTTGATTACTATATTCATTTATATCAAAGCTTTTGTAGTTAATACTGTGAGCTCCATCCATTCCTTCAAGCCAAACAATATCAACTCTATTTTCAATTATTTCTGGTGTTCTTAAGAAATATAAATATCCGCGATCACTTGTAATATGAGGAATAGATATTTTGGTACTTATACCATCAGATAATATCTGGCGTAATATTCCATTGTTATAGAGGAAAAAAACTTTGTCTTGTGGTGTTATTAATAAAGATCCAGACGAAGCAGAATATTCGGGTAGTTGAATACTAGTTAATTGATCATTTGCTATTTTAATATATTCAGTATTACCTTTTGAGTTTAAAAAAACAAGATCAACACTTTGATCTTTTCTAGCAATCGATTGCCATTCTAATTGACCCGCAGGATCCATTATTGGATGACTTATAGGATCAGTCCATTTGCCATTTTGTAATACTGAAACATACAACTCATTCTTACCTGGAGGATTAATAAACGTTATGAGTGAGTTATTATATCGTTCTAATGAAATACCTAGTACTTGGCCTACATCAGCAGGATATTCAAAAAGAGTGGTTATATCCCAATTTTTATTAGAACTTTTTTTTGCAACAAAAACTTTAGAGTTAGGACTATTTGAGCCAGTTCTACCGTACTCCATAAAAACGATATGTGGTATTTTATTATATATGCGCATATGTGGTGCAACAGCATTGTATGCGGATTTGCCATCATACACAAGCTCTGAATTTGATATGGATAAAGATGTATCTTTTACTATTCCCGATAAGAGATAAATATATTGTTGGTTAACATCACTTATGGTTATATAAATATTTGAGTTATCGCACACAACATCAAAATCTGGATTTTGAGAAACCGGTGTATTTTCGACAATCCAATACCTATCTGGATTGGAATGAAATGTATAATAAATATGCTGATCTTCTGCATAAAAAAATACTATTGTATCATCAATATTTTTTATATAACAACTTGTTCTGTTATATCCCCAGCCAAATACATTTGCAACATTTCCAGGAATGGTAGAGTATTTTTTATTAGATGTTTCTATTGTTTCAACAGAAATTTTACTATTAGGTGTAGTTGATTTAAGTTTGAAAATTGCTGCTATAAATAAAAAAAATATTACAATTAAAATAATGCTTTTAATTTTCATGTTACATTAAATTAAGAATTAACACTCCAACGATACGTAAGATAACTTTGCATCATTTTAAATCCATTTGCTTGATAGGCTCGAATAGCTGGAATATTTGCCATCTGCGTTTCAATTTCTACCAAAGAAACATTGTGTTTTCTAAATTCATTGATAGCAGCTTGCACCATTTTTTTTGCAATACCTTTTCCACGTGCAGATTTAGAAACACCCACTAATGGTATATGTCCCTTTAACTGAATGGTAATAAAACCAAGGATTGTATTATTTTCATTCCAAATAAATGTTTTATCTGCTGCTGTTTTTTTTAATGAATTCTCAATCCAAACCTCGTATATCTTATTTGCTTTTTCAATTGGAATAACGGTATCGTTATAAAAACGCGTATCTTCAAATACATTGCCAGCTAACTGTTGTAATTCTTTTACATGATCCATAGTCGCTTCTATAACCTCAGGATGATGCATTTCTGTTATTTCATCAGAAAGTGTTAGTTGTAAAGCAAGAAGCCCATCTACGAGAAGAAAACCAGCCGATTCAAGCGCATGAATAATCTTAAAATTATTTGCAGTAACTCGAAATGTTGCATATTGAATTTTATTTTCTTCAATATCTTTAATAAGAGGTGCAACATCTTCTGGAGATTCAATTGAAGTAATTTTTGCAGTTTTAAATCCAAGAATTGTTGTGTCAAAATTATTCAACTCCCATGTGTAGTTCATGTTCTGTGTGTAACAATAATATCAGTAAGAATCTTTGTTACTTCAACAACTTCTTCCTTTGTCATTTTTGGATACAAAGGTAAAGAAATTATGTCATTATAGATTTTTTCTGAAACTGGGAAATCTCCTTCTTTATAACCAAGACTTTTATAGTATGTAAAATAATGAAGTGGGATAAAGTACACACTAACACCAACATTCTGTTTTTTTAATTCTTCTATAATTTCATCTCGGGAAATTGATAAATCTTTTGTGTTAACTCGTACAGTATAAAGATTCCAACAATGTTTTATATCTTTTGCTTCATAGGGAATAGTTATTTCTTTTATTTTAGAAAATGCTTCGTTATATATGTTTGCATATTCAACTCGTGTATCAATAAATCCATCAAGTTTTTTTAATTGATGAATACCAAGTGCAGCTGCAATATCTGTCATGTTGTATTTAAATCCTGGTTCAAGAATATCGTATTTCCAAGAGCCACTTGCTGAATGTCTTTTCCATGCATCTTTACTCATGCCATGTAATCGAAGTTGAGAGAGTCTTT
Source organism: uncultured Gammaproteobacteria bacterium (assembly GCA_964435665.1). GTDB lineage: Bacteria > Patescibacteriota > Microgenomatia > UBA1406 > GWC2-37-13 > MFZZ01. The sequence goes on along the minus strand of CAYSZW010000003.1, from coordinate 83,694 downwards.
CTGCATATGCGTCATTATTGGTTGTAATCATTCCTCCATCCCCTGTTGCCATATTTTTTATTGGATGAAAAGAATAACATGTCATGTTTCCAAAATTACCCACTTTTTTACCTTTGTATTCTGTTCCAACGGCATGTGCTGCATCTTCTATTACATGTAAATTGTGTTTTTTTGCAATTGCATTAATAGTGTCTAAATCTACAGGATGTCCAGCATAATGCACAGGAACAATAGCTTTTGTTTTTTTAGTTATCTTTTCTTCGATTTTTGAAGCATCTATATTAAATGTTGTTTCTTCAACATCTACATATACAGGTTTTGCACCGACATGAATTATTGCATTAGAAGTTGCTGCAAATGTAAAAGGTGTAGTTATTACTTCATCTCCAGGACCAACACCTGCAACCATAAGTGCAAGTTGTAGAGCTGCAGTACAAGAAGTAAGTGCAACTGCATGTTTGGTACCAATATATTTAGCAAAGTCTTCTTCAAATTGTTTTGTTTTAGGTCCAAGGGTTACCCATCCAGAATCCATTGCCTCTAAAACTTCTTTTTTTTCTTCTTCACCGAAAAGTGGTTGTGCAAAAGGGAGAAATTTCTTCATATTCGTTTGATTATAATTCAAATTCAGTTCTGTTTCAATATAAATTTTGTAAAAGTTTTGTAACTATTTGAATGTGTAAATTTTTTACTATGTTCAAGTGCATTTTTCTGAAAGGTTTTATACTGTTTTTGATTATTGTATAGAGAAATAATATTGTTTGCCATTTCTTGAGGCGTATTTTCTACAGTTATAAGTCCTGTTTTATTATGTACAACACTGTCTCGTAATCCGTCAACATCATAGACAATAGCGGGTGTACCTTGACTACCTGCTTCTGTAACTATCAATCCCCAACCTTCTTTTACAGATGTTACTAAAATAAGATGAGATTTTTTCATTAGTTCTTTTTTTTCAGTATTAGAAATACTCCCTAAATATTCAATATCCGAAGCATATGGGCTTTGCTTGATATAGTCGATACATTTTTGACCATAAGAACCAACAAAAGTGCCAGCAATCTTCATTTGTATGTGTGGAAGGTTTTGTTTTGCAATTTCAAACGCTTTAATCTGATGTAATGTGCGTTTCATAGACCGAATTGATCCAAGAGAAAGAATAGTAAATTTATTAAATGTTTTTTTCTGTTCGATAGATTCAAGAGGTTTAATTTCTATGGAAACAGGAAAGACATGAATTTTTTTTGCATTAAAACCGTAATTAAGAAAATCTTTTTTTGTACTTTCGGATTCTGTTAATACAGTATTATGCCTAAGTAACCATAAATATATTGGTTCTAACAGATAACCAATAATATTAAGAGGAAAAAATAGTTGGTAGAACCATACAATTCTACAAAGTTGATAAACAAGTAATATTCTTTTTTCTTTTACATACCATTGGGTCATAAAAGGAATAGTATTTATTTCTTCTATAACAATATCTGCCCAACCCTGAAGGTGTTTTTTGTAGTATTTATATGCTTCAAAATATACTGAAAAATAATTACCAACACGAATTACTTTGTAGCCATCGGTTAACATTTCTTCTTGTTTACCACCTTTAAATCCACCAGAAATCATGAGCAATTCATGACCATCTTTTACAAGTTGTTTAGCTATTTCACGATCAACAGCTTCTGCTCCACCAGCAAAAGGATGTTTTTGATCTTTCCATGTAAACCATACAATGCGCATGAATCATATTGTAGCTTACTTAGCAGAGTTTTTCATTTCTTCTTTGGAACAATATAAAGAATATCTTCCTTTTTTATAGTGGCTTTGTATTGTGTTTTTTTATAGTATCTTAAAAAATAAGTTCGATAAAATATTGCTAGTGTGTCTATAAAAATACCTCGAATAGAATTAACAGTAGCTGCAGATGTAATTTTACTTAACGTGTAGTCTAATTTAATTGGTGCTTCATAAATTCGTTTATAGCCCATTTGTCTTGCAACAACAAGCATTTCTAAATCTCCTGCAAATTTCTTTTCAACAAGTCGTGGAAGGATTTTTTCTAACACTTGTTTTCGGAATATTTTAATACCAGCTTGAGTGTCTCGAACATTAATCATAAAGAGTAATCGTACAAGCCAATAATAACCAATACTGAGAATCCTTCTAGCAACAGAATATTGAATTTGTGATGCTGGATGTCGTTTGGAGCCAACAATTATATCTGCGTTATACCATTCCATATGTTCCAAAAGCATAGATATCCCATTTGGGTGAATTTCCATGCCAGAGTCCATAAACATAACATAATCCCCTCTTGCCTCATGCATACCCATACGTATAGCATGACTTTTGCCTTGATTCTCTTTTGAAGCAATACAAATAACATTCTCAATTTTTGCTTGTTTAATTTTGTCAGCTGTTTTGTCTATAAGACCATCTAAAACAACAATAATTTCATAGCCGTATCGAATATTGTCTAACACACGTTTTATGTAAAGAAGATTTTGAATAATAATTTTTTCTTGTTTATACGCAGGAATAATAAGACTTAAAAAATGAGCATGCTTAGTGTTATTCTTTTTAGACATACACTATGGATTATATAAGAAGTTTTGAAATGAATCTATAGGTGAATTATTCTAATGAAGCTATAATATCTTCAACTTGTTTTATAAATTCTTCTTGGTTTTCTTCTGGTAAGTAAATGTATAAGCCAATTAGATTGTTACCGAATTCATTATCAGTAAATTGAGTAAATGCTTCGACAGCTTTATCTTGATTATATAATGTAACCCATTTAATATTTTTTTCTCCTAAATTTTTATATTCTATTACTTCTCTATAAGCTGGATAATCTCTGCCTGAAGATGAGAAATAAATTATAAATTTTTTCTCATTAATCTTATTAGTTAAGATTACTTGGTAAAAGGGTTGGCTTACATTTCTTCTTGTTAATTCAAGATGCCATTCTTTTGGATATTCAAATGAAAAATGATTTTGAGGATGAATAAATTTATTATTATTTTTATTCGTTAAAATTGTTGGAGTAATTAATGATGTTGATCCAGGAATAATTTCTTCTGATTGAGCTATTTTTTCCTGTGTTGGTGAAATTTGTTTTGTTAAAAAATATAACCATATAGTTATCATAATTACTCCACCTATTCCTACTAAGAAATACCACTTGTGCTTAATTTTTTTATTTTTTAACATAATTATTTATATGATGGATGCCATTTTGAAACTAATATTTTGAAATTATTTTTAAGCTCATTCCTAAATATTTTTTTGATTTTAACTCTTAATTTGGTATCTATTTTGGGAACTGTATCTTGTGTTTCAGTAGGTTTCGTTTCATCTAGTAATTGTTCTCTTATTTCAAATATAACATTTTTAATATCTTCAACATTACCATCTTTATCTATAGCGTAATAAGATATTGTATACGGTCCAGTATTAGATATTAAAAACGGTTCTGAATATAATTGCCATTCCGTATCATTAATTTTATACATGGAATAATCTATTCCAAGGCTATGCTCTGATGGTTCATCTGTAGTTTGTAGTGAAATAGTTACAGGTTGATAAAATGTGGTCTCACCAATAGCTGTATTATTTATTAATAATTCTGTAATAGGCGCTATACTATCCAATTTTTCTCCCATGAAAGCAAATTGTGTTAAATGGTTCATTTGGGCTGTTGCAGTATTGTTTTGTGGGTTAATAGTGGTATTTTCTTTTACCCAATTAGATCCATCCGAACTAGAATATATGGATAATGATTCAGGTTTAAATCGAGAGATATCTGTTATTAATAATTTCATTGATATGGTAAATACTTTATTAAATTTAGTTACTAAATTACCAAATCCGTCATCTGCAGTTGCATTAATAACATATCCAAGGGGTTGTAATGTTGAAGACTGTTCCATAAATGGGATAGGTTTTAGCCCAAATATAAGATCTGTTTTTGTAGCATCTTTTGGAAAAGTAAATGTATATCTATCAGAAGTATAAATTCCGCCATTAGGTGTTAATGTTTTTGTGATTGGTTTTAATGAATTTTTCCAAAGATATGTACTTTTGGTACCCGATTTAGTTTGTCCATTCTGTGTAAATGTAAATTGAGTCCAAGGATCTATACTACTTCCTTGCCAACCATATGGATCTATAATACCATCAGGAATATTATCTTCAAAGTTACCATCACCATTTTTGTCTTGAATTAGCATAAAGTGAATATGTGCGCCATTAGTATTACCTGTTAAACCAATCTTTCCAATTTGTTGTCTATTAGTAACATTTATTTTTAAATTAGGATTATTTGTAATTAAACCGTCTGGTTGTAAATGATAATATCGTGTTTGGTATCCATTTCCATGATTTATATGAATAGCATTGCCACAAGCCCTGCAATTATTGTGAAAAGTGGCAATTCCTGCAGCTGCAGCCAGTACAGGATCATTCAAAAAAGCTTTACTATCAAAAGCATAATCATACCCATCATGGCGTGAATATGGCTTGAGGGATTTTTCTCCACTAAAGTTGATAATATCTTTGCTAACTTCTAAAGGTTCTTGTATGAACCATTCAGCACTCAATAATGGATACTCATGATCAAAATATGTAAACATGCTTGTTGCAGCATCTACAAAACTTAATCCTTTACTTGTGTAATCCCAAGGTAAATCTAGAAATGGAGTAGCTGTTGGTTCATAGTCATTAAAATGCACTAGATACATTTGGCTAACTTGCTGTTTATTACACCAGACTTTTCTATAAGTAACTCTAAGATTATTAAGACCTTTATTAAGTAAATGTGTTATATCTAATGGTTTCATAGTTGTGTTTCCAATTCCATTACATGCAGTAGTTGAAGTTTTAAATGTAAAAGTATTATCTTCAACGTTTACAAATAGTTCTTCACCAATTACTGTATCGCCTGTCCCATCAGGATTAAAGCTAAGAACGACTTTTCCTGATTGATAATTAAGTGGCATGTTTTTATAGAAATAAGTTCTATTTAATTGAGGATTGCCAATAAATTCTTTACCTTCTGTAACAAGATAAGGATCAATTTTTGTAGCTAATGTTTCTGAACCACTTGAAAAGAACAGGGTTAATAATGTTATGTAAATACATATATTTTTTATCATATGTTCATGATATACAACACGGAAATATAATGTCAATAATTAAATTAAAGCGAGTGTATAAAAGATATGTAATTATGTAGACTTTACTTAAGCAGTGTACTAAACCTCATCCTCACAAAAGCAAGTAGATACAAACCTAGTACTCCAAAGCTAAACCAAATATTTACAAGCATTACGCGTGATAAATCTGTTCCATAAAATATAAGTCCTCCAATATAGAGTGGCAATGAGCAAGCTAAAATATATGCAGCCTTATTCCCTTTTGCCAAGTAGTAGTTATTCATAAAAATAATCATTGTATAACTAATGCCAAAAAAGCTTGCCCATTCTAGAAACGGTAATAATTGAAAAAAGCTTTTTCCAAATAATGTTCCAATAATCAATTCTCCATATAAACCATATGCTAACATAGCACCAAATCCACTTAACAAAAGTAATATAATTCCTCCCAGTAAAACTAATCGATGATACCGTTCATTCTTTTTACTAGAGAAAAAAATAAAACTAACAGTTATTAAAGGTCCTAGTATATATAAAATAACCTTTGCAAATAAAGACCACGAACCATAAATTCCAGCTTCATCAGCACTAAACACTTTTTTAACATAAATAATATCGGCATTACTTAAAATTAAAATTGCGGCACCTGAAATAGATGTTAACAGTATTTGCGGATCAGTAATTAACGCAATAATATTTTTATTTAATATGGGTGTTTTTTGAGATACATGTTTAACAATTTTGGCAAGTTGAATATGGGATAGTACTCCTTTTAAAATAGAAGAAAGCAATAAGAAAATAACTATAATGCCCATTTGTTGCCATACATATAAAACAACAACAGATCCTAAAAATTTTATAAATATTGTTGCAATTCCAATAACCGATGCCCAAAAAAACACATGCAATCCTTGCAAAATGCCATCATACAATCCGGTAATATAAGCTAGTAGAACGAGCGGAATTAATGAATATCCAATTATTGGCGATAAATTAGTAAGTTGAGGAACAAATGGAATGAGACAAGCCACCAAAATTGTTACAAGCCAATACTTTTTTGCTTTGAGAATAAGCCAGTTAATTAATGCTGAAGTATATAAAACATTATCTTTTTTATTCCCTATTTTGATAATAATGAGTTGCACTATAACTCCAACGGGAATAGTAAGAATAGTTAAATAAGAAAATAATGTCGTAATCTCTCCGTAACCTGCAGGTCCTAATGCCCGACCAACAAAAATGTTAAATAAATAATTAAGAAATCCGCCGATAAAACTTGCAGTAGTTATAAAAACACTTCCTTGAAAAAAAGAATTACCTATTACTTTTTTAATAATATTCATCATAAAACTTGTTTCAAATCGTTAAACAACGAAAGTTTGATACTTTTTCGTTCAAAAGGTAATGGCGGGTTTTTTACTGTTAATTGTTGAATTTCCATTCTTCTTTTTATTGTTTCTGGAAATTCTTTTATATTCCACATAATAGCTTTAAAATCTGCCCAAAACAAATTCAATTTACCTCGATATATAAAGTATGCCATTTCTGCTAGCAAAAGTAACATATAAATAGAACCATTCACGATAAGCATAACTGGTGTGTGATTTTTTATAAGTGTGGCAATTGTGTTTCGTTCACTCCAATATCTTTTCTGAGAGCGTTGAAATAATGGGCCCAGAGTTGCGGAACCATGATGATATACAAAAGATTTTTTAGCATAAACAATAGAATATCCTACTTTGCGAACTCGCCAAGAAAGATCAATATCATCATTTAATGTAAAAAATCTATCATCAAATCCACCTAGTTTTTTATAGAGTTTTGTTGGAATAATAAAAGAACTTCCATATGAAAAAAATACATCACCAATTTCTGGAATTTTTTTAAATGGAACTGCTGGATATTTTTGCATGCCAAAACCAAACATATCTACAATCCCACCAGCATTATCTACTAAATATTCACCGTTCTTTTCTGGTTTGTATTTCAAAAAAACACTTGTTACAATGCCAATATTTTTATCGTTTTTTATAGTTTCTACTAATGCTTTAACATTATTTTTATCAAGTTTTAAATCGTTACTATGAAAAATAACATAATCCCCTGTTACATGATCAAATCCACGATTAGATCCTCCAGCTGTGCCATCATTAGATGTATTAACTACTACTTTTACTTTTGGGTAATTCTTTTCTACAAATGTTACAGAATCATCTGAAGAATTATTGTCTAGCATAATAATTTCATCAGGAAGAAGAGTTTGTTTAAACAAAGAATCAAAATATTCTTTTAATAGATGAATACCGTTATAATTTAAAACTACTAAAGAAATTTTCATATTAATAATTAAAAGGAATTTCTGGAATTCGTTGAGAAAGAAATGTTCGTTTATAATAATCAGTCATTTTGATAAGGAATGTGCGTGGAATTAACAAGGTAATAATACTGTATATCCAAAATCGAAGTGCAAGTATATTTTGCCATCTATATTTAAGTAAAATAAAAATCTCTTTTTCTACCTTTCCTGGTTTACCAAAATTTTTAATCTGAATTAATCCCTCATAATTTGTAGCCATATGTTTTATACAAAGTGCAAGAAACTTTTTATATTTTTTATCAGCATAAATTGTATGAAACATTCTCATCCATTGTTCTGTTGGAGAATCATCATAAATATTAGAAATATGTCTACTCTGACTATCTAATGTTCCTACAGCCAAAATATAATCTTTCAAAAAAATTGCTGGATAATCTTTTAATAAGTCTGCCAGTGGATAAATATGACCTGGAAAAACATCAGTATGATACGGAATTCGAAGCAAATTTTTTTTAAGAGCTAAACCAGAAATTTGTCCAACAGTTCCAAAAACACCTTTCACTGTTCGTTCTCCATCTTTTAATTTCATTAGTACATTTTTTTAGGATGTAGCGGCGGAACATGTCGAATTGGTTTTCTGTAATCTGTTTCAAACCAAAAATATGGTCTTGTTAAAAAAGCAGCTTCTGGGAATTCTTCAAATGCATCAATAACTTTTTGGACAGCATCCACAGAGAACAAATCATCTTGAGCTAAAAATAATACAATGTCGTTTTTAGCTTCCTTTACTAGATTTTCAAAGTTTTTATGACATCCTAAATTAGTTTTATTTTTTAAATATCTAATATGAATTTTAGAACCTTCAGCAACTTCCATTGCATGAAAATTCTCAATTACCTTTAAGGTTTTATCACTTTCTACAATATCTTCTGGTTTGTTATCATCACCAATGACAATTTCAAAGTTTTTATTAGTTTGTCGACCTAAACTTTCCAGTGCATCTTGTAACACATGTGACCCTTTATAAACCGGAACTAAAATACTGATATTCATATAGTTATTATTTCTAATTCTTTCTTAGCAGCAATTTCCCATGTAAATTGTGACACATTTTTTTTACCTGTTGCTACAAATTTTGTATAAGTTTTTGGATTTTCTAAAATAGCAATAATTTTTTTTGCAAATAATGAAGATTCAAATTGGGGAACTGCCTGTATAACTGGACCAAAGGTTTCTCTAAAGACAGGTAGATCATATGCAACAATTGGCACCCCTAATGCTAATGTTTCACCAACAACCATGCCAAATCCTTCTTCATGACTAGGGAAAACAAACACATCACTGCCTTTTATTAAACTATATGCTTCTTCATCTGCAAGAAAACCTAACAAGGAAATATGTTTTGTCATTTTTTGTTTTTTTATAAGGAGCTGCAATTCATTCATAATTTTCATATCACCTTTTCCTATAATACCCAAAGTTGCAGTAGGAATTTTTTTAGTAACTATTTTCCAAATTTCAATTAAATCAAATATTCCTTTTGAAGGATGAAGTCTACTCATAAATGTTGCAGTATATTGTTTTTTTGATTTTATCTTTTGTAATGTTACAGAATCAATTGCCGGATAATTTACAATAATTTTTGAAGAAATAAATCCAGAAGTTACTAATTCATTTTTTAATAATGTATTATCAACAACTATATAATTGGCAATAATTTTAAGAAGTAAATGACTAATTTGCTGAGTTACAGAAGGTAAAATTCTATTACCTGGAATCATATGGAACACTTTTCCAATAACTTTTGCTTTTGGATTTCTTATTTTTGAAAATATGGCTGGTAATACATCTGGCCAAGCATCAGATGTAATGTAAATAACGTCAATATTTCCTTTTAACAGAGCGATATAGATTCCTTTTATAATACGGAAGAAATAAATCAGAATAATAAATCTAAAAACAGATTCTGTTGTTGTAATTAGGTACTGAGCTTTTAGTTTTTGGGAAACACACAGCTGTTTTCCTAAACTCGAAGTGACAACAGTAAGTTTATGATTTGGAATTCTTTTGAAAATTTCAATAAAACACATGTCTCCCCCACTTTTTCCTTCTGAGTACGAATTAAGAAATGCAAGTATATTCATACTAAATTCTATAAAGAGTTTCAAAGCTTAACTGATGAACGGTAGAAGTTCTGACATACACTTCTTTCCATTTTTTATTTACAGGATAATCTTTCAGATTAATTTTCAGTGCATCCTTTGGATTTTCTGATTGAAAATATTGCTTTGAATAAAATAAACCGCGACATTTTTCATTAATAAGAGAAAAATAATTTTTTATTTGTGCCATTGTCATTTCTTGAAAAGAATAAATATTTATAAAAATATCAAGTGCTTTATCTTCTATAAGCGGCATTTGCCATGGAGCTAAAAACACAACTTTATATTGAGATAATGTTTTTTTATCAAGTGTTTTCATTTTACTACTTTTTTGATACGTAAGAATTTTCTCTTTTGCAAAAATATGTTTCATGTAATATTGAGCAATTATTAACGATCCAGGAAGATCAATAATAATGTATGTAGATTTTGGCAATGCATTTAAAAAAACATATCCTAATCTTCCATAACCGGCTCCTAATTCTGCAATAATCTGATGATCTTTTTTATGTTTAATATCAGGATAAATTGCATAAAATTCATCGAGAGATTGCAACAAATCATGAGAAATTGTTTTACCTTGAATTACATACGTGTCCCCTTTTCCTAGTTTTGGTTCTTCTAACTTTTCAAGTAAATGTAATGAATCACGTGTTTTAATATGTTGCCAGTAAACCCATAAAAACATTTTAAAAAAGATAATATCTGTTGGAGCAAACGCAGAAAATCGACGGTTATATCGTTGGGTTTTAAATGCTTCAATATCTTCTACATGCAATACCCGTTCAAATTGTTCATATAAATCTTTCCACAATAACGAAGGTTTATAAACCTCATCAGCCTTGTTCATTTCATCACTTAGTTTATGTAGATCTTGAATTAAAGAGATGTTTTTAGAATTACCTGTAATTTTTGCAAGAATATAACGAATATGAAGAAAAAATTCTTCCCATAATCTTGTGGGTACGCGCCATAATAATGAAGGTTCATCTTTTATATATACAATATATTCTTTAATAATCACATACATCATGTATATCTTTTCCTTCATTTTTTCCATATTGTGTATCAGTAATAATACTGGATAAAATTACGTACAGTTTAGGATAGTAATTTTTTGTACATTCCTTTTAAAACTAACCACAGTCCTTTCAAAATATTTGTAAAAAATAAAACATATTTATGAATGATATTTTTTGTCAGTGCAATTGTAATACTTACTTTTTCGGGAGCATAAAAATCTGCTTGTATTAAAAAGATTATTCCATAAACAAAATCATAAAGAAAAATCAGTGGGAATAATAAATATCTATATATTTTTTTAATAATAATTTTTGAATAGTTAAGGTTTAAAACGGTATCAAATTGTGTTGTAAAGTTACCAGTATCACGTTTATAAAATAATATTTCTGGTGTGTATACAAGTTTTCCTTTCAACAGAACTTTATAAATAGTTAAAAAATCGCTACTTTTAAAATGTGGCCGAGAATCTTCTATATAACCTCCAGTTTTTTTTAAGATATTAGTTTTATGAAGTCCATAAAAAAAAGAGAGATTATCGGTTTTTAGAAATGATATAAGTGTCATTGCTATAGAATCGGTATTTTTATATCTAATTTCTGGGTATACTGCATATAATTTATCTTTATGCACATTTCTAAAATTACTCACTGCAAGTGCTGCATCAGGAAAAGCCTGGTGAAGTTTAAATAACTTTTCTAGTGTATCTTTTTCTCGATAATCATCTTGCGCTGCCCACATAAAATATTTCCCTTTTGCTTGTTTTAAGACAAAATTAAAATTAGGAATTGAACCTATATTTTTTTTATGTTTAAAAATACGAATTCGTGAATCTTTTTTCGCAAAATCTTCGTAAATTGTAGAAGATTTATCCGTTGAAGCATCATCTGCGATGATAATTTCAATATTGGTATAAGTTTGAGAAAGTATCGATGCAATAGCCTGTTTTAAGTATTTTTCTCCATTATAAATAGGCATGCCGATGGAAATAAGTTCATTATGTCTTTTCATTTTGTAAACTGTAACTATAATATATTCTAATATGACTTCCAATACAAAGAAAAAGGTTCCATCAAAAACATATGAATTAACTTCTTGCCGTATTTGTAAATCAGAAAAATTGTACCCTTTTTTGGATTTAGGTTATATGCCAATTCCAAATGGGTTTATAGATAAAAAAGATCTAACTAAATTAGAACTTACCTATCCACTTCGTGTATGCGTCTGTGAAAACTGTTGGCTTATGCAATTGCAACATGTAATTCCTGCAGAAATTATGTTTAAGAATTATTTATATGTACCTTCAACTTCTAAAACAATGATGAAACATTTTGACCAAATGTCAGAAGAAACACTCAAAGTTGCACATGCGCGGAAAGATAATTTGGTAATTGATATTGGAAGTAATGATGGCGCTCTTCTTTCTTTCTTTAAAAAAAGAGATGTACAGATTTTAGGAATTGATCCTGCAGAAAATATTGTACGAGACGCAAATAAACGTGCCATTCGAACAAAATGTGCATTCTTTTCTGAAGAAGTTGGTATTGAAACAGAAAAAGAATTTGGAAAAGCAAAAGTAATTACAGCTACAAATGTCATTGCTCATATTGATGATATTCACAGCGTTATAAAAGGAATAAAAGCTATGCTTCACCCACAAGGAGTGTTCGTTATGGAAGCTCCTTACGTAATTGATCTTATCGATAACAATGAATTTGACACTATTTATCATGAACATTTAAGTTATTTTGCTATTCGTCCACTCATGAAATTATTCGAAATGTACGGTATGAAAATTATCGATGTTCGCAAGCAAAAAATTCATGGTGGAACTGTTCGTGTTTACGCTGCATTCCAAGATAGTAATTATGAAGTACATCCTCGTGTTTCTAAATTTGTAACAGAAGAAACATTAAAGAAATTACATTTGCGCGCAACGTATGATGAATTCTCACGACGCGTAAAAGTAATAAAACGCGATTTAGTTTCCTTTTTAAAACGTATTAAAAAAGAAGGACGAAGCATTATTGGTTATGGTGCATCTGCAAAAGGAAATGTGCTTACCAATTATTGTGGCATAACAACAGAACTTTTGGATTTTGTTGTAGATTCTACTCCATATAAACATGGAAAATATACGCCAGGAACACATATTCCAATTTTTCCAGAAAGTAAATTAGAAAAAGAAACACCAGATTATGCACTGCTTATGTCTTGGAATTTTGCTGATGAAATTATTGAGAAGAATCAAAAATATAGAGAACGTGGTGGGCAGTTTATTATTACAATTCCGTATTTAAAAATAGTATAAGGTAAGTCAACATGGAGGCAGGTGATGTTGACTTAGTTGGTTGAAAATGATGGACTAGGTATAAGAGGTGCTCCAAGTGCAAAAAAATATCGGAGTTGAGACTTAACTTCAGCTTTATCCTCTTTACTACCATGCAAGAGTATTTCTTTCATAGTTGTAAGCTGCTCAAGAGCAGTTCTTCCAGCAACTTCCAATTCAGTGTCAAGATACCATCCACAGATACAACAACCTGGATCTTCCGGATCTTCGATATAATCATGTTCTGTTCCATGATCTGGGCGGAGATTCTGTATTAGCTGTTCAATAATAATAGTAACAGCTTCAAGAATTTCTTTATCTTCCATACAAGCCTTCTTTCTACCGTGCCTCCATGTTAATGGAGAACTAGTATATCAAAGGTTATGGGATAATTGAATAAGGAAAGTCAACATGGAGGCAACCGGTTGACTTAGTTTAGTTAGGATCTCTTGTTAGTTGCTTTATCTCATCTAAAAATTGAGTTAATTTTCCACTAACAAAAGTTACATCTTCCTCAGTACCAGTATCTATAAGTAGCAAACTCTGTTCAAAAAGTTCTTTAATTTTTACAACCAGATCTCTTCTACTAGAACCAATCTGTATCCATCCACAAATTCTACATACATCTTGTAATACAAGATCAGGTTTAAAATTGTGTAAAGGACTGTGATTAGGTTGAAGAAGTAATGAAAATGCACCGATTTGAGCTTGAATAGATTTTCTAAGCTCATCTCTATTAACCATACATAATCTCCTTCTCATGTTGCCTCCATGTTAAAGTAGTTCAGTACACCAAACATTATAGGTTATTTAAAGAGATCGAATAAAAACTGCAGGACTGCCGGCAATTAATGAATTTGCAGGAAAAGATTGTGTGACAACACTATTTGCACCAACCACACAATGATCACCTAGTTGTACACCAGCTAAAATAAATGAATGTGCGCCAATAAAACAGTTGTCTCCAATTCTTGTAGGTTTTGGTTCTGTTAATCCACTTTCCATTGGTGAAAGGTTTGGATTGTTTGTATTGTGATCATGATCAAAAATCGAAACATTATAAGAAATAAGACATTTTTTACCTATTTTAATTTCATTATTTGCAGATGCTACAAGATTACGACCAATTTGTGTTCCTTCACCAATATTAATTTTGCCATTACCTTGAGTTTGAAGCCACGCATTTTGTCCAATAACAACATTATCACCAGTTGTAACACCTTTTAATTGCACAAAAAGCCAGTCATAACCAGGAGCTATAAAACTTTTTTTGCCGAATTTCATACCTTTCAATTCAGCAGGAAGTCTAATCCAGTAAGCTAAAAATTGAGCGAGCGGATGCATGCCACGTATTGTACTCTACTTTTTAAGAATATGCTTGGCACATTTCCTTTAAAATAGTTTTAATATCGTATTTAATTTTCCAAGTTGGATTATCTTTTTTAAATTTTGAATCGTCAGAAATATACCAAATATGATCTCCGCGTCTTGCTTCTGGATTAATAACAAACTTGGCTTTTTTACCAGAAATATCTTCAATCATTTTGATAGCTTCTAAAATAGAAACACTATTTTCGCGACTTCCACCTAAATTGTAGACAATCCCTTTTTTTGGATTTTTAAATGCATGATAAAACGCATTTACTAAATCGTACGAATGAATATTATCGCGAACTTGTTTTCCTTTGTATCCGTTAATGACATATTCTTCACCATGCACAATACACTTTACTAAATACGAAAGAAATCCATGCAGTTTTGCTCCAGCATGTGCAGGACCAGTTAAACAATTACATCGAAACACAATTGTTTTTAATCCATAATAGACACCATATTCTTGAACATATAAATCTGCAGATGCTTTTCCTACTCCATATGGACTGTGCATTGAGCCATCAATACTAAGTGTTTCTCGAACCCCGTTATAATAATCGTGATTTTGTGGAAGATCATATCTTGTTTTACTTTCTTCATATTTCCAAAAATTAAACTGGTCTCCAAACACTTTACTACTTGAAGTAAAAATAAATACAGATTTTGGTGCATATAATCGCATCATTTCTAGTAATAGAACTGTCCCGAGTGCATTAATTTCAAAATCAATAACAGGAAATTTGCCACTCCAATCATGAGAAGGTTGAGCCGCTGTATGAATTATTAATTCAAACTTGTGTTCTTTAAAAATATTCTCTAATGCTTCTCTATCTCGAATATCAATTTTATGATGAATATAATTTTTAAATTTGTCTAATAATCCTTGATTTGTTTTACTGGTATCACCATCTTTTCCAAAAAATTCAGCTCGTTGATTATTATCTATGCCATGAACTTCGTAACCTTTTTCACAAAATTGTTTAACGGATTCAGAACCAATCAATCCTGCAGATCCAGTGACAAGTATTTTTTTCATAGGGGTTTTTGAGCAATATAAAAAATTGTAGAATTTATATACGGGTCAGGTGTTCCAAAAGGTAAAATAAAATGGAACTTTTTGTGTAATCTATAAAAAAATGGAATAAAACTTTTTACTCGGTATTTAATAATATAGAATCCTGTTTTACGAAGCAAATCTATCCATTCAGATGGATAACGAACATTTACATGCGTTTTATCTGCATATAAAACGTAATCGTACGGATAAGGAGTTGAATTAATCAAAATTCCTCCCGGTTTTAGCATGTCAAACATATTTTTAAATGCTTTTTCGGGATTAGGTAAATGTTCAATAACTTCAAACGAAAAAATAAGATCAAATTCATTTTTATATTTTTGCTTTTCTTCAATATCCATTACTTCACACTGAATATGGGGAAGCAGTTTTTTATTTTTTTTAATTGCGTACGGAGAAATATCAGTTGTTATAACTTCAAATCCACGCTCATATAAAATATCTGCAGCAGCACCAATTGCACAACCAATTTCTAATACTTTTTTTCCTTTGCCATTTGTAAAATCAAAATCTTTTTGAAGGGCTTGAAACCATCCGTACAACCAATTTTTATTTCGTTGAAGTTCTTTTTGCGTAAAATTGCCCGTTGTACCAAAATAATAGTCTGTAAAGTAGTTTTTTAAAAAGATATCTTTGTGTTGTTTCTTAGTGCTCATTGGTAGAGTTAGTTTTAGATTTTGTAAGTACAAACTGTAAACCGACAAAACATTTTAACATAATTACACATAAAAAAAGAAAAGGATGAGTTACAACTTTTTTCCACTTATTATGTTCTATAAAAACACCAATAAATCTGTAGTAAGGACTAAACTGTTTTTTTACATCAGCATTATCTTTCCATTTAGTTCTATAAACCTGTAAATTATCAGTGTAATATGATTTTTTTGTTAAATAAGTAATAAGATTACTATCTTCTTCGTGATGAAAAAGCGGCGCAGAAATAGAAGTTGTTTTTCCTAATTTATTTATTCTTAAATTTACATCCCAATCTTCTCCAGCAAATAATTCTTCATCAAATCCACCAATTTCTGTAACAATTTTTTTTGGGAAAAATCGTACTGCATCAATAACCGTTTCATTATAAAAACTTCTTTCAAAACTGCGAACTTTTGACCAAAATGAATCGCCTGCAATAACTTCTGGAATATAAATGCCAACTACTTGTTTCTCGGTAATAGTCTTAACACATTGCTCAATTACTGTTGCAGAGAGCGACATATCTGAATCCAAAAATAAAATATATTCACCAGAACTTTTATTAATGCCAAAGTTACGCTGAGTAGAACGCTCAGGTCCTTTATTAAAAACAAATGTTGCATGTTTTTTGGCGATTTGTTTTGTTGAATCTGTCGAATTATTGTCGACAACAAGTAATTCTATATTTTTATATGTTTGTTTTGAAATAGAAGTAAGACAGTTCTCTATTGTTTTTGCAGAGTTTTTTGTTGTCACTATAACTGAAACAAGCGGGTTCTTCATACTCTATTATATCTTACAACTAGAACTTGCAAAAAATATCTCGGCTCATGGTATGATTTATAGTATTCTATGTCTCTTACATATACACAAAAACAGTTCGTACAAAAAAACTATCCTTCGAAAACTATGCAAGAGATAGCTTCAGAATTGAATGTTTCCGTTCATAAAGTAGAAAAACATATTCAAAAAAATGCACATTTATTTGAACCAAAAAAAACTGTTAAACATGATAATGAAGAAACAGATTTACTTTTATTTTCTTTTTCAAACTTAAAATCTTGGTTTAAAGAAAACTGGATAAATTTACTAACATTAACGATATTTGTTGTTTTTGCATATATAAATGCTGTTGGTGCAGACTTTGTCTCCGATGATATTCAAGGAATTGTAGAGCTAGAAAATCAAATTAAGGAACCTTCGTATATTTTTCATAATCCAACATTCTTTGCCAGATCATTACTTTTTTATATCTCGTATCAAATCGGCGGAATGACGCCATTTGCATTTAGATTTTGGAACTTTTTATTTCATATAGGAAATGTCTGGCTCATTTATATACTTACACCTTATTTCATTCGAAAACAAATGGTAGCTTTTATTGCAGCAGCAATTTTTGCTGTACACCCGATGATGATTGAATCTGTAACGTGGATATCTGGAGGCATTTATGCCCAAGCTGCGTTTAGTTTGCTAACATCGTTTCTTTTTTATCTCCAAGCAAAAGAAAAAAAGAAAATTGTATATGCAATAATGTCCGTTATATTTTTTATACTGGCATTATCAGTCTCTGAAAAGGTAATTGTTTATCCATTTATATTACTTTTTTATGAGTTTAGTTATGGAAATTTATCAAAACGATGGATGAATTCGATTCCTTATTTTGGAGTAAGTTTTGTGTGGGGATTAATATTAATGACCAGAATTTCTGAGCGTGTTCAATACTTACAGCGAACAAATGGAACTGCACAAGCTGTTCAATTGTATAATCCATTAGTCCAAATTCCAGTTGCTTTGGCTAAATACTTTCAGTTGTATTTTTGGCCTTTTGGTAATACGTTATATCACTCAGAATTTAGAATGGATTTAGTAAGATATTTAACAACACTTCTTGTAACAGGTATATTTTTAACATTGTACGTTATTGCTTTCAAAAAAAATAAAAAACTATTTTTTTGGATGTCTTTCTTTGGTATTTCATTGCTTCCTACTATGAATCCATTTGGACTGTCTTGGATTGTTGCAGAAAGATATGCATATTTAGGATCTGTAGGCATTTTTGTGATTGTCGCATACTTTATAACAAAACTTATTGATAGTAAACATTACAAAACTGTTGGATATTTAGTCTTAACCTGTATTATTTTAGGTTTAACTACAAGAACACTTTGGAGAAATTCTGAATGGAAAAATGTTGATACACTTTGGGTTGCTACAGGTAAAACTTCTCCTTCAGATCCAAAAACGCATAATAATTTGGGTGATATGTATGCTCGTCATGGAGATATGAATAAAGCGATCGAATCTTTTTCAGAAGCTATTCGTTTAAATCCAAATTATGCAGCTGCTTGGTATAACAGAGGAAATACTTATAAACACATGAAGAACGATGAAGAAGCTTTAAAAAATTTCCAAGTTGCGGTGGAAAAAGATCCAACAATTTGGCAAGGATATATGAACATTGCAGTCATTCAGTTCAATAAAGGTCAACTACCAGAAGCAGAACAAAATTTACAAAAAGCTCTCGCTCTTAATCCACAAAATCCTTCTCTGCTTGCTAATCTAGGTGTTGTTGCTTTAACAAAAGGAGATAAAAAAACAGGAATAGACTATTTAAATAAATCTCTTCAGATAGATCCTAAAAATCAGTTTGCCCTTGATTGGTTAGCAAAAGCAAATGCACTTCCTTGAGAAGAATTTGCTCAGACTGGAGTAGGCGTACCAGTCTGAGCTATGATGTTGATTATCTGACAATTTCCACATTATGGAATGTCGCTGGTCTACGCTCAAGCTTTTGAGTTACCCGACAACAAGATCCAATGATAAAAATTGCAATGATAGCAAAGCAAATATTCTTTATCATCGATGTCTCTCCATAATTTCTTGATGCATTTGGTTTGCATCCTCAATTGAACTAATATACCAACGAGCAGCAAGTGGTGCAAATACTGCTGATAAAAACAAAACTGCGATGATAATCATTATTCTGATCCTCATTGTGTTCTCCTTTTGCCTACCCATATATAGATAAAATTATTTATATAAAGTTAGGTAAAAGATGGCGCCCCGAAAACTATCGGGGCGCCTCCCTTTGAAACTCCTGTTATAACATTAACTCTCCTTTCTAGAAATGAAAGACAAATACATCGTTGGTTTCTTTGGTTGCAATTGTATGGAAGATGTCCCTTTGATGAACTGATCTCCATAATATATACGACTTATTTCAAACTGCATGGTCTGTGTTACGGGAACGGTGACTTCTGCCAGTATTTCATGGCTTAAGCCATCACCTTGTAACAATAGCCGATCATTAAACCAATTAGGTGAACTTGCACCAATGATACTATGTGAGAATAATAGCCCCACTGCATCTAAAGGTGCATCAGTTTTCACTTTGATGGTGACAACGGAACCATTGCCAGTCTGTCGTACATTTACAAATTCAGAAGTTGGTTGTGTAAATGTTTGTGCAGTTATTCCCAAGTTATCTTGAAATATAACTTCACCCAAAAGACGTCCAATAACTTTCATGTTATGAATGCCTGGGGTAAAGTAATCAAAAGTTTTTGGGGAATACTCATACTGCATGACATTTACCTTACAGTTAGTTCTTGGTCTTAATAACCAATAATCAATGAGGCAGATTGAATCT
Source organism: uncultured Gammaproteobacteria bacterium (assembly GCA_964435665.1). Lineage (GTDB taxonomy): Bacteria > Patescibacteriota > Microgenomatia > UBA1406 > GWC2-37-13 > MFZZ01. Next base: position 63,916 of record CAYSZW010000003.1, on the reverse strand, counting down.
TCCAGATCAATTTTGCCATCATCAAAAGTGTCCACTGATTCTGTATCGCACGTGTATCTACCTACAATACAATTCATAGAACGTTGGATATTAATAAAACCAAGCAAACTAAACCTGCTCCTGGTAAATTCTAGACTGAATGGTCCAGGTCTTCCATCTTGCAGATATGTCTGAAAACTACCATCCAGTTGTGCACTAGACGCGACACGCCATCCATTTCCAATTAAGGTGATGTTTGTATCTGGAAGTGGGTTGTCATAAAAATCAACAATTCTCCCATTTACAACATGTGATCCAAACCTAACGTTTCCACCAGAAATTTTGTATGGTTTTGCTGGTGAAAACTGAAGATCGCGGATTTTAATAGTTGAGGTCATTGGGTAATCACCTGTAGCTATAACAAAAATCCGGAATAGTGTTCCTTCAGTTACAGACAACGGATAGTTAGAGGCTAAGGCAAAACTCAGTACATTTGTATTTGATATCGGCGTAAAATTTGCCTTGGTCATTCCCTTGGATAAGGTGCCTTCAAAGTTTTGACCGATCAATTGAAGTCGGTCATCAAGTTCGATAGCACCACTTACACCACGGAAACCCACAAGGTTTTTTACGTAAATATCGATAAAATAGATTAACCCCGAAAACATTTCGGTATCCTCTATTTCAACAGAATATCCTTGAAAGATTTCTTCTTTTGGAAGAAAATCCCAAATAAAATTAGCACAATTTTCGATAGAATCTAAATTAGTGCGAATTTCTATGAATCCAGCCAGACCAGTATAAGTAACACGATAGGTTTCACCCTGTTTAAGTTGTACCCATTCAGCGTTTGGTGCCGAATGGTCAATAAAGTAAATAGGTTGTCCAGTCGTGTTAATGATACTTCTTTCAGAAGAATCACCATGGTTTTTAACTTCTAAGAGAGGACCTTCTCTACACTGATTTGTATCCCATGTAGAATAGACTCTCTCTCCGTTAGCTTGCAGGATGTCAACAATGGTAAGGTATTTACCCTCACTTTTGCGTACTTGTGTAATTTCAGTATTGCTACCAATTGATAGTGTTTGAGTAACTATTTCTTTGGTCGAATACCGATATTCAATATGAAGTTGTTGTTCTGCGGGACTTGCAAACGATAAGGTTATTTCATCGTTTGGAGCTGACCAATTAATTGTTGTAGTAAAAAGGTCAGGTGTACTTTGTGCTTGAACGGTGATAACAAGAATTGTCATCATTACACTTGTAACAAGCAAAGACAAACATACGGTCATAATTCGGCGAGTCATAGTATTCTCCTTAGAAGGTAAGATCAACGAGCAGTTATAACAGTAAATTTTCAAAGTGCAAAACGGTTATTTGTATAAACATATTTTTTGCACAGCAATTGTGAAATAAGAATGTTTATAGGTACATAAAAGAATTTCAAAATTTTGATATTGAAACATATGTAGTATATATAAAATAAAACGACAAGTCAAATATTATAGGTTAAATTGTAAGAATTATTTTCCATGAAAAAAGGTGCCGTCGACTTGCGTCTCCGGCACCCTTCTTGCACTACTTGTTGTTATAGCTTACTACTACTTACCAAGTTTTGGAAAATAGAGTGTATCTAATTCCAGACCTGGCATGGGATCAATAGGATCTGGTCCCGGACCAACGATTGGCGTTTGGGCAACATCTTGGTAGATTGTTTTACCCAATGTTCGTAAATTACTGATATGTACGGCTCCGTCACTTTCAACTTCGAAAGTGAGATAAACTGTAATTACATCAGCAATTTCTCCACCAAATACAATTATACGTGTTCCGTTGTTGGCAACGTTCCAGTTACCATCAGCGGTTGAACTCACCAACTTCGCATTGGTAAGATCAAGGTCAACTGTAGCCCCATCCAGACCAATTTGATTGATAGTGAGAGGTATAGTGACAAGATTACCATTGCGGTTTTGTTGTCCAAACACTGCGTTAGGCATGCTAGCTATTGAAACTTCTTCATTCGCTAGTACACTTATATCGGCATCACCTGAAACTCCACAGGTAAAGGTATTTACTTCGTGTGATGTCTCCAAATTCAGACTTAGCTGATTGTTGGTCCAGTCACAAAGTAATTCGAATACCGTTGATTCATCATGGTGACGGCCAAGAAGTGCCTCAATGACCAAGAATGCATCCTGAGGATCGACTTGGCGACTATAATTCACATCCGCATTGCGCGGACATTTCTCTTTACCAACGGAGCACTTGAGGATAGTTGATGCATCTGAATGTGAAACATTCTCATGCGCAACTATCGGATCAATACTCCATGTGATAACATGGAACCCTTGAGATGTGGATGTTACTTCATACTGTCCTTGAATATCGGTTACGGCTGTTGAATGAATACTGAATGTATTTGTCAACAGAGTAGTCAATCCAGGGAATGGAACGATTGGTTCGAGGGCAAGTGGCTCATGCATGACTTTGCCATAGACTTTGTATGGCTGAACAACAACGTTTCCACTGTTTCCTTTGACAGCGTATTCACCGCCGTTTACCAAAGGATCTACAACGGAAAAAGTACTGCTGTACAAGGGTAATTCCAATACCTGGAAGGTCAACTGTATGAGTAAACCATCCGTAGTAATAGACGTACCTTGGCTTGAAGCCGCAATAACCACTGTCATTAAACCAGTCTCTTCATCGTATACCTTATTGGTTTGGAACATCCAGCCATTTGTAAGGCTGTTTTGTTCTACTAAGCTGATAAAATCAGCAAAATAACCATTATAAGTAACGGTGAAGAGAAAGTTGTTCAATTGGCGATCCATTAAATCCACCAGATTTACATCGATGGTTTGATAGATGCCGTCCCACTTTGTTTCTGTGGGGAGATTGAACTGAATTGATTCATTCTCAATGTACCAAGTCTGTGACTCGCCCGTATATTCGGTTCCTGACGCAGTCTCACTAGAGAGTGAAAAATCCGTTCGGACTTTTACCTCGTGAAGAGCACGGTAGACAACAGTAAACGTAACCTGTTGTCCAGTTTGCAGATTTCGAGCATAGCATTCGAGTAAACCAGGATTGGTATAGTAGGTGCATCTCTTCGTTGATGGCGCCGTTACATTCCAACTAACAATTTCAACTTCAGGTACTGGGGTAAGTCCCCAGAGACCATAGCGAAGAAAAACTTCATTAGTTGGTTCTTGAGCAGTTACAGTGATAGTTTGGGTAAATGTTTCCCCAACTTTAACCACTGCATTGCTTGGTTTGATATCAATAGTATAGTTATCCATTAGTTGTGCGTTGGCATTTTTCGTGCCCAAAATCAGCATCGTAAATAATGCGATGCAGAAGATTGACAGTCGAATACCCCAATTAACACTGCTTGTGAAATTGTTGTTCACGGTCAGTTCCTTTCAGAACTTTGAAAAAGAAAGTGTTGAATAGTTTATCCCGACATAAAAATAGCTAGATCGGGGGTACCGCCTGTAAATTTATAATGGTTTTACAGGCTCTATCCCCAATCTAAACTATAGGTTTAAATGTCGAGAAAACGGACACTTTTATTTAGATTGCTATAACAATAAGTTTTTAATGTGCAAATAAGCTTCAATTAGTACTTATAATTATTTTATATGGCATAGCAAGTACGCCAGATAAATTGTTTTATAAGACTGAAAGAAGTTATGGGTTAATATAATTTAGATTCCTCTAAACAATAATAAACCTCTATAATTGTAGCAGAATTTGAAGACAAAGTCAAATATTATAGGATAAAAATTAGACTCTAATTGCAGCTTTTTCTTTATCAACTTTTGTCTTAGAAGTAAAAAAATGTGTTACTAAATTTGAACTGGCATTTTTCCAAAATTCCCATGAAGTAAAACTCACTTTTGTTTGGTTGGGATCAAAATCTAACATATGTCCTAAGAATTTATATGCCATATAAAATAAATATTTCACATCATGTAGAGTGCGAATTCTCATAAGTTTATGTCCAATATAACCAGGAGTCATAAATGTAGAATATAATTCTTGTTCAAGCTCTAGTAATTTTGAGTGTTCAAAAGGAATCTTCATAACAGGCTCTCGCATATCGAATCTTTCATAATCATCAAATAAGAGCCAACCATTTTCTTTACATTCTTTGTAAAGCGGTGTTCCAGGATACGGAATTACAATTGTTGCTTGAATAGTTTCGTAATAACCCTTTTTCATGGCAAACTTTGCAATAGCAATGGTTCGTTTAGCATCTTCATAACTTTCCCATGGGTAACCCAACATAATAGTAATATGTGGGTCAAGTCCTGCTTTTCGTGCCATAGCTGGTCCACGAATTGCATCTTCCTCTTTTGTTCCTTTTTGAAGTCTATCGAGAGTTTTTTGATTTCCAGATTCCATTCCATATAAAATAAACCGAAAACCTGCTTTACCCATTAAGTCGTACAATTCTTGATTAGGAATTGCATTAAAACGCATATTACAACCGTATCTAACTTTTTTGTTATAGCCACTTTCAATTAGTAGTTCACAGAATTTTTTTAATTTGTTTCCGACAAACATTGTTCCTGCATCATCGAAGATTTCTTTGACACCATATTTATCCACAACATGTTTTACTTCTGCAAATAGTCTTTCTGGTGTAAAACTTCTATAGGAACCAATTGGATTTATCGTATGATCCCAAACACAAAATGTACAACGATTCCACCAACAGTCTCGTCCACTATACATGTATGTTCCCGGAGTAAATTTGTAGTTTCCATTTGCATAGGCATATAATTCCCATTTTGTTAAATCTCGATCGACAAATGGAAGTTTATTTAAATCGTGTTTAAGAGAAGCTAAACCTGAATTGTAAATATATTCACCTGTTGAAATTTTCTTACGATTTGGATCTTTTACTTTAATATTTTTATCACCATGTCGCCAATAAATACCACCTTCAAGTTCTTCGCCTCGATGAATATGATTCAACAAATTTACAACACCAAAATCATAATCGCCACCTTTAATAGCATAATCTAATGGACTATTTTCAAAAATTTCATGAGGAATATAACTAATATGATCACCAACCCAAATGAGTTTCATTTTAGGAAATTTTTTCTTTAATTCCCCGATCATTTTCCAATGTTTTTTAACAATTGGCGATTTTGTCTCCACCATTAAGTAATCTGGATTAAATTCTTTTAGTTCTGCAAGCCATTCTTTATATGTTTTACGTTCAGCAATACCATCCATCCATCTCACATCATACCCATGTTCTTGTAAATTTGAAGCAGCATATGCTGGTACCATAGGATAAATATAAGTAGGCGCATTAAAGTATTGAAACTGACGATTTTGGGAAAGTAGTGGGACACCTTTTTTGGATTCAATAGGAGGATATCCGACGACAATTTTGATCTTGCGATTCGTGGATTTCATCACTCTCATTTTGTCATATAAAAGTTAATTTGGCAATAAGAATTATTAAAAAATAGCTATTGAAAAGTAAGAATAAAAAGGATTAAAATAATTTATACAAATTTACTAATTTTTACTAACACATATGGCTACTCAAAATAATTCAGGTATGTCGACTTTAAATGATTTAGAAACAACATTGGAAACGTATTTTGTTGATAAAGCTCCTTTTCAGATTCCTAAAGATATTAAAGAATTATTGGTAAAAATTGCTCCGATTCTGACCATAATTTTTGTCATATTCTCTGTACCAGCAATCTTAGCATTATTTGGATTGTCAGCAATGCTTACTCCATTTATGATGGGAACAACCTATGCAATGGGTCCACTTTGGTGGATTTCTACAGTACTAATTGCAGTCGCAGTTGTATTTGAAGCATTAGCTATTCCAGGACTTTTAAATAGAACAATGCAAGGATGGAAATATATATTCTATTCTCAATTAATTTCTCTTGTAGCAACCTTAATTCAAGGAAATATTGTTGGAGCTATTATTTCTGGATTAATTGGCCTCTATATACTCTTTCAAGTAAAAGAGATGTATAAATAATTATTGTTTCTTTTTTAACACTGGTGCAGGCGCCTTTTTGAATGTTTCTTTTATAGTGGCTTTAAAAAAGTGAAAACCATACACAATATGAGTGAGAGGTAAAATGAGAAATATGCCTAAAGTTGTCATAATACGTTTTGTGTTACTAAAAGATTGTATTGAAGAAATAAGTAACAGAATACAATACAAAATAAAAGGTATTGATATTCCTAGAAATAATAACCCTTCATAAGGTTTAACAATAAATAATAATGCTGAAAGTGAGTACAAAACTGCGTACATAAAAAATAAGGCAGGAATAATATAGGGAAGTCGTAAAGAATTAGTATCGCCTTGAATAAAAAAAGTACCTCTTGTTTCGCCATAACGTGTATATTGATCAATATGACCACTTAATGAATCTCTTCTATGGTGATACACAACCACATCAGGATGATACAAAATTTTGTAATGATTATTATGAACAAGATTATTAGTTAATTTACTATCTTCTCCAGGCCAGTATAAATTTTGGAATCCACCAATTTTAAGAAAAATATCTCTTTTTACAAACAGGTTCATGGATGGATAATCATCAACATATCGTTCTGGTTTTGGTACAAATCGATAGGTGTATCCTCCTCCACCCAACCAGGATTGAAGAACTTCATCAAATATATATTCCCACTTATTAGCATTTTTTGGGAGTACACCTGGTCCACCTAATCCAGCAATATCAGGACGAGATGTAAAAATCTTTGCAGCTTGTGTTAACCAATCTTTTTTTGGTGCTACATCACCGTCAATAAAAGCTAAAATATTTCCTTTAGCTTTTCTTGCACCAGTATCTCTTTTATCGCCAGGTTTATTATGTCTTTCTATAACATGTAACCATTTATACAATTTCTGCATTGTTTCTGTATCAGTATCAAAAGAATCTACAATAAGAAGTACTTCAAACCGTTTATAAGTAAGTTTGTTAATTGCTGGAAATCCTTCTGTAATAAGATAAGGATCTACATTTCTAGAAGCAATAATAATTGAAAAAAAATGTTCTTGCATAATTCAATATGAATTTTGTTATACTACTCGTGTTGTTTTCATAAACTCAAAAATCATGATGAAAACCTTACAAAACTATACATCAATTATTGTAACAGGCTCCATCGCATATGACGATATCATGAATTTTCCTGGCCATTTTAAAGATCACTTTCATCCTGAAAAACTTCATCAAATCAATATTTCTTTTGTTGTTGATGCATTTGTTAAACATATTGGCGGAACTGCAACAAACATTTCATATAATATCAAACAATTAACAGATAAAGATGTGTATGTATGTGGGGGTATTGGTAAAGACCATCAGCAAATTACTGATTTTTATAAAAAACATAACATAAATACTGAAGGATTATTTATTGATGACAAACTATTTACCGCAACTGGAAAAGTAATTACCGATCAAACAGACAATCAGATTTGGGGTTATTATTATGGAGCATGTGCCAAGGGTGATAAAGTTGATTTTTCTAAATTACCAAAAAAATCTGTGGGCGTTGTTTCTGCAAATCATCCAAAAGCTTACTTTCATGCTCAGAATTATTTTATAAAGCATGATATTCCCTATTTATATGATCCAGGAATGGCGTTAACTTTTATTAAAGACAATGAGTTGCTTGAAGGAATTAATCATGCAATGTTTTTAGTTGGTAATGATTATGAAATAGCTCAAATTATGAGAAGATTAAATAAATCTGTACATGATTTTATTGATAAAGACATTGCTGTTATTACCACATTAGGCTCAGAAGGCGTTTTATACCAAGATAAAGAAAAAGAGCTAGTTGTAAAAGGTTTTCCTGTAAAACAGATTGTAGATCCAACGGGAGCCGGAGATGCGTGGAGAGGTGGATTTCTTGGTTCTTTGATTGAAGGAAAAGAAGTTGAGGAATCATTAAAAGTAGCAAATGCTTTGGCTAGTTTTGCTGTGGAGACTGCAGGCACTGTAAATCATGTTGTGAGCAAGAAGGAAATTTTCGAACGAGCAAAAAAGTTATAAATCATTTAATAGCATCTTTATTATTAATACATTATTTTCACTATGAAATACGATATAAAAGATATCAAACTGGCTGATGCAGGTAAAAAAAGAATTGAATGGGCAGGTTTAGATATGCCAGTTTTAGCATTAATTCGTGAAAGATTTAAGAAAGAACAGCCATTAAAAGGTGTAAAGTTAGCAGCTTGTTTGCATGTAACATCTGAAACAGCAAATTTAATGATTACTCTTAAAGAAGGTGGTGCTGATGTATATTTAGCAGCTAGTAATCCCCTTTCTACAAATGATGAAGTTGCAGCAGGTTTAGTAAAACATTTTAAAATTCCTGTATTTGCAATAAAAGGTGAAAATAATAAAACATATTATTCTCATTTAAATTCTGTGCTGGATGCAAAACCAAATCAAACAATGGATGATGGTGCAGATTTAGTGAGTATTCTTCATACAGAGAGAACAAAACAATTAACAGATTTAGCTGGTTCTACAGAAGAAACAACAACAGGTGTTATAAGACTTCGTGCTATGCAAGAAAAAGGTGATTTAAAGCTACCAGTTGTAGCAGTCAATGCAAACTTAACCAAACATATGTTTGATAATCGATATGGTACTGGGCAATCGACAATGGATGCATTTATGCGTGCTACTAACAAACTTATTGCAGGAAGTATTTTTGTCGTTTGTGGTTATGGTTGGTGTGGACGAGGTGTTGCAACACGTGCACGTGGTTTGGGAGCACACGTAATTATTTGTGAAGTTGACCCTATTAAAGCTCTTGAAGCGTTAATGGATGGATATCAAGTAATGCCACTTGAAGAAGCAGTACAACAAGCTGATTTTGTTTTGTCTGTAACGGGTGGCAAGCATATTATTGATGAAAAACATCTGAAAAAAGCAAAAGATGGTGTTGTTCTAGCACAGGCCGGACATTTTGATATTGAAATTAATAAAGAAGCATTAAAAAAATTATCTTCCAAAGTACTTCAACCAAGACCAATGGTTGAAGAATATCAAATCGGGAAAAAGAGAGTCTATCTTTTGGCAGAAGGTCGATTGGTAAATCTAGCTGCTGCTGATGGACATCCAGCTTCCGTTATGGATATGAGTTTTGCAGGACAAGCACTTGCTGCAGAATATATTTGGCAGAATAAGGGTAAATTGGAACATAAAGTCTATTCTCTACCTTCAACAATTGACGCAGATATTGCAGCTATTAAATTGGAAAGTAAGGGAGTAAAAATAGACAAGTTGTCACCAGTACAAAAGAAATATTTGAATTCTTGGGAAGAAGGTACCTAATTATTGAAGAGGAATTTGTGATCTTTGTATCACTTGGTGCCTTTTTAATAAACTGTCAATTTCTGTATGAAGTATAAGTAATGCATTACTTGGTGGAAGGCTTGTTACATGTGCCAAACTGAGATAATCAAAAGATTCAATACCTTCGATTTCTGTAGTATGAAAGGCAAATGTTGCAAATGGTAAATGTTTTCTTATAAGTGTCTTGTAATCATTACTCTGTCTTTTATGATGAACTTCTGGTGAAATATGACCAAATAAATGTTCTTCTTCTTCTATTACTGCAGGAGTAAGTGAGATTTGTTGTAGTTTAAAATAAATATCTCTTAAATCTTCATCGTCTTCAGTTGTCGTTGTGTCATTAACATATGTTTCTATAGTTCCATCCTGTAATGGAAACAACGAGGTATAAGTAACAGGATATTCAGGTTCTGGATTCCCAATCATGGTATATACATAGAAAAGTGGATGTTTACCATTAATAATATCCATTGAGATAGCCGCATTATTTTCGGTCGGATTAAAAATGGATCGATCTTTACTGTGTAACATAAGAGTCTTAGTAGTATAATACATTTATTATGAACAAACTCACTAAGATAATCGCAACAATCGGCCCTTCATCTGATTCTCCTGAGATGATCGAAACCTTAATAAACAAAGGAGTAAATATTTTTCGTTTTAATTTTAAACATAATACTGTTGAATGGCACAGTGAACGTATAGTCCGTGTCAACAAAGTAGCAGAAAAAATGGGAGTACGGGTTGGAACACTTATAGATCTTCAAGGTCCAGAACTTCGTATCAATATGCCCGTAGAAAGTATTGATCTTGCTGAAGGTGAAGTTTTAGTATTTGGACAAGAGGCTTTTGAAAAAAATAAAAAAGGATTTTCTATTACTCATCCCCATATTATTGAATATCTAAAAGAAGGACAGCAAATTATTGCAGATGACGGTGCGTTTACCTTTCATGTTGTAAAAAAAGGAAAACAAACATTACTTCAGTCAGAAACAACAGGTGTTTTAAAAACAAGAAAAACATTAAATATTCCTGGAGCAGACTTTCCATTTCCAGTACTTATTGAACGAGATTTTGATGGACTAAAACTTGCTTCGAGACATGAAATTGACTTTATTGCTTTATCTTTTGTTCGTTCTGCAAATGATATTACAGTAGTTCGAGAAGAAATGAAAACACATAAAGTAAAAGGAAAAATAGTAGCAAAGATAGAAACTCAAAAAGCACTTGATGATTTAGACAAAATTATTGAAGCAACCGATGGCGTTATGGTAGCTCGTGGAGATTTGGGTGTTGAAATTCCAATTGAACAAGTACCTTTTTATCAAAAGAAAATGATTAAGGAATGTATTATGCATGGCAAATTTGTTATCACAGCAACACAAATGCTTCAATCAATGATTGACTATCCATACCCTACTCGCGCAGAAGTTTCGGATATTGCAAACGCAATTTATGATAATACAGACGCAATTATGCTTTCAGGAGAAACAGCAAATGGTAAATATCCTGTCAAAGCAGTCGAAATGATGAATCGTACAGCTCTATTTTATGAACCTAAAGTCGAAACAGATATGCGAGAAATTGTGACATATTCAGTTACAGACTCAACAACAATGATGTGTAATTCTGCTTATAATTTATATAAGCAACATTTGCATAGTAATGAACCTATTGTTGGTTTTGTCGTATTCTCACAATCTGGAAAGACAGCAGAAACATTATCAACTTACAGACCTAAAGCACCAATTTTTGCATTTTCTCCAACAGATGCAATCTGTGATTTACTTACTATAAATTTTGGTGTAACAGCTTTTGAATTTGCTTTTGATAAAGCAGATGAAGTTGTTATGGTAGAAATTAATAAAGCAGTCGATATGCTCCGTAAGCAAAAGCTTATTGATAAAAAAGGAAAAGTAATTGTCATTCACGGTGATCATTGGGGTCGTGGAAGTGGCGCAACTACACTTCGTGTAGTATAAAGAGCTGGCTGATTTATTTCGAATATCTTTATTCTATTGTACCAATCTAATCTTACGCATTTGATGTGTATTTCTGGTATAATATTATAGGATATGGAACAACTTCACAGACTTATACATTATTCGCCAACAGGAAAAGTATTTAATGAAATGCTGACCGATCTAACGCCTCCGGGATCTCCTGTATATGATATTCCCCGTCCAAAAGATCTTGGCTATCCGGAACGTAAAGATACAGATACTACATTAACTCCCTCACAAATAAATGAAGCTATATTTTTAGAAGGTGCTCGACTAGCAGGAACGGAAGTAATTGATATTGGTAATAATAAAGAACTATTTGTTTTTAATACATCAGTTGCCTCTACACATACCGTTTTAAGTGTAAATTATCAAGAATGGGAATGGGCATTAAGAAAGAACGCTGCAGAAATTAATATAGAAGTTCCTAAAGGTCCATTAATTCAAGGTACTGGACATACAGATGAAAAACCTCGTGTTCCATCACTTGTCCCACTTGATATGGTGACATGGGTTATGGTTCGAGATCATAATAACAATACATATATGCCATGTGATGTAAACGATTTAACTTCTCTACCAACAGGCAATAGTGATATTGATAGGCATAAATTACATCTTAATGAAGAAAAATTACAAGAAGTGTATAGCGCAATTTCCAAACGTAATAGGCTTAGTATCGGAACAATGTTGGATTTACATAATAATGTATTGTGTCAAGAAATCCCTTTTCTTAAAAAAATAAAAGAAGAAGATTTACTGATTGGATGCTTAAGTGGATATTATCGAGGTGATGATGCAAAACAACTTAAACAACATGAATTTGATCATAGGGGTAAAGGTCCTATGTCCAATCCTACTTTGCACTTTAGAGTTACAGATCATTTTACAATGGAAGAAGCAAACTTGTTGGATCAAGCCAATCCAAGTATTTCTTTCAAAAAATCTATTGCATTATTACATGAAAGATATCCTTCATATTTTGCTGGATCAATAGATTTTGCAGAAATTAAACCGGAAATTTTATCAAACGAAACAGAAGGCACAGTACTTCAAAAATTCATGAAGGACAAAAGATTTTCTTTATATGACCTTATTAAAACAATTGATCCTTATGCTTCATTAGCACACGATCATTTATCAGGTTGGTTGCAAGAAGAATTAAATTCTTTATTTTTAGATATACCTCATACAAAAGAATTATTTGCACATCACACAAGTGATTATGAACGGGAACTTCGTGTTTCTGAAGGTGCTTCAATGACTGTCGAAATAGATGCAATTGATGATTCATCCAAAGATTTAATAATGGCTGAATGTTTTACCCGTATTTCTCAGTGGATTGGAAAACGTCTATACCCAATGTGGGACAGTATTAATGTTATCGTTCAGCAAAAAGCAATACTGTCACCTGAAGAAGTAGATTCACAAATTAATACTGTATTGGATACCTTTAATTTACCAGAAAGTATGAAGGAAGTTATATCACAGTTAAAACCTACAGAAAAACAATTGAAATTATTAAGAAATGATATTGAAAATAATTGGTCAGATCCTGATAGACAATCTAAATTGCAAATTGTTAATAAAAAACTTCATAGATATATGAAAAGAAAGTTAAGAAATTCGCAGGTTATTTCTGCCGCCGAGAATAAATTAGCTTCAGGTACAGGTACATTTGAGGATTTAGTCGGTCTACTCACATTAATTCAATCATCACAAATTTATGATAATGAAGGTTTATCTTCAGAAATACCAAAATTAAATGATGGATATAACATTCCAGGTGTTCCTGGAACTGCCATTACATATAGTTATGGAGAAAATAATAAATTAAATATAAAAATTGGTTGGCTTTTGTCTACAAAAGGCCTATCAGAATTATGGTTAGGCAGTATTATGAAAAGAACAGAGAGACGAGATCGTTAATGATATAATAAGTCCTTATGATGAGTAATATTCGTAATTTCGCAATTATCGCACACATTGATCACGGCAAGTCTACTCTTGCAGATCGTCTAATGGAATTAACAAATACAATTGATAAAGATAGACATGAAGAGCAAATGCTCGATCGTAACCCAATTTCTCGAGAACGGGGTATTACAATTAAACTTGCTCCAGTTCGCATGAATTTTCATCATAATGGTCAAGATTATATTTTAAATCTTATTGATACTCCAGGACACGTTGATTTTTCATATGAAGTAGATCGTACATTAGCTTGTGTAGAAGGTGTTATTTTACTTGTTGACTGTACACAAGGAATTCAGGCACAAACAATTTCGAATGCATATAAAGCGTTAGAAAAAGATTTAGTTATTATTCCAGTTCTCAATAAAACAGATTTACCAAATGCGGAAGTAGAAAAGACAAAACAAGAACTTGTGGATTTTTTAGGTGTTCATGAAAAAGAAATTCTTGCTATTTCGGCAAAAACCGGTATGAATGTGGACATCGTTTTAGATCGTATCGTCAATGAAATTCCAGCACCAAAACCTGTAGAATCTAATGAGTTAAAAGCTCTTATTTTTGATTCATATTTTGATACACATAAAGGAGTTGTTTCTTTTGTTCGTATTTTTTCTGGTCAAGCAAATAAAGGGAAAAAAATGAATTTAGCTATTGGCCATACTTCTTTTGAATCGAGTGAAGTTGGTATTTTTACACCAGATTTAATTACAAAACCAGCCTTAACACCTGGTGAAATTGGATATATTGTCACAAATTTAAAAGATATTCATACCGTTAGTGTGGGAGATACCATAACAGATTTGTCTTTTGATGCATTACCTGGATATAAAAAAGTTAAACCAGTAGTGTATGCGTCTATGTTCCCTACTGATCCAGCTGATTACGAAAATTTAAAAAAAGCATTAGAAAAAATATATCTAAATGATTCCTCACTTGATTTTAGTGCAATTTATAGTCAAGCATTAGGAGCAGGTTTTAGAGTGGGCTTTTTAGGACTTCTTCATGCAGATGTTATTCGTGAAAGACTTGAAGTTGAATACAATCTAAGTTTGATCCTGACACCTCCACAAGTAGATTATAAATATGAAAATGAAGCTTATTTTGAACCAATTGTACGTATCTTAATTATTACACCAAAAGATCATGTGGGTTCTGTCATGCAACTTTGTGAAGATCATAGAGCAACGTTTAAAACAATGGATAATAAAAATCAGGTTTCTATTGAATATGAAATGCCACTTTCCGAAATGGTCTCAGATTTTTTTGATGAATTAAAATCGATTACCTCTGGATATGCATCATTTGATTGGGAATTAATCCGTTATGAAATGGTTGAAGCTGATAAACTTGCTATTTTATTAAATGGAGATGAAGTTGAAGAATTTTCTCAAATTATAGTTGCAGATCGTGCACAAAAACGTGCAAATGAATTAACTCATAAATTAAAAGAACTTATTCCTCGTCAACAGTTTGAAGTTAAAATTCAAGCACAGTACAAAGGTCGTATTATCGCTGCAGAAAGACTTTCAGCTCTTCGTAAAGATGTACTTACTAAAAACAGTAAAGCCGTTGGTGGTGGTGATTATAGTCGTAAACGTAAGCTTCTCGAGAAACAAAAGGAAGGTAAAAAACGAATGAAAATGATTGGTAAGGTTGAAGTTCCTAAAGAAGCCTTTATTTCGTTATTTAAAAGAGAATAACTATTGTGGTTAAAGCATCTCCGTTCGTATCCTAAATTACTTCAGTCGATTTATTCAGATAGATATCAAAACAATAACCCTACCAATATAAGACCAATTGGTACAAGTACCATTACCCATGGTGTAATACCAGGAGCTTGATTATTTACTACCAGTTTAGTTGGTGGTGTTGCTGTTGGTAATACTTGTGCTACATATGTAGGTTGAGGCGTGTATGTTGGCTGTGGTGTATATGTTGGCTGTGGACCTTGTGTTGCGGTAGGTGGTATAGGTGTAGGTGTATTAGTTGGTGGGATAGGTGTAGGTGTTGGTGTATTTGTTGGAGTAGGCGTAATAGATGGTGTCAATGTAGGTGTAGGTGTTAATGTTGGTGTTGGACTTAATGTTATTGTAGGTGTTGGTGATGGTGTAAGTGTTCCGGTTGGTGTTAAAGATGGGGTTAGTGTTAATGTTGGTGTTAGAGTTGGTGATGGTGTAAGTGTAGCTGTTGGTATAGGACAAGCTCCCGTATAGTATACGAGTGCATCTTTAATACCACAACCAGGACCAGGTTCACATTCTTGATCTGTAACATCGATTTGTACTAATTTTCCACAGCCAACATCATCTAATTTGTATACTTGATCACCATCTTCTGGTACATCTAATCTTTCAAATGTTACGCCAATATCTTCAGTAGATCCTGTCGTCTTTGTACACCATCTGTTATAAACAAGTTCAGGGGGATCAGTGTCTTCTCCAGCTCTATCCCATACAATATTGGGTGACACATTACATACATATCTCCATGCCCAGCCTTCGCATTGTTTATTATCTATACTACAATATCCACCTTTTCTTGCTGCCGCTGCTTTCATTTCAGCAGTAACTTGATCAAGAGGCAATGGCGGTTCATAGGTATGATCGTCAACATTTGGAATGTCAGTAAAACCCGCTCGACTAGAAAGAGGAATTGTTGGGGTTGCTGTAGGTGCTGTTGGTGAAATAGATATAGAAGGTGTAATTCCTTCATCTGCACGTGAATTTACTAGAACTTGGTATTGTCGAACACTTAAAGAAAACAGCACAACAGATATGCCAAATAATATAAGTGAGATTAGTAACTTGATTTGATTGGGTTGCTTCATAACATGTAAGTTACAAATATCCAAAAGCTAGCACCAGCAATAAAAGCTAGTATGGATAATCCTAAGATTATATTATATTTATCAAATAACTTTGGAAAGGAATCTCTTCTTGGTGATTCAACACTTGCCGCATTTTTTTTGAGTTTATCCATATTTAAAGGAGTATTGTTATTTGTGTCCATATATCTATTATGACAAATTAATGATAAATAGCAATTAGAGTAATAGTCCAATTAATATTAATCCAAGTGGGACAGCAATAATTGCCCATGGTGTTATACCAGGTGGCTGTTCATTAACTTCTAGTTTTGTAATAACTGTAGTTACTGGATATGGTGTATATGTTGGAATTGGCGTGTATGTTGGCATAGGTGAATTAGTTGGTGCTGGTGTATTGGTTGGGATTACTGTATTAGTTGGTAAAGGTGTGTTTGTAGGAGCAGGTGTATTGGTTGGTAAAGGTGTTGGTGTGTTTGTTGGTGTAGGCGTATTAGTTGGAATAGGTGTATTGGTTGGTGTTGATTGTGGGGTTGTTGGCGTTGGGGTTGCAGTTGGTGGATTACATGTGCCATCTGCATATGTAGCTGGATTTGAACCAATGGCAAAACCAATGCCTCCAGGCCAACGTTTTCCAATATCAACAGTATGTTGAGATCTAATATTTGTACATTCAAGTACGGTATCATCTTGATGAACATCAGCGTTATAGACATCCAATTGAGCTATTTCACAAGGATTTACCTTCATTGTTAATGTTTTGGTGGCTCCTGGAGCTAAAGAAAAATCTTGACTGGCTGCTTGATCCCAAACACCTGGATCACAGTTTTCATCATTAGGATCACAAGATGCAGACGTTTCACATTTATAAAAACCTTTTTTAATTTTTCCTTCCTCATATTCACATCTATGGACATAAGATACTAAATCATCTAACGTTTGGCCAGTATCGTTATAAACAGTAATTGTATTAGAATTGTATGGATCTGGACCTGGATCACAGAGTAATGCTCCTTTTGCTTGTGTAGGAATTGGTGGAAATGTTGGGAATATAGTACCACTAGGTGTGGTGCCAGATGGTATAGGTGTAGTCGAAGTAGTTACTGATGGCGTTATTGTAGATACTCCTTCATCATATAAATTAATACCATCAATATACATAACACTTCCTGGATAGTTTTCATAATCTACTCTAAAAAAAACAGTCATTTTGTTTGTTGTAGCAACTGTTTTTATATCAACATTAACATCTGGGGGAACATAGTCTAAATGTCTTGCAGGACCAGTATGAGTATTTCCCCAAATAATAGATGATGCGGTTGGATCTGTGCCGCCTAATGGATCGATACCTAATGTTCTCCCATAATTATTTGGAGCATTATCTGGACCTGGTGCTCCCCATCTCCAACTTGCACAGTACGTTTTTCCAGGAGTTACATCGACTTGAGTGAAAGCACCGGCTTTATAACTATTACTTCCGTTTGGTGTCATTTTAATAGTACCTTCACCCAAACTTGAATAATCTGTATTCTCAAATTTTGGGTTTCCTGAGATTGCATACGTTTTCCATCCGACAGCTAAATCTCCACCAGGTTTAAATTGACATACATCTGATGATAAGACTCCAGAACTACATTTATCTTGTATTTCTGCAAGAGTTGTAATACATGCGTTTGAGGTGGTATTTGCCGCACGAGATTGTAAATAAAGTTGATATGAATTAACAGCTAAAGAAGCAAATATAATCGCAAGAGTAAAAAATACAAAACTAAGAATTATTTTAATATTGTTTGAGCGATTCATAGAAGATAATTCATTATACATATATTATGTAATTTCTTTCCACACAATATGTGCATCTTTTTTCATAAATGTAAGTTGTCGTTTGGCATATTGAAGTTCCTTTAGAACCCAATCTTTTTTCATATCTTTAAAAGATAGTTTTTTTTGAAGGTGAGCAATTATTTGTGTATATCCAATTGTTTTTAAGCCAGGACTTTCAACAGGAAATTGTTCAAGTAATT
Source organism: uncultured Gammaproteobacteria bacterium (assembly GCA_964435665.1). Classification (GTDB taxonomy): domain Bacteria; phylum Patescibacteriota; class Microgenomatia; order UBA1406; family GWC2-37-13; genus MFZZ01. The sequence continues at coordinate 45,726 of CAYSZW010000003.1, read as the reverse complement.
GTGTTACTTCTTTAATTGCACCATTCTGTAGTCTTTGATCAACTCGTCTTTCTACGACATCTCGCAGCATTTCTTTAGAAGTAAATTTAAAACCTTCCATCTTAATTTGATAATCAGGAAATAAAGACTGTAAAGATGGTTCATTTTTTATTATTTTTTTATCACCTTTTATGATTTCTATTTTTCTAATTAATCTATGTGGATTATTTCTATCACTATGATTTAATTCATCTAATATATGCGGATCTACTTTAAATAAGATATTTTGTAATTCATAGACGGTTTTGGTATTTAATTCATCTCGAAGTTTTTGATTTGGTTCTACAAATGTATCAACAGTCCCATATAACAAATGTTTTAAATAAAAATAGGTTCCTCCGACTATAACTGGGGTTTTACCCCTTGCAATAATATCTTGTATTACATGTAAAGCGCAGTTTCTATAATCGAATGTTGAAAAAACTGTATCTGGCGAAATAATGTCATACAGCCAAATAGGAATACCAGATTCTGTAAACGTATATGAGCCAATATCAAACTGATGTAGTTTTTCTTTTAGAACAAAATTATTATTTGTTTTTTCTAGCTCTTTACCCGTAATAATATTAAGTTGTTTATATATTTGACGAGAATCACAGTTAATAAGTTCCCCGTTTATTTGCTGTGCAAGTTCAATTGCATAAGAAGTTTTCCCAGTTGCCGTTTGACCAGTTACTACATATATATGTTTCATACTTGTTTTGTAGCATCAATTACATTTTTGTAGAGATATAAGACATCTAGTGGGCCAAGTCCACCTGGGGTTTCTGTATAAAAGCTTGCTATATTTTTAATTTCTTCTTCATCATAATCCCCTTTTAAAATGCCATTTTCTTTACGAAGTCCTACATTTAATAACACAACACCATTTTTAATATTATTTTTATTAATAATTTGTGAACCAGTTGCAGTAATAATAATGTCTGCATTTTTATACAAATTATCTGCATTCTGAGTTTTTGAATCCGTCATAACGTACGGAATTTGTAGAGTATCAAAGGCTTTCGCAATTGGAGCTCCACCAGTAGGACCACGTCCAGCAATAACTATAGATTTATTTTGTAAAGCTGATTTAAAAAATTCAGTATCTTTTTCAAAATCTACAATTATTGATGCATCTGTTTTATGAGTTAAAACATATTTTAAGCCAGTTAAAACAGATAAACTTAAAGGAAATTGAAAATGCGAACTTGTTACATGACCTTCAATTTCTTTATGAGTTGGAATTAATTCATATAATTCTTTAGCAGGAATATGTTCTGGTAAAGGAAGTTGAATAATAATACCTGAAGTTGTTGGATTTTCTGCAATAGTTTGAATTTGTTTTTTTATTTCTTCTAATGTGGGAATATGTTGTGGGCTAATGAGTTGAAACTCAATACCAAGTCTTTCCCCTACTTTTTCTTTAATTGAAACAAAAGAATGTTGCTCTGGAGAAGGGTCAAGTAAAAAAGTTACAAGTTTAGGATAACTGTTTTTTTGTTTTAATTGTTGCACTTTGGTAATAAGAGAAGTTTCAATAGTTTGAGCAATATCGCGACAAGGAATCTTCATGTGTATATTATAACAATGAAAGTATTTTAGTGTGTGGTGGAGCGGTCCGATAATTATCGGACCGCTCCGAGAGAATAGCACTTACTTTGGAATGTACCGCCACCACTCTAAGCCGATCAAAGATGCCAATTCTTCTTTTGTTTGAACACTGTCATTTGAATCAAATAATGGATCATAGACTGAGTTCCAACCTGAGGCATAGTCAACAAATCCAAAAAGACTTTCGACTTTTTCAAAAGTTGTTGTGCCGGGAGCTAGTTCCAACATTTGTGCAAAAATTGTGAAGGGACATCGATAGAACGCGATATATTCACCTAATTTTTCTGTCTTTTCTAGATGAATTGCAACTTCAACTACCTCCTTCTTTTTACAACAAAGGATACTTCCCTCTTGGGAAGTAATGATAGCATCTTGGGCGGGTAAACGGTTTACCAAATCCTGAATACTAACAGTATTCTTCAAAATATAAGGCATGATGAATTGACACTTTCTGTGTAGGTGCTTGTATCGTTATGACAGATCAGTTCTGCCATTTTGATGTAGATATTATACGTTAAATATAAAATTTTATCAATATTATAGGATAAAAATAGAAATTTATAGTATAATATTCAAATGAAAAAAATTATTTTCAGTTTAATTTTATTAATAGGAGCTATAAGTTTTTATATTTATAAAAATACAAATACGAACACTAATAGTTCTATTATTAAAAAAAATATTCAAAATCCAACTCCTGAATTAGTACAATCACTTTCCCCTGTTATGCCGGTAGGCTGGCAGACATATATAGATACTAAAAACGGATATAAAATTGCATTTCCAAGTGATTGGAACGTGGAAGAATCTAATGTAGCACCTAAAAACGGTGGTTATACAAAGTATAAAAGTGCTTCTAATTTATTTGTGTTAACAATAGGATTTGATAGTAATAATCCTCAGAATCTTAGTATCGAAGAATATGGATATAGAAGATTAAGTAGTCAAGGAATACATTCAGTAAAATCAGAAAAAGTAACTCTTGCAAATAATTTAACTGTATTTAAAGCAATTACTCCACAAATAGGAGAAGTACCAGTTAACTCAAAAACTGTATATTCAATATATTACCTATTTCAAAAAGATAATGAAGTTTATTGGGCACAAGGTTATACTACAGATTACATTCAAGATGAAGTCTTTTATGACAATATAATGAGTACAATAAGTTTTTGATTTTAGATAAATGTAGCAGTCACTACTTTATCACTTGTATCAGTAAATCTCATCAGGATTACTCCCTTAGCATTTCTGGAATAAGATGGAATTGAGTTTAATTCTGTTTTTACTACCTGTCCATTTTGGCTGGTAATAATAACTGTTGTTACATCTGAAGTAATCATTTCGACAAATGCAATTTTACCCATTTTTTCATCTGCTGGTGCAATTTTTACACCTTTTCCACCTCGATGTTGATCTCTAAATGATTTCAAAGGTACACGTTTTCCAATACCTTTTTCACCAATAACAAGTAAGTCACGAGTTAAATCTTCATTTGAAAATACATCTGAAGCGACTACTTCATCACCACTGCCAAGTTCAATTCCTCGAACACCGCGAGCAGATCTACCGAGTGGTCGAACTTCTTCTTCTTTAAATAGAATAGCTTTTCCACCTTTACTGACCATCATAGCATTCATTTTGCCATCGGTAAGCATTGTAGTAAGTAATTCGTCTTTGTCTGATAATGTAATTGCAATAATACCGTTACTTCGGATATTTGAATATTGATTAAATTCTGTTTTCTTAACAGTTCCATGTTTTGTCATCATAATCATGAACAAGTCTTTTTTATCTGCTACTTCTGCTTCATTAAATGTAAGTACCGATGAAACAGTTTCATTTGGTCGAAGGTTTAGCATATTAACAATAGCTTTTCCTTTTGAAGTTCGAGAACCTTGTGGAACTTCCCAAACACGACTCTTAAATACGCGTCCTGTATTACTAAAGAACAACATATAATCATGAAGTTGTGCAGTTGTAATATAAGAAATATCATCAGATTCTTTTGTTTCCATTCCGGTTACACCTTTTCCTCCACGTTTTTGGACTTTAAATGTTTCACGAGGAACTTGTTTTATATAGCCTTCTTTTGTTAATACAACAATTACTTCTTTGTTATCAATCAACATTTCATCAGTAATTTCTCCTGGTTTACTCTTTATTACTTTTGTACGTCTATCGTCACCATATTTTTCTTGAAGTCCAAGTAATTCTTCTTTTATAACATCAAGAATTTTGAAAACATCTTTTAATAATGCTTCAAGATATGTAATAAGTTCTCTTAGTTTTGCAAGTTCTTCTTCAATTTTATCTCGTTCTAGTCCAGTTAATCTTTTAAGCTGCATGTCTAAAATTGCTTGTGATTGTAATAAAGAAAGTGCAAATTTTGACATCAATTGATCTCGAGCAATAGCTTCTGTTTCTGAGCTTCTAATTATTTTTATGACTTCATCAATATGATCTAATGCAATTAAATATCCTTCCAAAATATGTGCGCGTGCTTTTGCTTGTTTTAAATCAAATTCTGCTCTTCTTCTAATAACATCAATGCGGTGACGAATATATAGTTCTAAAATAGATTTGAGAGAAAGTGTCTGTGGAATGCCCTCAACGAGTGCAACCATATTTACAGGGAATGTCGTTTGAAGTTCTGTAAATTTAAATAAATTATTGATTACTTTTTTATAAACTGCATCTCTTTTGAGTTCAATAACGATTCGAATACCGTGTCTATTGGATTCATCACGAAGATCAGAGATACCACTAATTTTTTTATCAATGACGAGTCTTGCAATTTTTGCAACTAAATTAGCTTTATTAACTTGATATGGTAATTCGGTAACAATAATACTTACTTTTCCTTTCTTATCTTCCTCTTCTTCTGCAACACCACGAACAAGAATTTTACCGCGTCCAGTTAAGTAGGCTTGCATGATATCTTTGACACCATAGATTGTTCCAGCAGTTGGAAAGTCTGGTCCTTGAATATGTTCCATTATTTCTTCAAGATTTGTATCAAACAAAAGTAAATGATCTGTTGGTCTCCCAATATCAGTAACAGTTTTTTCTTTATCTGCATCTGTTGTTGTTCCTGCTGTAACTGGTGCTTGTTGTGTTGTTGTGTCTGTTGTTTCTGGTGCAAATTTTGCCTTATTGATCATGTGCAAAATTGCATTAATTACTTCTGTCAAATTATGAGGAGGAATTTTTGTTGCCATACCGACAGCAATACCTTCTGCTCCCATTAAAAGCATATTTGGAAGTTTTGCTGGTACATACATTGGTTCTTTCAGTGTGCCATCAAAGTTGTCTACCCATGTAATTGTTTCTTTATCAATATCAAACATCATTTCTTCTGCAATTTTAGTAAGTTTTGCTTCTGTGTAACGCATAGCAGCTGGAGGATCTCCATCAATAGAACCGAAGTTTCCTTGGCCATTAACAAGAGGATATCTCATTGAAAAATCTTGTGCTAAACGAACAAGTGCATCATATACAGAAGAATCACCGTGAGGGTGATATTTACCTAATACTTCACCAACAACTTTTGCAGATTTAGAATAATGAGCGCCAGCAGTTAATCCAAGTTTATACATTGCGTATAAAATTCTTCGGTGAACTGGTTTTAGTCCATCACGTACATCAGGCAACGCACGAGATACGATAACTGACATTGCGTAATCTAGGTACGCTTTCTTCATTTCTTCTGATATTGCGGTGATCTGTATATTTGGCATATTATTTCATTGATTGTTTAATATCATCAAAAGCTTTTTCTTTTGGTAAGAAAGCTTTAGCTTTTACCCATTTATTAGGTTCTAAATCTTTATAGTGTTCAAAAAAATGTTTAATTTTATTTTTTGTAGGTTCTGGAATATCTGTTACATCGTTGATGTGAGCAGAAAAAGGATCTATTTTAGCTGTTGGTACAACAAGGATTTTTGTATCTACACCAGCTTCATCTTCCATTTCAAGCATACCAATTACTCGTACAGGACATACAGTACCTACTGCAAGACTTTGTGATGAAAGAACTAACACATCTGTTGGATCTCCATCTGCTGCCAATGTATTTGGAATAAAACCATAACTAAATGGATATGGCATATTGGTGTATAAAAATCTATCAACCATAACTACTCCGCTTTCTTTATCTAATTCATATTTAACGAATGATCCTTCTGGAATTTCTATAAAAGCATTAACTTCTTGTGGTGCGTTTTTTCCTGTTGAAATTTTTGTAATATCCATAATATGTAAATAATTATTAAACGTCTAAATCTGCCATATGGGCATGAGTAATAATAAATTTCTTTCGTGGTGGAACTTCTTCACCCATGAGCATGATAAATGTATTATCTGCCATTTCTGCGTCGTCAACGGTAATTTGTTTTAAAAGACGACGTTCTGGATCCATTGTGGTTTCCCATAATTCTTCTGCATTCATTTCTCCTAAACCTTTAAAACGCTGTACGGAATGTTTAGAATCTGGATTAGCTGCATAAAATGCATCTTTATCTTCATCTGTGTATAAATATTGTTTGCTCTTTCCCTGTGTAAGTTTGTATAAAGGTGGAACAGCTACATATACCAATCCATTTTCAATAAGTGGACGTAAATGTCTAAAAAAGAATGTTAAATAAAGAGTTTTAATGTGGGAACCGTCGATATCAGCATCAGTCATGATAATAATTTTATGATATCGAGCTTTTTCTATATCAAATTGTTCACCAATTCCAGATCCTAGTGCAACAATTAAATCTTTAAATTTATCAGAACCAATAACACGATCTAAACGATATCGTTCTGTATTTAAAATTTTACCGAATAATGGCAAAATAGCTTGTGTTTTTCTGTCGCGACCAGCTTTTGCACTACCACCTGCTGAGTCTCCTTCTACAATAAATATTTCAGATTTAACAGGATCTTTTTCTTGACAGTCTGCAAGTTTTCCTGGAAGAGCTGAGCCTTCTAATGCACCTTTTCTAAGAACAGCTTCTTTTGCTGCTTTAGCTGCAAGTCTAGCTCGTTGTGCGAGTAAAATTTTGCCGAGAATTTCTTTTCCATCTCGTGGATTTTCTTCAAAATAAATATCTAAATGTGTATTTACTGTTTGTTGAACAATAGATTGAATTTCTGAATTGCCTAGTTTTGTTTTTGTCTGACCTTCAAATTGAAGATCATTTGAAGGCATCTTTACATACACAACTGCAGAAAGACCTTCTTTAATATCATTACCAGAAAAAGGTTCTTTCATATCTTTTTCTGCAACAACTTTTTTAGCGTAACTATTGATAGATTTTGTAAGTGCAGCGCGGAAACCAGTCATGTGTGTTCCACCTTCGACGGTATTAATGACGTTTACAAATGAATGAACATTTTCAATAAGAGAGTCATTAAATTGAATAGAAACTTCTACTTCTACATCTCCTTCTTGTTGTTTCATGTAAATTGGTTCATGAAGTACTTTTCTTCCCTTATTCATATCTCGAATAAGAGACATGATTCCACCATCAAAATAAAAAGCTTCACGATCTTTTTCCTTTTGATTTGTTATACGGAAAAATACTTTAGGAATAAGATATGCTTTTTCGTTAATTTGTTTTTTAAATTTTTTGTAATCAATTTCTATGGTTTCTTTAAATATTTCAGCATCAGGATGAAAAGAAACTGCCGTTCCTCTGTTAAAAGGCATATTAAGCATAGATTCATTCACTTTTTTGACAGGGTATTTTGGAATACCTCGACTATATTCTTGTCTATATAATTGACCATCTTCTTTTTTAACTTCGACAATTAAATGATCAGAAAGTGCATTTACAACAGAGGCACCTACACCGTGAAGTCCACCAGAAACTTTATATGCAGAAGATTCAAATTTACCACCTGCATGAAGCATAGTCATAACAAGTTCAAGAGCTGATTTTTTGTATTTTGGAACTTCATCTGTTGGGATACCTCGGCCATCATCATATACAGTGTAGTATCCATTTTCTTGTGCAGTTACATGAATATTTTTTGCGTGACCGGCAAGAGCTTCGTCGATAGCATTATCTACAATTTCATTAAGAGAGTGGTTAACACCAGCTTGGCTTGTGGAGCCTATATACATACCCGGTCTTTTTCTTACTGGATCTAATCCTTCAAGAACTACAATTGATTCAGCACCGTATTTAGGTTCGTTAGTATTAGCCATAAAAGCATAGTATAACACATAACTACATTCTGTGGTAGTTTTGTTTGGGTTGTTGCAACAGTCTTTAACAGAATTGGCTTGACAGGCTTATGCGAAGTGTACATTCACTTTTTTTATAGGATATTGTAAAAGAAAGGCAAAAAAAACCCTCCGATTTGGAGGGTTTTTTGTTTATCATGCTGAATCTATTCCAGCTTCTTCTTTAAGAAAGATCCTGAACCACATTCAGGATGATAAGTGAGTTAAAAACTCACTCATCATTTGAGTTCTGCTTTAGCGCCTGCTTCTGTAAGCTTGGCAACTGCTGCATCTGCTTCTTCTTTCTTAACATTTTCAAGAAGAGTTTGTGGTGGTGTCTCTACGAGTTTTTTAGCATCCATAAGACCTAAGTCTTGACGAAGCTCTCGTACAGCTTTAATTACACCAAGTTTGTTTGCTCCTGCATCTGTTAAGACAACATTAAATGAAGTCTTTTCTTCTGCTGGTGCTGCATCTGCTGCTGCGCCACCTGCTGGTGCTGCTGCCATCATAGGCATTGCGGATACGCCAAACTTTTCTTCAAGATATGATACTAATTCTGAAATTTCAAGAACGGTAAGTCCTTCGATTTCAGTAGCAATTTTCTGAAGTTTTGCTGATAATTCGATGTTTTTTGTTTCTTCTGACATTTATTGTTGCACCTCCTCTCAATTGAGATAATTGATTAATTTATATTAGCCTTGTTTTGCTTTTGCACTTAATAGATATACAAACTTCTGCATATTGAATGAAAGAGCTCGTGTTGTACGAACCATTGGATTCATCATAACGCCAACAAGTTTTGCACGTAATTGGTCTTTTCCTGGAAGTTTTGCAAGTCTTACTAATTCATCATTGTTATAGACTTTGTTATCAATCATTCCGATTTTGAAACTGAATGATTCGTTTTCTTTTACTTTTTCATAATATCCTTTAAGACCTTCGATCCAATCTCCATGTAATACAAGAAGAGCAGATTTTTCTTTTAAAGGAAAAGCTTTTTGACTCATTTCACCAAATTCTTTTTTAGATTGGGAAAGTTTGTTAATTGCTTTTTCGAATAATGTGTTTTTAACAACTTGAAGAGTACTTTCAGATTTACGAAGTTCACGACGTAGTTCTTCTAATGTTTTGTGAGTAGTTTTTTCAAACTTTATGAGTGCAAAATTTGAATTTTGTTCAATAGATTGTGTTACTTTGTCGACAATAGCGACTTTACTTTTGTGTGCCATATGTGTTCACTTTCCTCGATTTAACGAGAATACCAGGAGATGTTATATCTTGATTTCTCAAGAAGACTGCTGGTCTTGGTGATTTATAATAGATCAATATTATAATTGACCCGAGTTTAAAATACAATTAGACTTCTCCAAGGAGTTCTCTAAGTGATTTTGTATCTCTTTCTTTACCTTCTTGTTTTTTAGCTTTCTTTGCAGATATTTGAGCTTTGAATTTTTTAGCTTCTTCTGCTCGTTTCATAAATCTATCTACATTACCCTTTGCATCAACGAATTTTTGTTCGCCTGTGTAAAAAGGATGACATTTAGAACAGATTTCCACAGAAATAGAATCTTTTGTTGAACCAGTTATAAATGTGTTGCCACATGTACAACGAACTTCTACATCGATATTAAATTTTGGGTGAATCTGTGCTTGCATAAGACTACTATTATAACGTAAAAATATAAAAAGTCAAAGTAGTAAGTGAAGTTTGAGTTAGAGTATGTGCGGAACAACCGCACATACTCTTCTCTAGTCTATTGTTTTGAGTTGTTGAGTTTGTTTGGACCTCCACAATTAGGGCATTTTATCAGTTTGGATTTTGGTGGTTTTTTTCGAAATTCAAGAGTCGAACCACAGTATTGACAATCAATACTTACTGAATCATCTTTTTTTTCCTCCTCTACGGATGGTTCTGATGTAATGTTTTCATGAATCAAAGCGGCTATCGCTAGGAAAAGAATTCCTATAAACATTGAGCCGATTAGATTTGTGTCCACAATTTTTTTATCAAATTCCCAAGTGTCGAGAATTACACTGCCAAATAGTGAGTTGAAAAGTAATAATCCACCAATTACTCCAAAAAACCATGTGAGAATTTTCTTAATCACGATTGACTCCTTCTCTATTTAGATTGACTAGATAGGCAATTATATCTTTTCTAAAAGTGCAAGTCAATATTATAGGGTTTATGAAGAAATAAGGTCGAGGCGAAAAAGTTCGCCTCGACCAAGGCGACGTTAAAAAGCTGGCGGTCAATTATTTGTTGACCATTCGTCTGTTGGCGAGCCAACTCATAAACGTCAAAAAACCAACAACAATCAAAAATCCGACAATCTTACTTCCTGTTAGCTCATCAACTTTGGCAATTTGAAGTTGCGCTAAAAGTAAATATCCCATTTATTACCTCCTTAAGGTAGAATATTGGGCCAAATCAATTCATATTAATGAATTCATTTCGGCCAATATTATTTTATTAATTCATTTGTAGTTTGAAATACCTTATCCCATTTTCCAGCATTAATAACATCTTCCAAATTATGAAAGCTTTTATTAATTCTATGATCAGTTAATCTACTTTGTGGAAAGTTGTAGGTGCGAATTTTTTCTGCACGTTCTCCGTTACCCACATCTTTTACATAAGAAAACTGAAGTCCACGCTTTTTTTCTTCTTCCAGTTGATACAGTTTTCCAGCTAATAATTCCAAGGCAATTTGTCTATTTGCTTGTTGTGTACGTTCACGACTTGAAACAATAATAATACCAGTTGGTCTATGTGTTAAACGAACTGCTGAAGATACTTTATTTACATTCTGTCCACCTGCTCCACCGGAACGCATAAATTGCCAATCTAAATCACCTTGATTAATTTTTATATCAGATTGAGAAATCTGAGGTGTTACAAGAATTACTGCTGTTGAAGTATGAATTCTTCCTTTACGTTCTGTTGTTGGAATGCGTTGTACTCTATGAACACCTGTTTCATTTTTAAAATACTTAAAAGCATTTTCTCCAACAATACGGATTGCTGTTTCTTCTAAATATTGAACTTTCATTCTGTTTCTTTCACCAAAACGGATATAAGAAAGTAATAGCTCTTTTCCCCAGAGTTTGGACTCATCTCCTCCTGCTCCAGGAATTGCTTCGATAATAACAATATTTGGATTTATGTTCATATGATGGTGTAATTATAACATTTG
>CAYSZW010000003.1:0-34577 GCA_964435665.1 uncultured Gammaproteobacteria bacterium | reverse complement strand
ATGTTGCTCAGGGGTCATTGCTGGCAGTATATATTTTGCAGAAACATATACAATACCAGAAACGACAGGCAGACTACCAAGAATTAAGAGAATTTTCATATTCCTCCTTTATTAGTTATCTTCGCCTTCTCGTAAAAAACAAAACATTACTACTAACTAATTTGCGATAAAAATGAATGAACAAGATAAATAATATACCTGCCCAACCTATCTTAATCACAAATATTACTACATCCGGACGACCACGAATGAGGAAATAGATCGCTACAACATTCGCTAACACTAAGACGAATCCTAGAATATAACGAGTTGACTTATCCATGAGTGTCTCCTCTGATTGCTTGTAATAGTGCGGTAATAAACGAAAATCCGACAACACCGACTAATAGTAGCACCGATCCTTTGGAAAGAACTCGTAGGAACAGTTCTATTTGCATTTCTGAAAATAGAGGTACAATCACTAAAGCAGAACAACTTGCAATCAAAGCTGCTACAAGTGCCTTGAACACATATGCCTCCTATTGAAATTTAACTGTCCGATCTGTGAAGATATTATAACAAAATTATTCTATAGGTTTTTTAGCCATGAAAAAGGGCGACGTATAAAAATACCTCGCCCCTTGATCGGCATAAACCGATCGTATAAAAAAATAAATTTTTATCCTCCTTTCTGACCCTTGCTTAACGGATTGAAATAAGTAACCTAATTATACCACTTTTTACAGAAAATGCAATATTATAGGTTTTTAATCAAATCCAATATGGTTTTAAGATCTTTTTCTTCTTGATCACCCGTCTTCATATCTTTTAGTTTTATAGTGTTTTTTTGTATTTCTTCTTCACCAATTATGAGTACAAATCTAATTCCTTTTTTATTTGCATATTTAAGTTGTTTGTCTAAATCTTTTTTAGGATCTAAATATAATTCGGTATTTACCCCGGCATCACGAAGTGCGGAAGTAATATTTAATGCCATTGGAAATACGTCTTTATTGTTATCTTTATAGGCAACTAATACTCGTGTTACTGTTGTTTCTTCTGTTACTAGTTTTAGCTCTTTGGCAGCTTCAAGTGTTCTATCAAACCCAATTGCAAAACCAACTGCAGAAAGTGGTTTACCTACAAACTGGTTAATAAGTTCATCGTATCGTCCTCCGCCACCTAAAGATCCACCAGCTCCGTCTAGCACTGCTTCAAAAATAATACCTGTGTAATAGTCTAAGCCACGAGCAAGTTTTGGATCAAAAACAATTTTTTCTTTTGGAATATTGAAGTTATTAATGGCAGTTTCAATACTGAATTTAAGTTGAGTATCTCCAGTTGCATCTAAATTATCAAAACTGAGTGCTGACCAATCAGTAATTAATGTAAATAGTTTATTAATTTGTTCAGTGTTAATACCTTTACCAATTAATTCATTTCGAACACCTTCTTCTCCAATTTTATCCATTTTATCTATAGATCGAACTATCGATAAAAATGTAGTTTGCGGAAGCTCTTTTTCATTCATTGAACTAGTAATTAATTCTTTAAGAACTAATCGACTATTTACTACAATTTTTATATCTTTAAAACCAATTTCTTTATAAATATTCCAAAATAAAGCTAAAATTTCTGCATCAGCTGTTGCAGCAGAAGAATCACCAATAATATCCGCATCACATTGAAGAAATTCTCTGTATCTTCCTTTTTGTGTGTTTTCTGCTCTCCAAACTGGTTGAACTTGATATCTTTTAAAAGGTTTTGGAATATCTTGATATTGTGCAGCGATTCTTGCAAGTGGTACTGTTTGATCGTATCGCATGCCAACTTTGCGGCCACCTCTATCTTCAAAAGTGTAAAGCAATTTATCTGCGTCATCTCCATATTTACCCATAAGAGTTTCTGCATATTCTAATGCTGGTGTTTCTAAGGGATCATAGCCAAATTTTTCAAAGACTTTAGTAATTTTTTCAATTAATCGTTTTCTGATTATTGCATCTGTTGGTAAAAAATCTCTAAATCCTTTAAGTGTTTGTAATTTATTCATATGTATTTAACGTAAATTGTAATATATTTCTTGCAAAAAAAAGCCCTCCTTGTGGAGGGTTGAAATGCCATAAAAAATAGCGCCCTCCTTAAGGAAGGTTATGATGATTATTTTTTATGACAGTTATTTTCATACTTAGCTTATTATACCAAACTTATTCCTCATATGCTTCTAATTCCATTTGAAATGTTTCTATCTCACCAGCTCTCCAAACTTCTACAGAAACAGTATCACCAATTTTTTTATCAAGAATAATTTTTGCTAATGATTCATCATCACTTCCATCTAGTTTTTTTCCATCTATTCTTGTGATAATATCGTCAACTTGAATGCCAGCATCTTCTGCAGGTGAACCTTCAACAATAGATTCAACATATGCTCCAGCAACAACATCATTTAAGATTGCATTTCTTTGATCTACCATTTGATAACGGACACCTATATAAGGTCTTTCAAATGTACCACCACGACGATCAAAATCTTCAATGAGTGTTTTTACAACATTTATTGGGATGGCAAAGCCAATATTCTGACCTTCAGCTGCGACTGCAGTGTTTACCCCAACAGCTTCACCTTTAGAATTAAGTAATGGTCCTCCAGAATTTCCAGCACTGATTGCTGCATCAGTTTGAATTACATTATCAAGTTTTTCAACAAAACCTTCAAACGGTGAGCCAGCAGTTATACCTCGAGCAATTCCTGAAATAATACCAACTGTCACTGTATTCTGAAATTCACCAAGTGGTGTTCCAATTGCAATTGCAAGTTGGCCCAGTTTTACTTTTGAAGAATCACCAAGTGATAATGGTTTTAGATTATCTGCATCTACTTTTAAAATTGCTAAATCATTTAATGGATCACGATAAATTTGATCAACAACATACTCTTCTTGATCATTGGTAATAACAGAATAATCAGCATCTGCATCTAACACAACATGTTTATTTGTAATAATAAGGCCGTCTTTAGTAACGATAAAGCCACTACCGATATTTTGTTCAATTTGTTGTTCTTCTGGAATTTGTTGAAAAGGATTAAAAGGATTTAATCCAAACGTATTTGTTCTAGTAGTTTTAATACTAATTGTTACAACAGATGGGAGAGTTTTTTCTACAACTTCTGTAATTACGGATTCTTGATATACAACTTGTTCGCGTTCAATTTTAGGAGGAATTGACGGTAATTTAATACTTTTCTTAAGAGAATCAATTGCTTCATTAAAAGAAGATGGAATATACCCAGGAACATACTGTTGCAAAGATATAACACCAATAATAATAAGAAGAATACCTACTGCTATTTTTGCGAATGAAACTGTTCTTTGTTCGTTCATAGTAGTATTGAATAACTTGTGAAAAGTAACAATACTATATCATATTATTCTGAAATTAACCTTAAAGCTTCATTAAGTTGTTTATCTGTCTCTTTAGTAATTGTATTACCTTCTGGAACTTCATTTTCAATGGCAATTTCTGGTTCAAGACCTTTACCCATAATCCAGTCACCATTTGGAAGAATCCATTTTGCAATAGTTACATGTAATCCAGCTCCATCTTTTAGATCTAAAGCTTCTTGAACGGAACCTTTTCCGAAGGATTTTTGACCAATTAATGTTGCTTTTTTATGATCTCGTAATGCGCCTGCTAAAATTTCTGAGGCAGAAGCAGATCCACCATCGATAAGTACATTTAATGGAATGCCGATTAATTTTCCTTGTCGAGTTACTTTATATGTTCGATCATTACCATCTGTTGTTTCTTGTGTAACAATTGTTTTTCCTTGTTCAATAAATTCAGAACCTAAATATACAGAACTTTCCAAGTATCCTCCAGGATTTCCTCGAACATCCAAAACCATACCTGCAATCTGACCTGCTTTCCATTCTTTTTCTATTGTTGAAACTGCTTGATCCCATTCCGTATTTGTAGTTTCGCCAAATTGATTGAGTTTAAGATGTGCTACACGTTTACCGTTACTTGTTTCAAATGTGAGCTCGACAGATTCAACTTTAATTTGATCTCGAGTGATTGTAACTTCTTTTTCACCAGAGGCATTACCTAAAGTTAACTTAACAGAAGTACCTTTTTCTCCACGGATTTTGGAAACAGTTTGTGACAATGTCCAACCGTCTGTTGCTTCACCGTCTACTTTTAAAATGTAATCGCCAGCTCTAACTCCAGCTGCTTCAGCAGGAGAATTTTTCAATGGTGCAATAACAACAACTCTGTTATCTCGCAAACCAAGTTGAGCTCCAATACCTTCAAATTTTCCACCTAAATCGTCTTTTGATTGTTGATTTTCATCTGGTGTTAAGAAAAATGTATAAGGATCTCCAATGGATGCTACCATTCCTTTAATTGCACCATAAAACATTTTTTGCTGATCTATTTTAGATTCATCAATATAGCGTTGTTCTACCTTTTCCCATGTATCCCAAAATAAATTAAAGTCTAAATTTTTAGCATCCTTATTTTTAAAGAAATCTGGATTATTAGCATTAAAAACTGTATAAGCATACTGTTGACGAGAATTCTTTTTTAAATTCCATTCAGCAACCTTATAGCCAGATCCAAAAAGGAATATTGCTAATGATACATAAAGTAAGACGTTAGTTAGTTTGTTTGATTTCATAAATAAAAAGTAAACCACATTGTAATGGTTTTATCTGTAAAAATAAATAGATCTATTATCCACACCAGTTACAAAAAAGGGGTATTGTTCTTTCATAACGTGATCTAGGTCTTCTTTATTAGAAACAATTATTTGTTTTAATCCTTTAATAGGAAGAGTATTATGTGTAATAAAACCTTTAGCACCAAGAGTTTCTATCTTAGCATGATCTAACGGGTTAATCTGTTCACCGACAATAATACGTTCGATAATTTGATCTTCAGTTAAAGGCTTTTCTACATCAATAATATAAAAAACTGGTGCACCAAAATATTCGCGTTGTTCTTGTGTATCTAGTTTATGTGCTTTATCCACTTTTAATTCAATGTAACCATCACCTACTGTATCAATTTCCCCTTGAAAGAAACATGTTACAACACTATCTGTATCACTTTGTAGTTCCACTCCCATTGTTCCTGTAATATGATCAATTTCTCGAATGACACCATCAACAGAACTAAAATATTGTTTCGTGGCAAACATGCCTTTATTTTCAGCAATTAAATCGCCTTTTTTTATAACATCACCAACTACTTTTTTTAAACTCATGAAAATTTTGTCAGGTTGAAATTTAAGAATTTCTGAAAGAGGAATACGAATTGAACTTGTTGCTTTTTTACGTAGCAAAGGCGTAGAAAAATCCACAGTCTGTCCTGCTTGAATAAGCAATTCTGCTTCTTGTGGTAATTTAATTGGGACCTTCATCCCAAAAGTATAGCAGTTAATTTGCTCCCTGATAAGAGGTATATGGGATAAGAGCTAAGTAACGGGCATACTTAATATGCTTCGAAAGTGAACGTTGGTGTTTTGCACAAACATTACTTTTTTCTCTACTCACCATTTTTTTTCTTGGAGAAAGAAATTTTTCCAGATTTTCTACATCTTTGTAGTCTGGAGTTGTATTATATTTACAGAAAAAACAATTACTCATATATATAAAATTTAATAATTAGAATGGAATATCTTCCGGATTAACATCTTCATCAGCTGGTGCTTGAGCAGGAGCTGATTCTGGTTCATCATGTGATGGTGATTCTACAGATTTTGAAGGACTATGTGATTCTTCTTCACCTGATTCAGTTCTTTTACCATCACCAAAAACGATAAAATCATCAAGAACAATTTCTGTTATATTTCTTTGTTGACCATTTTTATCTGTATATTCTCGGTATGTAATTCTACCTTCTAAATATACTTTTCGACCTTTAGTTAAAAGTTTACTACATAACTCTGCAAGCTTTTGCCAAGCAACAATTCTGTGATATTGTGCTTCTTCTTTTGTTTGACCGTCTGCTGTGGTCCATGCTCTATTTGTTGCAATACCAAATGTACAGACTGCTGTACCTGCTGGTGTATATTTTAATTCTGGATCTCTTGTTAAATTTCCTAGCAATACTACTTTGTTAATGGATCTACTTGACATAGTTCAATGTGTTAATTTGTAATAAACACCAAATCAGGTTAACTTTTTACTTCTTTTTTAGGTTTAATTACAGGTGTGTGTTCCTGATTTAAAAATAAATAACGTAATACGAGTTTATCGTAATTAAGTTTTTTCTTGAATTCTTCGAGTTGTTCTGATTCAATTTGAATATGCCAGGTATAAAATTCGGCACCAGTAACTTTATTAATTGGGTAAGCAAGAAGTCTTTTTCCCCAAGGATTTTCATTTAATTTGGTACCAGAAAATGATTCAAGAGCTTTTTCAACAGGTTTTACTGCTTTTGCATCTTCAACTAAAAATGTAAATTCGTACGTGTTCATAAACTTATTTTATATCAATTGCGAATCTGTGATTCATTTATAAATAATAAAGTCATATAATAGTAAGAAATACGCAAAATTGCAAGTTGTTTTTATTTTTAAAACAATCAAAAATGAATATTAATACTAATAATACTCGGAATGTTTTCGTTTTTCTACTGTTTTTTTTACTGGTAGCTTCTCGATTTATACATTTAGACTGGGGATTTCCTTTCCCAATGCACCCTGATGAAAGGAATATGGTTATAGCTATAACTCAGCTTAGTTGTCCAGCACTAGATTCAACCGATTGTCTCAATCCACGATTTTTTGCTTATGGGCAGTTTCCATTATATGTGGGATTTATTATTGCACCATTCTTATCACTTATTTATAAAGCATCATCATTTGAACATGCAGCACTTGCTCTAAGAATTTTTTCTGCAACATCCTCTGTTATTACTGTCATTTTTCTTATTAAAACAGTAAAACGATTATTTCATTTATCCAATAATTGGATATATATTTCCTTACTATTTTTTACATTTGTTCCCGCTTTTATTCAATTTGCCCATTTTGGCACTACCGAGTCAGTATTAATGCTTTGCTATACACTTTTATTGTATTTTGCAGTTAGTTTATTAACCAAAGCGTATTCTGTATCGCAATTTGTTAAATACAGCGCAGTTATATTTGGTATAGCATTAGGGACAAAAGTCTCTGCATTAGCATTTGGTGGAGTTCCAGCAATTGCTCTTCTTTTTTATACTATTGCAGAAAAAAAATGGAGCATGTGGTTTCGTATGCTTTATGAAGGTGCTACATTTTTACTACTTGCAGGTGCATTTTTCGTAATTACTTCGCCATATAACATAATCGATTTTAATGGGTTCATGGGTTCTATGACCTATGAATCTGCTGTTGGTTTGGGTGAATATAAAGCTTTTTATACTCGATCATTTGAATATTCTATTCCAATGATTTTTCATTTTTTTCAGATATTTCCTTATAGCTTAGGTTGGCCAATATTTATATTATTTATACTTGGTTTTTTTATTCTTCCATATAAAAATGTTTTATATCTTTTTTTACGCATACAATTTATAGTATTTTTTATTCCTAATTCCTTTTTTTATGCAAAATGGACTAGATTTTCTTCTCCCATTTTTCCTCTAATGACTTTAATAGCTTTTTTTATGTTAATTTACCTGTACCAGTTAGTACAAAAAAATATTAAAGCATCAATACTACCTACATTTTTAATTAGTCTTATTTTTTTGTCAGCTATTATCCCAGGAATTGCTTATACCTCGGTTTACGCATATCGTGATGTTCGATTTAAAGCTTCCGATTGGATTTATAACAATATGGAAGATGGTTCTTATATATTGTCAGAAACAGCCAATGTAATAGATGTTCCTATTATAGATCCAAAAGAACCTGAAAATAAGAATGCTTTTAAACAATTTACATACATATCATTTAATTTTTATGACTTACATGTTAATACAACAATGGCACGAGAATTAGAAGATCATATAAATCAAGCTGATTATATTTTTATTCCTTCACGAAGAGTTTTTGCTAATCATACTTGCTACATACCATATGATGGTACATTTATTAAGCAAGACAGATTTATAGGTTATGCAATAGATCGTTGTACTAAATTAGAAGGCGATTATCCACAAGTAAATAAGTATTATGATCGATTATTTTCTGGTGAACTAGGTTTTAAACAAGTTGCAGAATTTTCTTCGTATCCTCGCATAGAACTATTCGGGATGACGATTTTAGATTTAGAAGATGAATTTTCAGAAGAAACATGGACTGTTTTTGATCACCCTGTAATTCGTATTTTTAAAAAAGTTAATTAACGTTATCCAATTACACTTTCAATTAACATACGAATTGGCAAAACAGCATTGCCGAAATTTTCAGTAATTTCGTTAATGGTTGTATCTTTCCATTTTTGAGTTGGATAAATGGTATGGCCAGTCTTTGATAATAGTCTTACATTATTATTAAGTTCATTGATTCGCTCATTCATTTGTTCACCAGCTTCGAAAACATCTGGTCTTTCTAATAAAAATATATGTGCTTGTTGAAATTCTTCGGTTACTTTTACTGGAAATTGTTTCCATTCATCATTGTCTAAATCTTGAACACTGTAGCATGATGCAATTATTCTAGCTAATGTATATTTTTGATATCTACTCATACCTTTGATAATATCTCTCGACCACAATGAAACAAGTTCAGTTGGTGTTAAAGAAAAATTATCAATTTCTGCAATTGATTTTGCTATAAAACCAAAATTTTGTTCTAGGAATGACTGTTCTTCATCTGTGTCAATTATTGGTTTACACTGATCTTGTAAAGCAAGAATTTGTTGTTCATGTGATGTAAGAACATCTAAAATAGGATGTGAAAAGTTGGCAGCATGTTCTGCAGCTTCAATATCTCGTAATGATAATAGTTTCTGTTCACTAGACATAGGCTCACATTATAACAAAGCGTTATACAATAATTTCATTGACAAGAATTCAAAATTTTGAAATAATGAATTCATATGTTTAAACAAACCACAACAATAATCTTTTTCTTTATGTTGCTATTCATTTTTATGGTAGCTGTTAAGTTTTTAAATATTTCATTTCCGGTTACTGTAACAAATACAAGTAGATCTACAGAACTTTCTGTTATAGGAGAAGGTAAAGTAGAAGTAGTTCCGGATACAGCAAAAGTAGATGTTGGTATTTCTGTACAAAAAGCCGCAACAGTAGAAGCAGCTCAGGCAGAAATGGATAAAACAAATAATGCAATTATTGATGCTATGAAAGCATTAGGAATTGATAAGAAAAATATTCAGACATCAAATTACTCTATTTATCCAGCATATGATTATTCTTCTGGAACAGAAGTTGCTAATGGATATAGTGGAAATGTCACAGTTTCTATAAAGACTACTAATGTATCACAAGTTTCTCAGGTTATAGAAGCTGCAACTAAAGCAGGTGCAAATCAAGTTCAAGGTACTAGCTTTCAAGTAGAAAATCCAGATAAATATCGAGAACAAGCTCGTAACATGGCAATTGATAATGCAAAAGCTCAAGCGCAACAGCTAGCAAATAGTTTAGGTATTAAGCTTGGCAAAGTTGTAAATATTGTTGAATATTCCCCATCATCTGGATCACCTGGAGTAATGTACGATATGGCAATGTCTAATCGCGCGATGGGTGGTGGTGGTGGAGCAACAATAGAAGCAGGTTCACAAGAAATTACATCTGTTGTAACTCTGTATTTTGAGAAAAGATAAATAATATTAAAAGTAATTTAAAACCCGACGTAAAAGTCGGGTTTTTTTATGATGAAAAAGATTTTTTCACAATCTCCTCTAAGGATTCATTCTCAATTGTCATATCTATATAATCAATCTCTTTAAGAATATACTGAAGAATTTTTTCAATATCTTTTTTATTTACTTTTAGTTTTAGTTGTGGATATTGCAAATCGTATGTAACTTCTTTTGGAAGTTTTAGTTGTTTTGCAGAAATTTCTTTTGAAAGAATTATGGAGACCGTTTTTACCTTAGAATATGTCTCAATTAAATGTTGCAGTTTACCATCATAAATAATGGCACCTTTGTCAATTAAAATAACTCTTTTGGCAAGTCTTTGTACATCTTGCATGTAATGAGACGTGAGCATTATAGTTGCTTTATATCGTTCTTGATATTCTTTTATAAAGTTAATAATTGTCGTTTGTGCAAAAATATCTAAACCAATTGTAGGTTCGTCTAAAAATAATATTTTTGGTTTATGAATTAAAGCGCCGATTAGTTCCGCACGCATTCTTTGACCTAAGGAGAGTGTCTTAACTGGTTGTGAAATAAACTCCTCTACTTCTAGAATTTCTGATAATTCTGCCAGTGTTTTTTTATATGATTCGTCTGGTATTTCATAAATTTCTTTATTTAATCTATATGAATCTGTTGCTGGAAGTTCCCATAATAATTGATTTTTTTGTCCCATTAAAAAAGCCATTTGTTTAAGATATCGTTGATCTTTTTCAAAAGGTTTGTAACTTAAAACAGAAACTTCTCCAGAAGTTGGATATAAAATACCAGCTAATATTTTCATTGTAGTGGTCTTCCCTGCTCCATTTGGACCAATAAAACCAACTAATTCGTTTTCTTCAATATCAAATGAAATACTATCTAGTGCAGTTTTAGATTCGTACTGTCTATTAAAAAAATTTCTAAAAGCATTGCCAGATTTAACTGGAGAACGGTATGTTTTTTTTAAATCTTTAACATGAATCATATATTATCCTCCCCAACTTTGATATTTTTTTAACGCGTAATCCCAGAGTTTTAATGATAAAAAGATACATACTATTGCGAAACTAAAGCTTATTATATACAACTCAAATGTTAAGACGTTTAATAAACTTTTGACTGGTATAGAAATCATAATACCTATTGGAATTATAAAAGTAAAAAAGAATCGAATTGGTTGTTTATAAATATCAATGGGAAATGTACCTAATCTTGTCATATCTCGATAAATCATAATTGCATGATCTACTTCTGTTGTAAGAATGCCAAGTGCAAGTACTCCAATATGGAAACTAGTTGCTATAACGAGAGCATTCACAATTAAAGCAAAATATAAAATTAAGTGAAGGAAATTAAATGTTGGTAGTTGAACTATAAAAAAAATAGCAATTCCAATATATAAAAGACTAATTATTGAATCTAAAATATCAATTCCTCCTACTAATATTTTGAGGAATGGATGATACGGTTTTACTAATACTGTATCAAATTCTCCAGAAATGACGAGTTGTCTAAATCGATAAACTTCACGAAATAATAACTGCGAAATACTATCTACAATATTATATGTAAGGTAAAAAATAATTGTTTGTTCTGGGGTATAACCAACCAGGACTTTTGTACTATACACCAAAACCATAACGAATAAAAAAAACATGCCAAATCGAATTATTTTTCCGAGAGTAAATAAAAACACACCCGCAGGATGTTTAAATGTTACTTTAAAACTATAAACTGCAAATAGCCAGAAAATGTGCCAGCTTTTTTTAATATTATCTACCATAAAAACTATATTGTTTAATACCTTTATTCCATAACCATTTAGCAAAGATATATGAAATAAGTACCCACAGCAATCCTATTCCTAGATACAGGAAATTATAATTATCTAATCCTTTAATATAAATCTGCGCAGGAATAAAAATAAAGTATGGAAACGGTGTAAAGAGCAATAAGTTATAAAATGTTTTTGGAAGTATATCTAATGGAAAATAATTCCCTGCTAATACAAAAACGAGAATAAAATAAATAAATCGAGGTGCCCAAATTTCTGCAGACCAAAAAGCAAATAAAGAAATACTAAAAGACATAAAAAAAGAAATTGCCAAACCTATACAAATATGAATAATCATTATAAAAATTGATAATATATCTGGTATTGGAGTAATGTGAGGTTTTAATAATAAAATTAGTACAGTAATTTCTATAATTGAAAAAGAAATATTGATACTTTTATCTGCAATTTCTTTAGTTAATATATATCCAAAAAATCTCCAAGGTTTTAATAGCCTATTAATAATATCTCCTGTTAAAATTTCCGCACCAAGCTCGTGAATTTTACTTGAAAGTACAAAATCAGAAAGAAAACTTATGAGTAAAACATAGGTAAGCATTTGTGTCTGTGAATAACCAACAATCTCTCTCTGATTAAGAAAAATAGCGGACCATAATGAATAAATGAGAATTAGATTTAGAACAACTCTAAATCTCCACAGTACAAAATTTAACCGATACACAAAGTATTGTTCTACAATAACACGAAAGAGTTCTGCATACTTCTTCATTAAGATAGTCTATCATAGTAAAAGCCTCATTTTAAGATCACCAGAGATATTTTATTGTGTATTCTTATACTATGGATTTAAATAAATTTTTTCATGCTCATTCTATTGCAATTGTTGGTGTCTCAAGTAATCCTCAAAAAGTTGGACATTTAGTTGCAAAAAATATGATTGCTCAGGGTTTTATTGGCGATTTATATTTTATCCATCCTACAGAAAAAGAATTATTAGGAAAACCTGTTTATTCATCTTTATCCTCTATTCCACACAAAATTGATCTTGTTGTATTTGCTGTTCCAGCAGAAGTTGTAATTAATTCTCTTGAAGAGGTTGTCAAACTTGGTTGTAAACAAGTACTTATTTATGCTGCAGGTTTTAAAGAAATGAATAACGATGAAGCTCATTTACATGAAGAACAATTACAACAAAAAATTAAAGAATATGGTCTTACAGTGCTGGGGCCAAACTGTTTGGGATTTATTAATACGCAAAAAGGAATTAATGCTACATTTTTAAAAGATACGGCACCAAAAGGTAACATTGGAATCATTTCTCAATCTGGTGCATTGGGAAGTGCATTTGTAGATTATCTAAATGCACATAAAAATAATGGAATTTCTCATTTTATTAGTTTGGGCAATAAAAGTGTTATTAACGAATCAGATTGTCTAGAGTTTTTAGCTGAAGATGTAAATACAACTGTTATTGGTATGTATTTAGAAAATGTTGTTGATGGAAATAGATTTAGAGAAGTATTAACAAAAGTTGCCAAAGTAAAACCAGTTGTTATTTTAAAGGGTGGATCCACATCTGCTGGTTCCAAAGCTGCTATGTCACATACTGGCAGTATGGTTGGAGATGATGCTGTGTTTGAAGCAGCAGTTCATCAGTCATTTGCCATGCGAGTACATTCCTATGGAGACTTTCAAATGTTATTACAACTATTTAGTTTTGGCAGAATTCCTTCATCAAAACATATACTTGTTTTATCTAATGCAGGTGGCATGGGCGTATTACTGGCTGATGCATTGATTGATAAAGGGCTTTCTCTTGTCACTATTTCTGAAACTACTCATAAAAAAATTATTAAGGCATTTGAAGAAAGTACAAAGATTACTATTCATAATCCTATTGATCTATTAGGAGATGCAAGTGCATTTGATTATGAACGTGCTATAGCTTCGACAATGAAAGAAAAAGATGTCGGTGCAGTAGTTATTTTATTAACACCACAAGCCAATACAGAAATTATGGCGACTGCAAAAGTTATTGCTGATGCTCAACATGCTTTTGGAAAAAATGCTAAATATTTTAAACCTATTTATCCCGTTTTTATGGGAGAAACTTCTGTAAAACAAGCAAAGGATTTTTTTGAACAAGAAGAAATGGCATCTTTTTATCAATATGATCAATTGCCATATCTATTAACACATATTCTAAATAGAAAAGAAACGCTCGAAATGCCACCAATCCAACCAATGGATTTATCAAATATTTCTCTTACTTCTCATGATTTAGATATCAAAACCATATTACTTGAAAACAATGGGAAACCTTATTTAAACCAAGTTGATTCACTTAAATTACTTGCATTTTCAGGTTTAAAAACAGCAAAGACATATCATGTTACTTCTGAAGAAAATATAAAAACAGTTATTCAAAATGAAGGTTATCCACTTGTTGCTAAAATAGCTTCAGACAAAATTACTCATAAAACAGAGGTTAAAGGAGTAATTACTGGTTTAAATTCATGGGAAGAAGTCTTTGAAGCATATACAAATTTAGCTAATTTATCAGAATCAGGCAAAGAATGTTATATGCAAAAACAATATTCTGGTCATGAATTAATTATTGGAGCAAAACGAGACATTACCTTTGGAACGGTAGTAATGGTTGGATTAGGCGGAGTTTATGCAGAATTATTGCATGAAGTAGTACAGTTTTTGTATCCATTTTCATATGATTATTTTGCTTGGACATTACAAAAAACAAAAATGAAAAAGCTTGTTGAGGGTTATAGAAATTCTGAACCACTTGATGTAAAACAAGTGTATCAAGCCGCATTACATGTAGGTATGTTGATGGAAAAATACAGTTCTATTAAAGAAATAGATATTAATCCACTTATGATTCAGGGAGAAAATACAATTGTGGTTGATGGAAGAATTATTCTTTAATATCCACAATGTTCATACGGACAAAGTATTTCATGGCAACATACTTCTTCACCATTTAAGAGTTGCACTATTCTTTTATAATTTCTGAGAAGTGAACCTTTTAAATACCATAAATCATTTGGTTTTAATATTGTTTTTAGCTTTTCTGCTGCTTCAAACACATCTGCAGCAAAATCTATTTTTTCTTTTGGAAAACCATTTTTGATTGCTTCATCGATTGTAAACTTTCGTAAAGGTCCAATTACTAATACATAATCTAATTTCATTTTTGCCAGTTGAGCTCCGGTTTTTCTATGTTCTTCTTCTGGTTTTTCTAATTCTCCCATTTCTCCAATAACCGCAATTTTTCGACCATTGGTATACGTAATGCGATTAAGTGTGTTTAGGCCAGAAAAAGTACTTGCTGGATTAGCTCGTAATGAATCATTAAGTAAAATAGTTTGTAAAGGTCCAACGTCAACACTCATTCTTCCGCGAAGTGGTGTTATGGCAGAAATAATTTCATTAAAATCTATTGGAGTTGCATTTGGTTGTATTGCTATCATTACTAAATAAGCTGCCATTAAATTTTGTATATGATGGATACCAATAAGTTTAGTTTTTATATCAAATGTTTCACCTTTAAAATGAAATGTTGCTTGTGTGCCTTCAAGAGAAACAAGAATAGTGTCTGGATCTACATACATATCTAAAGTTGATTCTGAGCCATACCACTCTACTTTTGCTTTAGTAAATGAAGCCATATTACGCACATTAATGTCATCAAAGTTTAAAATTGCAGTTCCGGATTTTGGAAGAATTTCGATCAGTTTTCTTTTTTCTGCGATTAGAGTTTCTAAAGAACCCATGTGTTCTTTGTCAGTATGGACAGGAGAAATACCAGTAATAATTGAAATAGTAGGTTTAGCAATTTGTAAATGTTGATCCATTTCTCCAGGATGATCAATTCCTAATTCCCAAATAATATAGCGAGTCCACGGTTTAACCGAAAGTGCTGTGATTGGCACATTAAATGAAGTATCAAGATTCATATCAGTTACAACAGTGGATCCATAATGTTTACAAATATGAGTAATGACATTTGTTGTATTTGTTTTACCTTGACTGCCAGTTATTGCGATTTGTTTAGCAGATTGAAGAGCGAGCCAATTTTTTGCAAGGTTACGGCGTGTATTATGAAATATTTTTTTTATGCCTGTTGGTTGATAGACTGACATTATTTTTTTCTTAAATTATATCCCGTTTCAATGTCTTCAATTTCATATCCTTTTTTTTCTATGGATCTGCGTAGTGCATCAGATTGTTGAAAATCTTTTGCTTTTCGTGCTTCAAGTCTTTTATTTGCTAAATCAAGAATTTCTTCTGGAAATGCTTGTTCAAGATACGTATCTTTAAGAATTTCGAATCCAAAACCAAAAATGTTGTCGAACGAATATAATAATGCAAGTTTTTCATTACTGCTTAAATTTGATTTGATAACTTCCCACATAATACTTAAAGCTTGAGACGTATTAAGATCATTGGCTAATGCAGTTTTAAAATCTTCAGTAAATGTATGTACTAATTCTGGATTCGGTTCTCTATTTGAAGGATTACGGAAAGAAATAATATATTTTTTAAGACGTGTTAATGAATCTTGTGCAGCTTCTGCTGCTTCCCACGTAAAGTTTAATTCTTTTCTGTAATGTGTTTGTAAAAATAAGTAACGAATTGCGAGTGGATCAATTTTGTGTTCTTTTAAATCTTTGAGAGTATAAAAATTTTCTTTAGATTTACTCATTTTTTCTCCGTTTACTTTCAAAAATGCATGGTGAACCCAAAATGCAACAAAAGGTTTTTCTCCAGTGGCTGCTTCACTTTGAGCGATTTCATTTTCATGATGGACTGGAATATGGTCTATACCTCCACTGTGAATGTCAATTTTAGCTGTTTGAAGGGCTTTCATACTCATGGCGGAACATTCTATATGCCAACCTGGAAAACCGTCTCCCCAAGGACTTTCCCAATGCATAGTGTGATCTGCAAATCTTCCCACACGTTTAAACCATAAAGCAAAATCTGCAGGGTGTTTTTTTTCGGGATCAATATTTACTTCTTCACGAACTGCTTGTTTTTTATCTTCTAATTTTTGTCCAGAAAGTTTTCCGTAATCTGCAAATTTTGTAACATCAAAATAAATTGCTTCTTTAGTTTCATATGTAAAACCTTTATCTTGCAGTTTTTTTATTAACTCAATCATTTCTTCAATATGTTCTGTCGCTTTTACTACAGTTGGACGTTCTATATTAAGAGCATCAGTTGTTTCAAAAAATTTATTTGTATAATATTCCGCAACGTCCCAGACTGTTTTTCCTTGTTTTTTTGCGCCTTTTTCCAGCTTATCTTCTCCACTGTCATCATCACCACTTAAATGTCCCACATCTGTAATATTCATTACATGTTGTACGGTATATCCGGTAAATTCTAGTGAGCGTTTTAAAATGTCATCCATAACATATTTACGCATGTGTCCAATATGTGTTTCATCGTAAACTGTTGGTCCGCAGGCATAAAAAGTTATATCATTTTTTGAAGGTAGTTCTTTTTCTTTTCGGGAAAGAGTATCGTAGAGTTTCATACAGTTAGTATATCAAGAACGTTTTAATTTACATTTGGATTTCACAAATTGATATAGTTTGTTATACTAATTATATGCAAGATAGGACTTCATTACATATTATTTTATATATAAGCATTATTCTAAATGTTGCGTTAGTTGGTACCGTGTATTATTTTTATCATTATAAAATTAGTTCTCTTACTCCCCTTTCTACAGAACAAAATATCGATGCAGATCTTCCGTTACAAAAATATTCATACAAAGAATTGCAAAAAACTGTATTTACTCCACAAGAAATACGGTTTGGTGAAGTCGAAGAAACAACTGAAGAACTTCCCTATGAGACTCGTACATTTTATTACCAAGTTGAAGGAAAAAAAATGAGTGGCATTGCTCATTTTCCAAAAGAATCAGGAACATATCCTGTACTTGTTATGTTTCGAGGATTTGTTGATCCAAGCATCTACGAACCAGGAATTGGTTCAAATCCTGCAGCGAGATATTTTGCAGAGAATGGATATATTACGCTTGCTCCAGATTATTTTGGGTATGCAGAATCGGATCTTCCTCCATCAGAGCCTTTCGCAGACAGGCTTATTTCTTATCCAACTGCACTACAACTTATTGTAAATATAACAGAACTCAATAATTCTTTTGATACAAATAGTATTAATCAAACTGCTGATGAAAAAAAGATTGGTATATGGGCTCATAGTAATGGTGGTCAGATTGCACTCTCTGCTTTAATTGCATCAGGGAAACCATATCCAACTGTTTTATGGGCGCCTGTTTCTAAACCGTTTCCTTATTCTGTTCTCTACTTTACAGATGAATTTGATGATAATGGAAGATACATGCGAAAACTTATTTCGCAGTTTGAGGAACTATACGATATTGAATCTTTTTCTTTAAGTAATTATGTAGATTGGATTAAAGCACCAATTCAACTTCAACAAGGTGCGCTTGATGATTCAGTACCTTTAAAATGGTCTAATCAATTATATGATTCATTAGTAGCAAATGATATTGATGTTGAGTATATTACGTATCCCGATGCAGATCATAATATGCGGCCAGATTGGGATAAAGCCGCAGAAAGCTCTCTAGAATTTTTTGAAAAAAATCTTAAAGAAAAAAATAATCAATAACTTCATTAATACAGCTTTACATTAACCTATAGTGTATAATATACGCACTGAATGCGTACTCTAAATTCGGGTATTTGTTTTTCGAATAATGGAGTGCACGTTAATAAAACGGACAAAACAAACTAACGAAAAGAAGTTAGTTTTTCAAATGTACATGAATAGGAGGCAAGATGGAAATCAACTTGGTATTACCCATTCTCGCCATAATTGTTGTAGGCATGGTGCTTATAACACTTATTGGGAGGGAATTAAAAGAGTCAGTACAAACTATCGTTATTGTGTTGCTTGCAGTTGCTCTTTTTTCAACAATGCAAGTTTACCACCTTATACTGGTGGATTCTCCATTCTGGATTTACGTAGCATTAAGCTTAATAAATTACGTAATTACTTTTTACAGTGCAGAAGTACTGTATAAAGATCCAGTTAAGGATTTTAATGGAGATCAGACTTCATTTCGTCGAAAGAAAAAGGTGCGGTTTTGTGTATCTATCTATAAAGAAGGAGGATTCATTGGAAGATGTGTGCAGAGCATTATTGACTCTGCTGCGTATGCCTCTAACATTGCAGACGTAGAAATATTTTTGGTCAATGATGCGTCACCAGATGATACGTGGGATAAACTTCAAAATTTTAACGATTTACCCGGAGTTCATCTAATAAACCTACAGCAAAATGTAGGTAAAAAAGGTGGATTGACAGCAGCAATGCTTGGTGGTGAAAAGTGGTTTGAAGTTTATGAATGGTTTATAACGGTTTTTGGAATTCATCCACAACCTATAGACATTCCTTTTCTAAAGTATCATCTGAAAGAACGAGGATTTGCGTTTACTGATGTTGATTATTTCCTACATACTGACAGTGATTCAGTGGTTTCAAAAGAATTTATTAGATATATAATCTTCGGATTTGAATCTAATAAAAATCTTGGAGCTATTTCGGGACACTGTGACGTTTGGATTGGAGATAATCCAACTTTTGTAACACAAATGCAAGTAGCATGGTATTATACGCAATTTCGTATCCGTAAGGCTGCGGAAAGCGTATATGGAGCAGTTTTCTGTGTAAGTGGGCCAGGTGCAGGTTTTAGATCAGAAGCAATCCTCCATGTACTCTACGATTGGGTGTTTGATAAATCCTTCGGTAAAGTATACCGGGGAGCAACTGATCGTAAATTAACACTTCTGGTGTTAAAAGGTGGTTGGAAGATTAAATATTCTGAACTTGCACGTGTTTGGACAGTTGTTCCAGCTACATTTGATGAATTACGAAGCCAATGGACACGTTGGAAACAAAATTTCTTTCATGTTCTTGGAGAAGTAGTTCTGTTTGCATGGAAAGTACATCCGATTGCGGCCTACCTGGTCTATTCACATGTGATCATTACGTTACTTGGACCATTCCTTGTATCGTATCATTTGATCCTTGCTTTTGTTGGTGGTATTTGGCAAAGTATATTTTACGTTTTGGGCATTTTCCTTGTAGGTAGCCTTATGGCAATGGGTTATCTCGTGAGAAATCCTACAGACGGTAAGTATGCTTTTTACAGACCACTAATCTCTTTTGTCTCTGCTGTATGGGGTAGTCAGCTTACCATGAGAGCATTTAATATGACGTATTTGCGAAGAACTTTTGTTTGGCGTGATGTCGCTAAACAAACTAAGCAAAAACGTTATTTATACTACAAGTGGTTTGAAATTGACCCCATCTTTGAAACTCGTTTCATTGAAGTAATTATGATTATAGTGCTTATTATCTATATGATTCGTTACTTCTTTGACTGGTAAGTTTTGTCCGTTTTTTGTTGCGTGTGTGGCGAAAGCCACACACGCAATACTCAAATATCTTCTTTGATCTACTTATACATATTACAGACATACGTTATTTTCTATATAATGAAATTGAATATGTCTATTGTTATGGAAAAAAAATTTATTCTTACCATAATAGCTGTTACAGCAGTAGGGTTTTTTTCATATTTTATTTATAAATATATGCATTCTTCATCTGCAGAAGAACCATCACTTTTAAGAAAAGAAATAGCAAAAAATCCAACGGAAGAACCTGTCACGAGTCCAACACCTACCAAAACTACTCAATCAAAAAAAACTAATGTATTATCAAGCAATGTAACTGTTACACCAACATCAACAAGTAGTACTTCGACTTCATCAACAAGTTCTTCAAGTAGTAGTTCCTCTAGTTCCAGTTCATCAACTAATCCTACAGCTACACCAACTCCTAATCCTTGTGCAACTCTGAGTAGTAATACATCTTATGACACTGTTATTCTGGATGACTCCCCTGTTCTCTATTTACCATTTACCGAATCTGCTTCTGCCTGTGATCATTCGACAAATAAATATAACGGTACTAAAACGGGGAATTTACCAACTACCACATTGCCAAATGGCGATACGGCACTGGTATTTAATGGTGTCGATAGTTATGTAACTGTTGATGATAGAGATGCATTTAGTCCTTCAACAACGGGCAAAATAACTATAGAAGCATGGTTTAGACCTGACACGTTAGAGTTTGATAATGACGAAGGAAGTGGGTATGTACATTGGATGGGAAAAGGTACAACAAATAACCAAGAGTATTTAGCAAGAATGTATTCGTATACAAACACAGAAAATCGTCCTAATCGTATATCTGGATATGCATTTAATTTAAGTGGTGGATTAGGTGTTGGAAGTTATTTTCAAGATGTTATAAGCATTGCCCAATGGATGCACTATGTTCTTGTAATAAATACCGTTGATACAAGCGCAACATATCCGTCTGGTTATACAAAAATTTATAAAAATGGATCACAACGAGATCAAGATACCTTAGCAACTTTAAGTATTGTTCCTGCAAATGGATCAGCTCCATTCCGTGTAGGAACAAGAGATTTTAATTCTTTTTTTGAAGGGGCAATAGGTAAAGTTGCTATATATAACTATGAACTAACAGCTTTTCAGATTCTTGAACACTATCAAACAATGATTCCAGTAGTTGCTGGAACTGCAAAATTTGAACAAAATGTTGGAAAAGTGAGTACCAAAACAACTGGTACTTCAATGCAAATGACAGTTCAAAATCAAGTACCTTTAGGCGATACAGTTATAGTTCGAGTTGCACATGATTATGCAGCTAGTGCACCAACAATTACAGATAATCGTGGTAACACGTATACACGAGATAGAACTGCACCTAATAGTGGAAATACTATTCGTGCATCAATCTTTTCTAGCCCGATTACTACATCTCTTCAAGTTGGAGATACAATTACTATCACAACACCAAATGTTGCTGCTAAAGCTGCAGTAGCGGATCATTTTAGTGGACTTTATACATCAAGTATTGTTGACCAACAGAATGGATCTTCTGGTTCGAGTACAACTCCAGGCACTTCTATATCAATTGCTACCACCCATGCAAATGCTCTTATTATTGGTTTTACAGGTGTTGAAGGCCCATTGGAAGATGTATTTACCGAAGATGCCCTAGGACAGTTTGAATCTTTACCTCGTGAAGGAACTGATACAGATACTGAAAATACTAATGTCACAGTAAATGGTGGATATAAGAGTGTGAGCGTCACATCAACCTATCAATATAAGCCTACTTTAGATCCATCTCGTAATTGGATTAACTTCATAGTTGCATATAAAGCACTCTAGTATTTTTCTTCAGGTAATAAAATACACATTTAATAAGTAATATTTATAAATAAAAAAATGTAAGAATGGCTATTTGTAGCAACATTTTTAGAAATTTATTGTATAATTTACTTGAATGTATTATAGGTTATTAGACTTGTGTGCAAAGCAGTACAAGTTTTGATGTTAATCCTTTAATACATTTTTAGGTTACATGTACCTTTAAAATTGAGAAGAAGAATATAGCTTATAGTAGTAGGATATATAGTGATAAAAAGTTATCGATATATACCCTACTGCTATAGAAAGGTGGTAGGTCGCACGGTTTTTTCGGTAGCGATCTACCGATATACACAGGAGGATCTATGTCAGTTAATCATAGCGTTGTAAATCAGCGCTATCAAATGCGCGAGCAAAAGGAGGCTAAAAAAGCTCCTTTTGATTGGTTACGGTTATCAGTCGTTTTAGCAGGTGTAGCTATGGTTGTGTGGATGATTATTGCTCCACAAAATATTGCAACATGGCTACCACTAGTTGTCATTCTCGTATTTATGGCGACAATGCTGTATGCAAAGACGCTGCAAAAGCGTCAATTAACTCGATAATTACATCTTCCTCTCTTTGTCTTGGCGGAGAGAGCCCCTACTCTCTCCGCCAACCTTTATTAGCTATCACTTCTTCTCTTTTCTAGGTGGAGAGGCTGTCTAAACCAGTCTCTCCACCAACACTTTTATTCTTCTGTTTGTTTATTCTATTTAGATCTTGTTAAAATAAGCTCGATACCTTATACTATAAGCCTTAATGAACTACACGCAATTACAGACAATTTATTATCCCGATCAGCAAAATAGTGAACTTCTCACAACTACTATTGTCGACAAAAAAAATCTTCAGCAAATTGAATTACTTTGGAACAAATTAGAATCACAAATTACAGATGTTGGATTATCTTGTAAATGGACTTGGATACAAACGTGGCTTAATAATTATGGTACTGTTGTAGATTATTGGTTTGTTGTCAGTTCAATTCAAAATGAAATATGTGGCATTGCACTTATTACAAAAGAAACACATCGTCCTTTGCCAATTCCAGTTAAAGCTTTTCATATTGGAACAAATGGTGAACCATATCAAGAAATGGTACGAATGGTTAATAATAAAATACTCGTTAAAGAACCTTTCAAAAAACGATTCTATGCAAGTCTTATAGAAACAGTAATTGCCTCATTTAAATGGGAAGAAATAGTATTTGATCTATATAACGAACAAGAAATTGTAGAAATTCAAGAACTGTTAGCAGGAAAAAATCTTCATATATCTGCAGATGTAGAACCTTGCTGGGAATTTGATTTAAATGAACCTCGTAAATTTAATACAGATGTTTTGACACAATATAGTCATAGTACTCGTTATGCAATTAGAAAAACTCTAACCGCTTTAGATAATAGTATTACAACAGAATGGGCTGAAACCGCAGAACAAGGTTTAGATATTTTGAATGATTTAGTAGTGTTATATGAAAAAAAGTGGAAAGCAAAAGGTTCAAAAGGAATGTTTGCTTCTAAGCGATTTTTAGCATTTCAAAAAGAAATTATTACTAAACTAGTTCCTACTGGAAATGTAGTTTTATATAGAGTAAAAAATCCCAAACTAGGAATAATTGGCTGTTTATTTTTATATATAGATAATGGAGTTGCATATGGATATCAGATAGGTCTTGATGATTTTGAAGATATACAATTTCCAACTATAAATAAAAAACATTTTAAACCTGGTTTTTTACTCCATTGGCTGTTTACAGAAGAATGTTTAAAAAGAGGTTTAAAAGGATATAATTTTTCAACTGGATATTATCCATATAAAACGCTTCTTACTAATAAACAAAATAATGTTGTTAGTTTATATATTCGTCGTCAGTTAACTCCTTACGTTAGAGAAAATATTATGAAGCTTCACTATAAATTTATTCATAATAAAAATGCTTCTTTTCTTTTAAGACCTTTAAGAATGTTTAGAAGAAATTAACCTATAGTTTGAAAACTCCCAATTATTTGATAAACTATACCTTTTAGTCCCCTATTTCGTTCATAAGGAGAGAATCGAATGTCTGCTAAACGAGGTAGTTCGGAATGGATCGCAAACACTGCACAGATGTTAACTGAGGATCTGTTGGGTATTGAGATCCATACTAATCCACCAAGTAATAGTGGAAAAAATACAATTCAAGTTGCGCCTTGCTATTTGTTTTTCATTGTCGGTAAGGAACCGACAAAGGATACAAAAAGGCAGCTTAATCCAACTCAAATTGCTCAAAGCAATTTAGCATTAAGACAGGTCTGGGAGATTCGTTTCTCAATCTTTTCCAAAAAAGATTGTCCAACGGCCATGTCTTTAGTCAAAGCAGCAAATGAGCAGGCGTTAGAAATACCTGAAGGAATCACATTCCCAAATAATCGTTTTGGAATGTATCGTTCAGGTATTCGCCCGAATGTAAATGGTCAAACTTTTGTCTTTATAGCTTGAAAAAGTTTTACCTTTACAATAATCTGAAAGCTTCACTGAGAATTTTCTCGGTGAAGCTTTTTTTATTATGAATTATTGTGTATCTACGTTTTGTGTAACTTCGTTTGGATCAGTTGGTTTAATTATTTGCAGTAACTGAATAATTGCATATGCAATTAACCAATATACAAGTCCTGCAATTATGGTAGACCATTCAAATACAGATTCATTTGTTACGGTTACACCAAATACACCGTAAAATGGCATTGCTAATGGATCTGTGAGTGCATAAATTAAGTTTGTAAAACCAGTATAATTTGCACCCAACATTTTGAGAAAAATTCTAAATGCTAGCAATACTTCAATAAAACCAAGGAGGTACCAAATAACTTGATACGTTCTAAAGATAGCTTTTTTTGTTTCATAAACTTTTTGAGGAGGTTCTGTACGGACTGGTGGAGGTGATACTGATTTTGTTGTTTTTACAACTTGTTGAGGTTCTACTTTACTAACACTGGTTACTTGAGTTTCTGTTTGTTGATTTTCCATATATTCTTACTATAGTCTTGTATATGGAACTAATTGAAAGAGATTGATAAGAAAACATTTAGAAATCTGCAAATGTCGGAGTGGTCGGACTCGAACCGGCGACCTCACGGTCCCGAACCGTGTGTTCTACCATCTGAACTACACTCCGATTTACTTTACAATTATCTTTAAAAATTGCTAGACTAATATAATCATAAATTGTAACCAATTATATTCATGTCAGAACAAAAAACAGATACAAGAGCAGTAATTATTTTATTTTCCGGATTATTTTTTATAGTTGCCGTCATTTTAGTACTTGTAGGATTTGGAAAATATATTGGAATAGGTCGTGATAAAGCAATAGAACTGATTAAAGAAAATGCACCTGAAAAAGAAGAGCAAGAACTAGAAGTAAACTCCGCAGACTCTACATATTTACAAAATTTAAAAGATATTGATCAATCTGGCGCATCTGGTGGCAGTTTAGATACACCACAATCTTCAACAGATTATGGTTTTAAAATGGATATGGAAAAAGCTGCACAACAAAAAGATACTATAGAAGAATATTCTGTACCTTCATCAGTACCTGGTCAACCTGGTAGTAAAGAGTGGCAAGAACAATTCTGGAGAGATAGATAATTATTGTTTTCCTCCACCTGGCTTCATTTCCGGAGGAAGTATTGCTGATGCTTTTTCTCTAATTTTTCCGAGAATACTTTTCTTTTTTCCATGTGGGACTGCACTTTCAGCATTGCGCGCTAGTCTTTCTTCTTCTTGTTGTTTTAAGCGTTGTTGTTCTGCAAGTTCTTCTTGTTGTTTTTTTTCTTCCTCTTCTTTTTTTCGTTTAAGGTAATACTCTTCTTCTTCACGTTTATATTTCCTAAAGAATTGAAGATCAGCTTGATCTTTTGCTTGTTCAGGACTTATTGATTTTTGAATATGTTCAATAGATTGTTTATCTTGTCCGGCATACGAAGAATGTAATTGATCAAAATTAATTTTTGTTGCGTTATTACCAACTTGTGGAATTTCCTTAAAAATTGGTGCAGAAGTAACTGTTTGTTCAGGAGTTTTAGTAGATGAACTATCCTTTAATGTTTCGAAAGGATTAATAATTGGTTTTTTTTGTTGCGGTTTTTGCATATTTAAATTCCTAGCATGGCTTTTGCCCGTTCGGTCATGCGATCCATTGACCATGGTGGATCAAAAGTAAGTTGAATTTCAATATTTTCTGGAGCTATTCCAATTTTTTCTAGTTTTGCTTCGATTTCTTCTTGAATAGTGTCAAATAATGGACATCCAAGAGTGGTTAATGTCATTAAAATATGTACCTTTTTCTCTGTTACAGTTACTTCATATACAAGTCCTAAATCCATAATTGACATGTAGAGTTCTGGATCCATTACATCATAGAGTTTTTCTTCGACTTGTTGTTTTGTATATGCCATAGAATGTTCTTACTCAATGTTAATTCTTTTAAAGTATACCAAATGATATAATTATAGAAAGTGGTTAGCTTGTATTTAGAATATATTTGGTCTTAACCGAATGAATTCTGAAAGACAAGCGAGATTGACCGCTTGTATTATTAATTATTTATTCTATTTTTATGGAAGATTTTAAAGTACGTTTTGTGCCTCTTGGCGGTGTCGTCGGAGTAACAAAAAACATGTATTTGTATGAGCTCTACAAAGGAGAAGAGCTACAAGATATTATTATTGTCGATTGTGGCATGGGTTTCCCAGACGCAAAAGAATTTGGTGTGGATCTTATTATTCCAGATATTTCTTATTTGGAAGATAAAATTGATAAAATTCGTGCAATTTTATTAACACATGCACACGAAGATCATATTGGTGCACTCCCCTTTCATTATGCAAAGTTAGGTAAACCACCAATTTATGGTAGTAAATTAACAAAATTATTTGTTACCAATAAATTTAAAGAATATAACGAGAATATTCAGTTTAACGAAATTGAATATAAAAAATGGTATGACGTTGGTGGTTTTCAAGTTCGATTTATTCATGTTACTCATTCAATTCCAGATCCAACACATATTGTTATTAAAACACCAGTTGGAACTTTGTATCACGGTCCAGATTTTAAATTAGATCTTACACCTCCTTATGGAGATGCTCCAGATTTTTATGAAATTACAAAAGCTGGTAATGACGGTATTTTATGTTTGCTTTCGGATGCATTAGGTTCTGAACGAGAAGGTTTAACTCTTTCTGAATCAATTGTTGGACAAACATTTGAGGATGAAATGCGAAAAACAAAAGGTAAATTTATCATGACAACCTTTTCTTCAAACATTTCTAGAATTCGACAATGTGTAGAAGCAGCTATTAAATTTAATCGTAAGATTATTTTCTTAGGACGTTCTATGAAACAAAATACAGAAGCTGCAGCAGATATTGGCTACTTACCAATTCCGTTTACATTAATTGGAAAAGAAGAAGAAATTAAAAAACTTCCTCAAAATAAGGTGTGTATTATTGCAGCTGGATCTCAAGGTCAGTATGAATCTGCCCTATCTAAAATTGCGAGAAAACAAAATCGTTATATTAAAATTGCACAAGGTGATAAAGTTGTATTCTCTTCTGATCCAATTCCAGGAAATGAAAATGAAGTCTATTCTCTTATTGAAGAACTTACATTACAAGGTGCAGATGTAGTGTATTCAGATGTTCAAGATCAACTGCATGCCTCTGGTCACGGAAGTCAGGAAGACATTAAATTTATGGCTCGATTTACCAATCCAAAATATTTCATTCCGATTGGTGGAACTGTCAGACATCAACGATACTACCAAAAATTAATGGTAGATTTAGGTTTCAAAAAAGAACGTGTCTTTATGCTTATGGAAGGTGAAACAGTTTGGTTTACTAAACAAGAAGTTATGCAAGGAGAAGAGATTGAAACAAAGAGTATTTATGTTGATGCCTATGGTGTTGGAGACGTCGGAAACGTTGTAATTCGAGATAGACAATCACTTTCTACTGAAGGAATGGTAGTATGTGTATTAATTCTTGATAAATTTGGTAATCTTACTACTCGCCCACGCTTTTTCTCTCGAGGATTTGTCTTCGAAAAGAAAGAAGATACATTATTTGAAGAATCAACAAAATTAGTGGAAAAAAGTATGAAGCCAAGTAAAAAAGAAAACACAGTTATAGACATGACGGATTTAAAGAAACGTATTGGACGTAACTTGGAAGATTTCTTTTATCAAGAAAGAGGCCGACGCCCACTTGTACTTGTTGATGTGATTCAGATATAATCAACTTTCTATGGCAAATTTACCGAGCAGTTTAAAACATGTCTCCCTTTTTTTGGAGCGATTACCAGGTATTGGAGAAAAAAGTGCAAACAGACTTGCATTCTATCTCCTTCGTTTGCCCGAACAAGATCTTAAAGATTTTGCCAATAATATTTCTCAGTTAAAAGCAAAAACAAAACGATGTATTAATTGTATGAATTTAACAGAAGAAGATGAATGCAGTGTCTGTCGAGATCTTATGCGCGATAAAAGTAAAATTACAGTGGTTGAAGATGTGTTAGATTTGGTTTCTTTTGAAACAGGAAATATTTATGATGGTGTATATCATGTTCTCCATGGAAGAATTGATCCGCTAAATCATATTGGGCCAGATGATATTTTTATTGATCGACTACTTGCACGTGTTAAACCTCAAGATGAATCTGTAACGCAAATTAAAGAAGTTATTTTAGCGATGAATCCAGACATGGAAGGTGAAGCAACTGCCATGTATATTCGTAATAAATTGCAAGAAATTAAACAAGAATATAATTTAGATTTTGCAATTACGCGTTTGGGATATGGATTACCTATGGGTGGAAATTTGGAATATGCAGATTATATGACTCTTCGTAAAGCAATTGAGAATAGAAATAAGTTTGAGTAAATTTGTGATATAATATCCCATAATATGGCATCAGAATCATACCAAGGGATACCTTCTTTTGACGAATGGTTTCAACTTAGACAAGACTACACGACGTTTTCAGAGTTCATGAATACAGATCCACAACAAGCTAGAGACTTTGTTTACGGATGTAATGAAATAAAAGGAAAATTTCAAACAATTAATCCTGACATTGCATTTTTTCCAGAACGTGGAGCAATGCCTATAGCATGGTCATTAGAAGAATTATGGTTTGATCCATCTACTAAATCAAGACAAATGTATCGACAAGTTTTTCTTCCTATTGGTACAAAAGTAGAACCTTCAAGAAATGTATGGAGTGGCATCTCCAATAGTCAAAAGCATGATATTATAACGAGGACAGTATCCGATTTACATAATCAAGGTATAGAAGTTAGGAATCCAGTCTTAGTTGACGAAGTTCAAAGTGGTGGTACTCTATCAACGGTAGCTACAGATTTACACTCAGTATTAAAAGATACTTATGGCATTAATCAACTTCATGTAATTGCAGCAAA
Source organism: uncultured Gammaproteobacteria bacterium (assembly GCA_964435665.1). Taxonomy (GTDB): domain Bacteria; phylum Patescibacteriota; class Microgenomatia; order UBA1406; family GWC2-37-13; genus MFZZ01. Next base: position 5,156 of record CAYSZW010000003.1, on the reverse strand, counting down.
AGATAATAGAAGTGGTCAGATTCGTGCAAAAAAATTAAGACAAATGATTGCACAACGATTTGATGAATTACCAACTTCAACGACATTACTACCGTTATTTTTTATTGATAAAGTTAATTTATTAGATATTATTGTTGAGGACGATCCACAGAATAATACGTTTAATATTAAAAGAAATGGTTTGGCAGAATCCATAATTAAACTCATAACTCAAGTAGCTTTATTAAAAAATAACAAACGTATTAAGTTTCTACAAAGCGAAATAGTAAACGGTATAGAGATGAACCCAAATGCACAACAAAACTTTAGTAGATGGCTTGAACAAATTGCCAGCAGAAGTTAAGTTGACAAAAATAATGTAATTTCATAAAATAATTTATTAATAAAATGAATATTAACTTTAATCACATTACCGCCCCACAATCTCAACTCGTCCGCGAGGATTGGGTGATGTGTTAAAAGAACTATTTTATAAACACACCGCCCAAAGAACAGGGCGGTTTTTTTTTGCTATGAACGAAAAATTAGCTGTAAGCGATTATATTTTTAGAGTAAGTAATACAAGACCAGAATCGTTGGAGGCACTTGTATGCAAAATTGAAAATGAAGTACATGCATCTTTAGAAATTGCTTCAATTCTAGGCGTATTATGTGAAGAAGAATTTTCTTATATACCTAATGTTTTTCACCAACAAAGAAAAAGAGATGCAGAATCATTACGAAACTTGAGCCAATTATATGGCCAAGCTCATATTGGATTAGGGCAGATTCACCATTTATCAGGGAGCGATCCTGATTCTATACGAAAATTTACAAATAAGGTAATGAATGCTAAAGCAAAAGATCCACAACACATGCTTATGGCTTTAACAGGTTTAACATATGCTCTATATCCATGTAAAGATATTTATAAAATTGATCAAGTATCACTAGGATCAGCATTTGGAGCGTTAGGAATTCTAAGAACAGTGCCATCTGATACATATAGGAACTTTGATTATCGGGAACAAGCATTACAACATGTATTAAAAGTTCCTGTGGTAAGTCAGTTATTTAATGATTATCGTGACTTTTTTGATGGGGATTTAGCTATAAGAACAGATTGTCAAAATTGGAATATATGCCAAAATTATCCTGAGTATTATAAGGTTGAAGCCTATTAAATCTTTACAGTTGGAATGTTCTTCACTTCTTCAGCAATAAGTTTTGCTATAGAAACAGTTTTCATTTTTTCAAATTTATACTCTTCTTTTAATGCAATAGAATTAGTTGTAAAAAATGCTTCAATGACAGAATTCTGAATTTTTGTAGAAGTATCTGTTGCAAAATCTCTATGTACAATTGCTGCAATAACTCCAGTTGCTCCACTTTCCATACAAAATTCTGAAGCATGAATAAGAGTATCACCAGAAGTTGCTACGTCATCAACAATAATGGCTATTTTACCTTTTACATCACCATATAAGTCGAGTGCTTTACTTTGATGCATATTTGCTAAATCTCTTTTCTTTTCAGTTACAGCAAGCTGAAATGAACTATTTCCAAATAATGATTCACCAAATTTACGTGCTCTTTCTATTCCACCTTGATCAGGAGAAATAATGGCCACTTTTTCTGGTGAAATTTCTATATTTTTACTTTGTAAATAGGTTTTTATTTCTTCAGCAAGTAATGGTAAGGCTGATAAATTTTTGAATGGGATACTAAAAACACCCTCTGTTGCTTCATCATGTAAGTTAATGGTATAAATTTTATGAAAACCAATAGCTTCCATAAAACGAATAACCACGTTTGAAGAAACACATTCTCCTGGTCTATGTTGAATATCTTGTCGTGCATATCCAAAATATGGCACAACACCAATTACACGTCTTGCTTCTTCTCGACGAAGTGCATCGCACATTAAATACAACTCCATAAGATTTGTATCTGTAGGGTTTGCTGTCGATTGAATTACTACACATGTATCATGTTTGACATCTTCTTCAATGCGCACACGAACTTCTGAGTTTTTAAAACGAATCACTTCTACTTTAGCAAGTGAAGTATTAGTAGCTTGTGCTACTTCTTCTGATAATTGTGGGTTAGAAGTACCAGAGAATAGTTTTAGTGACATGTTATTTTGCAATTTCCATTAATTTACGAGCTGCAATTTCTTGTGTTTTTTTGATAGATTCATTAATTGCTTCAACAACTCTATTTTCTAAAACACCATCAATTTCTATTTCAGAAATTTTTTGATCTCCACGCATAACTACGCGAACACCGTTTTTTTCTACTGTAATTTCTTCTTTCTGAAGAGCTGATTGCATCTCTTTTGCTTGTTGTTGTAATTTTTGAATATTGCCAAATGCACTTAGTGGGTTAAACATATCTTTTTAATAAATTAGTAATAAAAGGTTGCGATTTTAATTTTTCTGCTTTCTAAGATTATAGAACTCAACTACAGCAATCTCAAGTGGTAGTGAATCTATTGGTGAAATTTTCAGATTAACATATGCTTCGTGAAGCAATTTCATAAGAACTGTAATTTCATTAAGAGTATATCCTAAATCTTTTTGGTCAGAAGCAACATTACTTTTAAGTAATAGTTGTTTTTTTAGTGTTTGTAACATATCTTCAATAACACGTTTCATATTGCCACCATTTTCTGAAAATTCTTCAATCCATTGTAATGATTCTGTTATTGTTTTGGATTGCATAATTGCAAGTAACTGTTGTTTAGCACGAATCCCTAAATAAGACTCAGCATCGGTTATTGTTAATTTATCTTGCACTACGAGCTCTTCCATAAGCTTAGCCGCATCTCTGAACGAATTATCACTGTAGGTGGAGATAAGAGTCTTAAGTTCATCTGTTACAGGAACATTTTCTTTTTTTGCAATACGGTCTAACATGTGTTCAATATCTTTTTGTTCTGCTTGTCCAAACGGAATACGAACGCATCGTGAAATAATTGTTGTTGGTACTTTTTCTTCATTGGTTGTTGCTAGAATAAAAACGACAGTTTTTGGAGGCTCTTCTAATGTTTTGAGAAGAGCATTAAATGCATCTGGAGTAATCATGTGAGCTTCATCGATAATATAAATTCTGTATCTACCCGTCATTGGAGCAAAAGCAGATTCTTTAATTATTTTTCTAATTTCATCGATACCACGATTTGATGCTGCGTCTTGTTCTACTACATCAGGAGAAGATCCAGTGTCGATACTTATACAATTTGAGCATGTATTACAAGGTTCAAATGATGTACCTTTTTTTGCAAAACTATTTTCTAAACAATTTAATGCTTTTGCAACAATACGAGCTGTTGAAGTTTTACCCATACCTTTGGAACCCACAAAAAGCATAGCATGGGGAATTTCTTTTGAAGATAAGATGCGTTCCATTTTATCTCTGACACTTGTATTATCAAGTTCCGAGATACTTCTAGGACGGTGTGTTAAATAGTACATCAAAAATTATTTATACAAATTTTGTATTCCATGTTCAATAAGTTGGTTCATCATAACGCCAACTTTTTTTCCTCGTTCTGCTGCAAGTAGAACTGCTTGTGGATAGCAGATAATAACTTCTCCGACTACATTTTCAGTATTTTTTTGTTCATCTTGATACGGAAAAGCAAGTACAGGAAGAGCTACATCTTCATTTTTATATGTACGAGCAATTTCTTTCATTTTTCTTTTGCCCACAAAAACAATATTCACTGCAATTAAATCAGTGGAATGATATCTGCTAAGTACAGATTGAGCAAAATCTTTAATTTCTTTTTTATCGAATTTATATCGTGATGAACTAAATATATTTATCATATTATTTACGACGTTTTTTACGACGTTCTTTTGCTTCTTCTTTTTCTACTTGTGAAGGTTTTTTATAATATTGTCTTTTACGTACCTCATCTACGATTTCTTCCTCAATAAACATTTTGGTGAATTTTTTAAAAATTGCGTCTTTATTTTCTCCTTTTTTCTTTCTAATTAAAACCATGTAAAACTTGACACCTCCTAAGTGTTGTTTAAATTTATATAAGCTAGTTGTATTGTATTACATTTCCTTGAGTATTTCAACGATGCGTGCTAAAGAAAGTGTTGATGCAACAGAATCTGGAGCTTTTGATGAACCGTTTAATAACATGTTTTTTGAAGCATGTAAAAACCATGTAGCTTTTGGATCTGCCTTAATAATTTTCTTTGATAATTTAGTAAGGTCATATTTTTTATCAGGTTGTGTTTTAATACGTACATGACCAGATTCTGGATCTTTACGTACTACAAGTTCATAGCCAGATTTTAATGCATATTTTATGGCTGCTTCATTTTTTGTTTCCATAACTAGTGTCTTTCCTAATTTTGTTTTCAAAATAAGACCTTCTTTCATTTCTTCCTCTGCTTTTAAATTGTTTTTGATTGAAAACAAAATACTATCAAGAATTAAAAATACCATGTTAACAAGTTCAGCATCACTGGTTAATTGTCCACGAAGTGGGTAAATAAATTCATGTAAGCAAAAGGCATATCTATCATTTATTGGATCTGGAAAATGTACTTCACCGAAGTTATCAATTTCAGTTATAAACTGAACCATGTGTTCAATAGCTATAAGATCTTTTTCTTTTACGTTTCCTTCTTCTGCTAAATAATCAAAAACACGTTTTGTTGCAGAAGTTCGTTCTTTTAATTGGTGATGATCAAATTTTCCGAGTCCTGTATCTACATGAATAATAAGTGGATCAGCATCTGGATCTTTTCCATCTAATGTTTGTCCTGCTGGGACAAATGCATGATCTGCTGAATCCCAATCTGGCATGTATCTTTTTATAAGCCATGAACTGCCTATTGCATCTAAGTCTGGTGAAATGTGTGTGACAATTGTTTTTGTTTCGTTTGACATAAATAATATAAATTGTATATAAAACTATTTCGTTCAATACACGTTTTCTTGGCCTCCAGCGGAGTTAATACCCATGGGTTCTCCGAAGTCGGCAGAAAAGTGCATTTTCACTCAATAGTTTTATTTATTAAGTAATGATTTTATTTTCTTTAAAACTTCTTCATAACTAAGCATTTCTGCTTCTTTTTCTGCACGCATTTTAAATTCAATTTTATCGCCTGTTCTTTTTGAAACAACAAGTCGAACTGGGATGCCGATTATAT
>CAYSZW010000002.1:46001-165407 GCA_964435665.1 uncultured Gammaproteobacteria bacterium | reverse complement strand
CACTGGTGTTTTCTAAGTAACTAAGAAGTTTTGGACTTAAGAAAAAGTTAAATCGTTTATCTCTTTTTTCTCTAGCTTGCTCTAATGCAGCTTTTAAGATTTTCTTTAGAGATTTTTCGTCATAATTTTTAACAATAAGTTTTTCATCATCAATAACACTTAAAATATGTGGGATATTTTCTTTATAAAGTACAATAGTTGGCTTTCCAGCTTCTACTGACTTATCAATTAAATAACCAGCAGCTAAACTTTGAAAACTAGTTTCAAAAACACAGATATCTGCCTTAGACATATCAAGCATAAGACCCCCTACATGATGGATATAATCCTTATCAGGAAATTTATTGTTTTTTAATACATTACGAATAGCATTTGTCTTAATCTCATTATTTAAATGCTCGTAACCCAATTTTGTAATCTCATCATAAATCTGATTTATGAATTGATCATATTTATCGGATGCTGGACTTGAATAAAAAAATACTTTCATATTACGATAACTATTATAACGGGCTTTTTCAGCATGTCAATTATTTGAAGGGAAATAAAAGGTTTCAAATTCTTCAAGACCTAGTTGGTCTATACTTTGAGGAAGTAGATCATAGTAATAAGTATCAAATATTTCTGTCGTCTGAAAAAATCTTCGTTCTGAATCATTTAGACTATTTAAGCTGACCTGTTGGGGCATAGCTTTGTAACTATCACCTTTTAATGTCGGTGCAATTGCCCCATCCCAATTGTATGGAGGTTCATGTGCAAACTTAATATTATTTTTGAAAAATGTTAATCCTGGATATGGATCTGTTGCATTAGCACCTTCCTGCCAATTTGTAACGGCATGTCTTGCTTGATCTGTAACAAGAGGAGCGCCAGCCTGATCAAATATCGTACTTAATATATATGCAGAATGATCTGCTTGACTTACCCCTGGTGGAGGTACTAATAATTCTTGAGCAAATACTGTATGTGATATATTATCTTCTCGTAATTGCTTAAGAATAGCTTTTTCGGTCAATGCTGCCAAAAGGAAATGACCTTCCATTGTCTTAGAATCCATAGGATGAATAGGACTTCCTTCACCAATAGCTTTTTTCCAAGAATGATAAGTTGCAACAGGATTTCTTGCGAAGAAAACAACATGAAGTTGGCTAGGATCTAATCCTTTATTATCATAATCATTATGCAGATACGATCTTAACGCATTATATGTACATTCTGTACTGTTTTGTGGGCCTATTGTCTCTTTAGCAACGACGATATTACCTCGTTGACCAAAGGATACATGTTCAGGAACATATAACTTGTCTCCACTATTTAAATCAATCTCAGTATTTTGAATACATCTTAATGCCCCTTTACCTATTTGATAATATGCAGGAAAGCCAGCTCTAGCTGCTGCTGCGAGCCAAGCAGTAGTACCTGTTCTACAATCTCCAATACCTAAAATCATACGATCAACACCATCAAAATGAAGATGTTGACGTACTTCTCCATATACGTTAGTTTCTTTTGCTTGACGTCTGCGTTCTTGATCCATGAATTGTTCGCGATATAAGGACATAAACCGATGTAAAATATAACATCCCTATTATACTATAAGATATAAACTAAATGTGTATTATTTACTCATTTCTCTCGAAATATGTTTGAAGAATTTCTTTAGCAACTGGTGCAGCTTCATCAGAACCTTGTCCACCTTCTTCAACAAGAACAGTGAGAACAATTTCAGGCTTATCAAATGGAGCAAAAACTGTAAACCAAGCATGAGGTTTACCCGAATCACCATGATTTTCTGCAGTACCAGTTTTACATCCTACCTCCAAACGTTTACCAGTTGCCTTTGCACTTTCTGTACCAATTTTTGCTTCTTCAGATGCTTTCTTATTTTCATTAATTCTAAAGTCAAAAAATGAGTAACCTGTTCCACCTTCTTCACAGGCCATTTTCATTCCTTCACGAACAATATTATATGTATTTCTAGCCATAGGAATTTTTGTACAAGCTGGATCTGTAGCTAAAATAGATCCATTCTTAAGTAGCATTGGCTTACAATGATATCCACCATTAGCAAATGCTGCAGTTCCCATTGTTACTTGTAACGGTGTGGCTGTAACATATCCTTGACCGATTGAAAGATTATATGTATCTCCTAAATACCACTGCTCTTTTAATGTATCCTCTTTCCAAAATGTTGAAGGGATAATTCCCTCTGCTTCATTCAATCCAATACCAGTTTTATTATGAAATCCAAATAGTTCTGCCCATTTTTTTATTTTCTCTGGTCCTAATTTGCCTCCTAATTCATAAAAATATATGTCGTTAGACCTTTGCAAGGCTTTATATACGTCCACATCTCCTTCTGTACGGCCATATTCTAAATAATACCAGTTATGAAATTCTCGTGTTCCTGCCTGCAATACACCTTTATCTTCAAAAATAGTTTCATCAGTTACTGCTTTTTCTTCTAAACCTGCGGCTACTACAAACATTTTAAATACAGAACCTGGAGGATAGACACCTTCCAAAGCGCGATTGTATAGTGGTTTATCTGGATCTTTAAAATATGATTCTGCAGTTTTTGTATCTGCATCTTCAAATACCTGAGGATTAAAAGCAGGATTTGAATACAATGTTAAAACTTCACCAGTTTCTGGTTTTACTGCAACTACTGTTCCTTTTTTACCTTTTAATAATTCTTCAGCTTTTTCTTGTAATAAGACATCAAGTGATAATGTTAATTCTGTACCTTTTTTAGGTGGAATATAGTCTAAAGTACGCACATATTTTCCCATTGCATCAACTTCTATTAATTTTTTCCCATGAATACCACGCAAATCACATTCATACAGCTTTTCGATACCATTTTTCCCTGTTTTATCACCACTTTTGAGTTTATTTAGACATGGATCTTTTTTAATATCATTTTCATCGGCTATTTGTCTATACCCGATAAGATGACTTACTGTTTCGGGTTTATAATAGATTCTTTCAGAAACTACTCGCTCTAACGCGTTTTCTGCGTCAGGTTCATGATTTGCTACAAGAGTAATTCCTTTTCTATCATTAATAGTACCGCGTGGTGCTTCTACAATTACTTCTCGAACCCTATTACTTTCCGCAAGAGTTGCATAATACGTACCTTTTACGACAGTAAGCTGAAACAAACGAATAATTGCCATAAAAAGGAACATAACTATTCCAACGGCATATAGTCCTAAAAATAATGGAGACGTGCCGCTTGATTTGCGGTTAAATTCCATCCTACCTGCTTGTCCTTTTTCAATAAACGGAAGTTTATTCATAAAACCCTACAATTTGTAATGAAGATTATAACGCAAGAAACTATGTTCCATCAATTAAACGCTTTTCTTCTTCTGATGCTACTACTTGGAACCCTACATGAGACTGACCTGCAAAAAACAATCCTTCACCAACACCAGCTGATAATAAGAAATGCTTTTCTCCACCTGTTAAATAAAATGTTGTGGAAATTCTATCAACTGCAGCTGTCGATTGTTTTAAAATAATCTGTAAACTTGAATTCGTAATAATTGCCTTACCTTCATCTGTTGCTAAAAAGTCTTCTACGTCTTGGGTAATTGTCGTCATACCTAATTTGTATTTTCTAGCTCTTTTAGCAAAATTATGCAAATATGCCCCCGAATCTTTATTTTTAATTAAGTACCATGCCTCATCTACAATGAGTACTCTTTTCTTTAACTCTCCACGTCTTACTGTATGCCAAATGTAATCAAGAATAATATACATAGCAACTGGTCGTAAATTTTCTTCTAAATCTCGTACACCAAAAACAGTAAATGGATTTTTAATATCAAAATTCGATTTACTATTAAAAATACCTGAAGCAGAACCTTGTACAAATTTCTCAAGTCGATCAGCTAAATCTCGTGCTTCTACTGCTTCTAAGCCTATTAAAATTTTGTATAAATCTTCAAGGAGTGGAGCTTCAAATTTAAAAGTTTCAGGATCTTGAGTTATACCTTTTGAACGATATGTCATAACTAAAGCCCGGTCTAACAATGCATCTTGTGATGGAGTTAATTCACCCATAATAACTCTCATTAATGAATGTAAATCTAAAATTTTGTTAGAAAGTTCATCTGGTTCTGGATTATCTGCATTTAAATCAAAGGGATTTAATTTAATTTGAGAGTTTGCTGAAAAATCTAAAAATTCGCCTCCTAAACTTTTAGTTAAATTTCTGTATTCATTTTCTGGATCAATAATAATTACATCTGTTCCCATCATAAGAAGACGCGCTGCCTCAAGTTTAACCAAGAAACTTTTTCCTCCTCCAGATTTTCCCAAAATAACAGCATTAGCATTTTCTAATGTAAATCTATCAAAAATAATCAGACTACCATCATGTTGATTTAGACCGTACAAGATTCCTTCATTACGTGTTAATGATGCTGTTGAGAAAGGAAAAGTCATCGCAAGGGATGTTGTATCCATATTTCGCCACACTCCTAATTTATCAGAGAACATGGGAAGCGTCGATTTAAATCCTTCTTCTTGTTCCAGAGTTGCTTGTTTAGCAATAATAAGCAAAGAAGAGAGCGTTGAATCAATCTCTTTTGTAACATTATCTAATTCTTCTTTTGTATCTGCTGGAATTGTTACATATAAACCAAATTGGAAAAATCGTTCTGCACCTTTGGCTAACTCTGCCTGCAGAGCAAGAGCGTCATCTAAAGCAACCTGTACATTTGGATCTACAACTTTACCAGATTTCATATCTGCATCTATTGTTGCCTGCATTTGTGCAATTTTTCGTTTTAATTCATTCAAAATAGTTTTAGATTCTGAAGGATAAATAAACATTGAAATATTTAAAGGATGATCATAGGTTATAAGAGAGTAGAGCCAGTTTGCAGAAACATAACGTGGATATCCAACAACAAACAATGTTCGATAAAACTTATTATCAATTTTAATATGATTAAAATCTACTTCTACATACGAGGGAGCAATAAGATCTTTAATACTCACATCACCTTTTGCTAAGACATCAGCTACATTTTGAGCTGCTTTTGGCATTGTGGCATGAGGTTGTTGTGCTGGTTCTTTTTTCTTTCCAAATGAAAACATATTTTTTTAACCGTTTGTAACTACTACATCTAAATAACTATCAACTGGTGCAAGTTGTTTACCAACAGATGAAGGATTATAAATATTATAAAATAACTCAGTTAATTCTTGTTCTTGCATCACTGTAGGTTTTAATCCTACTTTTGAAAGTAAGCGAATTAAATGATCTCGCTTTGGATACAATGATGTTTTAGCACGACTAAATATATATTCTTTTCCATACCCCTTTGCCTTAACGCCAGTTACACCCATTTCTAACGGATTAAATGGCACAGCAAAAAAGAATCTTTTTTCAAGAACAGTATTTTTTTTAACAATTGTTTTAATAAATTCTCGATAATCATTTAATCTACTTTTAATAAGATCTACTTTCTGACTTGTAATCATCGCATCAACATAATCAATATAAGAGGAAATATTCATCATCTTGGATAAGATCATAATTTGTACAGGAAACGAAAGTGAGTTTAATAAACTGGCATAGGTATAAATCATAGACATTTGATCCTCTGCAGAAAGAAGCCAAAAATTTACTGCTCCGATTTCAATTACGGTTACGGCAGAATAATCTTTCATTAGCATAATATCGTCACGCACCTCGTCAATTTCAATAAAAGACTGTGTAGACGCTTTCTTTGGTGAAGTCGCTTTCGTTTTTGTCATAGAATTTCCTTCGAATAAAATACAATAGGTTTTGGATCTTTTGGATTAATATGTACATTCATTGTATCAAAAAAATAGTTACCATTTGGATCGCCAACTTCAAATATAAAATCTCCTTCAGGAAGAGGACTATATGTGGCAAAAATGCCATATGGATTAGTCTTTAAAAGTCTTAACTGTTTGCCTTCAGCATCTTTTATAGTTACAAGAATACCTGGTATTGGAATTTGCTTTCTATTTTTCACTACACCACTCACAAATGGCTCTTTAACAACATCTCCCAGTTGTGAATTAGAAATGGAAGTTGTTTGATGCCCTTGAGTAACACTTTGAGGTAATTGTAAATTTTGCTGTAACAAATCATCAATATGAACCTTTTGTTTATCTCTCATTTTGCTATCCTGACCTGGTATAGCTTTATTCTGCTTAGCCAAATATTCTTGAAGCTTTTCTTTTGATTCAACATGAGCAACCGCTAAATGTGGATCTTCAAGAAAAAATAAATCTCTTAAAAAATATACTGGATCATTTTTTTTATGAAAAAAATACTGTGAAGGTGCATTTAATCTTTTATACATATTCTTCAACCAGACATCGAGAGGACGATCCATAATTGGTAAAAATGCAAATGCTGCTCCAATACCACCAATAATGACACCAACTAATATATTAACAAAGGGAATGGGAATAATAGTTGCAGCAATATACCCTATTGGACAGAAAATAACCAAATAAAGGAACTGCTTTAACGTCATAAAGCCTATTAACTTAAATTCAAAAGTAGTAATTTGGCGTGGAATTGGATGTTGATCCATACTTTCAGTATAGCGGAGAAAGTGCTCAGTTGAAAAGTCGAAACAACGTATTATTTACCAAGTGCAGCTTTCACCAATGCATCGGCTTCACTATTTTTTTCACGAAGGACATGTGTATACAAAATAGGAATTCCCAGCTCCATTTCGAGCATTTTTATTTTAGTATGAAGGGGTTTTATATCAGCATTTTTTACTTTATAAATACCTGTAACTTGACGAATCATTAATTCAGAATCTGCAAACACATGAATTTTGGAAACAGTTTCGCTTAAATTATTTTTAACATATTCTAAAGCTCGTATGAGGGCTGTGTATTCTGCAACATTATTTGAGGCAATACCAATGTATTCGTTATATTTATGTAGAAGTTTTCCGTCTGAATGAACTAAAAAGGCTGAAGCAGCTCGACCAGGATTATTTAAAGAACCACCATCGGTGTGGATTGTGATTTGCATTTGTCTATTGTAGCAGATCAAAGCTCGCCAAGTTTTTCTTTTCGTTCTGCTTCTTGTTTGACTAAGTTAAGAAAGCGTTCTGTAGAAGAAATTCTTCTGTGTCCAACAATCTTTGCAATATATTCAAGAGTTGCACCATTTGTAAGCTGATGAGCAATAAATGTATTGCGAAGATCATTTACTGTGGCATTTTCTATACCAACTTCTTGAAAACATCTATCAATAATTTGACGAATATTACGAATTAAAAGTGGATTACCTGTTCGAGTAATAAAAATATTTTCTGTTTCAAGATGATTACCTCGGGATTGGACATACTTTTCAATGGCTTTTTTTGCTGCTTTGTTTAATGGAACTTCACGTTCTATATTTTTTCCGTATTGGGTTATTGCAAGAGTATCTTCTTTAACATCTTGTATACGAAGTGCTGCAAGTTCACCAATTTTAATACCAGTTTGAAGTAATACTTCAACTAATGCATATGTTCTTAAATCTTCTTTTGCTACATCACGAAGAGCTCTATATTCTAATTTACTTAAAATGCGTGGTGGAGTTTGTGAATATTTTGGATGAGAAATGTCAAATGCAGGATTTGCACTAATAACATCTTCATGTTTTAAAAATCTAAAAAAGGTTCTAATTGAGTTTAATTTTCGGGAAGCTGACTTTTTTGTATAGTTTTTACCGAGTAAACTTTGAATAAATCCTTCAATGTCCTCTTTTTTTACTTCACGAATATCTGATTTCTCTTTTGAGGCAAGAAAACCGATAAACTGTTCTATATCTTTTTTGTATGCAACTACCGTAAATTTTGATTTCCCTTGGTCTTGAAGAAAGTTAATAAAACGTTCTAACAGCTTTGGGAGGAAATATTCATCCATATGAGCCTATAATATAACACACGTCCTAAAAAATCACAACTGATTATAATGCTTTTCAATATGTATTCAATGTGTATTTTACATAGTTATTCTTACAATACTTACAATTATAGATATTTGCAACAATCTGAATTAGAATTCAACTGACATATATTTTAAGTTTATTTAATAGACATATATTTGAAAATGGAGTAGAATGTAATTCCGTTAAAAATTAAAAAATAATGAATATGGCAACCGTACACGCTAGTAACAATGACTTCCAGAAAGAAGTACTTGATCATAAAGGGCTCGTGTTAGTAGATTTTTACGCAGAATGGTGTGGACCATGCAAAGCAACAGAACCTATTATTGAAGAACTTTCTGAATCTATGAAAGATGTTAAATTTGTTAAAGTTGATGTAGATGCAAATCAGGAAATAGCAGGTAAATATTCTGTCTTTTCTATTCCTACATTTCTTGTCCTCAAAGATGGAGAAGTTGTTAACCAATTTGTAGGAGCACACAGTAAAGATAGTTTTGTTGAAGAAATTAATAGAGCTAAATCAGGATAATAAAAATTACTTTTTAATTACACGGACTATATGTCCGTGTATTTTTTTGAGCGAAATATGTGCTCTTCGTAGCATAAAGACAGCAATTTCAGCTAACCATCGCCAGGAAGAATTAACTGGCTTATTCAAACCTGCGACTATATTTTCGTCAGTTATTGGCAGTTTCACATTATGACGAGGATCAATAGTAGATGCATCAATCACTTGTAATCCAGCTTTTTTAAGCGCTGGATCAAGCTCAATTTTGTGTTTTTCAACCTTTATAAATTTCTCAAGCTCTTTATCTTCTATGTTAGGTTCTGTTTCTACAACATCAATTTTTGCCTCGGATTTAATCTCAGATCTTGCTGGAATAGGTTCACTTTCTACAGAATATGAAACAAATTCTGGTTTCTTTTGATTCTTATTTTCGTCAAGGAGATGATCAATTTTTGTATGATTCGTAGACATATATTAAGTGTATAACAAGATTAACTTCTCTTCACTGTATGTTTACAACTAGGACATTTAATAATTTCTTTTGTTACGATTGCGTCAACCGTTTTTTTACAACTTGGACAATTAACACACTTACCATCAAATTCCTTTTTAGATGGTTTAAGAAGATCTAATCCTGTTTCTTGCATTGCGCCAGACATACCCATTCCTCCAACATTTGATAAAAAGTTAGATTCTAATATTCCTGCTTGTTTTGTTACCTCACAATTTGAACCTCCTTGAATATATAGCGGTTCATATTGAGCCATATGTTGTGCTATTAACAATGTGTCCTCTAATGGAAATGATTGCTGAAGGAATTTTAATTGGTTTATATCAGCATCTTTTCGTTCTTCTTTTATCGATCTGTAAACTATTCTAGCCATGTTAAACATACCTCCAATTAAATCATTTGCTTGTTTTTCTAATATAGGAATAGAAGTATCAGATTGTAAATCTTTCTGACTCATTTGCTGAATGATATCGTTATATGTATCTAAAAATGGCTTAATAACAGGAACAACTTGTAGTCTAAACTCTTCTGAAAGCTTTACATCTTCAGGTGAGATGTCTAAATATTCATATAGTGTTTCAAGATCTTCAAATCCATCTAAGTTATATGTAAGTGGATGTGCTAAAAAATCAGCAGGAGTTGCAAAAGTATTACTATCGGGTCCAGGCAAACCAATACGATCTACTAAAGTATTATATACAGATTTACTTGTTCTTAAAGAATCTAAAGGTTCTGAATACCTTAAAAGTAATTCTCTAAAAGGCTTTCCACCTAATTTTTTATCATAATCATCTACTAGAAATGTAAAAGCAAAACCATAATCTGCAATTTTTGGCGCTGAAATCCAAATAGCGCGATTATTTCCAGCCTGAATACTTTGTGCAATCTTATCTAAACCATCTTTTTCTCGTGCTTCTCTTGAACTTGGTCCAGCCATTTCCGCTGCATGATTATACATATCTGTCACATTTGTACCTAACATTTCCATACTTCCATCATCTTTTAAAACACCAGATAGTTTTTTAATTCGAATTTGTGCAACAAACTCTTCTAAATATGACATTACGTTTTCAGATATGTAATATTCTTTTTGGGCAGTAGTCAGATGATCAAGTTTTTGTATTCGCTCTGCTTCATTTAATGCATTATATGATTCAAAAATACTTTGAAATTGTGGAGCTTCGTCAGATTTTGTAAAATACTGTTCTGCTTTTAATGAAGGTGTATCAACATGTAAAACACCAGGTGATGACAATGTAAATTGGCTATTAAAAGAATCTGAATGATTAGAGTTAGCCTGTAACTCTCCTAAAGTTCTACTAGAAAATGAAGAATAATCAATTGCACGATTTTGGTCAACAGACATAAGTAAATCCCTGCTCGGGGTACATAAGATACTTGGTCGGTCTTCGGACTTGTCCATCTGGACTTACCGCTGCGGCACAGTTGCTGAATTACACAGCATTCCCGTTATAACAATAGTCTTCCCATTCCTTTGTTGAACAGTGACTAATACCAAGCACAAATTAATAAAGTATTAAAACAATACTATATTTATGCATAAAAATCAAGAATTATCATTGACAAATTACTCTAAAAACTGTTTAAATCTAAATACACATATGCAACACAAGGCTTTTACCCTTATCGAGATTGTTATTACAATTGGACTTATCAGCCTTCTTTCTGTCATTGGACTTATTGCTTATAACCGTGTACAAGATAATGCTAGATTAACAAGAGTTAACGCAGAATTAAAAGAGATTAATACAGGAATTGTTAATCTAGGATTACATACTCAACAAATTCCCATGCACTACTCTGTAAATGCAACATGTATACAGAATGCAGAAACCAGTCTTTCAAGTTGTAGTGCAGGTTTAGCTTGTACTGACGGTAGTTTCCCCAACTGGCAAGGACCTTATACTGAACTCAATCTTGTAGATCCATGGGGAAGTATTTATCAATTCGACCCCGATTACCGTTGTAATACTGGTGTACAAGGATGTGAAGGTATAGCAGATGGACAAGTTGTACGAGCAATCTTTTCAATGGGACCAGACCGAGTTGGTGGATATACTCCTGATAATATTGTATTCGTCCTCTGTAGATAGATATTACGTAACTTTTTCTTCAGCTGAATATTTGCGTGCAAGCATAAAAAAGAAGTCCGATAATCTATTTACATACTTTATTATAAGTAAATCATCAGATGTTTTATTTTTTTTATTATCTATAAATTCAACAATACGTCTTTCAGCTGTGCGAACTTTGGCACGAGCGATATGGAATCTAACTACAGATTCACCACCTTGTGGCAGGACAAAACGGGTCAATTGAGGTAGTGTTGACTCTAATCCATCAATTTCTCTTTCCATAGTATCAATATGACCAAGAAGTTCCTGTGATTTTAATGGCGCGTTAGATAAATACGCCATAATGGCATATAAATCTAACTGTATAGATGTAAGCGTTTCTTTGTCTTTATTATCTGTTATTGATTCAAACGCAAGACCAATAAAGCAAGTTGCTTCATCGACTGACCCATATGCTTCTACTTGAGCATTGTATTTTGAAACTTTTGTACCACCAAATAATGCAGTTTTGCCAGTATCTCCTGTTTTTGTATAAATAGACATATCTTATTGTATTCAACTAAACTATTATTTATTTGTCAACTCAAATATAGCTTATTATAACAGCTCAAACTCTGATTGGAGCCACATTGACAACCGTTTTAAAAAACGGTATAGTAAAACGATATGTCGAAGATAAGACATGTCAAAGAAATAATATTATTAACACTTTTTCTCCTTGCATCTTTTGCTATTGGCATCGTCTCTTTTTTAAGCTCAAATCAACAAGCTCGCAACACTACTTCTGCACAAGCAGCTTCAAATGTAGATAATTCTTGCCGAAATGGTATTTATTATGTAAAAAATCCTGATAAAACCAATGAAGAGATATCTTGTGGGAGAGGAGTCTGTGGCGGTGTTTCTTATGAAGGGACCAAAGGAATTGACCATGTTAGAGCAGGCAAATGTTGGGTGGGAACAAGTGCTTGTGGTCCAGCTTGTAAAGGATTGGTACCACTTTGTTGTTATAAAATGGCGGAAACTGGAATAACAGAAGATTGTCCCTTTCCAGAAAGATTCTATTGCAGGCAAGATCAATGTAAAAAACAGAGCGATGATTCAAATTGTGGTGGGGGCATTAATGCTTACTGTGTAGAAAGAGCTAAATGTTTAGCGGATAGAGAGGATGTTCCTGTTATTTCATTAGAAGATCGTATTGCAGGCAAAAAAGCATCATCTGGAGTTAATCCTATTCAACCGACAAATACCCCGGTTCCTCAATCAAATCCTACACAAATACAAACAAATAACCCATCTCAAGTGAAACCAACAATTCCAGATCCGACTACCACCAAGAGTCCACGATCTAATTTAGCTACTACACCTGTTACAGTTGAACCAACTCAAATTACACAACAACCTACCACTATAAAAGATACATTTGTTTTTGACTTTAAAGATAATAATGAATCGGGAAATTTTGGAAACAATACCCAAACAGAAACTCAACAACCTGAACAAAATAATAACCCTCAACCGACAACATCTATGAATAATGAAAATAATCCAATTGCTTTTTCTTTACCTCAAATTGAAATCAAATCTCCTAAAAAGGCTTTACAAGATACCCTAGACAGACCTACTATAGAAAAGATGAATGTGGCAACAGAAAAACCACTCGCAGTTGCAAAGAACACATTTATAACAGTCAAAAGTTATGATCAACAATTAGAAAATACCGTTGAAGGTTGGTTTTTTAAAATTCGTGTTTCCGTTGTTAATTTCCTTCAATAAAAAAGCCCTCCATCAGGAGGGCTTTTTACCTTTATTCTTAGATGTATTAACACTCTGCATGCCCACAGCCATAACACTTTGCACATCCTTCTTCACGGGCAAGTAATGCTTGTCCACATTCAGGGCAAAGATCATAATGAGCTGTTTCTTTAGGTGCTGATACTTGCATTTGAGTAACTGGATTTGGTGTTGCTTCTTCAAGAAGAGCTGGTTGTTCCATTTTATCTACAAGCTCTACTTCTTGTTCTTCTGCATGACCATTTCCATTTGTCATTTGCTGTTGTTTCTGCAAATATTCAAAATGCATTGTTAACACTTTAGCAATAGCATCTGGAAGACTTCGGATTCTATCTTTTCCAAAGCCTAATGTGCGACCTCCACCGATACCAGAAAGTTCATCTATAACTTTTTTAAGTCTTTCTTCTGGAGCTAAATGTACGGTGCTACGGAAATACATAGAAATCATTCGACCGAGTCCTTCTGCCATAGCAAATACATCTGTACCTGCTTTTCCAACTGTAATAAATACTTCATGTGGTTCTCCTCCACCATTGGTATTTACAGTTATATATGCTCGTCCTACTGGTGTATTAATCTTATATGTTGCACCATGTACAACCATTGGTCTTGGTTTAACTGTTGGGAATACTGGTTGAGCTTGCACAGGTTTTTCTTCTGGTTTGTCTTCTTTCTTTCTTTCCAAAACTCCTTGTCGAGACCCGTCTCGCATATATGCAATACCTTTTAATCCACTTTCGTACGCAAGATTATAAAGACGTTTTACATCTTCAACTGTATGTGTCTCTGGGGCATTTACAGTTTTAGAAATTGATGCATCAACATATTTTTGAATGACTGCTTGAACTAATACATGGTCTTCTGGACTCAAATCATTAGCGGAAACAAACCATTCAGGTCTTTTTATCTTGCCAGCATCTAAATCTTTTCCATGTTCTGCATACCAAGCGTCATATAAATGATGACGAATTGCATGTTCCCCTAGTCGATCACGACGAATAAATTCAAATTCGTATACTGGTTCAATACCAGATGTTGTTCCAGACATAAGTGATGTTGACCCTGTTGGTGCTTGCATCAAAATGACTGAATTTCTAATACCATCTTCTTTTACTTTCTTTCTTATTTCTGCTGGTAATGTTTTCATAAAGCCACTCTTTATGAATTTTTTACCATCAAACATCTTAAATGATCCTTTTTCTTTTCCTATGTCAGAAGATGCTTTGTAGGCTTCATAACAAATAATTTGATAGACTTTTTCTATAAATTTAAGAGATTCTTCTGAACCATATCGAATATGAAGTCTTATAAGAGTATCTCCGAGTCCCATTGTTCCTAAGCCTATTCTACGTTCTCCTTCAAGTTGAGTTTTTTTAATTCCTGGGAAAACATATGGATCCATATCTACAACATTATCTTGAAAACGCACAGCTGTTTTAACAACTTCACGAAGACCTTCAAAATCAAAATCTGCAGCTGTATTAATATCTTCACCTTTTACAAATGCAGCTAAATTGATTGATCCCAAATTACATACTCCCCATGCTGGTAAGCCTTCTTCTCCACATGGATTAACACAGATAATTCTGTTCCAATAATAGTTGTTGTGCATTTTGTTATAACGTTCCATAAACACAACACCTGGCTCTGCAGATCTCCATGCTGCTTCTCCAATAAGATCCCAAATCTTTCTTGCTTTAACAACTTTGTGAACATTGATTTTTTTACCTTTGGCTTTCCAAGCTTCTATATCTCCATCCCACATTGTGTCGTAGTCTGGATCATTTTTATCTGGAAAGATAAGTGGCCAATCTCCGTCTGCTTTTACTGCATCCATAAATACATCAGAAACACAAACTGAAAGATTTGCACCATTAATTTTTGAGAGATCTTGTTTTACGGTAATAAACTCTTCAATATCTGGATGCCAATCATGAAGCATAAGCATAAGGGCTCCACGACGAGTTCCACCTTGTTGAATAATATCTTTTGTTGCAAGTGAAAAAAGTTCTGCCCAGTTAATTGGACCAGAAGAAAAACCATTTACTTTTTCAACACGTGCTCCACGAGGCCGAAGAGAAGAGATATTAATACCAACTCCTCCTCCACGAGACATAATCTCAATCATTTCACCTAAGGTTTGTAGAATACCATGTCGAGAATCTTTTGGTGATGGAATAACAAAACAATTGTAGAAAGTTACACCAAAACCTGTTCCTGCTCCTGCTAAAATACGTCCGCCTGGAACATATTTAAAGTTTTCCATAGCATCGTAAAATGCTTTTTCCCACTTCTTTCTCTGATCTGGTGCTTCTTTTTCTGCAACAGCTTTTGCTACACGCTTCCACATTTCGTCTGGTGTTTTTTCTAATGCGTTACCCTGTTTGTCTTTTAGAGAATATCGGTCTATAAAAACCTTCTCTGCTACTCCTGTTAATTTCATATAATATTGAGACAATAAACTAATAATGTATTGTAATTAGCTAATTTTTTTTAATTCTTTTTCAAATTCTTCCAAGTCTACAAATCGTTTAAAAACTGATGAAAATCGTATATAAGCGACCTTATCCAGTTCTTTTAATCTACTCGCTACCAAATCTCCTATTAACTGACTCTCAACTTCTGTTTTACCAGCGTTTGTAACTTCTTGTTCGACAAAATTTACAATTTCTTCAACTTGATCTGCTGTAACAGTTGTTTTACCTACTGCTTTAAAAATACCATCTCTTAATTTTTTCCTGTCAAAACGTTCTCTTTTTTGATCTCTTTTAATAACAAGTATTGGTAACTCCTCTACTCGTTCATATGTTGTAAACCTCTTTTTACATTGAGGACAAGATCTTCTTCTTCGTATAGTACTTTTATTATCTGATACTCTTGTTTCTATAACTTCTGTGTTCGTAGATTGGCAAAATAAACATTTCATATGTTGGGTGTATTACAAATCTATACCACTATTTGTGGGTTTTCAATAGTATTTATTATATCAAAATATATCAATAATTTCCGCTTAATTTACGCACATAACCTGTAATAATCCTGAAGTTTTTCGTACGTTTTTTGAACAGTATTAAACATATATCTTGTTAAATAGATGTATATGTTTGTGAGCTTTATAAAAATCCTCAGTCATTACCAGTAGTGTTGGCGTCGATATAGTAACCATACCCTTAGGGATTTCTTACACTTTAAATATGTAATAAGGTACGTATTAAGCAGAAGCCCTAATATATTTGTGTATATGAGTGTTTATGTTGAATTGAAGCGTAAAACATCAATTAACTCTTACATTCTGATATAATTGTAGCTATGGAAATATATGTAATCGACACAAATCTATTTTTTAATATGGAGGCACATCTTGGGATAGGGAATGACACGGAAACTATCATAAGAAATTTAACCAAGATAATGAAAAATACAAAAGATAAGGCATTATTTATAATGCCACCTCGTATTATGGAAGAAATTAAAAGCTTTTTTGAGGATCCAGAACAAGAATTTCTAAAAGAATTTTTTTCTGAAATAACTATTAAATCTCCAGATTTAGGAAATATGCATATAAATGCCTCAATAATTGCCGAGTATATAGAAGAGTCCAGAAAGAGAGCTTATCGTAGTCAAGATGTCGCAGAAGAAGAAATTAAGCATGCAGGCGAAATGTTTATGGGTAAAGAATCATTAGCACAAAAAGAATTTCAAATGGCTATTGGAAAAATAGTCAAAAATTTTAGAAACAGATACCGCAATGCTTTACGAACTGGTTTTATTGATAGCTTAGCTGATTTTGATCTTATCATGCTTGCAAAAGAACAAAGTGCTAGTTTAGTAAGTACTGATGAAGGTGTTATTCAGTGGGGACGAAAGCTTGGTGTGAAGGAGATTGACCCTTCTGTTTTGGGAAAAAAGATGCAAGAGTATCTTTAATTTGTTCTATTCCTGAATCGTCTTTCTTTTCTATATGTTCTTTAGGAGGTCTTTTTGTATCTTCTTCGTCTTCAGGAATTAAATAAGACAACCATGTAATCATACGATCAGTAATTGATATAGTTGGTTTATCTTGATACACAATATGTTCCGCAAGAATCTTCATTACAGATTTTTTTATTGTGTCAGAAGGAATTATCATATATGCATGAAAACTATATGGAGGATTTGTCATTATCGTTAACACAGTAAATCCAAATCGCTGAGTAAAATAGAAATGAGAAAGAACTTCCCAACGCAAGGTAATACCAGCAGTTTCTATGCCGAATTTTGTTATTTTATTATCTACAATTGGTGGAGGTGTAATAGTTAAAACATAGAACAAAAACAAAATAGACCAAATTGGAATAATTAATATTCTATCTCCAATAAAAAAGATAATTAATGTAAGTAATAAAGCTACAGCAATATAAAATCTTAAAACTCGTTTGTTACTTTTTTTATAGGCACGCAGTGGAGCTTTCCATGAATAGATTACCTGAGGATTCATAGACTGTGGAAGAGGCGTAGCAGATTGTATTAAAGGTTCTTGAGGCATACTTCATTTTTCTACGTTTTAGGGTAAAAGTCAAGTTAGAATAATGCATATCTTTTTAAATAATCCCGTTACTTCAATCTTTTTTTTAAAAATGGTATAATAGGAAGCTTTGATTAAGTTAATGAACATGTATACTTATTTATATTATTAATAAACTTAACTAACTATGTTAAAAAATGCACTCCAAAGACTTGTAGGAACAAAAGAACATATCAAAACATATGAACTTATTAGATTACAGGCAAAAACCTACAGATCTCTCAAAAACTATTTTAATACTAAACTTCTTGATGAAAAACTTTCTTCGTTAGAATGGAGTGTACTCGGACTTTTACATAAACATGAAGATGGGCTCCGTTTTATAGAAATTGCTCAGAAAATGGGTGTTGAACCACCTTTTGTTACAGAACTTATTTCTCAATTAGAAAAACAAAAAATGGTTAAAACCATGGATAATCCCCAAGATAAACGTGCCAAAATTGTTCAACTTACTGAAAAAGGTGTTAAAAAATTAAATTCTGTAGAAATACATTTAGAAGAGAAAGTTATGAATTTGTTCTCAGATATTTCAGCAAGTGAATGGCAAACATATAGAACTGTAATGGAAAAGATTGCTGGAATGAGTATAAAGTAATGGAACGAGAAGTATTAATAAAAACATTACCACATCTTTATCATAGTGACACTAAACTCAGAATTAATACTGAGCATTTAACACCTCTTCTTGACCAGGTAATGTACCGACTTATTCATACCTATGATGCGATAGATCCTATATTAGAAGATTTACAACCTACAACAGGTTTAAATATAGCTGCTTATACTTTTTTTGCTGAAAAATGGCTCAGACGTCATGTGAAACATCTTCAATCCTTCGATTTATCTTTTGATATGGTTAACAATCATGGCAAACCAACAGTTGATAGATTTCAAAATAATAATGTGTCGGTGAGTTGTATGGATATAATGAATATGGCCTTTCCCGACAGTGCATTTGACTTTGCGACATATATTGAACTTGCTGGTACCAGTAAAAGTACTGATTATAACTTTGTAATTCAATCATTACATGAAGTCCATAGAGTATTAAAACCAAATGGATCTTTATTTATAAATTTTAAGAATGTAAGTGGTGAAAAAAAACTAAGAAGTCATGTATTATACGAACAATTTGCTTCAGAAATTAAAGACGGATTTCCCAATTTTCGAGGTGTGCCAATATCTAGAAAAGATTTTTTATCTGATGTTCATGGTTTATTTCAAGAAGTTGAAACTCTTGGACAAGGATTTATAACTCCAGAAAAATTACCATTCGTACATACTGTTGAAAATGAAGGTATTCAATGGGATGAGGAAGCCATTAAAGCCAAACCATATACCGAGATTGATTTTAATCAAGAACACCCATTATATTGGACATTACACCTTCATAAAATATAAGTTATTGAATATCATTCAATTTATCTGATAGTGCATTTTGTTCTTCTCCTAACTTAGCATCTTCTTCCACCCATTTTTTTTCTTCTTCTGTAAACCACTCGTTTGCTTGCATTCGTTTTACAATTTGTTCCATTCTCTGAATACGGATTGTAATAATTTCATTTATTCTATCAACTTCTGTTTTGTATTGACTATAAATTTCTTGTGATGATTTTAATTTCTCCCAACCTGGTTGAACGGCTTTTAGTCTAGTTAATCCATCACTCCAACTTTGAATTTCACCATCTCCATAATTTGGTGGTACATATCCGGCAACATGCTGAACCATCATTTGTACAGGACACCCATTTAAAGTTCCAACTGTAGTGCTGACACCAATCTCATCAAAATCCTTATCATATAGAAATCTGGTTCTATTAGGCTGTTCTAATATTGCGTCGAATAATTCTTGTGCATCATAATATCCCACTATATGAAATTCACTGTAAGTAATATTAGAGTAACCAACATCATCCATTGCTTCTTTCATAGTATAGCCACTTTTAGGAGCTTCATAATCCAAATCATTATATTTAAACATTACATTTGTACGTAATTTAGCTGATTGTTCTAATTTAGGTTGATATACCAAAGGTTCTAATCCATTTTTACTACGTGTTTCATTTATTAATGCTACATACTGATCAATGTCAAAAATAGATTCATTCTGTTTATCTAGATCATGTGAAGAATCTCTCCAATTCGATGCAAAACGCTCGGTTTGTTTTTCATAAGGAATGTAATACTTTACATCTTTGATATCAATTAATCCAATTTGTCTTGAATCTAAACTTACTTTTCGATTATCTCCCAACACCATTAGTTTCCCTTCAGGAACAATTGTATCTTGACAGTCTTGAATACTTGCCCCACCAAATGTGGATCGAGATTTTAAAATATATGGTTCTTCAAGCGGTTCATTATTTACATACACAAATCCATCTTTAATAACAACGTCATCACCAGCTATTCCAACAACTCGTTTTACAAATCCACTTTCTTCTTTTTCTTGCTTCTTTAATTCATCTGCTGTTTTTTTATTTTCAAATACGACAATATCTCCTCTTTTAATTTGTTGCGGAATAACACTTTGAAATCGAGAATCTTGAACGTACCTTTGAAAGTCTACAAATCCTTCTTCTGGTAATGTTGGTAACATCGAAGCACCTGAAACAGGAACTTGCACCGGGAAAAACCCTGTAGTTTGCAAAAAAAACCAACCACCGATAATAAATCCTGCAAATAAAATAATCTGCAAAATAAATCCCAATAATTTTAATGGGAATAATAACACTTCTACCAATAATGATCGGTTATTTGCCATAACTCTTTTATTTTACCTCAATAATGTTATATATAACGTTTATAATTTTTTCATGCGGGAACGAAATACTACAATAGATTTTTTACGAGGATTTTCTGTCATTGTTATCATTCTCATTCATGTTAATGCATACTTCTCTTCAATACCTTTAGCATATACCATAGCAAATTATTCTCAATTTGCAGTACAAATATTTGTTTTTTGCTCTGCATTTGTATTTTTTGACAGAAAAAAGGAAGAGTCTTTTTCTATTTCATATTTTACAAAACGTATAAAAAGACTATTAATACCTTATTATATTTTCCTTTTATTCTATTTCCCATTTATTTTATTTATTAAACAAGAACATATTTCTTTAGAAAGCATATTTAAATGGTTGTTGTTACAAGGTGATCGAGACTTAAATTGGTTAGTAGTTTTATTTCTTTGTTTTTTAGTACTAATGCCATTAATTAAAATATTAAAAAATAATGTGTTGTTTTGGTTATTTTTTATTCTTTCTACAGTTAGTTCAGTTGCGTTATTATTTATAAAATTTCCCTTTCATTTTAGATGGATTATGTGGTTACCTTGGAGTTTAATTTTATTTTTTACATATTTTTATACACAAACAAAGAAAAGAAAAATGTTCCTTGTTATTTCTACTGCAATAACTGGAGTGATGTATTGCATTTCTCACCAAGCATTCGTGCTACAAAAACACACACTTGCATTTACAGAGAATAAATATCCACCTAATATATTTTATTTAACCTACGGACTTTTGTGCATTTCTATTTTGATACTCATTTATGAAAAGCTTAATCTTCAAAAATATAAAACACACTCATTGTTTAATTTTGCCAGTAGATATTCATATGAAATTTTCTTTATACACTTTTTATATTTATTTATTTTTGTTGAAATAGCAGATTACAAAAAATTTACGTGGTGGGGATTATTTATTATTATTACAATCTTATCCCTTGGAACAATGTATGTATGGACAAAAAAAGATTATTTTCTTTCAATGTTAAAGAAGGCAAATTGATACTGGGGAATAGCTAAGTATCCTGGAGCTCTCAAATTAAATCCTTGTTTAAAATCGGCACCGCTTAAGCGTTTTTCTCCCTTATCTGTTTGGAATATAACTTCATTTGTTGTTCCATTTCCTTGACTCACCGATACGCCAGTTACGGTTCCTACGCCACCACCATAACTATCAGATACTTGTCTTAATTCATCTTGGCTGTATGGATTACCTGGCTGACATGAAGTTGTTGTAGGTGTTACACGACCTGTATCTGCTCCAGAACCACTTCGACTCATTACCATGGCTGCATTGATAATATCAGCCATTTCTGATGGACTTAACCATGGATTTGATCTACCACATTTATCACTACTTATACTATACCCTTGTGTATACCAGGCTTTATATACCCATGGTGATCCACCAATTTTTTCATATGATTTATCGACAAAATTGCCTCCACCTCCACCATCAGTTGTATCCCAGATGCCAGGTGTTGCTACATAGACTCCATGAGTTGAAGCATAATATGTAACTACATCTTCTAATACTTGTCCTTTAGTTTGGTCAACTGCATCTTTCCATTCTTGTGGTGGGTTATCAGATTTATCCTTTCTAAATACCTGACATGATTCAGTAGTACAAATCTCTGTTCCTTGAACCTTGTATCTATACGCATATGTTCTTGCCGCTACTGCTTGAGCTTTTAGAGCCTCAGAATGCCAAGAAGATGGCATTTCTGCTATGCCATATAAATAGGTTGTTTCAAAATCAATTTCTCCGTATCCAGATACTTTTATGGAACCCCCTGTATCTTTACCTACAGGTTCTTTTCCATAATATGCTTTCAGAATAGTTTTAAAATCTTGTCCAGATTGAGCTCTTCCTCTTGCACCATATTGACTCATACCTTTACGGTGCGTATGTGCTCCAAAGGCAAAAACACCAAAGTAACCACTTGGCGCTGATTCACGAAAACCTTTTATTGAAGCGTTGTAATCATCTGCCATTTCACTATCACCAATATTTGCTGTAAAACTACCACTTCTTGCATTTAATATTTCTTGCTGTCTAGATGATAATGAAGCAATTTCTCCTTGAAGTTTACCTTGATATTCTTTTGCAGAAGCAACTTCACCAGACAAAAAATCTGACTGTTTAGCTATTTGTTCTTTTATTGGTTCTAATCTTTCTTTTTCATCTTCTAATGTTTCTTTTTTTTCTTCTAAATCTTTCACCAATGTCACAATTCTCACAATTGTATTTCTATCATCATTTAAAAGAGTCTGTTGATAGGTAAACTGCTTCAGAAAAAGTGTTAAATTATCTGTAACCAATAACTGTAAAATACCATCTGTTACTTTACCTTTATTTTTATAGTAAGAAGCAATTCTTTGGTCTAATAAATTTTTTTGTTGTTTTAACTTTTTATCACCTTCAGCAATATCTTTTTCTTTATCCTCTATTTCTAATTCAATGTTTGCTACTTGATCTTTTAAACCATTTAATTGGGTATTAAGGTTTATAAGCTCTTGCTCATTGGTGGAGGTTGCTTTTTTTGAAGATTCTAAAGCATTATTAAGTTCTTCTAATTTTTTATTTATGTCTTCTAGTTCATCTGCATATACAAAAAAAGTATTGCTGGCAAAGCTACTAAAAACAAGACACAATACAATAACGACTACAAAAAAACGTCTCATAAGTTCATTATACCCATGAGTTATAAGTTAGTAAAATCTGTTTAACTCACTGTAACAATTCCTGTATACTTACTTTAATGAAAAAGCTACTTATAATAGCCACGTTGCTAATAGGATTTTTCTTATTTCAGCCAACAGTAAATGCCCAAGCAGAATGCGATGCATGTGGTTATTGTGTTGGTAGACCAACGCCTGGTAATTGGGAATCCTGTAGAAGTTGTGTCTACCCAAATGCTTCAAAAAATGCCAGTAGTAATCAAACATTAGAAATAAAAAAAAATACAAATACAGGAAGAAATGAACCAATAACAAAAGCACCAGGAAAGACATACACTCAATTAGGATGTTTAGATGTTGGAGGTAATTCTTTTTCTGATCCTTCCGCTCCAGGTGGAGTACTCAATTTTCTTCTTACAAAACTTATATTCCCAATTGTTGGAACTTTGTCATTTATATCTCTAGTGTATGGTGCTTTTTTACTTATAACTGCACAAGGTGCACCTGAACAAATTAGTCGGGGTAAAAGTTATATTGTAGGCGCTATTGTGGGTCTTATATTTACTTTATCTGCCATTTTAATAGTAAATATTATTGCTGGTGATTTGCTTCGTATCCCAGGATTTAGTACTGCCGGAAAAATACAGATTGCTGCCCGTGGTAGTTCTACAACATCATCCACAGGTGTAGAGACATTCCCAAAAATGGAAATTTATCTAGATAATAAGTTACTCGAGTCTTACGATGTTAATGCAGATAAATCGTATGTCGCAACTGTGCCAACAGATCTTCCACCAACAAGTGTTGTAATGATTAGATTTACCAATGATTACTGTCCTGAATGTAAAGCTAGACAAGATGCAAGCTATGCAAATGATCCAAATAGAGATCGTGGTGATAGAAATGTATTTATAAAAAACTGGAGCGTCAATGGTAAAGCATGTAAAGCTTTTAACTATAAAGTAAGAGATTCAGGTAATAATATCTCATCAAACATTCCTGTAAATATGTTTTTCGCTGGAGATGTTACTTGTACAACGTACTAAAATGCATAAATAAGTAAAACAACTCCAATCGCCCACAGAAGTATTGTAAAAATAAGAGGCTTATCTGTAGTAATAATTTTTTCAGGTCTTTCACCTTCTTCCCTTTCATATAAAAGCTGTGCGTATCTTGCTATTCCATATACTACAAAAGGAATTGTTACCATCATTAATTTTCTGGCTTCTATTGAAGGAAACATTTGGGGAATAATACGAGTAATATCATTTTCTCGACATTCTTTTTTCTCTTTATCAGTCATTCCTTTTTGTTCACACTGCGCATTTACTGTAGTTGTGCTTTCTTGGAATATAGCTTGTTGTGATGGGTCAATATAAAGCGTATAGGTATAAAGTGCATAAGAAACGATTGTTAATGTTGCAAATGTAGTTGAAAGAAAATACAACATGTGACCTTTATAACGATACAATGAAACTCTTGTTTCACCACCTTGGGTAACTAATTCAGCGTGTCTTTTAACTGTTGCCATAAATAGTGATATGAAAAAGATTGTCATTAAAAGCCAAATAGGCACATGGTAACCAGTTGCTATAACACCTCCCCAAGTACGAAGCACAAATGAAAAAGAAATTGTAAAAATATCAATTACTGGAAAACGTTTTAAATATAATGAATAGAAAAAATGTAAAAACAAAAATGAGACAGATAGTAAAAAAAATGAAATTGAAAAATATAAAGATAAAATTAATGCAGCAATAGTAAGAATAAATAAAGCGAATGTTGCTTGTGGAATACTTATCGCCCCAGAAGCGAGTGGTCTAAATTTTTTAACTGGGTGTTTTTTATCGTATTGGTAGTCAATGATGTCGTTTAAAACATAAGAAGCAGAAGATAACAGACAAAAAATAAAGAAAGCATATGTTGCATTTAAAAAAAGTTGACCATCGAATAACTTTCCAGTGAATAAAATAGCTGCAAATACAATAAGATTTTTAATCCATTGATTAAATCGGAAAGCTCGAGCATATATAAAGAATTGCTGTTTCATTCTCTACACATTATACAATATTAAATTACACGCAGAAGTCTGAAAAAGAGGAATGTTACAAGATAAAATAGAATCACCTGAAAAACCGGCAGATAAAATGTAAGAAAAAGAGTTATAACAGCAAGAATAAAAAAAGCTTCATTGTGTATTGCAGGAAGTAAACCTTTAGTAATAAGCATTAAAATTACTAGTGTTAATAAAACCTGTGTATCAAATCCCCATATTGGCCAACCAAATAACATTGCCATTCCAAGTAGAAATGCGGCTAATATTAAAAAAATTTCTTTAGTATCGAAAAAAAATGGACCAAAATACATATATTTACTATACAAAATTTATAGTGTTTGAACAATACTACCTAATTGGAACATAAACTTTAATTTCTTTTCCGTCATCTGCTTTAATTGTTTTTACCTCTAATTCTGTACCGGCATCTATTTTTACAATTGTTTCCCCACTTTCTGGATCTTGAGCTGCATAGACACCATTGGTAACAGGACTATACTCTAATTTCTCTTTTGAATTTACGGTCTGCATTCCAGAGGTTTCTATAACGTTATTTCTTACATTGGCATCTACAGGATAACGAATATATGCGTATATTGAATAAGGAATTACTTTTATTTGAGCTAAAAATCCAGGATTCCAAGCTGTTGTTTCTCCAATAAACATATTTGGAGTAATAAAAGTAACAATCAGCAAAGATGCAAATAATGAAATAAATATTTTTATTCTAGTTAGTGTTTTTTTACTATTCATAGCTGATAATTATAAACTCCATACAAATCTACACATCCGTTATCTATATTGAAATTGCCTGTACAAACTGGACTTTCAATAGTTTGATATAACTTTACTTTATTTGTTTTAATTGGTGTTGTAGTTGGATTAGGCGTACCTGTTACGGGTGCAGTTGTTACTCTATTATTTGGATTAAGGTTTGGTTTTATTGGAGGTGGCGTTGGACCAGAAGGACATTGATCTTGAAAATCAACACATGCTCCACTTAAACATTTAATTTGCCCTGGACGACAAGCTACTGTAGTTGGTGTTACATTTCCTCTTGTTCTATCAGAATTTGATTGTGAGGGAGTGGGTGTTATGACTTGATCATCCCACCATGTAGTTGAAGCAGAACTTTGAGGTACTATAGTTGGAGTTGGCTGTGTCACATTGGATAATTTGTTTTCGGGTGCTCCTACTGTAGCTAAACTATGACATGCATTTTCTCCTGCAGACTGCGTACCTAAGTTTGTTGTGTCTATACATGTATTATTTACACAATCTTCCCATTCTCGACAACCGCCATATCCACACCCTTGATTAAAATTAGAATTACATGCTCCACCACAACCTGTTGCAACGGAACAGATACTTTTTTCTGCAGTATTTTGGTTTTGAGGACTACTTGTTGGACTTGTATTTGGTGGTTGTGATGTAACTGATCCTTTTTGAAGCTGAAGGCATTTGGCTCCTTCTGCAAATTCATAACACCAATTACTTGTTACTGGATTTACATTTGATGGATCTGTGGTATTTTGAGGACAATCGGCATTAGTGCTACAACTTTTTGCACAGTTTGCTACCCAGGTATACCCACCATCTGGTGGTGAAACTGGGTTATTTGAACAATTAATGCCAGCTGCACGAGTATTTATAACTTGTCGATGATTATTAACTATAGTTCCCATTAAGGCAGCTACACTCATTAAAATAAGTGTTCCTAATATAACCATTGTAGAAATTTCACCTTTCCTGTTAAACATGATATACAATTCATTATAAAGGTCAATTATCAAAGCGCAAACATGATTTATCAACTATAATAGATTCGTTTTATGAATAAACCATATCTTATTATTCCCGCATTAATTGAACAGCCAACTTGGGGTGGTGAATATATATTAAAAATTAAAGATTGGCAAAATAGACAGGAGCTTAAAGATACTAAAATTGGTCAAAGCTATGAATTATATGGTGATTCATTACTTGCTGAATTACTTACAAATTCTGCTGACCCTACCTTCTCCTCTACTCTTAAAGAAACCATTTCATTATCTTCTCTTATTAAAAAAAATCCTCAGGAAATTCTTGGTGAAAAAGTATTTAATACATATGGCAAAATGCCGCTTCTTATTAAATTAAATCAAGCTCGTGGTAACTCCTTTCAATTGCACATTAAGCCAGGGACTCAGCATTCACGTTGGAAACCCAAACCAGAATCATGGTACTTTTTAGAAGATGGTTATATTAGTTGTGGAATTAAGAAAGGGATTGATATAAAAACCTACAAACAAGTTTGCGTTAATATTGAGGAAAAAATGCGGGAATTAAGCAAAGCAGTATTGTCTGGTCAAAAAAGTGTTTCTGAAGCGCGCCAAGAAGGACAAAAATATATAGAAGAACAGAATCCTTGGCAATTTATAAACTTATACAAAACGAACAAGTATGATTTAATTGATTTAAGTCAAGGTGGAGTACACCATTCATGGGAAGAAAATCCAGAAATGCCTTTAGGAAATATCGTATATGAAGTACAGTTAGATGTTATGGATGAATTTTGTACAATTCGTGGATTTGATCAAGGAAAAATAAAAGAAGACGGTTCTATTCGTGAAATTCATGTACATGATTATTTCGAATTTATGGATACGTCTGAAGAAATGAATGATATTAATAATCTAAAGAGAGTTAGAACAGGTAATAATTTATTACATACTCCTTATTATTCGTTAGATATTATTGAAATTAATAAAACACAAACCGAATCTATAACAGATTCTTTTCATCACCTATATGTTCAAGAGGGGAATGCGGAAATAATTTCAGAAAACGGTTCTATTACCATTACAAAAGGTCATTCGTGTTTTATACCATATGCTGTCAAACATTACACAATTAAACCTAATGATTCAGCCACTATTTTAAAAACTTATATTTCTTTTTAAACTATGAAATTTAACTATAAAAATACATCTCTTATTTCTGAAGAGGAAATAATTAAAACCGCAAAAACATTAACTCCTTATCTGGAACATCTCAACAAAGTTGCTAAAGAAAATAATTATGAATCCGATGAGGCTTCAATGAACCTACCATTTGATTCTGAGCTTATTTCTAAAGTTAGAAATCTTGTTGATAAGAAAAAGAATGGAGAACTTAAATACTTAATAATAATTGGAATAGGTGGTTCTAATTTGGGAACAAAAGCTTTTTACGATGCTTTATATGGCTTTTATGACATATTACAACCTCAACGATTACCTAAAGTTATTTTCTTAGACACACAAGATGAAGAAGTGTTGGTAAAAATATGTACTCTTATTAAGAGTTTACACTCTAAAAATGAAGTTTTAATTAACGCAATAAGTAAATCTGGTGGAACCACAGAAACAGCAACTAATTTAGAAGTGGTTTATAAAGCATGTATTGAACAATTTGGATCAATAGATGATCGAATTGTTATAACAACTGATGAAGGATCTCAAATGCAAAAAATTGCAGAAGAAAGAAAAATAGATTTTTTAAGTTTGCCTAAAAAAGTTGGTGGGAGATTTTCAGTATTTTCTGCAGTTGGAATGTTTCCTTTGGCCATATTAGGTTTCAATATTGAAAAAATTAAAGAGACAATTCAGACAGTAAGAGATTTAGCTCTAGAACAAGATGTTCTTAAAAATCAAGCTGTGATTTCTGCGTCAATATTGTATTTACATTACAAAAATGGAAAAAATATTAATGATAATTTTATTTTTCTTCCTCAATTAGAATCAATGGGGAAATGGTATAGACAACTCATGGGGGAGAGTATAGGTAAAGATGGTGAAGGTATTACTCCGACAGTTTCTATTGGTTCTACAGATCTTCATTCTGTGGGACAATTATATTTAGGAGGACGAACAGATAAAATCACTACATTCATATATGGAGAATTGGATAGACATCATACAGTGGTTCCAGACACAACTACATTTAATATAGTTACTGCTATTAAAGGTAAATCAGTTCACAATATTATGGAAGCTATTGTAAATGGAACAAAAATTGCATATCAAAAACAACAACTTCCTTTTACCGAAATTATCTTTGATTTTGTATCAGAAGTCTCTATTGCCGAATTTATGCAATTTAAGATGATGGAGATGATGTTTTTAGGAAAGCTTATTGGAGTAAACACTTTCGATCAACCACACGTTGAATTATATAAGGTTGAAACTAAAAAGATTCTTGGTTCTTAATTCCCGTATAATTAACGCTGATTTACCGTATCTGCTTTTACCGCATATTTTCCGAAGTATTAACGCACTATTTAATTCCCGCATTTAAACCGCTGGTTTCCCGCAATTAAGATTTATTTTCTTGATGAAAGAGTTCGCTTACTATCGTTTCTATAAGAAGGAATAGAGGAATGGCTAAGAGTACGCCTAAAATGCCACCAAGTCGTCCACCCAAAATAAGAGCAACGAGAGTCAGAATAGGGTTTAAACCTACTGCATGTCGCATAATAAGGGGGACAATTAATGTATTCTCGAGTTGTTGTACAACAACATATAGAGCCATTGCAGCAAATCCTGTAAAAGAGGAATATACAAACCCTAAAATAATAGCTGGAATTGAAGAGATCACAGGTCCAATATTAGGAACAACCTCTAATAATCCTGCTAAAACAGCCAAAGGAACAGCATATTTTCCCATTCCAATAAGATGTAATCCTAAAAATGTAAGAAGACCAACTACTGTCATAAGTGTAAGTTCTCCCCAAAACCAAGAAGACATTCTTTTTTCCGCTTTTTCAATAATGGTTATTACTCTTTTTGTGGTCTCTTTTTTAAAATATTTACTTAAAATCTTTTCCCATAAATTTTCTTCTAATAATAAATACAACCCAAAGAAGAGCGTTGTTACAACAAAAAGTGCATTTGAAAATATTGAGGATATAATACCAAAAATATTATTAGTTACATTCGGGACAATCCCTGTCAAATCTGTGACATCAACAAAATTATTAATCTGTGGCATTAAATTTTCTAGTGCATAGGGAAGACTAGAAATAAGAATTGAGGTTTCATAAATAATGGGTGGGATGATGAGCGAGAATAGTGCAATTATAAAAAGAATAAATAAGAGATACACTAAAATAACCGCAAAGGTTCTAGAGAGTTTTTTATCAGTTAAATAATTTACAGTTGGCTTTAAAGCACTCATTAATATAAAGCCAATAAGTAGAGAAAATAGAAGATCTCTTACCATCCACAATAAATAAATAGCAAGTGGAATAAGAGTAAATAAAGCAATTGATTTAAGTGAAATTGCAATTGTAAAACGGTCTTTTTTAGCCAGTTGGTCCATATTTATCATTATACAGGATTAGTTTTGTATTCTAATCGGCATAATAATATGGAAGAACTGTTCGTTGCCTTTTGCTTTAAAAACAACCGGAGCATCAGATCGAAGCATTTCAACCACAACCTCATCTGATTTTACATTGTTAAGAAAGTCTATAACATATCTGTAGTTAAAAGCCACTGTTTGATCCTCACCTTCAAAAATAATTTCTTGTAAGGTTGAGTTGTCTTTATTTCCTTCTTCCTTTGGTCTTAACACAAGTCCGTTTTTTGAAAATTCATATACTATGACATTTGAATAATCTCGTGCGAATATTGATATTAATTTAGTATTTCTTAATAATTCCTCTCTGTTAAGTTCAACTGTTGTTGTTTTTTCTGAAGGAATTACACGTTCATAAGGTGGAAATTCGCCGTCAATTAATCTTGAGTAAAAATCTTCATTCTCAATTCTGAATAAAACAATATTTTCTTTTTTTGAATAGGTAAAAGAAACTTTTTTCACATTTTTTGCGTTTTTTACAATTTCCTGCAAAAAATCGGCAGGAATAATCATATTAGAAAAATCTCCTTTTTGTTTTTCTTTTAAGAAAGATAATCTAAATCCGTCTGTTGAAACAATAACAAGCTCATCATCAGATACAACAAAATTTATTCCGGTTAATACAGGGCGGGAATCATCGGATGAAGCCGTAAACAAGATAAAAGGTAAACTATCTACCAAAAATGTATTGTTTAGAATATGTTCTTCTTCTTGTAAATCCGGTGGTAAAGGAAAATCTTCTGACGACATTACAGGAAAGACACCTTTTGCTTTTTGTTGCTGTATCTGAATTTGATTGTCTGTAATTGAAAGAGTAAGGCTTCCTGGTTGAAGTAATTGTATAAACTCTATAATTTTACGAGGTTCTATAATAACACCACGATCATCTGGCTCAATATCTGTTTCGATAATTGTGTGATAATAGGTTGTTAGGTTTGTTGAATAGAGATGTAATTTTTTTTCTTCAAAAGATAAATATATACCTTGTAATGCATTTGCTGCATTTAACTTATCTGAGACAAATTTATTTGCTGTAATTAATTTATTTAAAAATATATCCTTATCAAGTGTGATGTTCATTGTTTTAGTATCTATAAATTAGTAGTATTAGGGGCTGTGCATAAGTGTATAAAAAACTATACGGATTTTCAAGACAAAATAAACCGGCAAAAAACCGTGTTCATAACGCGTGGAAACTATGTTGATGAACGTACGGAATTGATTATCATATCAACCTCTTCTTTAAAAGAAGTATCCTTAATTAACATACTTTGAATCTTATTAACAGCATGGATAACAGTCGTATGGTCTTTCCTTTTTGTTAAATAAGCGACCTCTTCTAAGTTCAAATTAAGCTCGGTTCTCAATAAATACATTGCTATTTGGCGCGTTAAAGCAATTTTACTTGCCCGCGAAGCCCCTTTGAGATGAGACTGTTTCACGTCGTAATAGGAACAAACCGCCTTTATAACATCCTGCGAAGAAACCTTTTGCTTAGTTTTTTCGGTATTTGTTTTATAAAAGCTTTCTACAACATCTAAGTCAATTGGTTTGTTTGAGTTTATACTTCGTGCATACAGTGATAACAACGTTCCTTCAAGTGATCGCGTGTCTAAAACAGCTTCAGAAATGGCTTTTGCTGCATCGATATCTATTTCAATATTTTTTTCCTTAGCTTTAATAAGTACAATTGCTGTTCTTAATTCAAAATCAGGCTGTTGAATATCTACAATTAAGCCACCAGAAAAACGAGATCTTAGTCTGTCTTCTAAATTACGTATTTCGTGTGGAGGTCTATCAGATGTGAGTACAACTTGACCTCCAGCTGAAACTATACTATTAAATGTATGAAAAAACTCTTCTTGTACTGTTGTTTTGCCTGCTATGAACTGAATATCATCAACAATAATAAGATCAAGAGATCGATATTTTTTTCTAAATTTTGAAGTGGATTTTTCTCGTATTGATTCTATGAGTTCATTCATAAATTTTTCACCTGAACAAAAGTAAACACGACTCTCAAAATTATTTTTTAATAAAATATGAGCAATAGATTGAGCTAAATGTGTCTTCCCGACACCAACACCACCATACAAAAATAAAGGATTATATGAAACTCCTGGACTTTGTGCTACCGCCTGGGAAGCTGCAAAAGCAACTTGGTTTGTAGAAGAGACTGCAAACGTTTCAAATGTGTAATTACTATTGAGTCCAGCTTTGCGATATCTATCTTCTTGTGAGGGTTGAAATGTTAGTAATGGAGCATCTTCTTGTTTAATATCCTTTTCTAATACTTGAAGTGTAACTGTTGTTTTTTTACCTATATGTATTGAAAGCATTTGTTCAATTTCTTGTTTCTTTTTTTCCAAATAATTTTTTGCTCCAACACTTGTACAACCTAAAACAACTTCATCTTCTTTTAACTCTATGGGGATAAGATCTTTCAAAATAGAGAAATAGATAGGGTTTTTATCTTTAATTTCTTTTTTTGATTCTAAAAATGTATTCCAAAAAGATGATAGCATAAGTCTTAATTATAAAAGAGAATAAAATGTGGATAACTTATCCACAAGTAATAAACATATTAACATGTATTTTTCAGAGTTCAATCTTTTGTTTGTGCACGTAATTAATTAGAGCTTCTTATCAGAT
Source organism: uncultured Gammaproteobacteria bacterium (assembly GCA_964435665.1). Taxonomy (GTDB): domain Bacteria; phylum Patescibacteriota; class Microgenomatia; order UBA1406; family GWC2-37-13; genus MFZZ01. The sequence continues at coordinate 132,426 of CAYSZW010000002.1, read as the reverse complement.
AGAATGTATATTAAATATATGATCCTCGATTTAATTTTCCCTAAATTTTGCGTTATATGTAAAAAACTTGGACACTACATATGTCAAGATTGTAGGAAACAACTTACTCCATATAAGAATGAGTATTGTCATATCTGTAACGAGCCATCTTTCATAGGATTAAATCATTTTAATTGTTATGGAGATCTCGATGGAGTATTTAGCTTTTTCGAATATAAAGGGAGTATTAAAAAAGTTATAAAATCCATCAAATACAGTTTGATTTTTTCTGTATGGAAGGAACTATTCTGTCTACTTCCAACAGAAGCAGTAGATGATTTAAAAAAATTTAAAAAACAAAACAATATTGCTTATTTACAAAAAATACCACTACATGAAACTCGTTTAAAACAAAGAGGCTTTAATCAAGTCGACCCTTTAGAATCTTATATTGCAGACATATTAGGGTATAAAAAAATTGATATGTTAAAGAGAATAAAAGCTACCTCACCACAAGCACAAATGAATGGTAAAAAAGAAAGAAAAGAAAACATGCTAGGTGCGTTTACTTTAAAAAATGAAACAATTAAAGATGTACCTATTATTCTTATAGATGATGTTTATACTACAGGCAGTACTTGTAGAGAAGCAGCAAAAATGCTGAAAGAACATGGAGCATCTAAAGTATACGCATTAACCTTTGCAAGAGATTAGAAGTAATTTTATTATAGGTTGAAATATAAAATTACTTTTGTTATAATATCCAACATATGGAATTTAATAGATTAATTTCTTTGGTTATCGGCTTTATTGTTCTTATTTTAGTATTTGTTTGGATTGGTAGTAGATTTAGATCTGCAACAATCTCACAAAACGGAACAACTGTAACTGTTACATCTACTGTAACACCAACAGCATCACCAACTCCTACAAGTGGTGAGTCAAAAGGATGGAATCCATTTGCATTTTTATTCAATAGAAATTCTTCTACTCCAACACCATCTAAAGTGTTAACTATTACAGCAACACCAACTTCAACACAGGTTAAACAGGTAGTTAATAACGCTCAAAATCAAGGAAATTCATCTGCTATTTATGTTAATAATAAAACAGGTGAATCCACAACCATTGCAAATAGTGGTATAACACGAATTCCAGAAACTGGAGCTTCAACACTTGTTATTCCATTAGCTTTTTCAGCACTTACACTGGGTGCATATTTAAGAAAAAGATCTTAATTTCTGTAAATTTTCTTTTCATACTCTTCTTTTACATTAAGTAATTGCTTTTTATTTTTTCTTTTGTCATAATGTAGACGTTATACATTTATGTAAGTTTTTATGCCTACAAAAGATACAAAAGAAACAAATAATCCAAAAACAAAAGCAATGGATCTTGCTATAGAACAAATTCGTAAACAATTTGGTAAAGGAGCAATTATGAAGTTGGGTGAAGGACCCGCAGCTGCTGTTGAAAAAATACCTACAGGAATTCTACCATTAGATATGGCATTAGGTGTTGGTGGTGTTCCAAAAGGTAGAATTATTGAAATTTATGGCCCAGAAGCTTCAGGAAAAACAACAATAACATTATCACTTATTGCACAAATACAAAAAGAAGGTGGAACAGCAGCCTTTGTAGATGCAGAACACGCAATGGATCCTGCTTGGGCACAATTATTAGGAGTAAATCTCGATCAATTACTTATTTCTCAGCCTGACACAGGTGAACAAGCTTTAGAAATTACTGAAACACTAGTTAGATCTGGAGCTGTAGATTTAATTATTGTTGATTCTGTTGCTGCACTTGTACCTCGAGCAGAAATAGAAGGAGAAATGGGAGATTCTCAAATGGGTTTACAAGCAAGACTCATGTCTCAAGCACTTCGAAAATTAACAGCAGTTGTTTCTAAATCAAAAACAACCATTGTTTTTACAAATCAACTTCGATTAAAAATAGGTATTATGTTTGGAAATCCAGAAACAACCCCTGGTGGACTTGCAATGAAATTTTATGCATCTGTACGAATGGACATCCGAAAAATTCAAACTATTAAAAAAGGTGAAGAAGTTATAGGATCACGAGTTCGTGTAAAAGTAGTTAAGAATAAAGTTGCTCCACCATTTAAGACCGCAGAATTTACTATTAATGCTGAAGGTGTTGACACATTAGGTTCGATAATTGATATGGCCGTTGCACAAAATGTTATAGAAAAAAGTGGCGCATTTTTAAAGTATGAAGGTGTTGTTGTAGGACAAGGCATCGAACAAGCAAAAGTTGCACTTCAAAAAGATACAAAGCTAAAAGATAAAATTATTAAAGAAGTTTATTCAAAGCTCAATTCAAAAGAACCTAAAGAGTTACCTGTAGAAAAAGATGTAGAACCAAAAGATGAGGAAGAAATTGAGTAATTTTAGTCATGGAAACAAAAAAAGAGTTTATACAACTCTTAAATTATGCTTATCGATATTTGTCATATCGAATGCGGACGGAGTATGAGGTTAAAAGGTATCTCATGGAGAAAGCACAAAAAAGAGGGTTTCCAACTGAATATATAAAAGAAGTTATAAAAAGACTAATTGAAGATAAGTACATTAATGATGATCTATTTATTGAAGAATACGTTAATGCAAGAAGTAAAGCAAAACCTAAAAGTGCTTTTGCACTAACACAGGAACTTCAACAAAAAGGAGTTAATCAGACAAAAATACAAGACTATTTTGAAGAACATTCTATAGATGAATATGCTCTCGCAAAAAAAGCTCTTCTAAAAAAATGGAGTATCTATCAGCATTTAATTCCTTTAAAAAGATTTAAAAAAGCATCAGATTTTTTACAAAGAAGAGGTTTCTCTTTTAGTATTGTAAAAAAAACGATTGAAGAATTGGAGTCCTAAGAGTAAAATTAGGTAGTTAAAATTTAGAAGAGGGTGCATTAGCACATCAAATAATTACTTTTATTAAAGTTCGTATGAAATATTTATTTAGTGAACATTCCATTATTACCCTAACGTAATCTTTCATGATTGGGTAAAAACGAACCTCATCACCCACTTCAACAGTATAAATTTATATGTTTAAGTCATTATTAAATTCGTTATTTAAAAAACAAAGACAAGAAGAAATCCTCAAAGCAAAACATGAAGCTAAGGAAGTAGTGTTAAAAGCCAACGAAGAGGCATTAAGAATTAAGCAAGAGGCTGAAAGAAATGCAACCAAAGCTGTTTCAGAAACAATTGAGCTTGAAAAAAGATTAGCACGTAAAGAACAAATGCTTGAAGAACGTGAAAATCAAGTTAGTAAGCAAAATCGTGATCTTGAAGAAAAAAATAAACAGCTTGAAAAATTAAAGAAAGATTATGAAGAAAGTAAAGAAAAGATCTTAATGAAGTTAGAAAAAATTTCTCAAATGACAAAAGATGAAGCAAAAAAAATTCTTTTGAATGCTTGGGAAGATAGATTAAAAGGAGAAATTGCAAAGCGTATTCGAGAATCTGAAGAAGAAATTAAACAAACTACTACAGAAAAAGCTAAAGAAATTTTAATAGATTCAATGCGTTATGGAGCAACAGAGTATGTATCAGAATACACACTTTCTGTTGTGCAACTTCCAAGTGATGATTATAAAGGTCGCATTATTGGTAAAGATGGACGAAATATTCGTGCGTTTGAACTTGCAACAGGTATCGATGTTGACTTAGAAGAAGAAGGTGTTATTAGACTCTCATCATTTGATGCTGTGCGTCGTGAAGTTGCAAGAATTTCTTTAGAAAGACTTATTAAGGATGGAAGAATTCAACCACAACGAATTGAAGAAATTGTTCAGAAAGTACGTAAAGAAGTAGAGCAGATTATTATGAAAGCCGGTGAAGATTTAGCTCATAGAGTAGGTATATTTAATTTACCAAGTGAAATTATCCAAATGTTAGGATATTTTAAATACCGCTATTCATACGGACAAAATATGATTCTACACACACTTGAAGAAACACGTATTGGTGTTTCCCTTGCACATGAACTAAAAGCAGATGTAAATACAGTAAAGCTTGGTTGTTTACTGCATGATATTGGAAAAGTTATAACTGATAAAGAAGGATCTCATGTAGATTTGGGTGTTGAACTTCTTAAAAAACATAATTTCCCTAAAAAAGTTATTGATACGATTGCTGAACATCACGAAGATGTTCCATTTTCTTCTTTAGAATCAATTATTGTGTACATTTCTGATGCAGTATCTGGTGGAAGACCTGGGGCTCGTCATGAAGACTTCCAAGAATACTTAAAGAGAATTAGAACTATTGAAGATACAGCACGTGCTAAAAAAGGTGTACGAGATGTATATGCACTTCAAGCAGGTCGTGAATTACGAGTAATTGTAATGCCTGATGAAGTATCAGATGATGATGCTAAAGTATTAGCTGCAAAAATTAAAGAAGAATTAGAAGAAAAGTTCGATGTCTTTCCAGGACAGATTAAAATCACTATCCTTCGCGAATCAAGAGCCGAAGCAACAGCAAAATTCAATTGATATAGATTGTAACAATAAGATATTCTAAATAGGGATTGACAAGAAGCCTTATTCGGGATAATCTTTTATTGAGATATTATTTATGTCTTAGTCCTGCGCTCTAAAGGGCAGGACACACAATTTGCGAAAGGAGGTGAAAATAACAAACATGACAAAAGCTGATTTAATTGCACAAGTTGCAAAAAAAGCCGGACTTACCTCAAAAGCTTCTAAAGATGCAGTAAATGCAATCTTTGGAACCGTTGCAGATGCAATGGAAAGAGGAGAAAAAGTTGTAGTAACTGGTTTTGGTACATTCTTAGTTCGAGGAAGAGCTGCACGAAAAGGTCGTAATCCTCAAACAGGTGCTGAAATTCAAATTCCTGCAACAAAAACTCCTGGTTTTACCGCAGGTAAAAGTCTTAAAAGAAGAGTTAAATAAGAATATTATTTACACGATCCCCGCGTCTAAGCTTTTTTATCATGTACAATATATATGATAAAGAAGATAGAGCGGGTTTGTGGTTTATTAGTTCATTATAAGTTTTAAAAGCCAATGCGTAAGTATTTCACAATTTTTTTGATAATTGTTTTCTCCTTTTTCCTTCTTCCACAATTAGCATTTATTACACAGTCACAATCTCTTAATATTTCTGAACCAGAAGTGGTGTATCCATTACCATATCCCGGTATTTTGACCGACCATCCATTATATTTTGCAAAAGAGATGAGAGATTCTCTTTTAGTTTTTACAACACGTGATAACGTAAAAAAAGCCCAACTCTATTTACACATGTCAGACAAACATATGGCCATAGCATTACAACTAGCACAAAAAGGGAAAGGTGACTTGTCAAAAAAAGAGTTACTCAGAGCAGAGGAGTACTTTTTAGAAATCCCACCTCTTTTAAAAGAGGCTAAAGATCAAGGAGCTGCATCTTCAACTGAATTCACTTCAAAATTAAAAGAAAGTAATGCAAAACATAAATTGGTAATAACTGAAGTAATGAAAGAGGTTAGTGGTGCTGAAATTGAAACATTTAAAACAATAATTGATAAAAATATACAAGCACAAAAAGAGATTCAGCAGTTATAGCCTCATAACCTGCTTATTGAATTTTTTTTAAAATATGGTATATTAATAACCTATATTTATATATAGAAAAGGAGAATTTCTCGATGCCAAAAAAATCAACAAAAATAGAAACAAACACTAACCAAAATCACCCTATGGAGCTACTTTTACAAAAGAGCTCTCTTTCAAACATCCAAAAAGGAAATGAAATGGATGCAAAAATTCTTTCATTATCACGTAAGAATGTTTTATTCGATATTGGAGCAAAAGCTCAAGCAGTATTAGGTGAGAAAGAACTTAAAGAAATTACAACATATTTACCTTATTTAAAAGAAGGTGATTCTGTACGAATTCGTATTATTTCAGAAGAATCTCGAGAAGGATTTCCAGTTGTTTCAATGAGACGATTTTTTGAAAAAGGAAAATGGAATATTTTGGAAGATAAGAAAAAGAATGAAGAAGATATTGATGTTATTTGTGGAGAATATGGTAAGGGTGGCGTTTTTGTAGATTTTATGGGAATTCGTGGTGTTATTCCTAAAATACAATTAACTTCAGATTTTCTTGATAATCCAGCTAAATTAGAAGGACAAAAAATTAAAGTTAAAGTTCTTGAAGTTGATGAAGTGAAAAATAGATTAGTTGTTTCCCAAAAAGCAGCAGTTCTTCAGATTTCACAAAAAGAATTAAAAGAACGTTTTGACAAAATTAAATTAGATGAAACTTATGATGCAACAGTTCTTGGTGTATCTGAATTTGGTATTTTCTGTGAAGTAGATGGTGTAGAAGGATTAGTCCATATCTCAGAAATTTCATGGGAAAAAGTGTCAAATGCAGCAGTATATGTTAAACCAGGAGATGTAATAAAAGCTGTTGTTGTCGAAAAAAATGAAGCTGATCTTAAATTAAATCTTTCAATTAAAAGACTTCAACATGACCCATGGCAAAATATTGAAGAAAAATATCCAAAAGAAAAAGAACATGAAGGAGAAATTGTTAGAAAAGAAAGATACGGCTATTTTGTTAGACTCGAACCAGGCGTTGAAGGCCTTATACATATCAGTAAACTTTCTGGTGAAGAACACCTAGAAGTTGGTGATAAAGTAAAAGTCTTTATTGAACGAGTAAGTGGAAAAGAACGCAGAATGAGTCTGATACTACCTCAAACTGATAAGCCAATTTTCTATAGATAATGTTTTAATTAAGAGGAAGATTTTCAATCCAAGATTGGAGGATTTCTTCATTTTGTTTCTGATTAAAATAAAACCCATCTATTTTTAATGGTGTAGAAATAATTTGGCCTCCATTGTTGGTGACAAAAGTAGCTAGTCTATCAACTCCTCTTCCAAAATGAGCATATGTCTGATCTCCTAAACCAAATAAAGCGAATTTTTTATTTGCAAAAGAAACTCCTTGGAATGTGTCAATAAATTTCAAAAAATTTTCATGTGGTTGACCTTCGTCTCCTCTTTCTAACCAGCTAGGTGTAGCTAAAATTACCAAATCATAATTATCAAATTCTGTTTTTTGTAATTCACTTGAGCGTTTTAATTCTACTGTATGACCTTTTGTTGTAAGTATTTTTGCAGCAAATTCTGAAGCAGCCATTGTTCCACCAGAATATGTTTCAAAAGCAAGTAATATTTTCATAATATAAGATGAATATATTTTACACGATTTATTTTAGAACAGGAGTGCTTTTATCCAGTACCTTCATCAATGCCAGGATGTCCTGGTTCACCAGGAACACCACCGTTATTTGTAATAATATCTTTCTGTCTAATAGTTCCTCCTGCGTTTGAAGAAGTAGAAAGATTAGTATTAATAAATATTTCTTCTTGATTTTCATCAAGAGGATTGTTTCCTCCTATATCAAAATCGGGTAAATCATTTACACTGGAATCACTTCCTCGACGAAGATCAGTGGTATAGTATTCTGACCCTGGTGGAATTATATCTGTAACTCCGTGATTATTAAGATCTTCTAAATCTGAAATGGTTTTTGAATTAGGCACTTTATTAGTCATACTTTTATTATACGTGTAAACCTTATATTTTGGTAAAATACTCGTAAGAATTTAATTAATAAAGTTAATTAACTTTATTTAGTTGTTGTTGATTCGTCTTGCTCCAGCTGTCTATTTTTAAGAACAACATTAATGGGCCTTACTAATTGAGTTCCTAAGGAAGCAAACTTATAACCTAACCCAAGAAGAAACTGCATTATAAGATAATATACAAGTAAATTGAGAGATTTATTGATAACTTCTGGATCTAAAAATGGCAAACTAGGAAGTGAATTACTAGAGCCAGCAGACACCGACTGCATTTGCATAAGAAGCGTATTAAGATCTAAATCAGCGGCAGAAGTTGGAGTAGAGGATTTTTCATATTGAAATAGATCGATTGGATTTGCTTTACCCGTAAAAACTAAAATTATTTGAATAGTTGCAAAAATCATGATGATTATTCCGATAACGAGTAAAATGTAACCAGTTGTTTTTTCTGTCATATATTTAAAAAATAATAAATAGTGGATAAAAATTGGCAAATAACACTATTTATGTTACAGTAATACATTACTTCTATGCAAGACTTTTCAACTCCAATGATGAAACAATATATTGATATAAAAAAGCAATATATGGATTGTTTGCTTTTTTTTAGGATGGGAGATTTTTACGAATTATTTTTAGAAGATGCACAGATAGGAGCAAAAGTATTAGATATTGTTTTAACTTCACGGGCAAAAGGTAAAGATGGTCGCATCCCAATGGCAGGTGTACCATATCACGCTGTGGATTCATATATCGCAAAATTAGTAAAAGCTGGTCATAAAGTTGCAATTTGTGAGCAAATCACTGAACCAAATAAATATGGAATTGTAGAGCGGGAAGTTATTCGAATTGTGACACCTGGGACTATTTTGGACGAACATTCGTTAGCGCAAAAAGAAAATAATTACATCATGAGTCTTATGGTAAATAAAGACACGTATGGTATAGCTGTAGCTGATATAACAACTGGGTCGTTTCAAATTTATGAATTTAATACTTCTCAAAAAAAACAAGGATTAATAGATGAGATTATGCGGATACGTCCATCAGAATGTGTATTGATAGAATCTCTATATAATGCAAAGGACATTTTAAAACAGTTGAAAGAACATAAGACACTCAATATTTATTGTTTCCATGGAGGTACCCAATTTGCTTCTAAATCAGAAGAAGTTGTTGAAAAACAATTTGGCAAGCAACTAGCTATTCAAGCAAATTTAAAACACATGAAAGTAGCATTACAAGCTGCTGCTGTTCTGCTAGGATACCTGAATTATACTCAAAAAGATAATATCGTCCATTTCAAATCGTTAACTCTTCTTGCACAAAATGAACATATGGTTTTGGATTATTCAACGATGTTAAATCTAGAACTATTTTCCACATTACGAACCAAAGAAAAAAAAGGAACACTAATCGATTTTATAGATAAAACAGTAACTGCAATGGGCGGTAGAAAATTAAGAGATTGGCTTCATAGACCTCTTATTAATAAAAAAACTATTTTAGAAAGACACGAGTCGGTAGAAGAGTTGTTAGAAAATAGACAAATGAGGAAACATGTCTTAACAGAACAAAAGTTAATTTCAGATGTAGAAAGAACGTTATCAAGATTATCTTTAGGATTAGGAAATGCAAGAGATATGATTCAATTAAAAGAATCATTAAAACACATTCTATCAGTAAAAAAATCATTACGTCCTGTGACTTCAACTTATTTAAAGGAATTACAAAATAATATTAATGATAGTTTAGAGTTAGTAGTTACTGATATTGAAAGAGTAATTGTAGAATTTCCACCCGCAATTATTACAGAAGGTAGAATGATTAATTCAGGTATTAATGCAAAGTTAGATGAATTGCGTGGTTCAGTTTTTGAGAATAAGGAGTGGTTGGAAGAATTAGAAAAAAAAGAAAGACAGCGTACGGGAATTTCTTCTTTAAAGATCCGTTTTAATAAAGTATTTGGTTTTTATATTGAAATTAGTAAAGCCAATTTGGATCATGTGCCAGCAGATTATATGCGTAAACAAACGCTTGTTAATGCTGAACGATTTATCACAGAAGACCTTAAAGAAAAAGAGACAGTTATTTTATCAGGAGAACAAATAATTTTTGATTTAGAGTTACAAATATATAAAGAATTATTGGAAAGAATTTTGAGCCAAACACAAATAATACAACAAGCTGCAAATTGTGTAGCTATTTTAGATTGTCTTGTTAATTTTGCAACTATCGCTGAACAGTATCAATTTTCTAGACCAACAATAACAGATATAGATGAAATTAATATAGTTGATGGGAAACATCCTGTTGTAGAACAGGCAATTGGTGATGAACAATTTGTTCCTAATAATACTATTTTAGATCAAAATACGAATCAATTATTATTAATAACTGGCCCCAATATGGCAGGAAAATCTGTCTATATTCGTCAGGTCGCAATTATCGTGTTATTAAGTCAGATTGGCTCATTTGTGCCAGCTCGTAAAGCACAGTTAGGAATAGTTGATCGTATTTTTGTACGGAGTGGTGCTTCTGACATGATTGCAGACGGATTATCTACATTTATGGTTGAGATGGTGGAAACAGCTCAAATATTAGAAAAAGCGACATCAAAAAGTTTAGTGATAATGGATGAGATTGGTCGAGGCACAAGTACTTACGATGGAATAAGTATTGCATGGGCGATTGCAGAATATATTGTAAAAAATAAAGCTATTACTCCAAAAACGCTCTTTGCTACACATTATCATGAGCTTCAAGAATTAGAGAAACAGTATCCAGACAGAATTAAAAATTATCATATGGCAATAGAAGACGAAAATGGTAAGCCAGTATTTTTATATCGATTATTACCAGAAGGAGCATCACACAGTTATGGTATTGCAGTAGCAGAATTAGCAGGCATACCATCAGAAGTTATTACCTCTGCATATAATGTTTTGAAAAGATTAGAACAAAGAGATTCTCAATCTATTCCTTCAAAAAGGATAGAACAAAAAGAATCACATAAAGAAAAAGTTATTTTACAGACACTTAAAAATATTGATATTAATTCAATAACACCATTACAAGGATTACAATTGCTAGCAAGTTTAAAACAAACAATATATGAAAAAAATTCATGAGCTTTCTGAAGAGTTGCGTGGAAAACTTGCAGCTGGAGAAATAATTGAAAGACCAGCATATATTATAAAAGAGCTTATTGATAACTCTATCGATGCAGGCGCATCTACAATTCGTGTTGATTTAGAAGAAAATGGACTCGAGAAAATTATTGTCACAGACAATGGACATGGAATGAGTAAGGAAGATTTAGAAGTATGTTTTAAAAGATATACAACTAGTAAAATTGCTTCGGAAGAAGACTTTGAAAAAATTGATTCTATGGGTTTTAGAGGTGAAGCATTAGCAAGTATTGCAGCTGTATCTATATTAACTATTAAAAGTAGAGAAAATTCCAATGAATTCGGATATGAGATGAAAATTAATGATGGTAACATTTCCTCAATACTTCCTAAAGGAATGCCTGTTGGTACTCAAATTAAAGTAGAAAGTATATTTTTAAAATTACCAGTACGCAAAAAATTTCTTCGAGCACCAGCTACTGAATATAGACACATTCTTGATATTATTCAAAGATATATTTTAGTTTTTCCTACAATACGTTTTGATATCTATAATGACGGTAAAAAAGTATATATCATGCCACCAGCTAAACAAGAAGAGCGTATAAACCATGTTTTTTCTGAACATGTTTCTACTTATTTACTTCCTTTTTATGAAACAAATGAATATATTTCTATAAAGGGATTTACTTCAAAGCCCCAACTCTCTTATAAATCAATTCGTAACATATATGTGTATGTTAATAATAGATTTATAGTTGATGCAACAATTAATACAGCTATTAAAGAAATATATGGAACATTGTTAGAAGCAACGAGTTTTCCTCATACGTTATTGTTTGTTACTATTCCATCACATTTAATAGATGTCAATGTTCATCCTCGAAAGGAAGAGATTCATTTTATTCAAAAAGAAATGTTACTAGGTCTTATAAAAAGCGCTATTCAAAAATCGCTTTCAGAAGCTGATTTAAAGTTTTATGACAAAAGATGGAGTGGTGATGAAAAAGATTTTGATACATGGCAAATCCGTGAGGGTGGAACAAATACATATGCTGCAAAAAAACTTAAAAAATCCATCCAAAAAAACACTCTTGCAACTATACCAACTCATCAGTCTTATTTTCAATTTCACAATCTGTATATTGCAGTACCGGTTCAAAATGGGATTTTGTTTTTTGATCAACATGCGGTTCATGAGCGCATTCTGTATGAAGAATTAGAAAAATCTTTTAAACAAGAAATTAAAAATGGTGAAGCTTTTAGTCTAAAAAAAACTATTACCATACCAATTTCATATAGTGAAAAAATACTTTTAGAAGAATTTCAAGAAATTCTATTAAAAGCCGGATTTAGTTATATAATACACGATGAGCACATAGAATTTATAGCTGTCCCAGTATTATTACAAGATAATAATTTAGGTAAAATTTTACGGGAAGTTATAGATGAATTATTAGATAAAGGAGATCAAATAACATTTGATTATATTAGTCATAAATTATTAGCATATCTTGCCTGTCGTAGCGCTGTTGAAGCAGGAGATCATTTATCCTCACAGCAATGCAATGAATTAATAGCACAATTGCAAAAAACTCAGAATCCATACACTTGCCCTCATGGTAGACCTACTCAAGTTGAAGTACCAATAGCGTATTTACATAAATTATTTAAAAGAAAATAAGTAGTATAATAAACTCATGTCGGGTTTACCGTTATTTTATATACTTACATCAGGCATTTTTTTTGTAGGTCTATTCTGGTTCATGACTGATCCTCGCACAACATCTGAAAAAGCTTCTTATTATGTAGATTTTAAAAAAATAATTATTTTCTTTATTTATATCTTGACCTTAATGGCGCAATACGTACTGTTTAAATATTTCCCTCAAATTAAATTACCAGGTGGTAGTATTGGACTTTATTTTGGACTATTGTTATTTGTATTAGGTGGTGGGTTAGCAATATGGTCGAGACTCGAAATGAGTACTGTCTGGGGAGTTCCTGGACAACATAATATTAAACGTCAAGATATATTAATAACAACTGGACCTTTTGCTTTTTCAAGAAATCCCATTTATGTGAGTTTATTAATAATGATAACGGGATATTTTTTGGCATTACAAAGTTATTTAGTTTTACTTGTATTACTTCCATTTGATTACTTCGGACGAGCAATTAAAATTGAAGAAGCGTTACTTGAAAAATATTTTGGTGAAAAATATATACAGTATAAAAAAACAGTGAGACGTTGGTTATAATGTGATTCATGCAATATATTGTTGATCTTCATATTCATTCTCATCACTCCAGAGCAACAAGTAAGGATAGTACAATAGAAGGCCTTTATTATTGGGGAAAAATAAAAGGGATTAATATAATTGGAACGGGCGATTTTACACATTCTGGTTGGTTTGTAGAAATGAAGGAGAAAATGATTCCTACAGAAGGTGGGTTATATAAACTGAAAGATGAAATTGCACATGAAATTGATAAAACATTGCCAGAATCAGTTCGTAATAATATCATTCGGTTTGTTTTAACAGTAGAAATTAGCAATATTTATTCAAAAGGTGGAGAAGTCCGAAAGCTTCATAATTGTATTGTCGTTCCTAATTTTGAGACTGCATCTATTATCAATTCAAAGTTAGATAGGATTGGTAATTTAAAAGCTGATGGAAGGCCAATTTTAGGCATGGATAGTAAAGATTTATTGGCAATGACGTTAGATTCTCATACAGATAGTTTGTTTTTCCCTGCACATATTTGGACTCCTTGGTTTGCCATGTTTGGCTCTAAATCTGGATTTAACTCAATAAAAGAAGCATTTGAAGATTTAGCAACAGAAGTAAAAGCAATAGAAACTGGTCTTTCTTCTGATCCGTTTATGAACTGGAGGCTTGAAGAATTAAGAAATCGGACAATCCTTTCTAATTCAGACGCTCATTCACCTCAAAAATTAGGTCGTGAAGCAACAATAGTAAATGCAGAATTAGAGTATAAAGATATTATTGATGCAATTAAAACCAATGATACTCGATTAGTCGGAACTATAGAATTTTTTCCTCAAGAAGGCAAATACCATTACGATGGACATAGGCTTTGTAATATTAGATTCACGCCAAATGAAACAAAGGAGCACAATGGTATATGTCCAGTTTGCCATAAAGAGCTTACAGTAGGAGTTGATTATAGAGTAGAAGAAGTTGCAGATTATCCTGTAGAAAATATCCACAAAAATGGAAAATCAGTAGAATATATTATTCCTTTACCCGAAATTATTGCAGAGATGCAAGGTAAAAAAGTAGGCACAAAAGGTGTTACCCAAGAATATCAACGGATATATACTCAACTAGGTGATGAGTTTAGTATTTTACGAAAACTTTCCATTGAACAAATAAAGTCGAAAGGATTTGTGGAGTTGGGAAATGTCATCCAAAGGATGCGAAATGGCGATGTCCATATAGAACCGGGTTATGATGGTGTGTATGGGGTTATAAAGCTTTTTAAAGATGATACGGAACGAATACAGGCCGGTGATCAATTAAGTTTGCTTTAGTAGAATATACCAACATGGATTTTTTGAAAGAATTAAATACGGATCAACAATTGGCTGTAAAATCCGAAGGAATAGTCATCATTGTTGCTGGTCCGGGAACTGGCAAAACAAAAACATTAACTGCACGTATTCAGTACTTAATTGAAGTAAAACTCATTGATCCTTCACAAATTTTAGCACTTACTTTTACAAAAAAAGCTGCAACTGAAATGAAAGAAAGATTAGGATATCTTTCTATAAAGCCATATATATCTACATTTCACTCCTTAGCTCTTGATCTTTTAGGAAATTCAAAAAAAATAATTACAGAAAAAGAAAGATTTGAATTATTGCATGAATTGTTTGAATCAGATAAAAAAACAACAAAAAAAGATGTAAATGAAGTGCTACTAACAATAACACGTTATAAAAATGATCTGCAAACAAAATCTAATAAATTAGTGGATTCATATAATAAATTACTACTTAAAAAAGGATTTATTGATTATGATGATCTTCTTATTCAACTATATAATCATCTCAAGGAGAATAATATCACACGAAATTTTATATATGTTCTTGTAGATGAATTTCAGGATACAAACATATTGCAGTATGAAATTATAAAGTTGTTGTTAAAAAATAACAAGTTATTTGTTATTGGTGATCCGTTACAGGCCATTTACTCGTTTCGAGGTGCAGATAGAGATATTTTTAAGAAAATAGAAACTGACTTTCCCGAACATACAAAGATACATTTAACAACAAATTATCGTTCAGATAAAAGTATTATTGATACAAGTTCATCATTATTTCCACATGTTATTAGTCCTGTCTCGTATTCTAAACAAGAAGGATCTGTTAGTCATATTAAAACAATTAACGAGTATACAGAGGCTGAATGGATTGTCTCAAAAATAGATTCATTAATTGGTGGAACGGATTTACTTAAAGCTGGGAGTAACTTAAATGCTAAAAAAAGTACATTGTCTTTTAAAGATTTTGCGATTATTTACAGAACTCATTCGTTTGGAAGAATTCTGGAACAAATATTTGCAACTTCAGCAATCCCATACCAAATAATTGGTGATGAGTCTTTATATAATAGACCTGAAATACGTTATATTATTCTGAGTCTACGTTATTTTCAATCAAATTCTCATGAAATAGTACTTGAACTCCTAACTTCAAGCGTCCTTGGATTAACCACAAAAACAAAAAAATTGTTAACACAACTATACAAAAAAGATAATAACAACTTTGTTAATAACTTACTTTTTTCTATACCTTTATATTGCCATTCAAAAAAAGATATAAACCTTGTATCCACATTTATGAGCGATTTAAAAAGCACTAAAAATGAGCTAAAATCAACAAAATTATCAGAAATTATCCACAAAATAACAAACACAAAAATTATAAAGGAATATATTAATTCCAAAGCTCCAAACTTTGATAATATCCACATGTTTATTAGCATCTTCACACAGTTTGATATGCCTAACAATGGATTACAACATGCGATAGAGTATTTAGATTATCTAGAAGCCCATGAATTTTATGATCAACATATTGATAAAGTGTCTTTAATGACGATTCATGCTGCAAAAGGATTAGAATTTTCTGAAGTTTTTATAGTCGGAGTAGAGGAGGGAAGTATTCCATTTATGAGAAGGGGAGAAGTAGCTTTAATTGAAGAAGAAAAAAGATTATTTTATGTAGCAATGACAAGAGCGAAGCATAACGTATATTTGTTGTCAGCACAAGAAAGGGGAAAGAAGAAAACGCATATATCACAATTTTTGACTCATCTAAAATGTGTAACACATATTGAGGATGAAGTAATAGAGAAGAGGTTCAAACAACAAAAGAAATGGAAAGAGAAAAAAGCTCAACTTTCTTTATTCTGAAATAGTCGTTTTTCATACAAAATAACCACCAAAGAGATTAATGCTAAGCCATAAACCACATCTTCAATAGGTACAGTAGAAATTAGTATATTTGTTTTAACAGCCTCGTTATATAAAACGATTGGTCTTGCAGTTAAATAACTATTGGTTATAAGGGTAAGAATAATGACAATTCCTAGAAATGATTGAAACTGTAATGAATTAAATAAATGCAATTTAAATGCAATATCAATAATAATCACAAAGAGAAAGACTAATAAAACAACAAAACTATAAGTTAAGTGATACAGAAAAAACATTAAAATAACGATTGTTATAACAAGAAATAATCTTAGAAAGATTTTACTTTCATTGTGAAAAGTGCGTTTCCAATTTTCCCAAACTAGTAAACAAGAATAAGGAACTGTAAAAAAGAAAAGTATTTCTTCAATTGGAATATTAAAAATACGGTAACCTAAAATATATTTTTCATTAAATGTCCAGAAAAATCCTATTACCATGTAGTCCCAAATAAGAAATAAGAGCGCTGAGATACTAATTGCAACTAGCGTCGACTTCATATGTGGTTTTTTAAGGAAAAAGATAGGGATTAAAGAAAGAATGAGCGGCCCTACAAACACAAAAATATTAAATAATAAATACTCAATTTTCATGAAGTCCTATTTGTTACAAATGTTATTAATTCCGTTATTACATCTTTATGTTTTTTTTCAACTTCAAGGTTATTAACAATATATTCTGCATTTTGAGAATGTTCTTTGCCAATTTGCTCAACTTCTTGTTTTATATTGTATTTTTCTAGGAGAGATAGATATACAGATAAATCTTTTTTTTCTATATGTTCCTTTTGTGAAAGAGTATTCATTATATTTTGTTCTTGTGGTGTAAGTTTTGTTTCAAGTAATGTTCGGAATAATGTTTTTTTATTTTCACGAAGATCGGAACCAATCGGTTTACCAATTTTTTCTTCAGAAGAATAAATGCCAATTTCATCATCTTTTAATTGAAATAACAGTCCAATATGCTCCCCTAACTTCTCCATTTGTTCAATTGTTTTATCAGATTGATTAGTAATAACGGCTCCTAATGAAAGTGGAAGAGAGAATGTATAGTGTGCAGTTTTATATAAATACATTCTTAAAATATCTCTTGTATCAGGAAAACTCTTAGATGAAGCAAATGTTATATCATCCATTTGTGCTAAACCGACAATTGTTAATTCTTTATACAACAATGAAAGTGCTTTATCTTTTTGTGGATGAGAATTCAAAGCATTACTTGCTACTGTAAGTGCAATAAAAAAACCAATATCTCCAATACAGATACCCATGGATCTACCATAATGTAACGGATCATTTGCCTCAATTTCTTTTCCATTTTTAATATATTGTGCAAATAAGGAAGGATTCCCTCGTCTGGTTAAATCGTTATCCATAATATCATCATGAATAAGAAGTGATGCTTGCAAAATTTCTAAACATGCAGCAATATCAAGTAAAATATCTTTTTTATCAAAACCAAACATTTCTGCAGAAAGCATAGAAAGACTTCCTCGTACACCTTTGCCACCTAAAGAAAATTTGCCAAGTCGATCTAATGCTTCAATGGAAGTTGTCCCAACTAAACCGACAAGTTTTTTTTGTTCAGAAATATGTTCTAGAATCCGTTCATTAATTGCACTTTTGTAATTGCTGAGAATATTTTTAATATCGGACATTATGTTTTATTAAATTTTTAACAATAGTATATGTTGTAAATAATCGAGATGGTCGTACTTTCTTTCTAAATATTATAAATGGATCCTGATTTATTTTATTGGCTATATGACAATAAATATCAGTTGCCGACATTATAGCTATTAAATATTCACGAGGAATATATTTAAATCCTTTTTTTGCATCAGTAAATGTTTTAAAAATGCGATTAATTTGTAGCGTCATTAATTGTTTAAATGCAATTTGTTGTTCTAAAGCATGTGAAACGGTAATCGCACTTTTTAAATTAAATTGTTTTAGTTCTTCTTGAGGAATATACACACGTTTTAATATGCGGTCTTCATCAATATCTCGGAGAATATTGACAAGTTGCATAGCGAGACCTAATTTTCTTGCAGAAGTATATGATTTTTTTGGAAGATTCATAACTTGTGCCATTAATAATCCAACAACTTCTGCAACACCATACGTAAATGTCAGTAATTCTTCAAAATTTTTATATGAACTTTTTTTAAGATCTATTTCCAATGAATTAAAGAAGTCTGTTATAAGTTTATGATCAACTTTTTTTCTTTCGACAAGATCTCCGAACGTATTAATAACAATATTCGAGACTTTTTTACCAGCCAATCTGTTATACGTCATTTTTTTAAATAAGGCAAATTCTTTAATTTTTGGTGGATTTGCATCTACTAAGTCGTCTGCAGTTCTTAAAAAAGCATATAAAATAAACACATCATTTTTAACTTGTTTAGGGAATAATAATGTAGCAGCATAAAATGTTTTACTTGCTTTTTTTGTAATTTCTTCAAATATATTAGGTTTCATTTGTTATAAGTTTATAAACTATTTCTGCTGATATAAGACAAGGAGGCAATCCTATTCCTGGATTTGTATATTGCCCCACATAATATAAATTAGCAACTTTTTTACTTTTATTGTTTGGTCTAAAAGGTCCAGTTTGTAATAGCGTATGAGCTATACCAAAAGCAGCTCCTTTGTATGCATTATATTCTTTTTGAAAATCACGATGTGAGAATAATTTTTTGACAACAATATTTTTTTGAAAAGGCTGCTTAATTGTTTTTTCAAAATGAGAAATAATAGAATCTGCTAGTTTATTACGTTCTTCACCTATATCTTTTAAGTGAGGAGATACAGGAACTAAAAAAATAATAGCTTCTGAGCCTTTTGGACTTATATTTAGATCTGTTACTGAAGGAATATTTACATAATAAGATGGATTTTGAGGCCAACTTGGGTTATCGTATACTTCTTTAAAATGAGTATCCCATTCTTCACTAAAATATAAATTATGATGTGAAACATTCTTTAATTTTTTGTTAATGCCAACATAAATCATAAGAGCAGAAGGAGATAACGTTTTTTTCTCCCAATATGATAGAGGATATGTTTGATCAGAAGATTTTAATAATTGTGTTTCTGTATAAGCATAGTCTGCATTGGCTACAACTACATCTGTTTTATAAGTATCTTTTGAAGTTTTGATCGAATCTACGTTACCATTTTTAGTTTTAATTTCTACTACTTCTTCATTTGTTTTGATTGTCACATTATTTTGTTTACAAAGTGCAACAAGTGCATCAATAACTTTATAAATACCACCTTCAGGATGCCAAATATGCAAATTAAAATCGGTATGAGCAATAAGTGTATAAAAAGCTGGTGTTATATAAGGGGATCCTCCAAGGAAAACTGTTGTAAATTCAATAATTTTTTGAAGATATGGATTGTTAAATCGAGATGAAACATCTTGATGAAATGTAGAAAAGAGCTTCATGGTAAATAGTTTTGCAAGTATTTTAGGAGATAAAAATGGAAGTAATGATACATAGTCAAAATAAACCAACTTATTCATTGCTAGCTGATAAAGGTATTCACTATCATCAACAAATTGTTGTAGTTTTTCTCCTCCATTAGGTTCTAACGAATCAAAAAGTTTTTTATTTTCTTTTAACGATGCAGTTAATGTAAATTTTTTATTGTCAAAAAATACTGTATATCTTGGATCAAGTTTAATAAGCTTATAAAAGTCTGAAGGCTTTTTTCCAAACAAAGAAAAATAATGCTCAAAAGCATCAGGCATCATATACCAAGAAGGGCCCATATCAAATAAAAAGCCATCTTTTTTAAATACAGAGGCTCGCCCACCTACTTTTGTATTTTTTTCTATTAGTGTTACATCATACCCATCTTTACCAAGTAAAGCTGCTGCAGCAAGTCCACCAATCCCTCCACCGACAATAATAATTTTTTTCATACGCGTCGAATTGCTCTTAAAATAAATTTATGAATCGTTTTAACAAGTTTTTTTAATTCTGATTGCGTCGGAATGTCTGGATAATATTCAAGGACAAATCCATTTATTGCATGAGTAATAACTTTAGCTTGTTCTTGTATTTCTTGAGGAGCAAATTCTCCAGTAGAAACGCCATATTTAAGTGCTTCTTCAATATGCAAATATGCTTTTTCTGGTACAAAGCCAGTTGGAATTTTATGGAATTGTTTTCTATATGTTAAAAAATATTTAAGAACAGAGACAATTTTTTCTGCATTTTCTAATTGAAATTGGATCCGTTGATTTAACATAAGAGAAGCATTTTTTGTAGGCGGAAGTTGTGCACGTAATATGCCAAGTTCTGTATTATTTTCATCAAACATGGATCTTAGCAAAATGTCTTTATCTTCAAAATAGTAATAAACAACGGATGGGGCGATATGGGCTTCTTTAGCAATACGTCGCATAGTGACACCTTCATAACCATATAAAGAAAATAATTGAGATGTTACTTGTAGAATTTTTTTTCTTGTAGAAGTAGATTTGTCGAACATATGTTCGATATTATAGAACATATGTTCTATAAAAATCAATATTGTAATTTATAAATTTAAATTCCTTGTACTTCAATTGCATCCAACATATTCCAAAACATGTATAAAATTGAAAAAAGGATACATGCTGTGATTAATAAAACTGCAAACCAAATCAATACTCGTTCTTGAAGAGTCTTTGTTTCTTGTAGTTTAGCGTCATAATCAATGACAGCAAAATATGCAGCATGCCATATGTCTGTAAAAAACCTACCAAAGAAGTAAATAATTCTCCACATACTATAATTGTAATAGATTATTATTAATTACATAAATATGAAACGAGAATATATTTTTTTACTAATTGGGTTCATTCTTATTTGGGTGTTAGGATATTTCCTTTTTATGCCAACTACAGAACCTACATCTGGTATTTCACAAGAAGCAACAAGTACGTCTATCAATAAATAAAAGGAATAAGTGCAGCAGTTCTACGTTTATATGTTTCGTACTCAGGAAAATGTTTTGTTAATAATTCTTCTTCGTACATAATTTTAAAAATGAGATCAATAATGAGTACTACATAAATAATGAAACGTGTAATACTAATGTCATTACAAACCATTCCAGCACCGATTAATAGGAGAGCAGTATACATAGGGTGACGTATTGCAATGTATGGTCCGGAGGTAATTAAAGTTGCCTTCAGATCAACACTGGGAAGAACACGTATTTTACTTTGTCTCATAGTCCATAGAGCATATAAACCAAGTATTATTCCAAAACTTAAGAATAAAAAAGAAAACACATTATTTGGTGTCACTGGGCCGGACAAAAATAATAGTAGAAATGATACAAACTGAATAAATACTAAAAGTAAACCGTACATACGCATAAATTAATTAATATGTTTTTTTGCCTCTTGAACATCAAGGTGAAGTTCTTGTAGAAGAATATTAACAGCTCTATTTATTTTATGTTCGACCTTTTCAATATTTTTTTTCAAGTGTTTCCATAAATCTTCGTGGTTTTCTTTTGAAAGATGCTCTAAAAATATTTTTTTATCTTTTTCTGATAACTCAGATAATACGGTATCAATAATAGTATGGTGAACTGTTGATTCAATAATAACAATAAGTTCTTGTTTTTCTTCATGATCTAAATCCATTACATCTAGAATGGTATAAATGGATTCAATTTCGATGATGTGACTATAAAAATGTTTCATATTATTGCATGTTAATTGGTCCTAATGGAATTTTATTTTCAGGATCGTCTATAAAAAAGTATAATACGGGACCTTTCGCTCCTCCATCTACTCGTTCTAAAAAATGCATAACTTCTGGAGATCCTCCCAAATGTTTTCCTGTAAAAGCTGCGGGACCTGCATCGCCAATAACCACAACCATAGCTTTTCCATTCTCTGGATTAACAACAAGCATTTTTCTATATTTAAAAAAATTATAGTACTCATTTACATTTTCATTCCAGCCAGGGGATAAAAAAGTTTGGACAGCAATATAATATTTTTCTCGTTGTTTGTCTTGTTCAGTCATTTCTTGTGCTGAAGGAGCAAAGTATCCCCAAGCTCCACGACCCGGTGCCATACCTGATTTATAAAACTGTTCTGCTTCGTCTTGGGTATCAAAATGTGAATCTATTGTATCACCTGGATATCTCATGAGGTGTTGTTCTGCCCCAATGTATCCATAACTACGATTTAATCTTTTGTTCTGTAATACTGGCGTAACATTCATACTGAAATAATCGGTTAAAACAGAAGAAATGTGTTGTTCTTGTTCTGGTGTAAGTTCCTGCACAGATGGCGGAAGAATTGGTGTAAGTTCTGTGATAAGTTGCGTTTTTGATTTTGCTGGTTTTTCTTCTTGAGGTTTTTTTGAATCTGAAGGTAAAAAATTTTGGGCCAATATATTTGAATTAGCAGGTTGAGCAAGCATTAGTATTCCTGCCATTGACCCAACAACTGCATTTTTTGTAGAGTTATGAAGCCATTCAAGTGAATCTTTATGTTTTCCCCAAAGTTGTTCTGTAAGGATTTTATGCTTCTTCGCCCATTTTTTCTTAAGATGATGAAAGTGTGGTTTAAAACGCTTTTCTGTCATAGATTTATTCTACACAAATCATGAAAAGAATAGTTGTACCAATATTTCAGCGAAACTTCAGTTAAAAGAATATAATAGAGGTATGAGAATTTTAATAGTAGAAGACGAGCATAGAATCGCAAATACAATAAAAAAAGGACTAGAACAGGAGCATTTTGCCGTAGATGTTTCTTATGAAGGTAATGATGGATATGATTTAGCTTCAACAGAAGAATACGATGTTTTGATTCTGGATCTCATGTTGCCTGGAAAAGATGGCATTAGTATTTGTACAGATTTACGAAAAAATGGTATTCACACACCAATTCTTATGTTAACCGCAAAAGGTCAGATTCAAGATAAAGTAGACGGGCTGGATTCAGGTGCAGATGATTATTTAACCAAACCTTTTTCTTTCGAAGAATTATTAGCAAGAATTTATGCATTGAGTAGACGCCCAAAGAAGTTAATTTCTGATAGTATCACAATCGATGATCTGACATTACATACACGAGAATATACGGTAGAAAGATCTGGTAAACGGATACAACTTTCCAGCAAAGAATTTTCTTTACTCGAATATTTAATGAAACATGCTCGTAAAATTGTAACTAAAGATCAAATAATAAGTCATGTCTGGGATTATGATGCGGATGTGTTGCATAATACTGTGGAAGTATATATTAAAAATTTACGAGCAAAAATTGACCATCCTTTTACAAAGAGTAAATCACTTATTCATACGGTACGTGGATTTGGATATAAAATAGGCGAATAATATGTTTAATTCTGCAAGATTAAAACTTACTGCGTGGTATTTACTGATTATTATGTTAATCAGTATTTTATTTAGTGGCATTATTTATAAACTGTTAATGATGGAGTTTGATCGATTCGAAAAAGCTCAGAGATTTCGTTTTGAAAGAAGATTGGTTGAAGGTACAATCATTACACCAGAAGGTGTACAAATTAAAGTAGTGCCTCAACACATGGCTATTAATGAAGAGCTTATAGAAGAAACACGCAAAAGAGTTGTTGTTATGTTGATCACGATTAATTCTGGCATTTTAGTTATTTCTGGAGCATTAGGGTATATTTTGGCAGGCTATACATTAAAACCAATTAAAGATATGATGGAAGAGCAAAATCGATTTATCGGTGATGCTTCACATGAAATAAGAACACCTCTCACTTCATTAAAAAGTGCTTTTGAGGTATTTTTGAGGGATAAAAAAGCTTCAGTAAAAGACGCCAAAGAAATTGTTACAGAAAGTATTGATGAAGTTAATAAGCTTCAGTCGTTATCGGATTCTCTACTCCAACTTGCTCAATATGAAAAACCTAATGGCCATGCATATTTTAAAGAAGTCGATGTGAGCAAAATAATACAAGAGGCGATTCATTCCATTAAACCAGTAGCAAATGAAAAACACATAGAAATTATCTACGACAAGTCAGAAATGGTAATACAAGGGAATGCGTATGCGCTAAAAGATTTGATAAGAATTTTACTTGATAATGCTGTAAAGTATTCACCGCTACATAGTAACGTTAGTATTGAAACAAAAAGTAAAGACAATCACCTTTCTATTTCGATATCTGATGAAGGAATTGGAATTGAGAAAGCAGACATTCCTCATATTTTTGATAGATTTTATAGGGCAGATAAAGCTCGATCTAAATTTGAACATAACGGGTATGGTCTTGGTCTTTCAATAGCAAAAAAGATTGTACAACTACATAAAGGTACTATTTCAGTAAAAAATAATGAAGAAAAAGGTACAAATTTTGTAGTATATTTACCTACTAAACAATCTTCTAGATTTTCAGAAAAATCTTTTTTCAGCTAGAATTCAGATAGAAATTATATTTTATAAATGAATGAGTAACAAAGCAACACAAATAACATTACTGTTATTCGTAACATTGTTAGTTTTAAGTGGCGGTGGAGTGTGGTTTTATCAGTCTCAAAAAAATGGAACATTCCGTAAACCAAATACAATTATTGAAGAAACAGTAGATTCTATAAAAGCCCTACATCCACTTTCAATAGAATATCTTCGAAAAAATGAATTCCCAGGTAGTGATATTGTTATAGAAGAAACACTTCCTCCAGGATCAAACTATCAGCGGTATTTAACTTCATATCAATCAGAAGGTCTTAAAATTTATGCATTATTAACTGTTCCAAATGGAGAAGTTCCAGAAGGTGGTTTCCCAACTATTGTATTTAATCATGGCTATATTCCACCTGCAGAATATAGAACCACCGAACGATATATTGCATACACAGATGCATTCTCTCGAAATGGATATATTCTTTTTAGGCCAGATTATAGAGGTCATGGTAGTTCTGAAGGTGAAGCAACTGGTGGGTATGGATCAAATGGTTATACCGTTGATGTTATGAATGCTGTTGCTTCGATTAAAAAATATAAAGATGTAAATCCTGACAAAATTGGTATGTGGGGACATTCAATGGGTGGATTTATTACACTCCGAAATATGGTGGCGCGCGAAGATATAAAAGCTGGAGTAATTTGGGCGGGAGTTGTTGCCTCTTACGAAGACTTATTTACTAAATGGAGAAGATCTGGTGTCCCAAGCATAACGCCAAGTACAAGAGGTGGCGGTTGGAGACAAAGTTTAACGGAACGATATGGAAGTCCTGATGTAAATAAAGAATTTTGGAATTCAATTTCTGCAAATTCTTATTTAGCAGATATTTCTGGACCAGTACAAATTCATCATGGTACGGCAGATACGTCTGTTCCAGTAGAATTCTCTGAAATACTTCAACAACAGATGGAATCTGCAGGCAAAGAATCAGAACTGTATATTTATGAAGGTGATGACCATAATATTGCTAATAATTTAAATATTGCTTTACAAAGATCTGTTGATTTCTTCGATACGTATTTAAAATAAGTTTTCTTCTTAAGCTTAATTTCAGATTGAACTTGTAAAGTATAAGAATGAAAGGAGGAGAAACTATGAAAACAAAAATATTGTTACCAGCAATTGCAATTGTACTTACTGGAGTTGCGGCATTTGGGTCGATTGGGGCATTTGCTCAAACTACACAAACAGATCCACATACTTCAATAATTCAAAAATTAGTTACTAAATTTGGATTAAAAGAAGATGAGGTTAAAGCAGTTTTTGATGAAGAAAGAACAGAAAGACAAAAGGAAATGCAGACAAGAATGGCCGAAAAGCTTACTCAAGCTGTAACTGATGGCAAAATTACGGAAGCACAAAAGCAACTTATAATTGCAAAACAAGCTGAATTAGAAAAACAAAGAGAAGCAAATCGAGAAGCAATGCAAAACTTAACAAATGAAGAAAGAAAAGCTAAAATGCAGTCACACAAGGCAGAATTAGAAGCATGGGCTAAAGAGAATAATATTGATATGCAATATCTATTCGGAGGCATGAAAGGTGGAAGAAGAATGCATATGAAATAAAGGTCGATTTGACTTGTAAAAGTAACTCCTGTTACTAGTGCGGGAGTTCTTTTGCATTAAAGTTTTTCTGGATTGATTCTAATCACCTTGTCGTCATTACCAGTTGGAATACCTCGTCCATCTTTATTACTAGTTGTTATATATATCATCTCATCTGGTCCAACTATAACTTCGCGAATTCTTCCATATTCACCTTGTAAATACGTATCAATTGTATTAATTGAATTATTTTCAATTGAGCCTTTATATAATGCTGCTCCTCGTAACCCACTAAAGTAAACAGCGTTCTTATAAAAAGTTATACTTCCAGGAGCCCAAGTTGTATTTCCAGAATGTATTACTGGTCCTTGCATACCGCTTGCAGTTTCATTACCTTGAATGTCTGGCCAACCATAATTAATACCTGCCTTAATTACATTAATTTCATCAAGTCCAGAAGTTACACCAGATCTACCATGTTCAGTAGACCATAAGTTTCCTTCTTCATCCCACACAATACCTTGTGAATTTCGATGTCCGTACGAATAAGTGCGATTATTAAAAGGATTATTAGGGGCAGCTTCACCTGTTTCTGTAACTCGTAATATTTTTCCTGCCAACGAATCTGAGTCTTGTGCTTGAGATGGTTCTTGTGCATCTCCAGTTGTTATATATAAATAGGAATCAGGCCCAAATGCAATTTCTCCGCCATTATGATTAGAGGCGCCAGGTATTGCATCAACAATAATTTCTTCAGTAGATAGTTGATTATTTTCGTAGGTCATTCTTACTACACGATTAAGCGTATTCTCTCCATTATTTCTGTACGTGTAATAAAAATAGATATATTTATTTTCTTTAAATTTAGGATGTAAGGTCATGCCTAGAAGTCCTCCTTCTCCTATTTCTAATACATTTGAAAGTGTAGCTAAAGGATTAGAATCAAGAACTCCCTCTGAAGAAATTTTACGAACAGTTCCTTTACGTTCTGAAACTAATATGCTGTTATCAGGCAAAAAAACGAGAGACCAAGGTGTATCAAGTCCCGATGCTACTTCTTCAGTGGCAGGTGCGTTGGTATTTGTTTTAACTGCAGATTCGGATTGTTGTCCGTCTGTTGTCTTAGATGGTTTTATTCTTCCTCTTATTTGAGAATAATAAAAACCTGCAATAACAATAAATAGTATTCCTAATAGCACAAGATATTTAGACATAGTTATTAGTATACAAAGTAAATATAAAAACCCTGTAATTTTTTACTGATAATTTGTATGTTGTCCCTTATACTATCTTAATGGAAGATCAAGTGGAGATAGCGCCAGCAATAGAGCAACCTTCAAAAAATAATACAATTTGGATAATTGTAGGTATTATATTAGCAATTATTGTTGGTATAGTAGCCTACTATGTACAATTTGGTCCAATTTCTACAAATACGTTACCAAAAGTAGGTAAATCAGCTAGTAAAATAATTGTTTCTCCTACTCCTATGCCTTTTTATGAATTAACAATTCCAGCACTAAGAGAACGTTCCTATCAGAGTCAATTAGGTGAAATGAAAGAATATTCGCAAAATGGTAATTTTACCTCTTATTTAACTAGTTATAACTCAGATGACTTAACAATTAATGGATTATTAACTATTCCTAATGGTGAAGAGCCAGAAGGCGGTTTTCCTGCAATTGTATTTATTCATGGTTATATTCCTCCAACTGTGTATCAAACAACAGAACGCTACGTTGATTATGTTAATTATTTAGCCAACAATGGTTTTGTTGTATTTAAAATTGATTTACGTGGTCATGGTAGTTCTGAAGGAGAAGCAACAGGAGCATATTTTTCTTCTGATTATATTATCGATACGTTAAATGCATATTCTGCATTACAAAATACAGATTTCGTTAATAAAGACAAGATTGGTTTATGGGGGCATAGTATGGCAGGTAATGTAATTTTAAGAACTATGGCGGTTAAAACAGATATCCCAGCTTCTGTTATTTGGGCAGGTGCGGTATATAGTTACACAGATAGAGAAGAATATGGTATTCAGGATACAAGTTATAGACCACCACAAACTGTAACTCAAAGCCAAAGTAGAAGACAGAAACTTTTTGATACATATGGTGAATTTGATCAGAATAATGTTTTTTGGAAACAGTTCTCTGCAGTGAATTATTTAGGTGATATAAAAGGTGCGATAGAAGTTCATCATGCAGTAGATGATAGCGTTGTGAATGTGGGTTATAGTCGGGATTTAATGAAATTATTAGATACAACTTCTATTCCACATGAGTTGTATGAGTATTCAAGCGGTGAACATGATATCGCGGGGAGTAGTTTTAATACTGCAATGCAGAGGACAGTAGAGTTTTTTAAAGAGAGGTTGTGATAAAATAACTGTGACTTTGAAGTCTAGTCATATTTATGTCACAACAATACTTCGAAAATCCCAAAGTTAAATTTTCTTTAAATGACAAATTTAATTATTTACATGTAAAATTTTTGGTTCTTAAAGTTGCAGATTATAAGATAAGAATAACATTTGGAAAATTTTTAAATAAGATTTATCCAAAATTAATATTAAAAGAACTCATTAATTATACATTTGCCTCTTTTAAAACTTCTAATATTGGACCAATTAGTGCAGAACTTACTATAAAGGATGATGACAATATTACCTTGGCTGCAAAACAAAATAAGTTATATGTGCATCTTTCAGATATACATAGTAATACAAAAATTAAAACTTATTATCACATAAGCTTTAATTATTTTTATTTAGTTTTATCAGAATTATTACATTACTTAATTAGAACAGATGGTTTCTTATTACATGCTTCCTCTATAAAAATAAATAATGCAGCTATTTTATTTATTGCACCTTCAGGAACTGGCAAATCTACCATAATGAAAACGTTGAGCTCTATATTTCAACCTTTAGGTGATGACAGTGCTATTATTAGGAAATATAAAAACAAATATTATATATATCAGACTCCATTTATTGAAAAAGAAGCATGGATAAAAAAAAATAATGCGAGAATAAATTTGGGAAAAATATATTTCATTAAGCAAGGGAAGAATATGAGAGCTTCAAATTTATCTAAAGAGATGATTTTAAAAAAATTGGAATTATTTTCGCCAGACAGAATGCAAAAGGATAATCAGATGATAAACTCAATGGTAGAGTTTGTAAATAAATCTGATATTAATTTATTTCAAGAATTAGAAGTGCCTTTAAATAAAAAAAAAGTAGTTGCTTTTTTTCAAAAACAATATGATGCAAAATGAATTATGGATTGAATATATAGAAAAGTTAACACAATTTCTTAATACAAATAAACTATTAGAAGGTTTATATCATGGCAATTTTTATTACGATGAGCCACCATACTATTATTATTCTGCGACAATTAAAAATAATAAAAATTACACAAAAAGAAACAATTTAATAGATGTTGGGATTATTTATTCAGGTGGTATATCTTTTTTTAGTAAGGAGTTAGCAATGTTAAAATGTTTAAGTGAGGCTGTTGAAAGAATTGCACAAGAATCATTTAGAAAAGATTTAATAATCTATGATACGTTTCAAAATATTAAAGGTAATGCCTTAAATCCTTCATTAAATATTAAAAATAAAAAAGTTGAAACCGAGTTATTGGGATGGATAAAAGGTAAAAATTTATTAAACAATAAAGAGTATTTTATACCTGCACAATATATACATTATTCATATTACAGGTATAGGAAAGAAACTTTGCTTACACAATTAATAAGCACTGGTGGTGCAACAGGATGGTCACATGAATCAACACTTTTGACAGGATTATATGAAGTTATAGAAAGAGATGCATTTATGACTGCATATTTTTTAAAAGCACCTGTGTCGCATATTGATTTATCTTCAATAGAAGATGTTCAGATTATTGAAATAATAAAATTACTTGAAAGATATAATCTGGAGTGGCACGTTTTTGATATTACAAATGATTTAAAAGTGCCAGCTATGACTTCTATAATAATAGATAGAACAGGATATGGTCCGGCTGTTACTGTTGGGGCAAGCTGCAGTTTTGATCAGAAAGAAAATATTATAAAAAGTTTATCAGAGGCTTTAATGATAAGGCCTTGGGTCCGAGCATATTTTAATAACCCAGAAAGCACTATTTTAAAAAATCAAACTAAAACAAAGCTCATAGAATCCCGAGTTGAAAGAGCCTTTCATTGGTATCCATTGGATGCTATAAAAAATTTATCATTTTGGTTAAAAGCTAAAACAAAAAAAATTACATTAAAAGAAAAATCTTTTAACTCCATTAGTGAAGAACTTGAATCAGTTATGAAAATTATTTCAGGTAAAAATTTAAATTATTACTATGCAGATATATCTCACACTAAAATGGTAGAAAATGGATTTAGAGTTTATAAAGTAATCATTCCAGAATTACATGGATTATCTTTACACGAATCTAATTTATTTCATAATTATGAAAGATTAGAAGCGGTAGCAAAACATTTTAATATAAAAAAATATTCACTTAATACAATTCCTCATCCATTTTTATGAAAAACTATAAAAAAATAATTGGTAGTTCTAAACCTTTGTGGCAAAAATTTTACGAAAAGACATTTTCTAAATTAGAAATTGACGCAACAGTACATGATGACATTAAAAAATTATGGACAAAAAATTATTATAAAAGTTATAGTCGTCTACCTATTAAGCATTTAGAAATTCCTAGACAGTTACCAAAAAAAAGGTTAATTAATTCTTTAATTGATAGAGAATCGAGTAAAAATTTTGTGGATGAACCAATATCTTTAGAAACATTAAGTGGAATTTTATATTTTTCAGCCGGTTTAAAAGATGGATATAAAGAGGATAAACGATTTTATCCTTCAGCCGGAGCCAGATACCCTTTGGAAGTATATGTTCTAAATTTAAAAGTAAATGGTTTAAAAAAAGGACTATATCATTATTATAATAAAGAGCATGGATTAGAATTTATGACAGATTTCGATAAAAAAGAAATTGAGCAGATGTTTTTAATGCCCTGGATTATGAAAGCAGGAGTTATCATTATAATAACTGCATACTTCCAGCGTACAATGATCAAATATGGTGATAGAGGCTATAATTATATATTTATAGAGGCTGGTCATTTAGGTCAAAATATTGCTTTATTATCGACTGCATATAAATTAGCTGTCTGTCCAGTCGGAGGTTTTATTGAGCACACGATGAATAAATTTCTTAATATTGATCCTGAATTTGAATCAGTGATCTATACCTTAGCATTAGGAAGAAGTAAGTCATAATTTGTTATACTGGTTTTTATATCATGAAAAATATTTTTTTATTATCGATATCAATACTAGTTTTAGTTATTATTGGAGAAATTATTTATTTAGCATATAGTCCAACGCTAATAGCTCAAAAAGATAATAACCAAAATACTTTAAAACCCACCGTAATACAACCTACTCAACCAAATGCAGTTAATACTAACATACCTTCAGCACTTGATCAGGAAACAATTAAAAGGATCCAGTTTACAAGATCTACAGGACACATATCTTCAATATTAACTCAACAATTTGAAGGTACCATATTTAATCTCTCAACTGCTGAATATTTGATAGACAATCAATTACAAAATGTCAATTTGTTAGTTTTAACAGCTAATGATATTAAAGATGAACAGAATATGAATACATTTGTTGTTAGTAACGCACAGGAGGCAATTCTAAAAGTATACGAACAATCTGAAAATGAGCAAAAAGACATTACTTATCAGGACTTAAACATAGGTGATAATATTACAATTAATGTATCAATGGATATGACCAAACCAATTACTGATAATATTATTACATATATTATTACTAAAATTAATTGATAAACATGAAAAAAAAGATATTAAAAAAAAATACTAAAGCAATAAAGAATAAGAACAAAAAAATTAGAAACTATTTTTTTAATAATAATAATCGTTTTTCGGATTCATTTAATGATCTACTAGATATTGGGGTTTATGCTCAAAGTGGTGGGTGTGGAGGTTCTAGTTCCAGTAAAGCTGATGTCTGTTTTTTACCTGAAGTAGAAATAATACTTTCAGATAAAACAAAAAAAAGAATTGACGAAGTAGTTATTGGAGATATTGTTTTATCATATGATACAGAAACTAATAATACTCTTGGATCTAAAGTAGTTAACGTTGAACATCATACACGAACGGACGGTTATTTTAATATAAATAATAATCTTAAAGTAACAAATGATCATCCAATATGGGTAAATAATAGTTGGGTTAGAGTTAAAGATATTAAAAAAGATGATTTTCTTTTAGATAAGAATGGCGAAGAGCTAATAGTTGAATCTATACAATATATTAAAGGTGAAGTAGAGGTCTATAACATAAAAGTTGAAGGAAAAAGTTCAACATATTTTGCGAATGAAATTTTAGTTAATTCTTATTGGAAGGATATAATTTAATGAATAAATATTAATTCACTTTAATTTTCTATATATTTTAAAAGTTATATTATGTTGCAGACTTAGCTGCAGCATTTAAACCTAGTGCTGTTTCCGCATTTATCCATTCAGAATCATGCCAAGGAAAGGCTTCATAACTATCAGGAGATAAAAAAGAGGAGTATTCAATTCGTGATGTAATATTAATGCCATTTCTAGAATATCTACTAAGGTAGTCGGATAAAGTCATCATACCTCCTCCAAAAATTGTTGTATCTATTACGACTGGAGTATTGTTAAAATTAATTACATTACAGATATGACCTAATGTTTGTTGCTCTTGAATAACTTCATCATATTCAATTTTCTCAGGAATTTTATAATCGAATCTAATAATATCAGATGGCATTTTTAATGGTTCTCCGGCCAAAATAACAGCGGTAGTAGCAGCAAATTCTTGACAATTTGTAAAGCCTGATACAAGCCTTTCCGCTAAAGTCATATCTTTAAAAATGCCTGGTGTAAATCTATCATAATTTAAAACATCTGATATAGCATTTGTAAATTGTGTTAGTTTTAGTAATTGATTTGGAGTAAAATCGATGTCTGATTCAGTTGAAATGGCGATTTCAGGATTCATCTCATCGAAGTTTGTATTAGAAGCATTTTTTTTAGATTTACTTTCAGTCATTCTTTTTATCCAATAATCCACATTTTTGTTACCCTTATCAATAATCTCTTCCATTACTGAAGCTTGGATAAATTCTGGAGTAATACTTATATCTCTTCCTTCAAAAATTGGTGGTTTATTCCCTACTAATAATGCATCAGGTGCCGTAGCTTGATATGCTACTGTTTTTCTTGTGGCTAAATCGATTACTTGTCCTTCTGGGGTTATAAAAGGTTTAGTTGCTTTATTAGGTAATTGAGAAAAATATAAATCGACACCATTAATGGTATGTTTATATACTTCAGGAAGAAATGGAGGTAGTTCTTTTTGAGAACCTCCAATAATAGAATTCACCAGGTAAGTAGCTGCAACTCGTTTAGCTGTTTTTTTCATCCCATTTAAGAAACTACGACGATTCATTTGTCTATCGAGTATGTTAGAATTTTCTGTCATATTGGATATGTAATTATTACTATAAGTTATTAAAATGAAGAATGCAATAGTTATTTGAAAGGTAGATGATGTCGTTTTATACTTAAACAGCAGGAAATACATATATAATGTGTAATTTGCACTAATAAATGAAGCTAAGACCATTGATTATCCTATAATAATTTATATAATATTATTAGTGATGTATGTGAAGTGTTTCTATAAAAGGAAAAAATAATGAACACTCAAGGTAAGATTGGCACGTTGTTAATTTTGATTTCTGTTTTGGCAAGTTTGCTTTCGGGATGTGTAGCACCTGTATATGCTGCAGAAGCTGCCGCCCCCGTGACGAGCAATGATACTTGCGTAGGCAATGGGCCATTTGGGGATTTATTTCTTGTGATTACACAAGGACTAAATCCAGGAGACGAGCAGGCGCTAGGTGATGGAGTGAGTTGTTATAACTCAACACCAAATGCCCCTCAATACTGGGTTGTCGAAAACCCTCCCAGT
Source organism: uncultured Gammaproteobacteria bacterium (assembly GCA_964435665.1). Taxonomy (GTDB): domain Bacteria; phylum Patescibacteriota; class Microgenomatia; order UBA1406; family GWC2-37-13; genus MFZZ01. The sequence goes on along the minus strand of CAYSZW010000002.1, from coordinate 98,045 downwards.
GGTCCAGCAAGAAGTGTAATGCCTACGGGTGGATTATCTCAAGAAATTCTTGAGAAAGTTATGGATCCGTCCCTGGGTGGTTATGCACGGTAAAGCATTGCTTTACCATCTTAGAGAGCCGTGTTAGGTGTTTACCTGACACGGCTTTTTTCATGGCCAAAATTTAATTTACGCATAAACTGTAAAAATATAAAAGTTAAATTTAATAATAACTAGAGCTTTAGATCAGAAACAAGTTATTATTAACTTTCTGATTTACCAGCTTCTTGAATGCTTAATATAGCCTCTGCATTAACCCATTCTGAATCATGCCAAGGAAAAGCTTGATAGCTATCTTGTGCTAAAACTGAAGTAAATTTTATTGGGGTTGTTATTTTAATACCATTTTTAATATATTTACCAAAATAGTCAGCTAAACTTGATGGTCCATCTCCGAAAGATGTACTATCGATTACTACGGGTGAATTATTGAAGTTAACTACATTACAAACATGTGCTTTATTTTCTCCGTCAGGAAGCTGATATCCAAAATGTAAAATCTCTGAAGGCATACACAGAGGTTCTCCAGATAAAATCATAGCTGTAGTCAAACTAAATTCTTGACAATTAGTAGCACCAGCTTTTAGACGTTCAGCTAAAGATAGATTTATAACTTTGTACGGTGCCTCTCTATCATAATTTAATGTGTCAGCGATAGCTTTCTCAAATTGTCTTAATTTCAGTAATTTACTAGGCGTGAAATTAATATTCTCATCAATTTTAGCTTTATTTTCTGTAATAATTCCTCCAATTTCAATCGTATCTATATTAGTATTATTTTTTGTTGCTTGTCTGACATATTTATTAATATTCTCGTTTCCTGTAGCTATAATTTTTTCAGTTATTGGATTAATAACAAATTCCGGAGTAATCATTGTATCTCTACCATCTATAAAGGCTGGACCATTTCCTAATAACAACATCTCAGGAGTACATTGATTCGAATCTACATATTGTTTTTTTGCAAGATCATAATATTTCCCATCAGTTGATATATATGGAGATGTAGGTTTGATAGGTAAGGCTTTGAATGAAAGTTCAAATGAAAAATCTTCATCAGTTATTATATGAGTAAATAGTCTTTCTACTGGCTTAATAGTCTCTTTGGCCTGTTCAGGAGATTCTCCATTGTGAGATGAACCAATAGTTGGGGCAACTAATATTGCAGCTCCTATTTGTAATGCTTTATTTTTTGCTGTTATTAAAAAATCTCTTCGAGATATATTCTTTGGAGGTTGATCAGGATTTGGTAACATCGCAATTATTACTATAAGTTGTTTAAATCAAGAATGCAAGTGATTTATTAATGAATGTGTATCGTATGCTATTATATATTCATGAAAAAATATACTCTTAATAAAGAGTTTGTCCTTCAATTTAATAAAGATAAAGTAACAATATTTAATCCTGAAAATTCATATTTATACACTCTGAACAAAACAGCAACACTGATAGTAGTCTTTTTAGATGAAGGTCTGACAATTGAATTATTAATTAAAAAAATATTGGAGGAATATAATATTGATTTTATTGAAGCGGAAAGAGAAGTGTTGGAAACAATTGATTATTTACTTGCTGAAAAAATTATAAAATGAACATTTATCTTTCTATTGGTGAAGTTAAATTCACAATTAGTTATAAAAAAAAAGAAGTTAAATTTTTCCAGCCATTAATAAATGATATTCATACTAATTACAAATTTTTCTTAAAATCTTTTTTTGATAAAAAAAAATCTAACTTTTTTATTAAGATTGCTCATGTAAATAAAATATCTTTACATATTGGCAAAGATGGCTATAATTCAGTGGTTCTCTTTAAAAAAAAATCAGATAATGTTTTTGAAACATATTCGTATATAAGTTTTGTCCAATTAACTACAATTATTTTAAGAGGAGTAAGGTCTATATTGGATAAAAATTCAGGATTTATATTACATGCCTCTGCAAATATTATTAATAATAAAGCTGTAATTTTTTTAGGTAGGTCTGGTGCTGGTAAATCCACGATAGCAAGATTATTAAGAGATTCTTATCCAATTATTGCTGATGATAATATTATTATTAGATATATTGGAGGAAAATATTATGTTCTTCAGAGTCCGTTATTGCAAAAATTTCCTAGGAATGAATTTAAAAAACCTATCGAAATAAACAAGATATATTTTCTAAAAAAGAGTAACAGTTCTTCTTCAAAGTTAGTAGCTGATAAAAGCGTTATATTTAAAAAAATGCTAGAATATTTATGGGTTGAAAAGGATACTTTGAGTGTAAGTGCTAAAATACTGCAACAATTTAGTGAGCATTTTGCTTCATTTTATTTACTGCGTTTTCCTAATAACAAAGAAAAAGTGATGAATTTTTTCAAAAAAAATAATTAACATCCACTACAACACGTAGAGCTTACAGATAACAATAAGGAGTCTTCTGGAAATGGTGAGCCAAATGAAAAATCCTGTGAAAACACACTTAATTTTATAAGTTCTTTTTTAATTTTGGGTTTTATAAATTTTTTTTTATCTTTCATATTAACGTTATTGATAGATTTTAAAAAGTATAGTATCTACTTTTAGCTCTTGAGGATTATCACCAGGGTTCAAAGTGTCATTTTCATTGTCTGTTATTATGATATCAAATCTATCTTGTGGTTTCAAAGTTCCTAAATCTAACCCAGTTTTTTCTTCTATAATTTTTTCTTCTTTGTCAATATATTGAATTGTAGCAGTATTTGCTTCTTCTTGATTAAAATAGAGACTGCCTTTTAGATTCTCCATGTTTGTGTATGTTAAATCATATAAATATCCATTGTTTGCAAGACTAAATGATATGACTCGACCATAATAGGTTCTAATAGGTTTATATTGCATTTTGTTTATAACAGCAGATGGAGTAGGGCTTATGGATTGTTTTTGGACGGAATTGATGTTTGTTTGTGTAGATTGTTTGAAAAATAAAAATACTATCTCAATAATAATAATTGTGATAAAAAAAAGTATTGCAGAAAGTAGAATCCTGTTCATTCTATTTTAATAATAATAGTTTCAATAGAGAAAGCAACACTTGCTTAAAAATTGCCTCTATTTTCAATAAATAAATTATTATATCTTTGTATAGTTTTTCCATCAAAAGTGGTATCTCGTGATAAACAATTCCAATCCTCGGTAAAATTCATTTTAATTTTTAGATTTTTTTTAACTATTTTTTTAAATTCAGTCTTTTTAGTAACAACTGTAACAGTTTGTAAAAAGTTATACATTTTATAATTCAGTTGGCTAAAATCAGTTATGATTGTTGGCACTTTACTTAATACAGACCAAATAACGGTACTAGAATAAGTAGATATAAATAAATCTGCAATTGAAATAACTTCAGAAAGTCTTTCTATAAGTATTTTACATTTATAAATTTTTTCAAGAAATTGATAATCAGATAAATGCATGCGCGGATGAAGTGAAATAAGTAAATTACAATTAATTTCTTGAAGAGATTGTAAAATAAAATGAATTTCTTTCAAGCTGGATTCTGGAGAAATTAATCCTAACTCAGTAAGTTGTGGCAGTGAAATAATAATATTTTTCTTGCTTTTATTTAAGTGATATTTATGAGTAATTAGTTCTTTTATTTTGTTTTTTTTATTAAAATTATTAAAAAGTTGGTCAAATATTACATCTCCTAATATCCTTAATTTTTTTTCTGGAATCTTGTAGTCTTTATATCGATTATAAGTGTGTAATGTATCTACACATATTAAATCACTTAATCCATGACCAATAAACCATGGATTTTTTGATAATGTTCCAAATAATTTATAAGCAAGTGTAAATGATGGAGAATAGAATAAAAATTCATTATTTTTATGCTTAGTAACTTGTTGTGGAAATAGTTTCATGATGAATTTGGTAAAAAAAGATTTAGATTTTCCTTTATTGTTCCTTCGACTATATAATTCAGCGATGCCAATATTGTCAGAATAAGCAATATAGGGGATTACAACTTTTATCTTTTTCTCATTAGCAATTTTTAGTATTACTGGCTCAATGCCAGTATTTGAATCTCTATTTGAAATAACAATATGAGGTTTTAGTTTATTGATCATTTTTTTAAGCCTAAAGTAGTTTTTATATAGATCGATAAAAGCTAAAAAGAATATTATTATTTCTGATAATACAAAGGGTATTCTTTTTAATATATCTAGATTATTCTTTTGTTTAAGATTTTTTTTCTTTCCAATCAAGTAAAATGTTATTCTTTTAGATTTATTGAGGAAAAATGGAACTAGATGCTTATTTACAATGAGAAAGGTAAATGAATATTCTGGATTAATAATAAGCAGTTTTTCACAAAGTAGTAGTTGCTCTTGAAGCCGGAAAGGATTATCTCCAATAATTAAAACTCTCAACATCTATCTATTATAATATGGACATATGTTTAAGGGTAAAACTGTAGTTGGCATTATAACTGCAAAGGCTAATTCAAAACGTTTCCCTAAAAAAAACACGCAATTACTTGGAGAAAAACCTCTTATATCATGGACATTTGATAATGTAAAAAAGTCAAAATATCTAGATCGGATTATTCTTACAACAGATTCTAAAAAAATTATTGATCTAGCAAAAAAAAATTCTATTTCTGCTCCGTTTAAAAGACCACCTTATTTGTCTACAGATACAACTTCAAGTGAGGAGACAGTAATACATACTCTTAATTGGTTAATGGAAAATGAAAATAAAATATACGATTATGTTGTTTTGCTTCAACCTACTTCACCCTATAGAACTAGTTTTCATATTGATGAAGCAATTAAAAAAATAATAACAATTGAAGAAGCTAATGCCTTGGTTTCGGTATATGATTTTTCAAAAAAAAATTTATGGTTGAAAACAATAAATTCTAAAGGATATTTAACACAAATAACTAATAGAGAAATGGAATTAACGTATTTACCTAATGGAGCAATATATATTATAAAGTCATCTATATTAATAAAATTAAATACTTTTTATCCTCCAAAAACTATTCCATATATTATGGATGAAACCTCTTCACTAGATATTGATACAGAGGTGGATTTAAAGAGAGCCATATTAATACTTGATCAACAATATGAAGAAGAAGATTAAAATTGCAAATAAGAATATTAAAGAATATGGAGATGTCTTTATTATTGCAGAAGTCGGAGTAAATCATAATAAAGATTTAGATACAGTTTTTAATATGATAGATGTCGCTTCTGATGCTGGTGCAGATGCAATTAAATTCCAGACATTTAAAGCTGAGCAGGTAGTAACAGATAATGGTTCTATGGCATCATACCAGATTCAAAATATAGGTAAAGCAATGAGCCAATTTGAGATGCTTAAAAATTTAGAGCTACCTGAAGTTTTTTATCCAAAAATAATAGAGTACTGTAAAAGAAAAAAAATAGTATTTCTTTCTACACCGCACGGAGGTATTGAAAGTGTAACTTTTTTGGAACAGTTTGAAATGCCAGCATATAAGGTGGGATCAGGAGATTTAACAAATTATATCTTGCTTAAGAAGCTCGCGTTGTTACATAAACCAATAATTTTAAGTACTGGAATGTGTACTTTAGAGGAGGTTAAGAATGCTTGTCAATTTATTACAAAAAATGGTAATGATCAAATAATTCTTTTACATTGTACAACCGACTATCCATGTGATTTTGAAAGCGTAAATTTATATGCTATGCAAACACTAATGAAAGAGTTCAAATCCTTTCCTGTAGGATATTCTGATCATACAAAAGGAACTCAAGTAGCTATTATGGCTGCTACATTAGGTGCAAGTGTGTATGAATGTCACTTTACTTTAGATAAAAATTTAATTGGGCCGGATCATATTGCCTCAGCAAATCCACAAGAATTAAAAGAAAAAATTAATAATATCCGAAATGTAAAAAAAATTTTAGGCAATAAGATAAAAGAACCTACACATAATGAGAATAATATCAGTTACACAGTAAGGAGAAGTATTGTAGCTAAAAAAGATTTACAAAAAGGTACAACTTTAACAGATCAAGATATTGAAGCTAAACGTCCAGCTGATGGCCTACCTCCTTCTAGATTTGAGGAGTTAATAGGTAAGAAGCTTAAAAGAAAAATAAAAAAAAATGAGATTATACTTTTTACAGATTTAGTTTGATAGAAATTCTACAGGAGCAAAATTATCTGTAAGTATTGCTGTTTTATCTTTGGAATTAAGTACAAATTTGTTATTAAATAACTTTTCATTTTTAAAAAGACAATTTTCCAACGTTTTTTTATTAGCATTTTTATAGGCAATTAAAATAATATTTTGTCGAGCATGTCGATCTAGACTGGAATTTACTTTATACAATTCAACTAAAGGAAACATAGTCTGAAAAGTATTATATTTTACTTGTAATAAATTTTCCTTATCTGCCTTTATAGATGAAACAATATTCATAATAACTATTCCATTATCAGATAAAGAGGTATGCATTTTAGATAAAGCTTCTTTGGTAGTGAGGTGAAAAGGCATGGAGACTGTGTCATAGGCATCAACAATTATTGCATTATAAATTTGTGAGTTGCTGTTTAAATAAGTTCTTCCATCAGAATTAATTATCTTTACATTTGGTCGGTTTTTAGGTAACTGAAAATAGTCTTCTGCAAGCTGTGTAAGTTTGGGATCAATTTCTATTACATCTAATTGGTTTTCAGGAAATACTTTAAGGAAATATTTTGCATAACTAAATCCACCGCCACCAATCATTAAAACCTGTTTATTTTCTTTATAACAAGCAGGAACAGTAAAATATTTTGTATATTCCACTTGAAGATTGTCATTACTTACAATATAGCTAGATTGTGTACCTCTAAATCCATCTAGAAGATTACGCCTTCTACCTAATTTATCAGGTAAATCAGCAATAAAATAAGTTGAATATACGCTATTAATTGAACTAATAATTGATGTATTTTTAGAAAGATTTACATTTTTTTGTGTAAATAATAACCATATATATATGAAAAATAAAAGTATTTTTATTATTCGTAACGAAGAAAAATTTAATAACATTGAATTTAAAATTAGAGCAATTGAAATTAGTAAAATAATTTGAAAGCTGCCAATAAATGATAAAAGATAGTAACCAGTTAAAAAAGTTCCACAAATGCTTCCGATTGTCGATAATGCGTATAAATTCCCGACTGCTTTACCAGAATTATTTAAAGATTTGATTTTAAATTTAGCTACATATGGTGGAATTAACCCAAAAATCATACTGGGAAGTGAGAATATCAGAATAGATGAAATAAGTGTTCCAATGGCAATATTTTTAATTTCTACAAATAAAAATTTTAATATTGGATTCGCAAACAGAAAGATAAGTGAGCATGTTGCTGAATTAATTAAAAGTATTAAAGATAATTTGCTTAAGGTTATTTGTCTGTCAGCCAATTTTCCTCCAAGCCAGTACCCAATACTTAAACTACCAAGCACAATACCAATTAAAGATGTCCAAGTAAAAATAGTATTTCCAAAATAGGGCGATATAATGCGGCTACCTACTAATTCTAGAATCATAGTAGTTGCGCCAGTAATAAAAACTGTTATCGAAAGGATATTCTGTTCTTTATTATTTATTTGAAGCATTACGAATGCAAGTATATATTTATAAAATAACCTTCTACTATTTTAACTCATAATTTTGATATATCTAAATTGTAAAAAATTTCTTAAGTATTAAATACAGGTAGTAAAAAAATCAAAAAACACCCTTTTTTTTGTAAAAATAAGCACAGAAATTTATCTACATTGGATGTGTATAATTATACCCTATAATATTTACACGTGAGCCTAGGCATGGTAAAATTATACGATCTATATGACTTATAGTTTTATTTGCTTAAAATATTAGTTATATAAATAGCTCTTTACAAACCAGAAAGGAATTCATCTTATGATGAGCAAAAAGAATCAAATTTAGATTTGGCTTTATTTGCTCATCATAAAGAAGTTTGAATAAATGATGACACTACCCTATAGGAGGAAAAATGTTTGCTCAATTTGCTCCAGTATCATTGGTTGTAATTCTGTTGGTGGCATTTTTGATGTTCCGCCCAATGGGTGTGCATACTATGCCCGCCACGACTTCCAGTATCCAACAAAATGTACCGAAAGAAATGGTACAAATTCAGTTTGGAAATGGAATGGTTCGTCAACGACCTGTTGGTGAACCAAGCGCTACCTGTACGAAGGGTACAGAATTAGATCTGACACAAGCAGGTGTGGATTTACAAGGAAGCGGTTATTATTTCGCTTCCAAGTGGCATCACCTCGCTCCAAGTATTCGTGAAATTAACGGCAAGGAGCAAGTGTATCAGGTCAGTTTAGGACATCCATCTGAGTATGTCGTTTTTTTGCTCCCTAAGAGTGGAGGCATTGCAGCTGTACAGATGTCAGAGAATGTGCCTTCACCCATGGACATTACTACCACCAGCTACCAAGGGTGGAAGATTGTCACTGTGGGCAATCGAGTTAGCCTGGTAAATGCTGACACAAAGTTATGGCTTACTCGTACGGGAAACAGTTTCTGTGTTGAGTTTCAGACGCCGGTTGATCCGGCAGACACAGGAATTTTCAAGTTCTTTGTTGACAATGGGGTTCTTCCCCAAGGCGAAGAAATTGAAAAATTTTTCAATTGAATATTCCTTTCTGGAAAAGTCTCTTGTCCGACCTTCGGGTCGGGCAGGGACTAATCCCTTCTTGTTCATTACTACTTCATTACTGAAAATAAACGTTATTAACGTATAATATGCATATTCATATGGAATCTGTAATAGATTTATTATCTTCTTATATCAATAAAAAAAAGCTAATAAAAAAGAAATATTTGCACATATTACCAGACACAGTAGAAGAAGTACAAAATATTCTTCAAGTCACTTCTAAACACAATATTGAGTTATCAATTCAAAGTAAAGGTAAAGATTGGGGTTATAGTACTTATAAAGAAGGTGATATTATTCTTGATCTAGGTAACATGAATAAGATCATAGAGTTTAATGAAGAACTTGCATATATACGAATTGAACCTGGTGTAACATTCCAACAAGTATCTGAATATTTAAAAAAAAAGAATTCTAATTTGATAGTAACTGTAACGGGCGGTCCATCTGATGGAAGTATTATTGCTACCACATTAATGCGAGGCGCTGGTAAAGGGTTACAAGGTGATTTATTTAATTACTGTTGCAATTTAGAAGGAGTTTTGAAGTCGGGCGAGATTATCAATACAGGGTTTGGTTGTTATCAGAATGCGGTTTCACAGGATGTTCATCGTTGGGGCAATGGACCTTCATTAGATGGATTATTTTCACAGTCCAATATGGCTGTTATTACGAAAATGACAATTTGGCTTGTGCCTAAACCTAAATATTACACAATATTTTCATTTGGACTAAAAACTAATACTCAACTAAAAAAATTCATTCCAGTTATACAGAAATTAAAATTACATCGCATTCTTGAAGGAAATTTTCATTTAGCAAATAACTATAGAATTTTATCTTTAAAAAGACAGTATCCATGGGAACTAACTTCAAAAACACCATTAGATGAAGGTATCATGCAAAAAATTGGACCAAAAGAAAAATGGATTTCAAGTTTAATGAGTTATTCTGAAAATAAAGAGATATTACAAGCAAAACACAATATTATTTTAAAGGAGCTTTTACCTATTGTTAATAATCTAAAAATTATTACGTCAGAAGCTATAGAACAGTCAAAAAAAGTAGGGAAACCCATTGAGGGCATTGAAGATATACCTTTTTTAGGTGTACCAACAGATAAAGCTTTAAAAACACTTTATTGGAGAAAAAAACATCCTGTCCCTGTGGATATTGATCCAATTAGAGATAACTGTGGAATCTTATGGATTAATGGAGTTATACCATTAGATGCTATATTAATAGATAAGGTAGTAAAAACAGTAGAGAAACAATTTAAACAATTTAAATTTGAGCCCAATATGGCTTTGAGTTTTATTTCAGAAAGAGCAGTATATTTTATCGGTATGATAATCTTTGATAAAGATATTGAAGATGAAAATATTAGAGCAAATAGATGTTATCAAAGCACGCATTTAAAATTAGCGCAAATGGGAATATATCCATACAGACTTTCTAGTGAAGAGCTTAGAATAAAAAACTCACATCTTAAGACTATTTTATTAAACTTACTTTAAGTTCTTATAAAATAAGTTTCATCCAAGTAAAGTTATACCAACAACAAGTATTCCTACATACATAAGAAACATTGTAAAACAACCTGGTTGAATTAGTGGTTTTTTTGGTGGTGCCATGAATTAATTATAAATCTTATTTTTTAAAAAAAAGTAAGTAGAATTTGCTGCCCAGCTTGGATTTGAACCAAGATAAACGGATTCAGAGTCCGTTGTCCTACCGTTAGACGACCGGGCATACGAAGAATTTAGTATCGATATTGTAACATATTCAACTCCATTTTTGCTGTTTGAGAAGACCAAAAACCACTGGTATGGCTAGTATATTTTGTTGAAGGGTGAGCCAGTAATGGTCAAAAAAACCTGTTATAAAAATCACTAATAAAAGTACAACCACGATTTCATTTTTTAATAGAGGGTATATTAATCTAATTAGAATATATGTAAATATTCCAGTTAATAAGACACCTGTTTCTGCAAGAAAAAGTAAAAATATATTATGTACAGGTTGAAAAAAAAGATAGGAATAGGGAATTGGAAACTGAGTTTGTGCGACTAAATATGCACCCAAACCCGTACCTGTTAAGGGATGTTGTAATATCGTATAAAAAGAATTTTGAATTAAATAAATACGTTTTTGTATACTGTCTGGATCTCCTTGAGCAGAGATAAATAAGAAGCTTAATACAGATAAAACTATTATTCTTCCAACAGCGCAAAATCTACAAGAAATATATTTAGAAGCAAAATATGTTGTAATTATTAAGAACGTTATAATAACAATTTTAGAGAAAGAAAGAAGAATTAATATGGTAGAGATAGCTATAAAAATGTACTTAAGGAAAATATGTTTATTAAATTTTTTTTCAAATAAAATGTATGTATAAAGTAACAGGAAAAATCCAGCTAAAGAATTTGGGTGTGAAAAACTTCCGTAACCTCTTAATATTTCAATTCCTTGTAGTGTAGTTTTTGCAATTCCTGGTGTGGAAATTGAGAAGTATCTTTCACCTAAAAAATATGCAAAATATTGCATTGAGTGTTGTTGTGTAATTTGAAAAACAACTAGAATTAATTGTAATAATGCACCTCCAGTAAATGCTAATAATGCATACTTTATATTTAATTTAGTTTTTAATATAACAAATAATGCAATAATTTCTGCAATTTTTATCCACTTATATAAACTAATCCAAGGTGATAATGAGAAAATAATATTTGCAAGAATAAAAAGCAATATAAGAAGTGATTTTTTAGAAAAGTGAATTCGAAAATTTTTGAATGAAACGAGAGTTAATAAAAGTATTATTAAATCAGTTAGATATATTGTTGGAGATAAATAATCTATTCTCACACCCAAAATATAAGAAAACGGAAGAAAAAAATGCTTTCCCAATTGAGTAGGAAGTAAAAAAAGAAGAAGATAAATAAGATTCTCTTTTAATTTCATACACTATTGTACTTGTCTACCTTCGACTGTGATATCAGATAAGTGTGGCAACAAATCTAAGTACATTTTTGGATTAAATACAACAAACAAATTTGGCGTTGTTGTAGCTGGTACATTTCTTGTAATTGTTGTTGGTGAATTAGTTATAAGATTTCCATTAATTTTTAATCTATTAATTGGTGAATTCCCCAGGTCTATACTATTTGCAATAAGTATTGCATTTACTGTTGTTACTGGTGGGTTAATGGAGATTGAACCTGTTGCAATAATTGCTATAGAGTTATCTGCAACTGTATTAAATGTAGGTGATTGATTAATAATAACATTACCATTAACAAGTAATACATAGTCTTCAGCTCCAGAAGTTGGCGCAGCATTAATAGTGAGATTACCATTATATATATTGACAATTGTTGAGCCAATTAGGTTGTAGTCTGTAATAACTTTAGTAGGTTTTTGTGCATTTGCATAAGTTGTAAATGTTGAGAGTGCACTTAAGTATGTATTTGCGTCGGTATACGTATCTCGTCGAATGTTATTGGTTGAGACACTACCTGTTCCAGGAAGTATACGAATGGTACTTGTTGCGGAAGTAATACCTGCACCACCTTTAACAATTAAGAAAGGATCAGAAGTATCGTCTGCTGCATCATAAGGTTGTATTCCAACTGGCATTGAGACATCAATGTTTTTTAATCTGTGCAATGACGCATTGCTTAATTTGTAAAACGGTTCACTAGCAATGGCTGAAAATGTATTTCCAGCCGAAGTATTATTCGATTCATCTGTTTCACTAACCGTATTCCCAAAGTCTAGCGTAACATCAATAACTGAATTTTCATTACAGTTAATTCCTCCAAATGTATCACCTAATTGAGAACATGGAACTGTAGTTGTTCCACAGTTTGCTGCACCAACTGCAGGAATCGTTACTGTTCTTGTTATGACTATACCATTTGTGGTATTTGTTATACGAATAACAAATGTTTGTGCTGATGCCCCACCTGGACCGTTATTACAATAACTGATTGTATAACTAGCACTACTGTTTGTACTTGGTGGATCTCGATCAATAGTTTCTGGTACTAGATCTGGCATAAGTGCAAAGCTTGCTGTGACATTTCTGGCTTGAGTCATGGAAACTGTACAAGCGCCAGTACCAGTACATGCACCTGACCATCCAGTAAATAGAGAGTTGGCGGCAGCCGTATGACTTAGTGTAACACTAGTGCCGTAGTTATAGTTTGTAGAACAGGTGGCTCCACAATTAATACCAGCAGGATTTGAAGTGAGAGTCCCAGTGCCTGTTCCTGATTTGTTGGTAGTCAAGGCGAAACTCATGATTGTAAAGGTTGCGGTTACAGTACAATTGGCGGTAATAACGCCTGTTGTATAGGTTGTCCCAGATAAAGAGCCACCACAGCCTGAAGCTGAAGCAGTATAGCCTACATTAGGTGTTATGGTAAAAGTAGTAGTTGCACCATGGTTTACTGTTCTTGTAGCTGGTGTAATTGTTCCGTTTGCACCAGCACTGCCTGTGACTGTATATGTATTAAGCGTAAAGGTAGCAGTAACAGTACAATTGGCGGTAATGACTCCCGTTGTATAGGTGGTACCAGATAAGGAGCCACCACAGCCTGAAGCTGAAGCAGTATAGCCTACATTAGGTGTTATGGTAAAAGTAGTAGTTGCACCATGATTTACTGTCCTAGTAGCAGGTGTAATTGTGCCATTTGTACTTGTACGAGTTCCTGTGACCGTATATGTATTAAGCGTAAAGGTTGCGGTTACAGTACAATTGGCGGTAATAACGCCTGTTGTATAGGTAGTACCAGATAAAGAGCCACCACAGCCTGAAGCTGAAGCAGTATAGCCTACATTAGGTGTTATGGTAAATGTTGTTGTTGATCCATGGTTTACTGTTCTTGTAGCGGGTGTAATTGTGCCATTTGTACTTGTACGAGTTCCTGTGACAGTATATGTGTTGAGTGTCCATCTTGCATACAGAGTAGCAGCAGTATTAGGTGTATATGTCCCTCCTGCTGCATAATTAGTCCCAGTGCCGTTTGCAGCACTATTCCAACCTGCAAATGTGTATCCAGTTCTACTAAGAGAGCCTGTGTTTCCTTGTAACGTTAACGTTACATCATGAATTTTAGTTTGAGCCGCAGGTATACTTCCACCTGTGTTTCCATTTCCATTATATGTTATTGGATAAGTATTAGGAGTCCATCTAGCATATAGAGTAGCGGGTGCATTTGCTGTATAACTGCCACCAGCGGCATAGTTAGTACCACTACCATTGGCAGCGGTATTCCAACCTGCAAATGTATAGCCTGTTCTGGTGAGAGATCCTGTATTTGTTCGTAACGTTAACGTTACATTATTAGTTTTAGTTTGAGCAGCTGGTATACTTCCACCTGTGTTTCCATTCCCATTATATGTTATTGGATAGGTTGCAGCAGGAGCTGAACACGTAAATGCCGGAGACCATGAGCTTGCAAATGGATGTCTCCCAGGAAAATTGGTCGATGTAACATTGACTTCATAAGATTCACCATTTGTTATAGGAACAACTGCAGAATTACCAGTGCTGAATCCGTAGGAGTCTGTCGCCCAGTTTCCCCAACCATTTGCACGATTATTTAGTCGCCAACCATATTCTGTTGCGCCAGAGACGCTTCCCCAACTTATTGTTGCAGTTCCATTGCCATTACACACTGCTGAAAAACTTGGATCTGGCAAATTAATTGTTACAATAGCTTGACTTTCCCATTCACCTGGAGGGTAAGGAACAGTTACTCTACAGCCTGTCCCAAGTATAGGTTGTGTTAGATCAACATTCCCAAATCCGCCAGAAGTAGGATAATAACGCCAAGCAGCGTTATTACAAGTAAAACCAGGCGGAGCAGTAACATCAAAAACTGCTGTTCCTGGCTGACAACGAAATAATGTTGCTACAAATGCTCTTGAGACTTCAGATTTATCAGAGTGGGGACCACAGGAAAAAGAGGTAGAAGATATACCACTTACACGAGAAATATTGGCGCCTGGATTAACAGTGCCACAAGTACTTGGACCATATCGCACTGATGCTCTTTGATCGTAAATATAAACTGGAAAATCTTTACGTTCCGTTGTTGTAGAACAGTCTGCGCTTTGGGCAGATATTGGCTGCGGAGAAAAACAAAAAGCCAAAATCCATAAAAAAACATATAAAAAATATGGTGCATATCGGACGAGGCCATTTTTCATGATATAGTTAATATAACAGATTAATGATTAGCATTCTATTACTATTTTGTAAACATATTTGAAAAATAATTTTTGATGTTATGAAAGTATCATTTTCTGTACTTATAGTATATCTATACCTTCTTTCAGTTTTTATAGTAGAGTGTCTAGGACTACCCAATGGAAGACAGTACGCAAGAATAATTATTGGTATTTTTCCGTTTGTACTATTTAGTATTGATTTTATTCGTAATCATACAATTAAAGTTCCTGTTTATATTTCATTACTATTTACATTTTTTTCAATAATTACTGCTATTTCTACAATAACTGCAATACATGTGCAGACAGCTTTTGAGAATCAGCTTATGTATTGGGGTGTTTTTTTAACATTTCTTTATATTTATAATCATCAAGAAATAAAAAAATACATTCCTCATTTTATATTTGTATTGACAATTTTATTATTACTGTATTCCCTATTTATTAATCTTTTATTACCTTCAAATTTACTTTGGCTGATATCAAATAATGGTTTTCAATTTGCATATATTCATAATAATGACAATGCTCATTTTGCGTTTGGATCTTTTGTACTTATTCCTTTAATTTTTATTTTCAAGTTATTCGTAGAAAAACCAACATGGATCAAAGGTATCTTATTATCTATATTGTTAATACTACTAATTGCATCTTTTTTAAGAGCTTCATATGTTGCCTTTTTAGTAGTTGCAATTTTAATTTTTAAAAGTGGCTATGCTGTTCAATATCGAAAGAGGTTATCAGTAGTCCTAATATTAATAGGATTAGTAGTTATTTCTTCATTCATACTTATTACAACTTTCCAGAATGATATTTTTTCTCAATTACCTTTTAAGAATGTGATTGTAAATAACGTTGATATTTTAAAAAATAAGACATTCCTAAATGGTCGCGATGAATTTATTCATCAATCCATTGAAGCTATAAAGTTGAAACCATTTACAGGTTTCGGAACTTTTAATTACTATTACGTTTCATTATTGTTTGCACAAAATATTAGTTATGCAACTGGTTCAAGTCATAATATCTTTGTAGATATTTTTGTTGAAAATGGAATAATAGGTGGATTCATTTTTTTGACGATAATAATTTTTTTCATTAAAAATATATTTCAAAATATTAAAAAAAGAGAGGATATTGATAGTAATATATCATTAGTTATATTGTCTTTGTTACTTTTATTTCAATTTAGTCACTATCATAAATACTATTTTTTAATTTTGTTTGTGTTCTTTTTATCAGCATTAATTTATAAAGAAAAAAATATTCTTAAGGACGAATGGTACATCTCAACAATTGGAGCAAGTATTTTGTTTTGCTTAACTTTAATTATTACAACTAGTTTATTATTTATAAATAATAAAAAATACCAACAGGCAATATGGATTTATCCAATTTCTGCGCCAGCATATCAATCTTATATTCTTTCATTACAAGATCAAAAAGATATGCAAAAAGGAAGTATGTACCTCGAAAGATTATCCAATTTATATCCAAACGAGCCCGATATCCAAGACTATATTGGCAATATATATACATTAAATTCTGATCATCAAAATGCATTAAAACATTATCAAGTTGCATTAAAATCTTCTCCTTCTGAAGTCTCTTATTTAACTTTTATTTATAATGAACTTGAGGCAATAAAAGGATCAGAATATGCAAAACAATTTGTAGAAAATTATATTTCAAGCAACAGATCGCATTATGAAATATTTTTATTTGAAAGTCATTGGTTTTATGATTGGTGTATAGAAAAGGGTATTAACATTTATGACTATATGTTACTTACAGAATGAAAGAAGCATACTTTTAGGATCATTTAAACTTTTTACTGTTTCGCATGATATTTGGCCTTCAGATTCTTCAATAACACTCCAACTTGAATTTGATTCCTTTAAATATATTTTCCTCTGTGTTTGATTTCCGTTGAGTAAAAATGATGCATTAATAATTCCATAACCTCTCCCAACTATTTCAGTCTGTAAGGATGTTTCTGAAGCTTCTGGATATGTTTTAGTAATATAATTTTTTGCAGTATCATCAATCGTCGTCTGGATAGTTTCTTCTGTGGTTAACATTTCTAGAGGGTTTTGAGTAGGTGATACCTCAGAATCTGAATTACTTGTTGAATCTTGAGAGTTTTTTGAATTAAAACTATAAAAAACAATAATTGATGTAATTAAAATTAAAATGACAATTAATATTATTAGAATTGATTTTTTTTGTTTCATAGGTGTATAAGGAGTATATAGGGTAATATAGTAACAGATTAGTTCATTCTTGAATGATAGTCAATAAAAGATTAATTTATGAAAAATGCAAGTCTCTTTTTAACAGGTAAAAAAATTAAAACCTTTGGAAATAGTATGTTTCCTCTTCTTATGAATGGTGATATTGTTTATTTTCAAAAAATTCATTTTAAAAATATTAATATAAACGACATTATTATTTTTAAACAAAAAGATAGATACATAACTCATAGGGTAATTTATAAAACATATTCATATTTAATTACTAAAGGAGAAAATAATTTTAAAGCAGACCCAAAAGTATATAAAAAAGATATTATTGGAAAACTCGAAAAAGTTAAAAGAGGTAATATTGAATTTAATCCTGAATTATTTTATTTAATGCAATCATCAGCATATATAAATGAGATTTTAAAAGTAAAGAAGCTTTTCCAGAAAAATAATATACCATTTGTTTTCCTAAAAGGACTTCCTATTCATTTACATTATGAAAAAAATCCTCCTAGAAGAATTTATACAGACTGTGATTTGTTAATTCACATAGATAATTTTCTAACTATTAAGAAATATTTTCATACGTTAGGTTATGCCATTTCTGATAATTCTATTAGCAAAAAAAATCGACAAACTTTTAGTGAGATTTCTTTCTTTAAAAAAATAAAGAATGTAATAGTTGTCTTTGATATTCATGTGGAACCAGTTTTTATGATGACTCAGATAAATGTAACAAAAGAATTATATTCTCAATTTTTGATGGAAAAAATGACCCAGGATTTTTTAAAAAGTAAAAAGAATATACTAATAGAAAAAACACAGTATCCAATATTAAAACCTTCACACCTTATTGTATATTTATGTTTGCATTTTTTTCATCATAATTTTAAAGGAGCTTTTAGATTATCTTTTATACATGCAATTATTACCAAAGAAAATAATAATGATATGTGGAAAGAGTTAGTTAATTTTGGCAAAAATTATCAGTTGGGAAATTTTATATATCCTGTACTTTTGCTTCTTAACATTTACTATAAAACATTTATTCCAGGAGAGGTTTTTAAACTGTTGAAGCCTGATAATTATTTACAGAGAAAAATTGGTGAGTATTGTGTATCAGATAGTTTTTTTAATGATGAAAGTAGATTATTTGGTGGAATTAACAGATTAATTTTAATAATCAGTTTGTCGCCTAATTCTCTTCATAAAAAATTATTATTATTTGGAAATAAAGAAATCTGGCAATTATTTATTACTATATTAGGAAAAATAATATTAACTCTATTTAAGGAGCCTAAAAGGAGCTTTTAATAATAATACGATTGTTTTTAGTGCGATATGTAAGTCTAAAATTAAAGAATGATTTTTAACATAGTGTATATCCAATTCCATCCATTCTTCAAAAGAAAGTTTATGTGAACCTTTTGTAACCCATGAGGAAGTAATACCTGGTAAAATAGTAAACCGTTTGTGATATTTAGCTGGTATCTGTTTAGCTTCATCAACAGGAAGTGGTCTTGGCCCTACAAAAGCCATATCTCCTTTCATTATATTTATTAATTGAGGAAGTTCATCGAGTCCAGTTTTAGATAACAGTTTCCCAATTTTGGTATAACGTGGGTCATTAAATATTTTAAAAACAGGTCCATCTGCCTGATTCAAATGTAAGTAGCTAGACTTTAGTACTTCTGCATCTTTGACCATTGTTTGAATTTTATATATTGTGAAAGGCTTCTTATTCTTACCTAATCGTTTTTGTTTAAAAATGAATTGTTGTTTAAATACTAACTTCACTAAAATAAAGAATAAAATGAAAAAAGGTAAAACAAAAATAAATAGAATAAGTGCAATTAATCGCTGAAACATACCATTGAGTATGCCACAACATTGTTTGAAGTCAATCTGCTGTATAATGAGCATTAATTATGAAACGTATTCAAAAAAAAGAAAATAAATTTTTAATATTTCTTAAGAAAAATATTATTATTCTATTTTTTGGACTAGCAATCTTTTTAATTGGCTGTATTGTTATTTTTAAACTTTTAAATCCTAAAAAAGAAACTATTTATGTGCAAGTAAAGGTTTCTCAAGGATTGTGGTGGGCAAGTACATTGAAGCCTAGTATTTGGCTTGCTGATAGTCTTCAAAAAGGTGATACTGAACTAAATTTTTCTCAACGTCCAGTAGCAGAGATTATAGAAGTAAGAAAATATCCATTAAATCTTGCTAATACAACTAGTGAACAATATGAAGTTCTTTTAACAGTTAAGATGCAAGTTTCTAAAAATGAAACAACACACAAATATACATTTAAAAGATCAAATATTACAATTGGAGCACCTATTGAATACGAATTTCAAAACTCATCTGTAACTGGCACTGTAATGCAAGTTTCTGAAAAACCAATTATTAATACTTATGAAGATAAAATTGTAATTCTAGAAAAAGATCTAGCTCAAGAATGGGAATATGAGGCAATTACTATTGGCGATACATATTTTGATGGTGAAGATACTATTTTAGAAGTATTGGATAAAAATATTACTGAAAGATATAGTGCTGTGTATACATTAGGTGGAAATAATCCTGTATTCACTGGAACGCGAGTAAATATCCGTACAACCGTTAAAATGAAACTTAAAAAAAGTGATAGAAATTATATCTTTAGAGATGAATTCCCTGTAGTAAAAGGTAAGCGTATGAGTCTAACATTTGATCAAGCAGTTTTAAGTGATTTTGTTGTTTCTTCATTAGAATAATCTATAAACAAAATACTACGTAAGGTCCAAAATAAAGTCTGATATGTTATACCTATTGATGGGTTGAACTGCGAGTAAATAAATAATGTCCAAAAAGAAATCACAATAGTTTTATGTAATAAATCTCCGTTGTTTGTAAAAATGTACAGATCATTTTTAGCAAAAATAAAGAGTAATAATAAAAATAAAGTGCCAGTTATTAGTCCAGACTCTACTATTAATATAAGGATATAATTATGTGGTAATTGTGAATCCAGAATAATATTCCGTGTATTTTTATCTGGGATAGTAAACGCATTATATGAGTTTTCATATAAATAATAATTTCCAAGACCGATTCCCAAGAAAGGATTACTTGTGATAATTTCTAGTGCCTTTTGACCTTGCTCTAACCTGCTAGAAAGCGTTTTTACATCTTCAGTGTAGTCTTCAAGTTGAATCCTACTAAAAATGGTACGGTGTAATTGACTAGATGCAAAGGAATAAACAATAGTTATTGTTATACAAAAGAATAGTAATAAAAGTATTGCCGTTTTTTTAAATTTGGGGATAAATGTAATAAAAGAACTTAGGATACTAACTGTAATCATTACCAGTTTTGTTCTGAAATTTGTGAGTAAAGATATAACCGATATTATGCTTGTGGTTATAATTAATAAAATAGAAGTTGTAACAGCTGGGTAATTCTTTTTTGTAATTACATAAAAAAGTATAGGGATAGTAATTTCGTCATAGGCATCAAAGTACACACGATTCCTTTCAATATTCATAGTGATTAAATTAACATAACCAGAAGAAATAATAGTGCTAAGAAATGTTATAAAAAATGAAGGAAAGAAATAAATAATAAGTTGGAAAATTGAATTGATAACTGTGATAAAAATTAATGAGTAGAAAATTGTGAAGATATATTTATTTCTTAATTGATTATGTAGTGCAATTGAAGAGAAAAAAAGTAACGAAGTAAAAAAGATATCTTCAAATCTAGAAATAAATGAATTTACATCATTGCTTCCTATAACTGATAATCCTTGCGCAAATATAAATAATAAAAATACAATCAGTACATTTCTGTGTATTCTATGAAAAATGATTTTATTTGAAAAGAAGAGATATGTAAAAATAATTAAGATACATATTTTAGCGATTTGATGACTAAAAATAAAAGCCAAATCAATAGAAGGGAGTAATAGAATAATAAAGGAAATTATAAAAAGTGGGAAAAAATATTTCATGTTGTAAATAGTTTTAAATATTGTTTTTGTATTATTTCATAATTATAGTTTTTGACTAGTGCCTCTTTCCCATTTTTTCCATAAGACAAATTTGTATCTGTCATTATATGTTCAATAGCTAAAGATAATTGTGGAATATTATCAAACTCCACGCATATTCCTCCTTTGTTATTAAGAATAAGTTCTTTTATGGCGGGGATATTACTGCCAATAACTGGTTTTTTTTTGTGCCAAGCTTCTAAATATACCAATCCAAAAGCCTCACTAATGGATGGCATACAAAATAAGTCACACGCAGCAAATAATATCTCTTTTAAATCTGCGGCGACATATCCGAGATCAAGAATGACATCTTTGTATAAAATTTTTTGTAATTTCCAAGATAACGAATCATTTCCAATAAAAATACCAAAGTAAGATGAATTTTTATTATGCAGTTTTTTAATTGCTTGAGCTGTAAAGAATGCACCTTTAAAATAGTTTTTTGTGCCAGCGAATAAGATAAGTTTTTTATTTTGAAGAGAATATTTATTTTTGAAAGTGTTTACTTTTTCTATTAACATTTCAACTTCTGAATAATTTTCCTGATAAATGGTATTAGGAATAATTTTAAATTTATTGGGAGATATTTTAAAAGTAGATTGAATAGCATGTTGCTCACTTTTTGAAAGTACATGAATTATATCCGCATGTATGAACACTTTTTTAAGAATAATACTTTTGTATTCAGGTAATTTTTCATGGAAATCAGGTCTAACAATTACTGTAGGCTTATTATTGTTTTTTGTACATAATTCAATAACATCCACAATCATATAATTAGGAAGTGGTGACGCATAAATATACCTATATTCTTTTTGTTGTAGATAAGAATGGACAGCTCTGATATTAATTTGCGGTCCGTAATATTGTGCTGAATATTTTCTTAAAAAAGAAAGAAAAGGGAATAAGAAAAATATTTTTGAAAGTATAAAATATAAAAAAGCCTTCTTTTCGTTATGCTGAAATCTTTTAATAGTTATTCCATCCAATTTGCTGTCAGTTAGTCTCTTACTCGAAAATAAATCTTTTATATATCTTACTCCAGATGAATCACTGGAAATAATTGTCACATCAATATTATTTCCAGCTAATAGTTTTGCAATTAATTCATTAATATATTCAGATCCTGAAAGATTTGCTGGGTTATATATTGGCGAAATAACGGCAACTTTAGTTTTAGACATTTATAATAGTATAAATGATAGTTACTTTCACAATCATTATTCCCACATATAATGCAGAAAAAACAATTGGGATTTTATTGGGAAAATTGATAAAAATTATAAAACATAATGTTGAAATTATTATTATCGATTCAGAGTCTACAGATAGAACACTAAAAATCATAAAATCGTTTAACTATCCAATCACAATTGTCACAATTAAGCAAAGTGAATTTAATCATGGCGAGACTAGAAATCTCGGAGTGAGTATGGCAAAAGGAGAATTTATTTGTTTTTTTTCTCAAGATGTTATCCCAGTAACTGATAAATTATTTAATTATTTAGAAGAAGATTTTAAGCGTGACATTAAAATCAAAGCTGTATTTGGTAAACAATTGGCTAGTAATAATTCGTTCATAATTGAAAAAATAGATGCTGACTGTTTATTCCTTAGCTACGATACGTTTACAAATACTGAAGGAATTTTTATACAACGAAAAGTAGATATAGAAAGTGGAAGATATACTAAATTTATTGGTTATTCACTCTTTAATTCTTTCACTGCATACAGAAAAGAATATTTATTAAAAAATCCATTTCCAAGAGTACAATTTGGTGAAGATTTTGTAATAGGAAAAAAAATTATTACATCGAATGTATACAAGTTATATGATCAAAAATGCGTTGTGGAACATCATCATGATATTAATCTTACAACATGGATACAAAGACAATATAAATTCAGTAAAGTGATTAAAAAAAATTCAATTGTACTCAAACTAAATATATGGTCTAAGGTGATATATATTTTTCACATGCAGACTTCATGGTTTACAAAGTTGAAATATCTATTTCTACTAGTTCTTACTTATATAATAAAATTCAGTATTAGGATTGTTCTAGTTATGAAATAATTTCTTTAATAAATGAATTGAGTATGCTATTTGGTTTTGTATTAAAAATTGTTGATAGTATATTCTTATTCGGTTTTTTTGAAAGATATTTTTTAATTCTTTCTTCTAAATTTTCTTCTGTGACAATGTATTCAAGATATTCTTTAGGAAATTTTTGTAATAAAGATTGTGATAAAAATACTTGATGATTGTCAACATGCTCGTTAAATTTGTGAAGTCGAGGAATAATTAAAGGCATACATGTAGCATACTTAGCAATTTCATGCAGAGTTCCGGCTGCACAATGAGTGATAATGTAATCAGCAGATTTTAAATAATTTATAAAGTCGTTTGGTGGAATATACTTTTTATTAGACTCAGATTCATCAAGTTTATTACTTGCACCATACTGAATAATAATTTGGTGATTATGATTGTTCGTTTCTATGTCGGAAATAGCAGTAAGTAATCTATTAAATGGAAATGCAGATGTGCCAACTGTTGTAAAGACTAAACTATTTTTCCGAGATATGTTGCTTTTGGATACCATGTCAGTTGTTTAGAATGTTGAACTATAAAATGATCAGAAATTAGATATAACATTTTACCTGTGAGACTAGGGTATTGAACAAAATCAAATACTTCTATAAAAATTAGTTTTGTTGAAAAGAATAATTTACCAATTATAAAAAAAGGAATTGCAATACCTGCTCCAGATGAAATTAGTATATCTGGTTTTTCTTTAAATAGAATATTAAATGCCTTAAGGACGTTACGTAATAAATTAAGAATATTTCGTGATTCTGGGCCATAAACAAAATATTTTTTTTTATCTTCCAAAATATCTTCTGTGTCGATTGATTTTAAAGTTACCCAAAATGCGTCGTTATGCTTGATGAGAGGTTCGATAGAAAGAAGAGTGACTAAGTGCCCACCAGGAGATGTAATAATACCAATCTTTTTCATAGATATATAATTTAGAATGTAAATTCCATTATACTTTAGCACATATATATTGTTATGAAACAAAAAACAATTTACGTAATAATTATAGCGTTACAATTGAGTATTGTTGGATTCTTAGGGTACAGACTTTTTTTTAACAAAGGAAATATTCAAGGTAAAACTGTAATAAACCCTATTAAGAAAGAGAATATTATTCAACTTGATCCGATATTAAAGTATTATTACGAACCCAAACCTAACACAAATGAGATTGTAAATGACTGGGTTCCTTATAAAGCTACATACACAATAAATAGCGATGCATTAAACGAACGATTTGACTATGAAGTTACTCATACAAAAGGGGTTTTTCGTATTATTACCCTTGGAGATTCTTTTACGTATGGACTTTATGTTGATACAAAAGACAACTGGCCAGAAAAATTAGAAGAAATGTTAAATACTACTATTACATGTAATAACATACAGAAATTTGAAGTTATCAATTTAGGAGTGCATGGATACGATATTCAGTATTCATTGAACAGATTTACAACTCGTGGCCAGAAATATGATCCAAATATGGTTATATGGTTTATGAAACAAGATGATGTATCTCAAGTAAATGAAATCATGCTTGAAAAAGAACAGTTCTATGCAAAACAGATGAAGGAAAGTGGTGAATTCCAACGATTTGTAGACAAAGGGATTTTATATCCTTCATGGAATAAGGCCATGAAGGAAGTATCTGATGAATATGGTAGAGAACAGATTGAAGGTATTCAGAAGAAATTTTTAAATAATTTCAAAGAATTATATAAAGGTCCTTTACTATTAATTACCTTTCCAAATGAGCCTGCAGATACGAAGCAATTTCTAAAAGAATCAGTACAAAATACAAAAAATGCAGCATTTTTTGATGGATTAACTGATATCTATAAAGATCCAAATCTTTATTTTGCTAATGATGGACATCCAACTGCTCAAGGACATGCAATAATTGCTGAGGATGTATTAAATTACTTTAAAAAAAATGATTTAATTCCGTGTAATTAAAAAAAGTTTTTAAAATAGTTAGTAACTATTTATTTTTTCAATGATTTGTTTAGCAAGAATATGATAGCCTGTATCATTATAATGGCAACAATTATCTACATAAATTGTTTCGTTAACATCTTTGAAAACTAGCGTTAAGTCAGTAAAAGGGACTCCTTCGGTATTTAAGTTTTTGCCTTCTAAAATTAATGTATTATAAAATTTTTCCACAGGTTTTTTGTATGGATGGTCTTTTTGCCATGCTTCTTTTATTTCAAGTTCTGTAAGTTCTTTTGAACCTACGAAGTATTGATTTGGTTGAAGAAAGTGGAGATATAAAATTCCATTTGCTTTTGATACATTATTCATTTGTATGGATGATTGTTTCCAGACGGAAATAATATTATCTTCAATTTCTTCAGAATTATTAAAGTATGCTTCGGGACCTGTAGTTTGATAATCTTTTTTTGATTTGTTTAATAATTCTGCGAGTTTTAGTTCTTTTTGAATAATCTTATTAGAATTATTTACAATAAGATAGTTTTCTATAAAAGATAGTTTATTTAGTGGTGATTTTGAAAAAAAATGTTTAATTTTTTTACTATTAGATTTAATTTTTTCAATTTCTATTATCTGTTCAAGTGTGGAGACATCAAAACTATTTCTTGCATATGTGTTCCATTGCCTTGGATAAAATGAAGAAATATTCTGTGGTATATTTTCACTATAAGAGAGTGCTACTTCATTAAAACCATCGATATTTAATATAATATCGAATTTAGCATTCAAAGCCAAAAAATAATTTAAAATCATTAATTGTTGCGGTTGTTTCAAACCACCAAAAGCAAAATTTAATATGATGATTTTCTTATCAGCATATAGTGGATTTTGTTGTAATGACTTTGTAATGAAATCTTTTTGGGATAGATAAAGATTGCTTGCAACTGATCCGCCAAAGACAGCAATAATTATTTCGTCATCTTTTTTTTGAAATATAGGTTCAGGACCCATAAAACCAAAACGATTTATATTATTGTTATTAGAAGAATATTCATTAACAAATCCGATATACGGATGCAGTACAAAGTCTTGAGTTAATAAATCAGTAATATTTTGTTTAGCAATAGTTTTGTTGATACGAGAATTATATTCTTTTATTTTTTGGAATATAAAAACTATAAGGACAAGTTGTAATAAAACAATTGTCACAAAGATTTTTTTATTTTTCATGCAGGTTTTAAATAATTAAGGCTTCTTAATTAAGTAATTTCCAATTACTAAATAATCCATACTTGTTGTTAGCAGGTCATGAATTGCTTGTTTAGGGTGTTCTACAATTGGTTCGATTTTAGTATTAAGACTTGTATTTAATATGCAAGGTATTCCAGTTAATTTATAAAATGTGTGTATTAAGTCGTAATACAAAGGATTATCTGATTTATTAACTGTTTGAATGCGACAGGTGTCATCAGCATGGACAATTGCATGAATGTTATTTTTTTCTTGTGGTTTAACTTTAAAAACAAAATTCATAAATGGTGAGTGATGATTAATTTCTGGAACTTTAAATAATTCATGAACTTTATCCTCAAGAACCGAGCAAGCAAATGGTCTAAATTGTTCCCTCATTTTTACTTCATTAACTCTATCTTTCATATTCTCTCCAGAAGGATTGGCTAACAGTGAACGATTTCCTAAGGCTCGAGGTCCAAATTCCATTTTTCCATGAAACCATCCAACAATATTGTTTTTTGAAAGTAATTCTGCCGTTTTTTCTATCAATTCGGATGTCGATAGTTTTTTATACCTCAACTTTTTTTTAATGAGTATTTTTTCAATTTCTTGATTTGTATAACTTGTACCAAAATCGAGACGAGCTAAAGTAATTCTGTTTTTATTTTTTAAAATTGAATGATATGAATATAACGCTGCGCCAACAGCAGCGGAACTATCACCTGCTGGACCAAATACATATACGTTTTTAAAAGGAGTTTGAGAATAGACTAAGCCATTTGCTAAAGAATTAAGAGCTACCCCACCACTAATACAAAGATTTTCAGTTTTAGTAATTTCATATAAATGATTTATTATTTTTATATACAATTCTTCAGAAACTCTTTGAATACTTGCAGCAATATCTTTATGACGTTGAGTAAATTCATCATCTTTTTTCTTTGGTATTCCAAACAGTTGCTCAAATCTGTTTGACCACATACAAAATGATTCTCGAAAAGCAAAATATTCTAAATTTAATTGAAAACTACCATCATTTTTAATATCGATAACCTTATAAATTAAATCTTTATAAATCGGTTTTCCATATGCTGAAAGACCCATCATTTTCCATTCATCATTATTTACTTGAAATCCTAGAAAGGATGTAAAAGTAGAATAGAGAAGACCAAATGAATTTGGGAAATTAATTTCTTTTAAAGGCATAATTTTGGTTCCAGTTCCTTTCCAAAGCACAGTAGTTTGATATTCACCAACACCATCTATAGTTAAAATTGCTGATTTTTTATAAGGAGATGGATAAAATGTAGAAGCCGCGTGTGACAGGTGATGAGGAATAAAATGTACCTTACCAGTGTATTTTAAATTTTTTTTTATAACTTCTTCAATTTTAATTTTATCGCCAAACCACTCTGGAATTGCTTTAAGAAAAGGTTTTATGCCAAATGGATATGTCTCAACAAATGTTTCTAAAATACGTTCAAATTTTAATAGTGGTTTTTCATAGTAAGAGATATAATCAATTTTATCTATAGTAATGCTCTGAGACGTCAGACATTTTTCAATAGCTTTAAAAGGGAATGAATTGTCATGTTTAATTCTTGTAAATCGCTCTTCTTCAAAAGCAGAAATAATTTCACCATCTTTTAATAAAATGGCTGCACTGTCATGATAGTATGCTGAAATGCCTAAAATATACATGGTTAGTTAATAAGATGAAGTAACATCTAATGTTTTTAGCTGAGGCTTTTCCCAATAAGAGTTTGAGAAGAATCTATTTTTTTTTGAAAAAAGATGAATTAAACGGGCAATTCCAATTATAAAAAAATAAAACAGAATTAGAACAATCTGAATAAATAGATTATTAAATTTCTTAAATAGTTTCCACATGTAATTAAATTAATGGATATAAGAATACTGGAACAGGTGAAATTTGAGCTGCAATTACAAGTAAAACAACAATTACTAAGGTCAGAATTATTGGTATAAGCCAGATTTTTTTTGACTTGAAAAGGAGAATAAAAAGTTGTTTTATAGTGGTAATCATGTATTTGAATTATAAATTATCTTGGAAAAAATTGAGAGTAGTATCTATAAAATAACTTTTTTTCATGATACAATCGTCTATATGAAAATAGAGAATCGTATTTTCCATAGAAATTATCAAGAACTAGATACATACGAAGCCGGTATTTCACTTACTGGTGGAGAAGTAAAGTCTATTCTTAATAATGGATTAAAGCTTGAAGGTGCATTTGTAAAAATTATTGACCAAGAAGCTATCCTTTTTAGTGCCGAAATTATTCCATATAAATTTATTAGTCAACCAGATTATAATCCTGTAAGAAAGAGAAAATTACTACTTCATAAGAGTGAAATTATTAAATTACAAACGAAATTACAAAGTGCTGGCAGATTGACTATTATACCTATAGCATGCTATACTAAAGGACGTAAAATTAAGCTTTCTATAGCACTAGCCAAAGCTCGCGGGGAGATTGGTACAAAGCGTTTAGAGAAAGCACGAGACATTAAAATCGATCAAGAGAGAGAGATTAAAGAGTATATAAAAACTTAAAGGGGATGTCAGGCTTCGACGTGAAGATTTGCACTTTTATAAATGGCTAGAGCGGACCTATTACGATAAATGGAAAAACAATAATTGCAAACTCTGCTAAAGAGAACGCACTATCTATTGTTGAAGCATATCTTGCAAAATTTGATGGTTTGCTTGCAAATCGTCAACTTGCACTTGCTGCTTAAGACTTTAGGTAGCGTATATCGGCGATACTCAGTAACCGTTATACACTAAAACTTTCTGAGCGTAGGTCAACATAAGTTCTCGATCTTATAGTGATCGAAACCAATAAAATCGGAAGCTTAAATAAGGTTTGTTTATTTACCTATTTGAGCATCATAAAAAATATTCTATCTCTAGCAAAACATTTATTTTAGAGCCTTTGCGGATCCGGGTTCAATTCCCGGCATCTCCACCAATATAACATCAGCATCATATAAAATTATTATGATGAATTTTATCTTCAGATTATTGACCAAATTGGGTTATTTGTATAGTAGAAAATCACGTAAATGGAGAGCAGAGTTATTCAATTCAAACTTTCATCTTAAAGATAATCATAAAATTCTTGATTTAGGATCAGGTACTGGTAATTATTTTTTTCAATTTGTAAAGCCAAATAAGAATGTTTTTATAAGTGATATAAACCCTAACTTATTAAAAATTGGGAATAAGCAATTTGGATATAAGACACATTTAATTGATGCTACTAAACCCTTACCTTTTAAAAATAATCATTTTGACATTATATTTTGTAACTCATTAATAGAACATACAACCGGTGATAAAAAAAAGATTCTTAATATGTCAAACAAAGAATTTAAAAAATATGCATCCACCTTTCAAAGACAACTTGCTCAAGAAATTAGACGAGTAGGTAAATTTTATTTTGTTCAAACACCCTATAAATATTTCCCAATTGAAAGTCATACATGGTTACCGATCCTTTTCATTTTTTTACCTCGAAGCGTGCAAATTAGAGTAATTATTTATCTAAATCGTTATTGGCCAAAGAAAACATATCCTGATTGGAATTTATTGACAATAACTCAAATGCAAGACCTCTTTCCAGATGCACACATAATTCTTGAAAAATCATTTGGGCTAGTCAAAAGTATTATTGCAGTTAAAAAATAAGATTTAGAATAATTGTAAGTAAAATACTTATAATTATTGAAGGCCAAAGCAAAAAGTGGAATTTAATAAATCCTTTCGAATGTTTCATAAAGAAACTATCTCATACTTCTAATTGCTCTACATATGATTTCAGTGAGAGGAAGGTAAGGATTGTCATATAAATAAAAAAAGCTTTAGCAGTCCCTAAATACATATGCTACAATAGGAAAATGAATAATATTTTCAAAGTAATTAAATTATCAAAACCATATCATAAATTTTTCTTTCTCATTTCTGTAATAATTATTTTTAGTACATCACTTGCACTTGTTGCTCCTTATTTAATTAAACTTATTGTTGATCAAATCGAGTTACAGATTACAAAAGGTACAGGAGATATTAATAGATTGTATCTACTTATAGGATTTTTATTCTTATCAAGTGTTCTTTCTATCGTTTTTGAAGCCATAAATCAACGATTAGGCGATTATGTACGAGCACGTGTTGGTAAGTTTTTAACAGAACATTTTTATCAAAAAATATTTACTCTTCCACAAGGATATTTTGATTCTCAAATTTCTGGAAAAATTGTCAATCAATTAAATAGAGGAATTCTTTCTTTACAAGACTTTTTAGGACAAGCATCAAACTTTATAATTCCAGCAATTATTCGCAGTGTATTTATTATTGTATTACTTGCTTTTTATAGTGTACCAATTGCATTAATGGTTCTTATTATTTTCCCTTTTTATATTTATATCAGTAGTTACTCTACTAAAAAATGGGGAGAAAAAGAAATGGAGAAAAATCAAATTGAAGATGCAACTCGAGGCCGTATTCAAGAAGTAATAAATAATATTCGTTTAGTAAAAGGTTATAGTACTCAATTAAAAGAATACGAATTTGTTTCAAAAAATATGAAAAAGAGTATTGCTATTTATGACAAGCAATCCACAACATATCACATTCTTAATTTTGTTCGTAATTTTGGTTTAGAAATTGGACTCATTATTATTAGCATTATGGTGTTCTATAATACTTTTACTGGAGCTCTTTCTATTGGTGTAATGGTGCTTATTCTTCAGTATTTAAATCAAATTCGATGGCCTCTTTTTGCAATGAGTTTTATTCTCGAACAAACTCAGCGAGCAGAAGTAGGATCTAAAGAATATTTTGAAATTTTAGAGTTGGAGTCGACCGAAGAACTTCAAAAACAAATTATTAAACCTAGATTTAAACAACCAGATCTTTCATTTCAAAATGTTTCTTTTGAATACAAAGATAGTGGATTAGTCTTAAAAAATGTCAGTTTTGATCTCTCTAAAAATGAAACAGTGGCTCTTGTTGGACATAGTGGTGCCGGGAAAACAACACTAATTAATCTTATCCTTAAGTTTTATGATGCCACAAAAGGCCGTATTCTTATGAATGGGGAAGATTATGCAAACATGTCTCATGCAGAAATCCGATCACATATTTCACTTGTGTTTCAAGAAAATGAACTATTTTCAACAACTGTATTTGAAAATGTTTCTTATGGAAAGCCAAATGCAACGGAATCTGATGTTATTGATGCACTTAAGAAAGCAAATGCATACGAGTTTGTGAGTAAATTTCCAAAAGGAATTTATGCAGAAATTGGCGAACGAGGTGTAAGACTTTCTGGTGGACAAAAGCAACGACTTCAAATTGCACGTGCAATTTTAGCTGATTCACCAATTCTTATTTTGGATGAAGCAACAAGTTCTCTAGACGCAAAGAGTGAAAAATTAGTACAAGATGCATTAGAAAAACTTATGAAAAATCGTCTTGTTATTATCATTGCGCACAGATTCTCTACTATTCAAAATGCCGACAAAATTTTAGTTATTGAGAATGGAACAATTGTAGATTCTGGAGCGCCAGGAAACCTAGCAAAGAAAAAAGGAATATATTCAGAATTGTTGCAATATCAAATTCAAGGTAATCAAAAGCTGTTGGAAAAATATGAACTATCTTAAGATAGGAATGGTATAATAAGGTATGTTGTCACAGAGACAATGGATTATTGCAGTAACTACCTTTATTGTTTTTTTGATCATAATCTCTCAAGTACATGCCCGCTCTCAAGAGATAGTTCGTGCTATGCCTTTTATTCCGACACCTACCTTTACTATTACCCCTTCACCCACACCAACAAGTACTCCAACGCCTACATTAACACCTACTCCTACTAACACTCCTACACCAACTGCAACACCTACTCCTACAAATACACCAACACCACTGCCTGCTTCGGATTTTGAAGCTTTATTTGATCAATTTAGTAGTCAGTACGGCGTTGATAAAGATAAGTTAAAAAGAATAGCATATTGTGAATCTGGAGGTCATCCTGGTGCAAATAATGGTGAATATGGTGGCATGTTTCAGTTTTCAGTTGGAACATGGCAGGGTACAAGATCACAAATGGGAATGGATACAAATCCAGATTTGAGATTTGGCGCTCGGGAATCAATAGAAACAGCAGCTTTTAAGATCTCTCGTGGTGGTGAGAGTGCTTGGTCAGGTTGTCTATAATGTTATTTATCCTTCTTTCTATCAATCTTATCCAATTTAAATCCTTTAATAAAAAAGTAAACAACTGCGGAGATAACTATAAAATCTAGAAGCACTGCTAAAAAGTGACCATAGGTAATTTTAGCTCCAAAGAAAGGAAGATATGCACCTTCTAATCCTTTGGTACTTCCGAGTATTAAACCTAAAAATGGATTAATAAGGTCATTTACAATTGATGTAACTACTTTAGATACTGCGCCACCCAAAATAAATCCAACTGCTAAACCGACTACTCCTTGTTCACGAATAAATTCAAGAAAACCTTTCATAATAATGAATTATAACTAATAACAATAGTGATATTATAAAAAAAATGTGCTTAATGTACAAATTTGTTATAACTATTTTTTGATAGTAATGCTTTTATGAATGGATAATAATTCACATTTTTAAAAAGCTTAATGATTTCAAATAACGAACTTTGCTCATTAAGAAATGTAAAAATATCTTCAGGATTGTGAGAATGTTGAAACATATCTTTAAATATATGTTCCATTTTTTCTGGTTGTGAAGAAATTATTTCTAAAAAAACTGAGTCACATACAGAATAATAGGATGGTGTATGTTTGATAGAAAATGGTTCATTATTTTTTTCTAATGAATCTACTATTGATTTTGAATCTTCTAAAATTCTTGTAAATCCAAATCCGGTTGAAGGTTTTATTCGCCCGCCATTTAACCCAATATTCATGACAAAAGGATTTATTTTTCTTTGGAAAGCCTTATCAGTCAAAGGGATAATTCCATATTGTTCATTTATAGTCTCATAGGAATGTATTTTTTGTGTTTGTGACAGATATAATTTCAATTCTTTTTTGTAATTTTTTTTATTAGATAAAGGATTTCTACAAATAGTAGTTAGCTGAAATATAGCCCGATTATTGGTAATTGGAAGAGCATAACAAAAAGAACAATCGTCACTAGACCTAAAATCAAGAAACGTCATTCTATTAGGATTAAATGATTTGTTATTTGTATTAATTTCTTGAGTGAATGCATGCATATATAACACGTGATCCCATGTCTGATATTGTGGAATGTTATACGTACTATCAAATAACAGTTTAGTTTTATAAGTATTATTTTTTGTTTGAACGGTTAAGTCATTAGTATCGATTGAATAACGTAATAACGTATCTTTAATAAAGCAAATATTATGATTTTTGGATAGTTGTTTAATAATATAATTTTTGTATGAAAGTGCGCTTATAAGTTTATACGAGTAGGAATTAAGTGCATATTGTTTTTGATAATCATTAAAAAAAATTTGTATTTCATTCCAAGATTTTTTAACTATTGAATCAAAAAAATAAGAATCTTTAGTCCAGAAACTAATATAATTATCTTTTTTATTAAATGGTTCCAGATCGATTATTGCAATTTTCTTTTTATTTAAAGAACTGGCATTTAGATAATAGGCAAGTGTTAATCCTGATATACCAGCTCCTCCGATTATGATATCAAAAGTATTCATATAAATAAGAAAATATTATACATCTATTTGACGATGACTTATAGAAATTTCCCCATTGACTAGTAAACAATCGTTTCCTATACTGAGTATTCTAAGTTATATATTTAATAAATTGAGTATGGAAAATGATTTAATTACACCTTTAAAAAAGTTTTATAGAATAAACAGACGTTTACCTTCTTATTCGGAAATGTTAAAAATATATAATGTAGCTTCTAAAAAAACGATTTCTACTTATATTGAAAAGCTTATTGACGATGGTTTTATAAAAAAAATTAATCGTAAACTTGCTCCAACTAAGATGTTCTTTGGACTCCCAGTACTTGGTATGATTCAAGCTGGGTATCCTATTATTGCTGAACAAGATAAAAGTTATTTAACACTCGATGAATATTTTATTGAAAGTCCTGATAATTCGTTTTTACTAAAAGTACGTGGAGATTCTATGATTAATGCCGGTATTTTTGAAGGAGATTTGGTAGTTATAGAACAGAAAAAAAATGTAAATGCTGATGATATTGTTTTAGCAGAAATAGATCGTGAATGGACTTTGAAAATATTTAAAAAAGTGGGTAAAACAACATTTTTAGAAGCAGCAAATCCAAACTATCCACCTTTTTATCCCAAGCAAGAACTTAAAATTCACGGTGTTGTTCGAGCGGTATTAAGAAAGGTTAATAAAAAGATTAACTAATATGCTAAATCAATATTCAGTAGATAACATGTATCAATATTTGTTATTTCAATATGTATTATTTCTAAGGTATATTTTAAATAATTAGATATGCTTTGTGAAGTATAATTGATTGCTATGAAAGATATTTGCTGTATAAATGGAGAAATTAAAACTACTTCAGAGGCCGTCATTCCATTGACTCAAATAGAATCTCAGTATGGTTTCGGCGTATACGAAACAATAAAAGTACGCAACTCAATAGTTTATTTTATAGATCAGCATATTGAGCGTCTTTTTCATTCTGCAACATTATTATCACTTGAGCATTCTTTTAAAAAGAAACAAATCACAGAATATATTCTGAATTATCTTAAAGAATTGGATGAAGAATCCTCAAATATAAAACTATTATTGTATGGAAGTGGAACACAAGGCGAAGCTACATGTATTATTCTTGCATCACATCCGTTATATCCTGACAGAAAGTGGTATAAAAAAGGAGTAAAGCTAATGTCATATCAGTATGAAAGATGGATGCCCCAAGCAAAATCTTTAAATATGGTAGCGAGTTATTTTATATACAAAAAAGCTCAACAAGAGCATTGTTATGATGCCCTGTTATATGACCATAATAAAAATATTTTAGAAGGAACACGTACCAACATATATCTTATAAAAGGAAACACAATTTACGCAGCTCCTAAAGATACGATTCTAGAAGGTGTTACGATGATGAGTTTAGAAAAAGTAATTAATAAAAGTCAGTTTAATGTAAAATTTCAGTTGGTACCTCTTAATAAAATTAATACCTATGACGGCATGTTTTTAACTAGTACCAGTTCCAAAATATTACCCATTAAACAAGTTGATACTTTTATTTTTCCAGAAATTTCTTCTTCCATTTTTGAGCTTATGAAACTCTATGATGATGCTCTAGCAAAAAGTAATGGGGATTTTAGTTTATTATAATAAACCTTCTTCAAATGTCTTTTGGACCCAAGGCGCAAGAAGATTAAATAGAGGATAATTTTTTTGTTGCAATTTTTTTGGATCTTGCAAAGAAAATCCGTATGCAAATTCAAAGTTGGGAAGTACTAATTTATTGATAGAACAAGTATATATACGGCACATTTCATGTTCGGTGTATTCGCTTAACGGATCTTTTGTTTGATAATACACAGTGCCTTTGTGAGTTGGTTTTTGAATAAGTTCTGCATCAGTAATATACCATTCTCTCTCAAGAGTACTCATGATTGCTTCTTCATCCGATTGTAATATGTCATCCTCATAAATTTGATGAGATGATATTGTTGCATCAAATACTGAATCAAATACAGGATGTTTTCTGTGTTGTAATAGTATGTTATTTTCAAAAAATATTGCTACGGTAAACGCTCGATGAAGTATAGCTTCTTTATGAGCTTGCCATTTTTCAACTTTTCCTACAATAATATCATTTTTGTCGACTTGAGCAATAAACTGCTTCTGATCAAAATAATTCATGTCTTATTGTATCATTTCATCATCTTTTTCGCTCTGTTGCTGAAGCTTATTCTTAATTTCATCCATAGAAAGTGGTGTTTCTGTTTGGTTATGAATGTCTTCTAATTTTTCTTGAACAGCTTGTACACGATCTTCAATACTTTGTGGTGCTTTTTCTTTATCTTCATCTAGATCCATGTGCAATGGTTGAGCTTCTTCATCTTCTTTTTTAAGATCTACAAATACTTCTTCATCTTCTTCCTTCTTCATACTCTGCTTAACTTCTTCTTCCTTCTTTAGAAGTTTTTGTACTAGTTTTGCTGCTTCAAGTTTAGCTTTTAAGTACACAATTAATTCTTCACCTTTTAGATTATTAATAAGGAAAATAGGGAGTAAGAAACCAAGTTCATCCAGTCCTTCTTGACGTAATTCTTCGTCTGAAGAAAGAATTTTATTAAGCGTATTTGTAATATATACAATTTCTTGGCTAATCCAATCTTGTCGAGTTTGTATTGTTTCTGAAACTGGAATTTCACCTTCTTCATAATGTTTAGTCCACATATCTTTTACTTGTTCATAATCTTCAATTGAAACTGATTGTGGAATAGTAATTGTTTTTTCAATATGTTCATCTGGTGCTGTTGTAACATTCATTTCGGTTTCAATCGTATTTGTTACATCTTTTGCACTGACACCTTCTTGTTTTGCTACCTCGTCAACAACATTATTTGCAGAAATAACAGCATTTGCAGTAGTCTGTAATACAGACTGGACTTTATCTTTTGGAATACCAGCTGTTTCATGAATTTGTTGAATAATAGTTTCAGCTGGCTGATTAACGTTTTGTGTAAACGTTTGAATAACATTTTGAATCTGTTGTGGTTGAAGTCCTGTTTGTTGTTGGACATTCGAAATCATTGTTGTATCTTTTGAAGCTTCATTCATTATATTTTGAATGATGTTCTTTGATTTATCTTCAGAAACATTACTCTTGTATGCAATAATTTTTACAATTGGTTGTTTTTCTTCTGTTGTTTGAACCGCTGGTGCTTCTGCAATTGTATTTACAATTTGTGTCGCTTGATCGGTAGCAATATTTTGTTGTTGTGCCATTGTGTTAACAACATTATTGGATTGTAATACTTGATTGGATGCTTGCATTACACGGGTTACCGTTTGTGCATCTACATTATTTTCTTTAGAAATATTTTCAATAACTGTATTTTGAGGCTTGTCAATATTTGTTACATAAGATCGGACAATTGATTGAACTTGTGGTGCGGAAATATTGGTCAGTTGTGATACTTGTTGGAGTTTGGACTGATCAGTAAGCAAATTATTATATGTATTAGTAATAAATTGTTTTACAGTTTCAGCAGGGACAGATGCTTTTTGAGTAATTTTTTCAATAACTGTAGGAATAGTTGTTGTTGTAAAAGAACTTATAGAAGAAATAATTTTTGTAACTTGTTCTTTTGGTAATTGTTGTGTCACAGATGTTCGTTCAACAACTCCTGCATATTTACTCATTGCTCCACTTTGTGTGAGTATATTCTTCACAATAGATGTTGTTGTGTTATTCTCCTTAGCTATTGCTGTCATAACCTGTTTAGCAGGCATTGAGGTGTAACTAGAATAGGTATTAAGAATATTTTTAACCGTATCTTTAGAAACATTCGTTGTCTTTGCAATATTTTCAATAGTTTCATTATTATTAACGATATTTTGAGTGTAATTATTAGTGATAGTTTTAATTCGCTCTTTAGAAACTTTAGTTTCTGTGCCCGTTATTTGTTCAACGGATACAGTTATTGTTTGTGGAAGAGATTTAATAATTTCTTGACGGACGCGTATTTTTTCAGATTCAGAAGTAGATATTGAACCAAGAATGTGTTGTGCTGCAGCATCACTCTTAATTGCTCGTGCGAATAATTCAGAACGTAAATTCATAAATTGTTGACGTTCTGCAGGTTTTTGTAATTTAGCAGGTTGTGATAAATAGGTAAGATTTTGATTTACCATTTGTTTGGTTTGCTGATTTGTTTCCATTCGAGCAATATCAATCATCTTTGTAGCTTGTAGATTAAGACTCTTCGTTAAATCTCTGGTAAGTGTTTTCTTAATCTGTTCCATAGAACCAAGAGATACATTAATATTCGTATTTACTGGGATATCTGTATCTAATTTAAGTGATGGTAAGTTTGGAGGTGTTGAAGGTGATGGTCCTTTTGAAGGTCCACGCATTTGATCATACATTGCCATAAGAATATTCTTCATTGCATAAATACCTTCACAACAATAATCTCTAAATATGCGAAGTAACCACCATGGGAAGAATGTGACTGCCCATAACATAATAAGAGTGATTACATACTCAGCAAACGTATCAATATAATTTCCATTATTTAATGCGCCGATTGGTTGTCCACCAGAATTGGCAAGTTTTTGTGCAGGCCCACCATAAGTAATAATAATACCGGTTGGATAGACGTACCCATCAGAAGTACCTGTTCGAGAGAAATCAAAACCAAATGGTATACCATTTTCCCAAATAGTACTGTTTGCATATAAGAATAGAGCAAGCAGTGGACCATAAAACAACCATTGGAAGAATACACCAATCCAAATCCAACCAATATTTCTAATTAAAACAAAAGGCATAAGTAGGGCTAAGAATGGTGACACAAATAAAAGGAACCAAAGAAGTATTTTTCGTAAAATAAGCATGACACCCATGACATAATATGTAACATTTGTCAGTTTTAATAAAAATATTTCAGCATTGATACCTTCTTGCACTCGAATATTCAAATCACGACAACCTATAAAATCCATATAACTTCGTTCAGTCTGCCCGATTGCGGAACCTGTTGTGTCTGCGTTAGTAGAAAAATAAATATTAAATAATTTACTTCCTCCTAATGTATCTATAAAGAAGCTCATCATTACTTCTGAAAGTTGAATGAGTAAAAATACAATTGCTGAAGAAAACGCAATATATAACAACATCATGCCTAGTTTTATTACTGTAGGCCAAATTTGAATATTAAAATTATAGTTTGTTCGACGGCTAACAATATATCCAATACCAAAAATTGCTGCAACTATTACTACTCCAAAAAAAGCAATCATTGCAGTTGTTCTCCAAATTGTTCCTAATATAGGAGCTTGATCAATTGCATTAGTACTTAAAACCCAATATAAAAATTGTCTTGCTCGTTCATCTGCTTTACCTTGTTCTGTAATTTTAGGATCTTCCACCCAATAATGACTGGAAACTGGATCTTTTAAAAATTCATCATAAGACGTTGCGCATGTTTCACCGAGTGTTTCATAGATACTTGTTGATCCATCTGTAGGATTATTTAATTCAACAGGACAACTTAATGAAGGATCTCTTTTATTACAAGGTATTGGACTTATTTTAATTTCATAAATATCAGAAAAAGTATCAGTTTGTGCTTCAACTGTAGAGATGAAAGGAGATACTAAAGAAAATAGCGTGACAGCAATAAGTAATAGTTTATGTTTCATCTAATGTAATAATTAAGATAGTATTCTTCATAGTAGTATAATTTTATTACCTTGACAATAGAGTTAAATTTTGTCACTATTGTTCTATATGAAATACCTTAAAGCAACAATCTTAGTCTTATTATCATCTTTGTTTTTTCTATCTTCTGCAGTCTTAGCACAAGATGACGTTAATGCTACTGGACTTTCAGGACAAGGACCAGCTTTTATTTGTTTAGATACCGAATGGTGTAAAGAAAATAATAATTGTTCAGTCCCAAATGTTCATAGAACAAGAGTTACTACTACAAGTACAAAAGGAGCCCCTAACTCTGTGGCATATATTGCAGAATGTGTAGATGGTGTTCCAGGAAAAACAGGACCAGTTTGTACAACTGGTAACGATGATATCGATAAAATGTTATTCTGTTCAGAGGAAGATCGAGAAACCAACCCAGAGTGTAAAAGATATAGCTTTTTACAACAAGCAGTACAATATTCCATAACACATGATTATAATAATCGTCCTCATGACGGTTATGGACATTTTTGGCAAGAAAATGGCCAATTTGTTAAAAAATCACCCCCACAAGCATTAAGAACAAATGGATTGGGAGACATCATTCCACCAATAATAGAAATTCAAAGTTCAACGCGAGATGAATTAATGAGACGATTTGTTTTATTTACAACTGGTGCGCCTGTTGAAAAAGGTGAATCTGGTATAGGTGGACAACAACAAGATATTTTAACTTTTGAACAACGATCAAAATCTTGTCGAGGAGAAACATACGATCCGGAAGGAAGAACATTTGACGCTGTTAGTTTAGAGCCAATTCCACAATCTTCAATTGTTGTAAAACAGTTAAAAGAAGGTGGAAATAGATTAATGCCTTCAGATTTTAGTGCCGATTTAGCAAGTCAAACAAACATTAATATATCTAATCCATACACGACAGCAATATTAGGTTATTTTAATTTTCTTTTAGTTCCAGAAAAGTATTATCGTATTGAAGCATCAAAAAGTGGTTATACCATGATGAAAAAGGCAGATGTTACGAAGATTCCAGTAAATGGTTCTAAAATATATTTTGATGCAGCAACAGGAAGATCAGCTTATTTCTTTGAAGATTCTGATGCGTTTTATCAAGGTACAACACTACTTCGTTACGATATTCCTATGATGCCAATTGGAGGAAAAGGCCAAAGTTATGAAATGAAAGTTTTGACAAGAAATCAATCACAATCAAATGATGGGAAGTTCTTAATTTATGAAGGACAAGTTTCACATCCTTTTGCAAAACTAACTGTTCAAACCTGTTCCGAAAATCCTAAAGTATGTAACAATCCACAGGTCTTTACATCTGTAAATGGTGGACCAGATGAATTTGGTAATTTTAGAATTCAACTAGATCAAACCTTATTACAACCAGGACAAAAATATGAACCAACTTTTGAAAAGGTAAATTTAGCTACAGCAGTCATTGCTAAAGAAGATATCTTCGACAAAATTATTAGTTGGATGCATAAAACAATATTTGGAGAAGTTCAAGCTCAAGAAACTGGAAATACGATTACAGATCAAGCAATTCAACCAATTATCTCTTACATAGAAGGATTTGCCTATGATAATGATGGAAATCTTATGCCAAATGCAACAGTAGGTTTATATGTAGATTTAATGAGTAAACCATCATACTTTACAACAGCAGATCAAAATGGATATTACAAAATTACATCGGAAAATATTCCAAATGATAAGTATGTTATCAGATATACTTCAGCAGATGATTCTAAAAAAATAGCAACGATAACAACATCACAATTTACCCAACAAAATAAAGAATTTATAACTGCTGAAAAAATTAATACATATAGTTTAGTAACTAGAACCACTGATCCACGAAGAACAGTAACACCAAGTTATGTTCCACAAGCAAAAGTATCAGCAGTACCTAATGAATTTCCTATAACGCCGGCGATAACTTCTGCACCATTAACTCCAATGGAAGAAGCGACCAATAACAATATGTTCCTTATTGGTGCAGTATTATTATTACTTGTTGCAACTGCCGGAACATTAATAGGTGTATACCTCTATAAAAAAAGAATGCAAGAGCAACAACTATAATATGTCTAAAAAAAATCTTTTGAATGTTTTAGTTTTTTTAGTCTTGATAATTGTGCCAAATATTTCAGCACAAGAAATCAGACAGGAATCCGTTGGATATCAATGTCTCGACTTTGTTCATTGTAGTGACGGTGGTCCAAATGATAAAAATAAAAGATGTGAACCAACCGATGATGATAAAGCACATACAAGTGCTCATTGGGGACATAGATCACAAGTTGACCTTAGCGATCTAGAAAATTTACCTGTAAACTCAGAAATACTTGTCACAGAGTGTCTTAGTGCAGATGTCGATTTAGATGGTGATGGGAAAAATGATCCGATCTGTACAACGGGAGATTCAAAACAAGATAAAAAATTATTTTGTGGTACTGAAAATGCAACAAGTCCTACATGTGATCATTTTTCGATTTTAAAAGAAAAACTAAACTATTCACTAGATAGATCTCCGGCAATTACAACACATGGTATTTTTTATCTTATAAATGGTGTTTTTCAGAAGTCTATTGGAGTTCCAATAAAAGTTGGAGCAGATGGAAAACCTACTGTTAAGGCAATTGAATGGGAGGCACATACTCCTGGTAACTTAACCAGAAAATATTTAGCATGGTATTACACTCCAATAGCAAGTACCCCAACGCCTATTGTTGTAACAACAACTCCAGGAGTAACTGGGGGAGTTGGTGGACAGCAACAAGCAAAGCTTAATTTTGAAGTAAAAACACCAATACCTACACTCCCACCAGCAACTGTTCAAGATTGTAAAGGAAAAGCGTGGGATCCTTATGGAAAAGTTTTTGATACAAAGTCATTGGAACCTATTCCAGAAGCAAGAGTTTTATTAAAACAACGTAATGCTCAAAATGTGTTTGATAGTGAATTTGCCAAAACAGAAAATCCTCTTATTTTAAATCCATTTCCGACTGATAAAAATGGAGAGTATATCTTTTTTGTAAAAGATGGTGATTATTCTTTAGAGCCATCTATAGCTGGTTATGTCCATCCATCTTCAACAGAACAAAGTTCATTTTTGCCAAATACATTAAAAGTATATTCAGATTTGTACTTTAATAACTCTTCACCTATTTTACAAAGAGGAGTTATTCAACATAGAGATATTCCACTTATACCCGCAGATGGAGTTGGTAAAGAATATCCGTTAGAAATTTTATATGAAGATATAGAGTTGTCTGCAGATGGGAAAATGATATATAGCGGAAAACTTTCACATCCTTTTGCAGAGGTAATAATAGAAACATGTAGAAAACAGAATAATATTGAAGCATGTTCTAATATGCAAACGTTCGGTAGAGCAAATGGAGGAGCAGATCAATTAGGCAACTTTACTTTTACTCTAGATCAAACAAAACTTGCAACTGGTGAGTATTACAAGCGATCTTTTCGTAAAGTTGATCTTACAACAGTAACTATTAGTAATAGTTTTAATTTTAAAAAAATAGTAGAACAATTTTTTTCTTTATTCACACCAGGTGTAGTTAATGCACAAGAACAAACAGATACTGCAACAATTCAACCCATAGTTTCTTATATTGAAGGTTTTGCTTATGATACTGAAGGGAACATAATGCCAAATGCAAGAGTTTTGATTAAAGTACCTCTGAGTGAGGTTGCCGTATATCAGACAACTGCTAACCAAAATGGTTATTACAAAATAACCTCAGAATCTCTTCCAAATACAGAATATTCGATTGAGTATCAGCTTGCAAATGCTTCTGATAAGAATTTTAAAATTACCACATCTCAATTGCTAGAACAAAACAAAGCTTTTATTGAAGCAGAAAAAATTAACCCATACCTTCTTACAACCAGATCTACTGATCCTAGAAAAACAGTAACGCCAAGTTATATACCTCAAGCAAAAATTTCTTCTGTATCAAATGAGTTTCATACAGCACCTGTGGTTACAAATAATAATTCAGCACAACAAACGCAACAAACTGAACGCAACAATTTTCTACTTATCGGCTCTATTTTATTGCTACTTATTGCTGCAGCAGGAACAATGATAGGTATTTACCTATATCGAAAAAGAACTCAAGAACAAGTAGAAATCTAATGCATAATGTTATGTTTTTGTGTAACATAATACTATGCTATCTAAAATTGTTTCTGGAGCTATTGTCGGATTACAAGGTATTTTAGTTGATATAGAAGTTGATGTCGCCGGTCGTGGTTTCCCTACGTTTACTATTGTTGGCCTTCCAAATAAAGCCATAGATGAATCAAAAGAACGAGTCCGAACTGCTATAACAAATGCAGGGTATGAAATGCCCGATTCGCGCATTACAGTAAATATGGCTCCGGCAGATATTCCTAAATCCGGTTCTAGTTTTGATGTTCCTATTGCCCTTGGTATTATGGCATCTCTTGGTATTATTGATAGTCGTGAACTGGAAGACACTATGTTTATAGGAGAATTGTCGCTAGAAGGAAATATGAGAAAAGTATCTGGCATTATTCCTTTATTGTTA
The DNA here is from genome assembly GCA_964435665.1 of uncultured Gammaproteobacteria bacterium. Classification (GTDB taxonomy): domain Bacteria; phylum Patescibacteriota; class Microgenomatia; order UBA1406; family GWC2-37-13; genus MFZZ01. The sequence goes on along the minus strand of CAYSZW010000002.1, from coordinate 53,448 downwards.
TTAGCAAAAGAAAAAAATATTAAAAAAATTTGTTTACCTGATGAAAATAAAGAAGAAGCAACTATTTTAAATGAAATAGATATTTATCCAGTAAAAAGTTTAACTGAGTTAATTCAACACATTCTTAAAAAAAAATTAATAAAAAAGTTTGTAATGAATAATACTGAATATCATGATCCTGTCACGTTTGAATATGATTTCATTTCTATTAAAGGCCAAGAATTGGCAAAACGAGCATTAGAAATATCTGCTGCAGGATTTCATAATATTTCTTTAAGCGGTCCACCAGGTGCTGGAAAGACACTGTTAAGTCGTTCATTTCCTTCCATCTTGCCTCGAATGAGTAAAGAAGAAATTTTGGAAGTAGCAAAAATATATTCAGTTGTTGGCATGTTAACTGAGCATATTTTTTTAGGTATTCGCCAATTTCGTTCCCCACACCATACGACATCACGGGTAGGGTTAATAGGTGGAGGAAGTCAACCTTCACCAGGTGAAATATCATTGGCGCATCGTGGCATTTTATTTTTAGATGAATTTCCAGAATTTCCAAGAGCCGTTCTAGAATCAATGCGACAACCATTAGAAGATGGCATTATTACCGTATCTCGATCTGCAGGCAGTGTTACATATCCAGCAAGATTTTTATTACTTGCAGCATCTAATCCGTGTCCATGTGGTTTTTTGAACCATCCAAAAAAAGATTGTTCATGCGCCCCAGGTACTATTGCAAAATATAAGAAAAGAATTTCAGGTCCTATTTTAGATAGAATCGATATCCATATAGAAGTGCCACCAGTTGAAGTTGATAAATTATCAAGTATTCAAACTACAGAAAGTAGTGAAGTAGTAAGAGAAAGAGTATTACGAGCTAGAGAAAGACAGACAAGACGTTTTAGTTCAACAAAATTACAATTTAATAGTGAAATGAAATCTTCTGATATTCAAGAATTATGTAATATTGATAAGGATGCACAATTATTATTAAAACAAGCAGTAGAAAAACTTTCATTATCTGCACGATCATATTTTAAAACGATTAAAGTTGCCCAAACTATTGCAGATTTAAATTGTTCAGACAGTATTAATTCTTCTCATGTTGGAGAAGCATTACAGTATCGTGTTAAATCAAATACATAGTTATAAAAAGCTATTGACAACAGTTAAAAAAAAAGATTAGAATAGATCTAATCTATTAATTTATTTTAATACTATGTTCACAAAGAAAACTTTAATTTACCTTGCTAGTTTTGTATTATTATCTTCTATATTTGGTTTATTGGTAAGTGGGGCTTTGGCTCAAACAAATACGCCTACACCAGATGCAGACTTAATTGTTTCAGAATCTGATTTAGGATTTAAGATTCCATCTCTGGGAGAAATTCTCACCTTTACGATTCGAGCATTCTTTGTAATTGCAGGACTTGCAGCACTTTTTTACATGTTACTTGGAGCATTTGCATGGGTAACGAGTGGCGGAGATGCGGATGCAGTAAGTGCAGCACAAGGAAAGATACAAGCAGCAGTTGTTGGTATGCTTATTATTGTCGGCGTATTAGCCATCATCTGGACACTAGAACAAGTAATTTTTGATGGGAAAATTTGTTTAGGTATTTCATGCCAACTGACAATTCCAACATTACTTGAAGAACCAGGTACGTAATTAATAGTCCTAATTTTATAAATATTAAAAAATATGTCAAAAAAGAAAATAGTTATATATATATCAAGTTTTATTTTATTATTTTCTTTGTTCGGATTCTTGGCAAATGGAACTTTAGCACAAACACCAGATGCAGACTTAATTGTTTCAGAATCTGATTTAGGATTTAAGATTCCATCTCTGGGAGAAATTCTCACCTTTACGATTCGAGCATTCTTTGTAATTGCAGGACTTGCAGCACTTTTTTACATGTTACTTGGAGCATTTGCATGGGTAACGAGTGGCGGAGATGCGGATGCAGTAAGTGCAGCACAAGGAAAGATACAAGCAGCAGTTGTTGGTATGCTTATTATTGTCGGTGTCCTTTCAATTATTTGGACATTAGAACAAGTAATTTTTAATGAAAAAATTTGTTTGGGTATATCATGTCAGCTGACCATTCCTCAATTACTTGAGGCTCCAACAGGAATTCAAGCTGGGGCAAATTGTAAAGAAAATTCTGAATGTGCCAGCGGATCCTGTGGTAATAAGTCAGCATTAACAGGTATTGGAACATGTAACTAAATACATGCTTTAAAAAAATAAATAATAGAACCTATCTACGTCTAATTTAATATGAAATATAAGAAAAATATTAGTCTATCTTTAATTTTATCTTGGTGTTTATTATCTGTACAACACGTTTCTGCACAAATTCAAGATTGGGAAGCAAGTGGTTGTATGGTTGATGGAATTCCAACACTTAAATGTTTAGAAGTAGTTGTCGGAAATTTTCTGTTCATGACGAATGCATTTATTCTACTTGTCTTGTTTATTATGTTTGTTATTGGCAGTTTTAAGTATTTAACCTCACTTGGTAGCCCAGATAAAATAGAAGAAGCAAAAGGCACATTTAAATGGGCAATAATAGGACTTGTTGTATATGTAAGTGCTTACCTTATTTTAACTATTATCGACATGCTTTTCTTAGGAGGCAATGGAGATATTTTTAGACTACAAATAGGAGATTATAATCTTAACTAGAAGGCGTAATCTGAATTACTTTTATACCTTCATCTGGTAATGGAGAATGTGGCTTATTACTATTTACTATAGATATATAAAGTAGATAAACTACAATAGCCATAATTGCAGGAATGATAAAAACTTTCACAAATTTCATACATTTACTTTTTCTTTGATAATATAATGAGGTCTATTAAGCACCTCAATATATATCTTACCAATATATTCGCCAATAATGCCAATAGTCATAAGTTGAACTCCTCCAAAAAACATAATACCTACAAATAATCCTGTCCAGCCTGTTACAAAAGGAATAGGTAAAAATAATTTTCCAATAATGCCATATAACATTCCTAAGAATCCAACTGTAGCAGTTGCAAAACCTAAATAACTAGCTGTACGAAGAGGTTTAGCTGAAAAGGAAGTAATCCCATCTAACGCAAAATTAATCATTTTAGGTATGGAATAATGAGTTTTACCTGAATGTCTTTTTTCTCTATCAAAATAAACAAACCCTTCAGAATATCCACTCCAAGCAACTAAACCTCGTAAAAAAGGAGAATGTTCTGGTAAAGATTTCAAAAAATCGATAACTTTTCTATCGAGTAATCTAAAATCGCCTACATTTTCTGGAATTCTACTATCTGCAAGTAAGTTAATAAATTTGTAAAACCATTCTGCTGTTTTTCTTTTGAAATAACTATCTACTGCACGTTTTTTTCGTTTTGCATACACAATATTTGTACCAGAAATCCACATTTGAACCATCTCTGGAATAATTTCTGGAGGATCTTGCATATCTGCATCCATAGTAATAACACAATCACCTTTACAAATTTGATAGCCAGCAATAAGTGCCATTTGATGGCCAAAATTACGATTAAAACTTACAAGCTTTACGTGTTTATTTTCTTTGGCATGAGCTTTAATAACCTCTGCAGTGTTATCATGTGAACCGTCATTAATAAAAATAATTTCGTAGGTATAATTCTTTACAATAGGAAGAAGTCTTTGAAGGAGAGTATTAATATTATTCTCTTCGTTAAATACTGGGATGACTATAGATAGAAGGAAATCCTTCATGAATATTTTGTATTAGACTAATAATTTAATCCAACTTTTGTTCCGGGGCTTGGAGTTGAACCAAGCCTAGGAGATTATGAGCCTCCTGTGCAGCCGTACACTACCCCGGATAAGATGACTCATTATACGGAATAAGTGTTACTATGTCAATTTTTAATGAATGCATCAAGCCATTTGATATAGTTGGGTATCGGTGTTGCAGTCGGAATAATAACGGTTGGTGTTGGATTTGGTATAACAACAATTACTTCATCTTCTTTATGAAGATTTAATTTATTCCTCACTGTTTTTTCAAATTCATATGAGTCTTCTGTCTTTACAAGCTGTGTTTGTAGTTCAATATTTCTTTTCTTTTCTTTTTCATATTCCTGTTTGTATTGATTATGAAATGATACATTTTTTCTGTATTCAAAGATACTTTTAGAAAGTGCACTAACAAAAAATAAGGCGACAAACAGCAGAGTAAAACGTTTTACTTTCTCCATATATACACTATAGCAAATTTAAAGAGGTTATTGAAGAGATCTTACAGTTGCAGAGATCCGAGAGGCATCTGCTTTTGCTTTTAACTCTCTAACACATATACCAATAAGAGCACTTGGATTTTGTTGATAGAGTTCTTTATTAGCTTCAATTATTTTTTGAATTTCGGCTTTTAATTCTTCATCTGAAATTTCTTGTGGAAGATATGTAGCAATTATATCTTTTTGTGCTTGATATTCTTGAGCTAAATCTTGTCTATTTGCAGCTTTAAAAGAATCAATTGAGTCTTGTAGTTTCTTAACTTCTTTTCGCAAAACATTTACAACTTCTTCATCTGAAAGTTCTATCTTTTTATCAATCTCAATGTTTTTTATCTGTGCTAAAATATAACGAAGGGTTTGTAGGGTTTCTACATCCTTGGCTTTCATAGCCACAATTTGATCTTCTTGTAATTTTTGCTTTAACATTTGATAATTATACTCTATGAATAACGGAAACAAAACAGATTTATACGAACGCATAAAGTTATTTCAACAGCGAACGTTAACGAATAAACCATCAAAAGATGAAATGATAAGTGAAGTGCGTATGATGAATTTTAAAGTAAGACCAGTTTATGGAAATATTTCTAAATTGGATTTTACTAATAATGACTTTATCAATGCGTTATGGAGTTTAGGAAAACTTGATGAATTTTTTAAAGAACAGTTCCCACAAGTTGATGATGAAGAAAGAGATGTATTTTTTAAACTTGTTGACGACATGAGAGTATCTTTACAACAGAAACTAAATCATGCATACAAAGCAGAAAAAACGCCAAAAGAAAATAAAATATTTTTTGAAATTGAAATTTATAAAGATAATCTTTCACAAGTAAATTGAGTATGCAAAAATTCCCTGTAGTTCTTGATTTAGAAACAAAACATACCTTTCGAGAATTTGATGATCATAAAAAGTTAGGTATTTCTGTGGTTGCTGTTTACAATTATGCTGACAAAGTAGGGCAAGTTTTTACTGAGAAAGAATTAAATAAGCTCTACCCAATTTTAGAAAATGCTTCATACATTGTAGGATATAACATCCGCTCATTCGATTTGCCTGTTTTGCAAGCATATTATCCAGGAAATATAGAAGTGTTTCCTTTGTTTGATATTTTGGATGATATAAAAGAAAAAATTGGTCGTCGCATTGGTTTAAATGATGTGGCTTTTGCTACGTTAAATGAAAAGAAAACGGGTCATGGACTTATGGCTATAGATTACTATAAAGAAGGTAAATGGGATGAATTAAAAAAGTATTGTATGGATGATGTCATGGTTACAAAAAAATTATTTGATTATGGTGTAGAAAATAAAGAAATTTTTTACATGAATGAAATTGGCAAAATATCAATTAAAGTAGATTGGAAGAAATTTAGAGATAGCACTGATGGTGGAAATGATATGCCACTCACTTTGCCTTTTTAAAATGAAATGTAGGATGATATAATATCATTTGTTATCCCCGATAGCTCAATGGTAGAGCAGGATGCTGTTAACATCAAGGTTCGTGGTTCGAGTCCACGTCGGGGAGCCCTTCGTTTTAGCCCTTCATAAAGATATTTATTTTTCTAACCCTAAGAGTACGTTAGAACTTTTTAAAAAAGCAAATCTCATAGCTTAGAGCTTTATAATAAGAATATTTTGATGCTGCTATGCTATAATATATGGCCTATAAGAAATAGTTAATATAAGCATAACGCTTTATATGTTATTTTTTATTTGAAGAAGGTAATATCTAAAGAAATAGGAAAATATGCATTTTTTTATTCGATTTAATTATTACATTGCACTTTAACAGCTCGGATGCAAATAATAATACATTAAGAAATACTTCCTGACGGAATATTAGATCTAGATTTCTAGTTTTGATAGTCCGTCAGGAGGCGGAAGAAAAGCATACTCAAACAGTAAAGAGCTCACTCATATACTTACTGAAAGGATTGGTATAGAATGCGTTACCTTCGGAAGGCACGTCAGGTTTTTACAATCTTTTGTCTTGTGATTTACTTTCTTGCAAACGGTATTCCGCATGCTGATCCAATGCAGGTGGCCAAAGCAGCAGGCAATTTCACTATCAGTGGAATGGTCTATAACAATGGTCAACCTGTCTGGGATGGCTTTGGAGTAAAGATTACTGGAAGTCGTGGCACTACTTTGTGGGCAACCACAAGTGGGGGTTACTACCAATTTAATGGTTTCTCATCAGGAACCTACACATTGGCACATAACGAAAACTGTCCATCTAACACACCTGCAGCTATAACGATATCGGGTAGTTATACCTTTAATATCTATTTGCAATGTCCTCAGCCGAAACCAAAAGTAACGGTTTGGGGCAGGGTGATGATTGATGGAAAGGGAGCGTATGACACTTTTACTGTCCGATTGAAGAACAAAGAAACAGGACAGGAGTACTGGCCTGCCGTTTCAAATGGCGATGGTTGGTATTCAAAAGAACAAGTTGAAGAAGGATGGTATACGTTTACTCATTGGCAAGATTGTCCGGGCAACAATAACTTTGATGCCTGGATTGGTGTCGGTGCAGAAACTGCTCCGCAAATCAACTTAACCTGTACTCAGCCGAAACCAAAAGTGACGGTATGGGGCAGAGTTCTGATGGATAACAAACCTGCACAAGATGGTTTCTCTGTTCGATTTAAAAACAAGGAAACTGGTCAGGAGTACTGGCCTGCTGTCACAAACGGTGATGGTTGGTATTCCAAGGAAGGTGTTGAGGAAGGCTGGTATACGCTTACACACTGGCAAGAGTGCGAAGGAAATAATAACTTTGACGCTTGGATAGGTGTAGGTGCAGAAACTGCTCCGCAAATTAATCTTACTTGCTCTCAGCCGAAATTAAAAGTAACGGCCTGGGGACGAGTGGTGATTAATGGACTTGGAGCATACGATACCTTTACTGTTCGATTGAAGAACAAGGAAACTGGTCAGGAATACTGGCCCAAAGTTTCTGGAGGAGATGGTTGGTATTCCAAGGAAGGAGTTGAAGAAGGTACATATACAGTTACACACTGGCATGATTGTCCAGGCAACAATAACTTTGATGCCTGGATTGGTGTTGGTGCTGAAACTGTGCCTGAAATTAATCTTACTTGTACGCAGCCGAAACCAAAAGTAACGGTTTGGGGCAGGGTGATGATTGATGGAAAGGGAG
>CAYSZW010000002.1:9759-45901 GCA_964435665.1 uncultured Gammaproteobacteria bacterium | reverse complement strand
CCTGGATTGGTGTCGGTGCAGAAACTGCTCCGCAAATCAACTTAACCTGTACTCAACCGAAACCAAAAGTGACGGTCTGGGGACGGGTTGTAATTGATGGACTTGGAGCATATGACACCTTTACTGTTCGACTAAAGAACAAGGAGACTGGTCAGGAATACTGGCCTGCAGTTTCAGGAGGCGATGGATGGTATTCAAAAGAACAAGTTGAAGAAGGGTGGTACACGATTACGCATTGGCATGATTGTCCAGGCAACAATAACTTTGATGCCTGGATTGGTGTTGGAGCGGAACAAGCTCCACAGATTAATCTCACCTGTACTCAACCGAAACCAAAAGTAACGGTATGGGGACGAGTGGTGATTGATGGAAAGGGAGCATACGATACCTTTACTGTTCGATTGAAGAACAAGGAAACTGGTCAGGAATACTGGCCCAAAGTTTCTGGAGGAGATGGTTGGTATTCCAAGGAAGGAGTTGAAGAAGGTACATATACAGTTACACACTGGCATGATTGTCCGGGTAATAATAACGTTGAAGCCTGGATTGGTGTCGGTGCAGAAACTGCGCCTGAAATTAACTTAGTCTGCGAATCCCCAAAGCCAAAGCATACTCTAAGTGGTAAAGTTACCATTGATGGTGTGCCTGCATATAAGGGATTTGGTGTATTACTTGATGGGTATGGTTGGTACATCATTAACAATGATGAAGGGAGATATACCTTCAATAACATTCCTGAAGGTATGCATACAGTTCGTCACAATTTTAATATCTGCCCAACTAACGAAGGGAATCCACAAGTATTGAATGTTGATGGACGAGCTGGTCCAAACTTCTCGATAGTATGCCCAAAGGTGGAACCTGTTCCCACAACGCCAGAGCCACAACCTGAACCTACTTGTAGTGAAATACTAAAAGGTTTAGGTATAAGTACTGCTCAGGTGTCGTCGGTACAACAGACCATTGGATTGTTTTTACCAGTGGTTATTGGAAATTCCGCAGTAGCTCCAACAGAACCAACGCCAGTCGTTGGTTATAAGATGGATGAGTCTACCTTCATTCGACTTGGAACAAAGTTGGATGATATTGAGAAGTACATCACAGTAACAACTGTAGTTAGTGATACTGTTCTTGTATTTGACTTTGAAAGTGCGCGTTCTGTTGGTTTTGAGCCAATGCTTATTGATCTTGCAAACCAGCAAGTTCAATCAATAAACGCTATGATGGAAGGAGTCGAAAACTTCAGCGGAGAAGATTACCCCTTACTTCAAGAGTACAATGATGCGGCTACTCGCTATGCAAATAGCCCAAGAGCAGCAAATGCGATGAATGAGGTAAGAGGTTTGAGTGTGGAACAGTGTGTTTGTGGTAGTGAGTTTTCTCCTCGACCAGCCCAAGAGTCAGCAAATAGAAGAATTGCTTTTGTTGAATCAGAAGATCTCGCCAAGGATTTCGTGTCACAAAATTATCCTACTTATTACATTCCTTTTCTTGATTGGATGGGTGATGGAACATTACCCAAATCCAAATGGGAATATGTAACTCCACATAGTTGGAAAGCCGACATATGTGGTCAAGATACTTATCAGGATAATATACATATTACTGGTCCTATGGCAGAATCCGAGGGTAGTAATGTTGTTGGTTGGGAAGTAACAATTCAAGACTACACAGGTTTTGTTCCTCGCGGTGAACCTAATGTTGACATTAAATTGCATCTGGGGCCAGCAAACTGGCCGTATTTACGTTGGCCGGAATATGTCTTTTGGTGGCATGTTTGGGGTCCAGGTAAATAGTTAACCGAATATTTTAGTTAGACTAAAGTATTCGTATTGAGACAGCATATACACCAGTATATGCTGTCTCATCAATATAAATATGTTATAATAGAGCAGTGAATAATTAATTAGCTATAAAATTTTCTTAAATATTCACACATGACATGGACTATAAATGGATTTCTATAACAATAATTGCTCTATTATTATTAATTTTCTATAAATATTTATACTTCTTGGCGTTCTTACCGTTGTTTTTTGTAATTAGTACTTGGCCATTGCTGATATCAGGGCCAATATTAATATACATTTATGACAGTCAGCTGAAGAAGTTTAAGATAAAGATTCCTAAGTATATTAGTGAATTAATTTTGGCTTTAGGATTAAAGTTTATAATAAGTGATTTGTATTATTTAGTATATTACATAATATTTAATTCAGGACCGGCTGGAAAATATTTACAAAAGGATTATCTAAGTTTCCATATATTCTCATTTTTTAGCATTTGGTTAGGATCAAGAATACTATATTGGATTATAACCAAAGCATTTTTAAGCTTTAAAACCAAAAAAATTTATCGTTGGTTTTGGATGATTGTTATTTTAAGTATAATTTTTCTATATTTTTACGTCTTGTCTATCCCAAGTTTAGATTAATCATGATTCATAAAATATTTGCATCCTTAAGTGCATTAGTGATAATATTTTTTGTCCTAAGTCCTTTCGTCTTAGTAGTTCAAGTATTTCTGAGTTTACTATATTTATTTCTCATGTTAACAGGAGTAGGTATTATTATTGGTGTACCGACAATAATAATTGTAAAGTTACTACTAAATAAATCAAAGTTAAATAGAGTAATAAAAGAATTAGTGGTAGCAATAATTACAATTTTAATATTGTTTTTGTGGCAATTCTTAGTAAGTGACTTATATCCTCCAGAAGTGATAAAGCCTTCATATAATCTTATGTATGGACTATATTTATCATTTATTTATTTAATTATCAGTAGAATTTGCTATTTAGTATTTATGACTTCATATAATGAGTTCTATTTAAAAAGAAGGTATGCTAGATTAGCATTAATAACTTTGATATCTAATGTTTTACTCTTTTTACTTGCATGTGCAGCACAGTGGAGATTGTATACTGATCCTTATATATTTTAACCTTGTTTAATGTATGTCAAAAATAAAAATAACTCTTATCGTTTTTTTATTCCTATTATTAGGATTATTTATAGGACCAAGACTTTGCAAAGATAATATGTGTAATCGAGTGAGCGCACATTTATTAATAGGTATGTGGCTAAATAATAGAGATCATTTTTTATATTGTGATCAACTGCCGGAGAATAGTCAAGTTGAAAAAATTTTAAGCGAACATAAAGAAGATTTTTATAGAGTTTATAAAGAAAAATACGGTAAATCAGTCCATCCGGATGATATTGGTTATTTAATAAGTGATAGGTATTTACTAGGAGATAATTTATTAAATTGTCCAAATAATAAAGATATTGTAATTCACGTTGATACAAGCGAAAAGACAAAATTTGTTAAGGAAACGTTTGGTGATGATTTCTATGGTGTTCCATACAGATTATATAATCAATTTTTCTAATGGAAATTTTAAGAAAATATTTACTAGTATTAATTCTTATTACTTTATCTTTTAGCATTGGCGCTTTGCTTTTTTCAGATACCAAAGTGAAAGATAGGATTCCATATATTTCTTGTAAAGAAAATTGTGATACATCAAAAGAAATAGCAGGTATTGTAACATCAGTACTTGTACAAAAAACTCCTTTCCTTATTCCTCAAGTTGTCGCAGAAACAGACAAAGCATTTGCAATAAAAAATCCTGCTCCACAATCACCAGTTCATTACGTTATTTTTCCTAAAAAAGATATTAAAAATATTGCAGATGTTTCACAAGAAGATAGTGAATACATAATGGATGTTTATTCCGTCATTGCGGAATTAGTAAAAAGAGATAAATTAGTAAATTATCAAGTGATAACAAATGGACCTGGTTATCAACATACTAGTTATCTCCATTTTCATTTAAGAGCAGAGAAATAAAAATTTGATAGAAGGACTGATAAATCAAACTAAATAAATAATGAAACAAATATTTTTAGCACCAAGAAGTGATGAAACATCTTATGAAAATTTCCAATCCACTATTGCAAAAGGGGTAGATTACGAAAAAATAGTTCCTTTTTTGACGGAAAATGAGAAACAAGTATTTAAAGATCAAAAGAAATTATTTATTTGGGGAGCTCAACCACGGGTAAAAGACAAGTGGGAGAAGATAAAGAGTGGAGACTATGTTCTTTTTTATGAACATTATAACTTCATTATTGCAGCCGAAGTTCAATTAAAAAAGTATAGTGATGAAATGGCACTAACTTTATGGCCTGAAAGCAAGGATACTGGAAGTCCATGGTCATGTCTATATGTGGTTAATAATATGAGACCAATCGATCTTCCTATTACTAAACTCAATGATGTAACAGGCTATAATATGCAATATCTACGCGGTTTTCAAAGAATAAGTGACGAACCACTATCTAAGATTATTGCAGCTTATGGATCGACAAATAATTTTATTGAAGCAATAACTAAAGGTTTAAAAGATCATGAAGTTGCAGAATTAAATGGAATAGCAGGGAAAGAGCCAGAAGAAATTTCTTCTGATGAAATTGAAAAGTTAGATTCTATATTTGGTGATCGTGATCCCGAAGAAGTGCTTGCAGAATTGTCTACCAGGAATATGGATAGATCACCTGAACAAGTAACTGTTCAACAAAGAAGAATTAGAAGGGATTACAAATTAGTTAAGGCAATTAAAGAAAAATTTCAGAATAAATGTCAATTTTGTGGATTTACATTCAAGACTAGTACAGGAAATTATTATTCAGAAGCTGCTCATATAAAACCAATATCAACTAGAACAGTAGGGGTAGATATTGCAGATAATATTTTAATTCTATGTCCAAACCATCATAAGATGCTTGATAATGGAGCTATAGAAATTATTTCATCTAAAGAGTATGTTTTAGACGGTGAAAAGATAACATTACCTTAAATTGATATGTAATAGTTTCCTCATAGTTCACTAAGGCTAGCAGATATTATAAACTGCTCAGATGTTCATTTAACTTTTTAATAGCAATAGTTCTAAAAGATATATCCATTTTTTCTTTATTAGTCATTTCCGCATACGTCTTTAATTGCCCTTCAGGAATAAATATTGCATCCCATCCAAATCCATTTTGTCCAATTGGATCTGTAGCTATACTTCCTTCAATTTCTCCAGAAAAGAATGAAATATTCTTTCCATCAAAAAGTCCTAGCATATTCTGAGCAGTAGCAGTTTTATCTTTGTATTGGTTCATCATTTTGCATAGTCCTTCAGTCTCTAATTCTTTTAGAAACCATTTAATTAGTGGCCCAGGTAATTTCCCTAAAGCATGAAAAACGAGAGATGTATCTTCGACTATTACTGGAGTTTGAATGATTTTGTATGCTTCAAATGCTTTCTTTTCAATAATTTCTTTAAGATCGAGTGATTGGATTTCAGGGAGATCAATATCTTTTTGAATTACTTCTATTTGCAGAAGTTTCTTTAGTTCGTTAACTTTACCTTTATTAGTGGTAACAAATGTAATTTTATTAAACATTATGCTGTACAGTATAACTAAAAATTGAATAATTAGGATTATATATATGGTTTTAGAGCTAATTGTATCTGCTGTAAATTGCAATCAAATTCTATTTTTCTGTTCCTGAATACATCTACTAGGTGGAGCAGATTTTACGCTAAATGTACGAAAAACTACTTGATATACTTTCATTATGAATATTTTTGTTACACATTCTAGTAACTTTGACTTCAAGAATGAACTATATATTCCTTTAAGGAAATCTGAACTTAATAATCTGCATACTATTTTTTTGCCTCACGAAGAAGAAAATGATGAAGTATTAACAAAAGATAATATAAAAAAAAGTGATATTGTTCTTGCAGAAGTTTCTTTCCCATCTACTGGACAAGGAATTGAATTAGGATGGGCAAATACATATCAAATACCAATAATTTGTATATATAAAAGGAACTCCAAAATATCTGGATCTTTAAATTTATTAACAGATAAATTCATAATCTACGATAATTCTGAAGACATGATTAACAAACTAATTAGTTCATTAAAAGAGGTAAAATAGTTTCTATCATGAATTTTCCATTTAGATTTGCAATATGCTAGAATAATAAAATGAGTAAACTAATTACATGTCTCTGGTTTGTCAACAATGACGGAGAAGAGGCAATAAAATATTATATAGACACTTTTAATTCTGCTCCAGGAGAACATACAGCAAAACTGGGAGATATTACAAAAGCTCCTAAGGCATCTGAAGAAGTTTCGGGTAGACCGGAAGGATCTGTTTTAACTGCTGAATGCGAACTTGATGGAATAAGTTTTATGGCTCTTAACGGAGGTCCAATGGAACAATTTAAACTTAATGGTGGAACTTCATATATAGTTGAGTGCGAAACACAAGAAGAAATTGATTTCTTCTGGGAAAAACTTTCAGCAGTTCCTGAAGCTGAACAATGTGGATGGTGCACAGACAAATTCGGTGTTACATGGCAAATAGTTCCACGAATTTTGGATGAAATGATGAGAGAAAGCCCTGAAAAAGCTGAAGCAGTAACTGCTGCTTTTATGCCAATGAAGAAAATTGACCTTGAAACGATCCGAAAAGCTGGAGAATAGAGATTGTTTAATTAAGTTTAGCGAAACATTCTAAATACTTAAAATAATGAAAAAAACTAAACTTATTTCTCAAATTGCTATTATTTCATCTATTGTTTCTTTATTATCTATCTTCATACTTCATTTATTGAGTTCAGATATTGATCCCACATGGCATATGGTAAGTGAATATGCATATGGTCAGTACGAATGGGTATTAACCATTTTCTTTTTTTCTTGGGCGATTAGTTATTGGTTTACATCATTTGCCCTTTTTTCTTTATCCAATAAATGGATTTATAAATTGGGTGTTCTTTTAATTTTTATAAGTGGAATCGGGGCTTTAATGGGTGGCTTGTTTGATGTTCGACATAGTTTGCATGGTTTAGCCTTTGCAATAGGTATTCCATTTATTCCAGTTGTTGCACCTTTTATTACCCGATATTTGCAAAAGAAGTTAAAATTGGAAGATGGTTATTCTACTTATTTATCACATGCAACTTGGATTAGTTTTATTCTAATGGCTATTGCTATGATAAGTTTTATATCACAAATGCAGAGTGTAGGGGCATTGAATATGGAAACCCCTCAGTATCTTGACAGTTTGCCAGAAGGCGTAAATTCTGTAATAGGCATACCAAATAGACTCTTAGTATTTACCTATATTGGTTGGTTGATTGCCATTAACCTATTTGTTTTAAAATTTAAAGGAAAAACTTCCAAACACTAAGTTGTCCCATAGTAATAATACTGCTATAATATACTACTTTGAAAATACGGTATCTATTCTATAAGGAGAATATATGTCACCGCGTGTTGGAATTGTACTGGGTTGCTTGTTAATATCTTTTGGTGTAGGTTTAACATTTGGATGGCAATATGGTCTATTTGTTCTTACTATATCGATAGGTTGGATAGCTACTGATTTTGTTAATTGGAAGAAGAAAATTTTCATGACTACTGTTGAGGTTGATGGCTATTTTGTCAGCTTTGAGTGCTCTATGAATGACATGCATCCAGAGGAAATTCAGTATATGAATATAGATAAGTATGTTGAGGATGAGAAAGGTATCGAATGGTTTGTATTTTTGAGAGCAATAAGATTATCAAAATTGCCTTCTGAAGGACTAGTACACATCGGTACGGAATTACCAGCCAAACTAACATTGGGAAGTGAAACTTTAACATTTTTTGTAGATAAAGAAGGGACGAGGTGTCCTTGCCCTGCGGTTCCACCATGTTGGATAGGTATAGCCTATAAGGCACAATTCGTCCAATCCGCAGTTGATGATCATTGGTTTGTCGGTTTGTATTTAATAAGAAAAGATGACAAGTATCGGGGTCCCCGTCGAAGAAAACATAAAGTAGAAGAAGAGGAAGTGAAAGGAATGGGAATGGAACCAGTATTTACATAGTTAGCACCGTTAGGTAACAAGTATTTGGTCTTTGATCTATGCGATTGTATCGCAAAAGAAAAAGCACCGGGATTCTTGTTTGTCGACCGGTGCTTTTTTCATGCTTGATATAATGATACAATTTTTTTATGGCTACAAAAATTTGTAAAAATGGTCATACATTTGAAAAAACAAGTGACTGTCCAGTCTGTCCAATTTGTTCAAGTGAAGAACTTAAAACCATATTTGAAGAAGGGTTTCCAAAAATTGGAGCTCCAGCCTCGCGTGCTCTTGCTGGTATTGGCGTAAAAAAACTTTCAGACTTAACAAGATTCTCTAAAAAACAATTAATAGAATTGCATGGCTTTGGGCCAAAAGCACTACGAATACTTACAGAAGCAATAGCAAAAAGCAAACTAAGTTTTAAAGACTAAAATATTCATATCAACTTCGTTCAATGATATATTTGTGAAATTAGGTGTGTTTAATTGTTTGAACTTTCAATTGGATGTTGAATGCTAAGTAAAATCTATTAAGAATCATTTGTATAATTAAATACAATCATGAATTTATTATCTGCAGGTAATATTATTTTATTCGGTTCTGGTGAATCAAGCCCTATTGGTGCAGAAATTTTACGCAAATTTTTTTCATCAAAAGAAGAATTACAAACTATTTCCATTGTGGAAACCCCAGCAGGATTTCAGCCCAACTCTGATCAAGTAGCAACAGATATTGCAGATTTTTATTATGCATCTTTAAAAGAGTTTATTAATCAAATAACAGTTATACCAGCAAGAGCAAAACATACACACTTCTCACCAGATAATGAGGATATTCTTCAACCTCTTATAGAGTCTAATTTTATTTTTTTAGGTCCTGGGAGTCCAACATATGCTGTAAGACAACTAAGACAATCTATAGCTTTTAAAAAAATGGTGGATCAATGGCAAAAGGGTACAACACTTGCTTTTTCTAGTGCTGCAGCAATTGCGATGGGAACATATACATTACCAGTATATGAAATATATAAAGCCGGACATGACTTATATTGGGTTGAAGGGTTAGAATTTTTTCATAACATAGGGATAGATATTTCGGTAATCGCTCATTGGAATAATACAGATGGAGGTGAAAAGCATGATACATCTCGGTGTTATATGGGACAAACTCGATTCGAACGATTGAGAAAATTAATTACTCCGAATGCACCAATACTGGGAATTGATGAAAATACCGCGTTAATAATTGATGTTATAACTAATTCATGTACTGTATTAGGAAGAGGATCGGTTACATTGTTAAAAAATAATGAAATATTTATTCTTGAAAAGAATGTTTATTATTCTCTTAACTTATTAAGAAAAGGTATAAATGGAGTTGGTACTGCATTTCTTACATCTAAAAAAATTGTTCAAGAACGCAAATCAACCGAGGAAATCCCAAAAGAAATCCAAGAATTAGTCGAAAAAAGACAGAAAGCACGAGTAAATAAAGACTATAAACTTGCAGATACAATCCGTGAGGAGTTGTTTAATAAAGGATACCAAATAGAAGATACACCTTCAGGATTGAAGGTATATCAATCTAGTTAGTTAATGAAGATATGCCATTAATCTCGAAACTTGATTGCTTTTGTCACTTGTACAACATTCTTAAACATTATATACTCTCACTTATTCCAAAATTTTTTAATAAAACAAGTAGAAAATATGGATTAAAATTCTTAGTATAAATAATATAGATGAATAATAAATCTCAGATCAACATAGCAATTATAGGAGCTGGAATTACTGGTCTTTCTTCTGCATATTATCTTTCAAAACAAGGTTATAACGTTACTATTTTTGAACGTTCTAATGTTCCTGGAGGTTTAGGAACATATATCCCTATTGGTAATACTTATATTGAACGATATTACCATCATTTTTTTGAATCTGATATATTAATTAAACAATTTGCAGAAGAATTAGGTATCGCTGATAAATTATTATTTTACCAATCCAAAACTAGTATTTTTATAAATAAAAAATTATTTCCTTTTAATTCACCTAAAGATTTACTTTTATTTACACCTCTTTCTTATATACAAAGAATAACATGCGGTATAACAATAGGTTTTTTAAAATTATTACCTAAACCGTTTCTATTTATGGATCGAATATCAGCAAAAAAATGGATAAAAAAATATGCTGGCAATCAAGTTTATAAAAATTTATGGGGACCTCTTCTTGAAGGTAAATTTTCACAGTACTCTTCTAAAGTGCCGATTATGTGGTTATGGGGAAGAGTTTATGACAGATCATTTAAATTAGGGTATTTTACAGGAAGTGTAAAAGTTTTTTTTGATAAACTGATTTTAGAGATAAAAAAGAGAAAAGGTAAATTATTTCTTAATGTTGAAATAACAAGCATTAAATCTAAGTCTGGTAAAGTTATAATCTCAGACAAAAGTAAAGAATATAAATTTGATAAAGTTATTCTCACAACAGTTTCGCCAATAGTAGAACAATTATGTAAAGATTCTTTTTCTCAACAATACAGAAATAAACTTTCAAAAATTGATCATCTTGGCGCCGTATGTGTGATTTTAGAATTAAAACAGTCAGTACAGTCCAACTATTGGGTGAATATTTGTGAACCTAATATGCCAGTGTTAGTTATGGTTGAACATACTCAGATGGTGCCAATTGAACAGTATAATGGTAAACATATTGTATATTTAGCAAATTATATTCATAGAAGTAATAAGCGATTTAGAATGACAGATGAAGAAGTTGTCGCAGAATATATAACAGTATTAAAAAAAATAAATTCAAAGTTTGATAATTCATGGATAATTAAAGCACATGTCTCACGTGTCCCTAGAGCTCAAACCATTTTTCAGACAGGATATCTTAACAATATTCCATCAATGAAAACAGAGATGGAAAATGTATATTTAGCGAATATAGATCAAATGTATCCGCATGATAGAAATTTAAATCAGGGTATTGAGTTAGGTTTAAAAGTAGCAACTATTATACTCAATGAGACATAATATATTTTTTCTTTTAATATCAGGATTTATACTACGTATTACTTTAGCTTCATTTTATGACACAGCAGATACAGGTGCTTTTTGTCAGGCTGGAACACTATGGTTAGAAGGTAAAGAAGTATATGCAAACCCTAATGTTTTTTTTAGTGCTCCACCTTTTGGACTTCATTTGACTGGAATAATGTTTTGGATAGGAAATATATTTCATATTCCTTGTAATATTATGTGGAAGTTCCCAACGATTATTGCTGACATTGGTATTGGAATACTTATTTATAAAATTGCTATAGAATTTTTTAAAAAAAGTAAGATTACAGCAGTAACATTGATGAATTGGTATATGTTTAATCCAATAGCACTATTTATTTCAGGTTTTCAAGGCCAACAGGAAGGTTTTTGGCTTTTCTTTATTATTCTTTCGTATTACATAATTAAAAAATTTAAAAATATTTTTATTTCGGCAGTCTGTACTGGTATTGCTTTGTCATACAAAGTTCCAGCTATATTACTTGTTATTCCTCTGGTATTTACTATCAATGAATGGAAAAACAGATTTAGGTATATATTTATAGTAAGTTGTATTTTTATTGTATCTTTACTACCAGAAATTATTACTTCGACGTCAGCACTGGTTAAACAATCGTTTTTATATAGTTCAATAATTGGTATTTGGGGTATTTCTGGAATAGTTACTAAACTACTAGGAGTTTTAAAAGTAGACCCAAAACCATTTATTTCATTTTCATCTACAGTCTTAAAACTATTACTTATAAGTGTATTATCGTATTTTTATTATGTAGGTTTAAAGAAAAAAGAAAACTTTTTTACCATTTGTTTAAATGTTATATTACTATTTTTAATTTTAACGCCGGGATTTGGACCTCAATACTTGTTATGGTTATTGCCTTTTCTCATTTTAACTTCTAATTCCTATCTAAAGCTCTACACAATAGTAGTCACAGTTGTTTTTTTGCATACATATGGATTAAATTTTGCACCATTAGATTTCATTCTTAGACAATTGCAAGAGTATATTTACAATAAGTTACAGTTGCTATATCCATATGATTTATATTTTACTGTATGGATATTAGTCATTGTTATATTTGTTAAACAAAATATAAATATATTTTTAAATAAAAAAACATGAAGTATTCAATAGTATTGCCGATATATAACGAAGAATCAAATATACGGCTTATTTACAAAAGTTTAACTAAAGTTTTAAAATCATTAAAAGGAACGTTTGAAATTATATTTGTGAATGATGGTTCAACAGACAAAACAGCGATAATTCTTCAACAGTTACATAAAAAAGATAAGCATGTAAAAATAATCAATTTTTCACGAAATTTTGGACATCAAGTTGCTGTTAGTGCTGGGTTATCGTTTACAAAAGGTGAATTTATTGCAGTTTTAGACGCCGATATGCAAGATCCACCAGAAATTCTTCCTCAGTTTTTTGAAAAGCTCAAAGAAGGATATGATACTGTATATGCTATTAGAACAAAGCGTAAAGAATCGTATGTAATGCGCATAGTATATAGTTTGTTCTATCATTTATTGCAGTCAATCTCTGATATCTATATTCCACTTGATAGTGGTGATTTTTGTGTGATGAATAGGAAAGTGGTTTCAGCAATTAATAAAATGCCTGAGAGAAATAGATTTGTACGAGGATTAAGAAGTTGGGTTGGATTTAAGCAATTAGGAATAGAATATGAGAGGTCATCGAGATATTCCGGTCTTAGTAAATATAACTTTACAAAATTATTTAAACTTGCATGTGATGGAATTTTTTCATTTTCGTATGTTCCACTCCAACTTATGCTTTTTATTGGATTAATTTCAATTATTGCATCTGGTTTTGTCACAATTTGGGTATTCTATCAAAAATTTTTTACTTCAAGTTATGATACTGTCCCAGGTTTTGCAACAACTGTCATTTTAGTAACTTTTATTGGAGGATTGCAATTATTTTCGTTAGGAATTGCAGGAGAATATTTAAGAAGAATGTATGATGAAATTAAACAGCGTCCATACTATATTATTGACACAACAATTGGATTCAAATAACTAAATATGATCTCTTTACTTAATTATTAAAAATTATTTTTAAAAGATGTCAGTGATTGAGCAAGAAGTTGGTATTATCCCTTTTGTTATTTTAGGTGGGTTGATGCGTTAGTATATAGGAGTGAATGCGAAAGCAGTAAATAATTTTCTAAATAAATATGCAGAGATTAGGGTGTAACTATGCTTTAATATTTACTTGAATATTATGATAAAAAAGAGTTTATTATATGAAATTAAAACTAAGAAATAACGTGCAGAGGAACAAATACAAGTTATTCCTCTGCACATCGTTAGATCAGTCTTTTTAATGAATTTCTTGAATTTCTTCTGCATGATGTGAACTCATAATCGCTCTTACTTCATCAGCATCCATTTTTCCAACTGTGACACCAATAGCAACTTCACCTGCTTCAAGGCGTTGTTCGTATAGTTTAGCTTTTTCTTCTGGTAAACCATGATCAACTAATGCTCCAACAATACCACCAGATAATGCACCGCCCGCTAATCCCGTTAGCATTGTTGCTAATGGACCAAAGACGAGTAATCCAACACCTGGCACTACAAACGAAGCTGCACCTGCTAATAAAGCAGCAATACCACCAACAGTTGCACCTGCAACTGCTCCGGTCGTGGTACCTTCAGAAACATCTTTTTTAATTTCATGGACCTCTGAATCTTCCATAAGTTCCTTTTTGGCTACAACAGTAATTTCATCTGTTAAGCCCTTGGACTTAAATTCACTAACAACCATTCCTGCATCTTTACTATCTTCAAAGATGCCTATAATCATATCTGCCATAGTTCCTCTTTCTTTTAATTTGTAATATGAGTACATCTTAATGTACTTACATGATAGGAGCGTAAACTTTGAATAAGTTTCTTGTAAACGTTATACTTTGGTAACTATTAGTAGTTATAAAAATAAATATGCAAGATTTAAAACATAGTGTATGTATTCCTTGTGAAGAAGGAGGCGATCCTATGACTGATGAACAAATAAGTAAATATACTCCAGATGTTCCTGAATGGCAGATTATTGATACAGAATCGGTAGCTAAATTGCAAAGAGAATTTAAATTTAAGAACTTTGTAGAAGCAATTTCTTTCGCTGACAAAGTAGGAGCATTAGCAGAAGAAAACGGCCATCATCCACGTTTAATAATTGATTGGGGTAAAGTTATAGTGCTTTGGTGGACTCATGCAGTAAAAGGATTACACAGAAATGATTTTATAATGGCCGCAAAAACAGATGATCTCTATAAATAAGTTATTCTTTTTCCATTAAAGCTAAAACTTTTTTTGTTGTATTTAAATTGCGTATTGTCATTTCTTTATAGATTTTTTTTCTCGCTAATCTATTAAATTTACTTTTAGTTAGCTGACTCATTAGTGTTGTCATATATAAGACCTCAGGACCAACTTGTAAACTATCAACTCCTTCTTTAAGATCTATTTCTTTTACTGCATCCACTGTAGTTAAAGAATCAAAAAGAAAAGCAATATAACAACGTAAATCTTTTTTTGTTAACCATTCTTTTGGTATGCCTTTAATTACTTTTCGAATTTCTTCTGTAGATTTTATAAGTATGCGAGAATGAACGTTGCATTTTTCTGCAACTAATTTTTCGAGTTTTTCACTAAGTTTTTTTTGATTTTGTTCTTTCGTTTCAAAAATAACATTTCCACTATTAATGTATGTAGTTACATTTGATAACCCACATGTTTCAAAAATAGTTTTTAACTCTGTCATTTTTATAAGACTATTACCACCAACATTAATTCCTCGAAGTAGAGCAACGTATTTCATACTGGTAATTGTACAGATACAGAAATAATTAGTAAAGATTGTATTTAAGTATTGACTTAAATAACAAAATGTTTTATTATATTTTTATGGACACATATTTTGCACTTGCTGAACCCAGACGCAGACAAATAATAGAGCTCATCGCTAAAAATGGTGAACTTTCTGCTTCTGATATTGGTAGTCAGTTTAAAGTTTCACTTCCTGCAATTTCTCAACACTTAAAAGTACTTCGAGAAGCAAATTTAGTAACAGTAGAAAAAAAAGCACAACAACGTTTATATAGCATTAATCCGGTGCCTATGTTAGAAATTGAAAACTGGATTCGCGATATGACAAAAAAATGGAATGAACGTTTCGATTCTCTTGATATATTACTTCAAGAAGAAAAGAAAAAATTATTACAAATTAAAAAATAAATTATGGAAAATACAGAAAATGGTGTAATTATGAGTAGAATTTTTGACGCTCCAAGAGAATTAGTTTGGAAAGCATGGACAGAACCAGAAATGGTCAAAAAATGGTGGGGACCAGAGCATTTTACTGCACCATCTATAAAGGTAGATTTGCGAGTTGGTGGTAAATATATATTTGCGATGCAAGGTCCAGCCGGTTCAGAATGGGATCGTGTTATGTATAGTGCTGGAGTTTACAAAGAAATTGTGCCAAATGAAAAACTTGTTGTAACAGATTATTTTTCAGATTCTGAAGGAAATATGATTGAACCTTCAGCAGAAGGACAAGATCCAAATTTTCCAAAAGAAATGACAGTTACTGTGTTATTTGAAGAAGTTGAAAATGGTAAAACAAAATTATCAGTTATCTATCCAAAACCAGAAACTGCAGAACAATTTGAAGCAATGAAGAAAAGTGGTATGGAAGATGGTTGGAATTCAAGTCTTAATAAATTAGAAATTGCTTTAAAATAAATATTGCTAAACTTGAGAAAGCATATTAATAAAAATGAATATGCAAAATGTGCATATTTAAATTCTTTAGGACAACTACAGAGGAAGATGTAAAAGCAATTTATCCAGAAGAAACATATCAACAAGTGGTTGAAGTAAAAAAAAATATGATCAGGAGATCTTATTTAGGATGAATTATAATGTAAAGCCTTAATTATTTTTTACTTTTCATAAAAAAACTAAGTATTGCTCCAATAAGTGTTCCAAAAATAAGTGCTGATATTATTTGTGCAAACATGTCCATTGCAATAACTTGTGCTCTTGGAACGTTTGTCATTTGAAATGCTTCTTGAACAGAGTCCACAATTTCTGGATTCACAAACGTGTAATAAGCTAAGAAAACTAATGGAGAAGTAAGTGCAAAAACTAAAGAAATTTTAAAACTTTCAGCTAATCCTTCTTTAAAAGTAAGCTTCCCCTTTTGCATTTCTTTTTTTTGTTTAAGTGCATACCACCAAATAATGATAGTAACTATGGTCATAACTAGTGGAGACATTGGAGATTGTTCAAAAGATTGGTTTTTACCTGAAATTTCCATGTAAGCAAGACAAACAACTACAAGAACACTCATAATGAGACCGAATTTAGTATAACTTTGATTAAGAATATTCATATACATTTAGTATAAATATTATTAAATTTTTTTATAGTTGAATTTATGTTAATTGGATTTAAGGCTATATAATAATGAATTTTGAGTTATCGTTTTACATTAATTTGGTATAATTCTAAAGTGAAAACATTTTATCAACTGCTTGGTAATTCTTTAATTGCTGGGATAACAAACAATTTTGTCTGGTTCGCACTTACCTTCTGGTTATATTTAGAAACAAAATCTGTAATTGCAACTTCCTATTTAGCGGGTGTTTATTTAGTGGCCACAGCGGTATCCGGATTTTGGTTTGGATCTATTGTTGATCATAATAAAAAGAAAACTGCCATGCTTATGTCTAGTGTAATTACATTAGTTTTTTTTATTGCTGGACTTATTTTTTATACTCTTACCCCAAAAGAACTTTTTCAACAAGTAGACAGTATTCAGTTATGGATTTTAGTACTCTTTTTAATGGGTGGTGTAGTTGTAGGAAACATCCGTAATATTGCCGTTCCAACTACAGTTACAATTCTTGTTCCAGAAGATAAACGAGATAAGGCAAATGGTTTAGTGGGTTCTATGATGGGAATATCTTTTTCTATTACTTCTTTTGCGAGTGGATTAGTACTCGGATACTGGGGAATGGGCGCTGCACTGTTTTTGGCTGTAGGATTTACTATTCTTGCCATAATTCATTTATTTTTGCTACCTATTACAGAAAATAAAATTGTTCATATTGATCAACAACCTAAAATAGATATCAGTGGAACATTTAAAGTTATTAAAGGTATACCTGGATTATTTGCACTTATTCTTTTTGCAACAATTAATAACTTTTTAGGTGGTGTATTTATGTCTCTTATGGATGCGTATGGATTAACATTGGTAAATGTTCAAACATGGGGTATATTGTGGGGATTCTTAAGTATGGGATTTATAGTTGGTGGCATCATTATTTCCAAAGTAGGTCTTGGAAAAAATCCACTACGCACATTATTTTTAGCAAATATAGCAATGTGGACCGTATCAATATTTTTTACAATACAACCTTGGATTGTATTACTTGCTACGGGCATGT
Source organism: uncultured Gammaproteobacteria bacterium (assembly GCA_964435665.1). Taxonomy (GTDB): domain Bacteria; phylum Patescibacteriota; class Microgenomatia; order UBA1406; family GWC2-37-13; genus MFZZ01. The sequence continues at coordinate 28,410 of CAYSZW010000002.1, read as the reverse complement.
TTACATGGATTTGTTTAGTTCCTTTTGCAGAAGCAGCAGAACAAACAATTATTCAAAAAGTTGTACCAGCTGAAAGACAAGGAAGAGTTTTTGGATTTGGACAAAGTGTAGAACAAATGGCTTCGCCATTAACTGCATTTTTAATCGGACCTCTCGCACAATGGTTTTTTATTCCTTTTATGACTACCGGTGCAGGTGTGGATTTAATTGGGGATTGGTATGGTGTAGGTCAAGGTCGCGGAATTGCTCTTGTATTTAGTGCAACTGGTTTGATTGGTTTGATTATTACACTGCTAGCAATGAGATCAAAGCAATATAAACAACTTTCAAAAGCATATCTAAAATAGTAATAAACAATAACTTACAATAAGTTTATAGAGATTCCTTAATTATTAATTATAATATTGATATATGTTAAATCTTAATTCAATCATGGTTGGTTCCACTCAACCAAAAATAATGGCTGCATTTTATGAAAAAGTATTTGGAAAAAAACCAGATATGGTAGAAGGTGAATGGTCTGGATGGCAAGTAGGGTCTTGTTTTTTTAGTGTTGGTGAACATTCAGAAATGACTGGACAAGCAACAGATCCAGCAAGAGTAATGTTTAATTTAGAAACCAAAGAAGTAAAAGAAGAGTTTGAACGAATTAAAACTGCAGGTGCAACTGTTATAAAAGAACCATATCAAATGGGAGAATCAAATATGTGGATTGCAACGTTTGCAGATCCAGATGGAAATTATTTTCAACTCATGACTCCTTGGGAAGGATAAGTAAATATACTGTACAATAAAACAAATGAAAATAACATTCATGGGTGCAGCTGGTACTGTAACTGGTTCATCTTACATACTAACTTCAGGTTCGGGAAGATCTATTCTTATTGATCTTGGCATGTTTCAAGGAACGCCAGAAATTGATGCATTAAATTATCAACCTTACACCTATGATTGTTCCAAGTTAGTTGGTGCCATTTTGACACATGCACATTTAGATCATTGTGGAAGACTTCCTATATTACTTCCAAAAGGCTATAAAGAAAAAATATGGATGACAGCTCCAACGCGAGATTTAACAGAAATTTCTTTACTTGATAGTGCACAGATTGCAATTACAGATAAGGCAAAGATTTTATACGATAAAGAATTAGCATACAAAACGATTGATAGATTTAAGACACAAGATTATAGACAAGAATTTCAAGTTGGAGATTTTGCAGTTACCTTTCGAGATGCTGGACATATATTAGGATCCGCGATTTTGGAGATAGAAGATAAACGACCCAACTCCGATTTCAAAAAGATTGTTTTTAGTGGCGACATTGGCAATTATCCGGAAGATTTAGTATTGGAAACAGAGATGATAGAAAACGCAGATGTTGTTGTTATGGAATCCACCTATGGAGATAGACTTCATCCAGAAGAAGATGCACAAGCAATGCTTCAAACAGAAATAAATGCAATTGAGGCTTCTGGAGGGACATTGTTAATTCCTGCTTTTGCCTTAGAAAGAACACAAGAATTATTACATATGCTTATGCATTTAAAAAAAGACGGAAAAATTAAAGCAAATACGCCGGTATTTTTAGATAGTCCTATGGCAGAAAAAGCAACTATGGTTTACGGAGATTATAAAAATTTGTTTAATGAACATATTTTGAATGATATAGAAGAAGGCGCACTTTTTGAATTTGTTGGTTTAGAAATGATTGAAAAAAGAAGTCAAAGTCGAGGTTTACATTTTCATCAAGGAGCAAAAGTTATTATTGCCGGTAGTGGTATGATGAGTGGTGGCAGAATTGTAGGACATGCTGCAAATTATTTATCTAATCCAAAAACTAGACTATTAATTGTAGGCTATCAAGGTGAAGAAACGTTAGGTCGAGAACTTATGGAAGGAAAAAAACAAGTAGTTATTGAAGGTCAACTGATTAATGTAAAAGCAACAGTAACAACTACACATGCAATGAGTTCTCATGCAGACCAACAACAACTAATGGATTGGCTAAAACATATTAAAAATGTAAAAAAAGTAGTTTTGACACATGGAGAAGATACTTCTCGAGATGTTCTTTCAAAACGAATTACTCAAGAGTTAGGTATTCAACATGTAGAACTTCCTCATATTCATGAAGAAATAACATTCTAATTACATGATTTCAAGCAATTCCATTTCAAAAATAAGTGTTGAATTGGCAGGAATTGGACCTACTCCTCGTGAACCATACCCCATTTCTGGAGGAATAATAAGTTTTCTTTTTCCACCGATTTTCATACCTAACACACCTTCATCCCAGCCTTTTATAACATGACCAACGCCAATCTGAGTAATAAATGGCTCATCACGATCATATGAACTATCAAATTTAGTATTATTTTCAAGTGTTCCAGTGTAATGCATTACAACTGTATCGCCACTTTTAACTTCCTGTCCTTTACCTGGGGTTATATCTTCAATTTGAAGTGTATTTTTATTTGTCATTTTGTAAATTGTACAAAATTTAATGCAAAAAGGTTTTATAAAATATAAATTTCGATTATAATAAACTCTTACCTATGAATATTGAAAGCAATCTTTTTATCTTGTTTAGTATTATTGTTGGTGGATTTCTTATTGCAGATCTTGGCTACTTTAATAGAAAAGCTCATAAAATAGAACCAAAAGACGCACTTGTTCAATCTCTTTTTTGGATTGGTATTGCAGCAGGTTTTGGCTTTCTTATATTTTTGTATATGGGCCGTGAAATGGCCGCAGAGTTTATGAGTGCTTATGTAACAGAAAAAATGCTTTCAGTAGATAATCTCTTCGTAATTATGCTTATTTTTAGCTTCTTTAATTTAGAAGAAAAATATCATCATAAAGTATTGTTCTGGGGAATTATGGGAGCAATTGTGTTTAGAGCGATATTTATTTTGGTTGGATCTTATATTATTAGTCAGTTTAGTTGGGTTCTGTATGTATTTGGTGCAATCTTACTGTATACAGGTTTTAAATTATTTTCTCAGAAAAAAGAAGAACATGTCGATTTTAATAATAACGGGGTAGTAAAACTTGCAAAAAAATTTCTTCCATTCACGACAAATCATCATGGTGGTAATTTTGTAGTTGTAGAAAAAGGTAAAAGAATGTTTACGGTTTTGTTTTTAATTGTTCTTTTAGTTGAATCAACTGATATTATTTTTGCAGTTGATTCTATTCCTGCTGCATTTGCAATTACCCAAGATCCATTTATTATTTTTACTTCAAATATTTTTGCAATTATGGGTTTACGAGCACTTTTCTTTTTACTTGAAAGTGTTCTCCATAAGTTTCATCATTTACAAAAAGGACTCGCATTTATTCTTATTTTCATTGGAGCAAAAATGATGCTTGGTATTTTTCATCTTCATATTTCATCGTTAGTGTCTTTTGCAGTAATTATGGGAGTTCTTGGACTTTCACTATTACTTTCTGTGATTTTTCCAAAGAAAATATAAGACTGTTATAATATGGCTATGAAATTACTAGATAGTCTTGAAAGAAGATTTGGAGATATTCCACCACTTAATATTACCTACTACTTAATTTTTGGTCAGATTTTTGTATTTTTTCTCGTTACATTTTATCCTCAATATAATGATGCTTTTTATTTAAATGGAAGACTTGCTTTAGATGGAGAATGGTGGCGATTAGTTACATTTTTATTTGAACCAATAACAAGAAGTTTTATTTTTGCTGCTTTAACTTGGTATATTTTTTATATCTATGGAACAACATTAGAGCGTTACTGGGGAACCTTTCGCTATTTAGTTTATATATTAATTGTGGCTTTAGGATCAATTATAATTGCATTCGTTTTCCCAGACACTTCTGTTTCCAATGGATATATATTCACGTCATTATTTTTAGCCTTTGCACAATTATTTCCAAATTTTAGATTAATGCTTTTTTTTATACTTCCAGTCAAAATAAAATGGATTGCACTTATTACATGGATTGGTATCGCAGTAACATTTTTATTTGGAACAATGCCAATAAAAGTTATGACAATTGTTTCTGTAGCTAATTTCCTTTTCTTTTTTTGGGATGAAATAATAGGGTATCTAAAACATTCTTCAGTTCAATCAACAAAAAAAATAAAAGAAGTTCGCATATTACAAAAACCTGAACATATTTGTAATGTCTGTGGAAAAAATAATATTGATAACCCAGACATGGGAATTCGTTACTGTAGTAAATGTAAACCAGAAAAATGCTTCTGTGAAGATGACTTTTTAAAACACGCACATACTCATGCAACTGTTGTTAATTGAGATTTCTGAGGAATAAATATCTGCATTTCTTGCATATATAACATAAACTGAATTATTGGCCAGACTGTCATAACAACTGTATCATCATGTTTACCAAAAGTGTCATTTTTTAATTCTTCCAGAGCAACATTCATTTCTTTTTTTTCTGTTGGTTCTGTATTATCTGAATCGTTATTAAACGAATGTAAAAATGTTAATACATCTGTAATTTGTTGAATTAAATATACAAAGCTAAATAATTCCTCTTGCTTTAACATGTGTAGTATAAATGATTCTGGAACTTCATTACTAGTTATATCTTCATCTTGTTGTTCAGTAGGTTCTGTATGTTCTTCATGAAGTTGTGGAATTGCCAATACAATCATTGGTTGTGTCCCAACTTCTTGAATAAATTTTTCTATTTTTTGTGGTAAATCTTGCAATGATGATTCTATAACAACTACAAGATCCCTATAGACTGGTACATCAATCTCTACTTGATGAGACTCTGATTTTTCTGTTTCTACAATGAATTGATCTTCAGATGTCTGATCATTTTGAGATTGTTTTGGTTGAATATCTGGTGTAACAGGAACTACCTCCGTAACTACTGATGAGAGTAATTGTGCAAAATTTTCTTGTGTAGCTGGGATTATTTCTTCGATAGGATTTTCTGTTGATTCTAAAGGTTTTATAAATTCAATTTGATCATCTGAGGATGTTACTTCTAAAACTTGTTCTGTTAGAGGTATATCATCCATTTGAATTTCAGTTATCGCTTGTAAAGGTTGAGTAGTTGGTTCTATCACAATATCTGGTGGGACAATTACATCAGATTCTGTGGGTAGTTCTGATGAGGGAGTTATTGTTTCCGAATAAGAAAAAACAGTAATGACATCATCGGGATTTATATTGACTGTATCTTTTTGTTCTATCACAGTAGGTTTTTTAATTTCATTCGCTTCTGTGTTAGCCAATACTTCTTCTAGAGGTTTGGTTGAATCTTCTACAGTGACTTCATTGTCTCCAGTAACAACAATTTTTTCTGCAATTGATGATATGAGTTGTTCAGTTAGTTGTTCGGCTGGTTCTTGATTTGTAACAACTGGGATTTCAGTAGTGGGTAAAGTGAACGTACTTTCTAATTGTTGAGTTACTATTTCTTGGTTTTGTATCAGTATTTTTTCTGTAAAAGAAATTGATTGAGGCATATCTGGCCTAAATTGTGATAAAGTCTGATCTGCTGTTTGGGCAGGCATAATAGACACATCTTGAATTATATGTGTGTCTGGTTGTGGAATGTGGATATGAGAATCTAGTTGTACTATTGTGGGAGGTTGTTTTGGTATTTCAGCATTAATTGGTGAATTACTAACAGATAGATCTATAAAATTTATTTCTCTAGTATTTTCTTTTGGCTCTTGTTGAGAGACTATGGGTACTGATTCTAGAGGTTTTTGTTCCCGTGTAACGTTTGGTTTTTCAAAGTTAGAAGAAGCTGCTGGTTGTTGAATCTCAGCAGCAGGAGATAGGGAAATATGTTGTTGTGTAGGAGCTTCAATTTTAGGTCGATGACGTTCTATTCGTTCTTGTGGAACAACAGGTGCAACAATTTCTTGTCGCGAGTGTGATGATATTTCTGTTGGTGAAGTATGTTCTGGAGCGGGTATATGAGCAACAGCCTCAATTATTGGTTCTTCCGCCTTAATCTCTACCACTGTTTCTTGTGCAGCTTTAGTCGTGAACATATTTTTTATATGATCAGGAATAGAGGGCTTTTGTGTCGGTGTATCAATAGGAATCGAAATTTGGACACGAGGTGTTGGGTCTGTGGCGTACGATTTGTTCTCTAAAGGTTTCTGCGCAACTTCTTCCGTAGAAGTATTATTTGATTGTTGTATAGGTTCAACTGGTGGTGATTCAACTTTCTGTTCAGAAGTTTTTGACACAGATTCAGTTGACGAAACTTTTTTTCCTTGTGAATAAGTTCCTGAAAGCTCTTTCATCCTTTGTTCAGCTTCTTGAGGTGATAATTGTCTTCCAAAAAAACCAGTAGCTGCGTTTATAGCCTTTTCTTTGGATGGTTTATCGGTTGTTTCTTGTGGAGATTGATTGTTTGAATCTGGCTTTTCTTGAATAGCTAATTGTTGTTTTTGCTCCATTATTTCGTTTACTCGATCTTTAATAATTTTATCTGCATCAGGATTGTTAAAAAAGTCTGGGTCATTTAGTTTAAGCTCATTAATAAGACCTACACGAACACGGGCTTTATCTAAATCACCAATAGGGCAACATCGATCTTCACAGGATTTAGTTACACCACAAATGCCGGCTATAATTGCAGCTTTCCCATCATTTGCTTCTACTGGGGTATGTGGATTAATCTCATGTTTAATAGTAAAACCAGGATTAGGAAGGTGAGCAAGTGATATAGCATCTGCTACTTGTGGAACAATTCCTTCAGAAGCTGCTTGATGTAGACCATTGATAATATCAAATGGGTGTTCTAGTAACTGAGCCTCTGGAATAAGCGTTTCGTTATTATATTGAGGTTCGGATTCTAATTGTAATTCTCCTGCAACAGATGTCATGTTAAATAAAAAAACGACCAGAAAAATGGTCGTTTAATGAATAAATAATTTGAGTAGTGATATATTTTTGAGGCTGGGAGAAATTCCTCAGTTCTTTATCTCCCTTCAGGAAAAAAACATTGTCTAGATTGTTAGAATTATCTAATAGTAAATCTATTATAAGTAAATAGTTATGTTAATTCAAGACAAGTCTGTATAAAATAATTCTACAAATAGTGTATAATGAATTATCTTGAATACTACAATACCTCGATTAACCTCTAGAAAATGTTACAAATGTGGCAGTAGACTACTTCTTGTAGATGAACAGACAGAGTCTGTACCAGGCCAATATGGTCCTATTACAACGTCAACATATAATTGTTCTGATCCTGAATGTCAAAAGGCTTCTGACAAGGAAATTGCTAAAATGGCAGTTCAAAAAGTAGAAAAAGAAGAAGCAAATCAAAAAAGAATGGAACGAATCACATTAAGCCGTAAAATAGCTCGAGACAAGAAAGATCAAGCAAAAGCACTCAAAGTATGATATAATATATCATTGTTTGGAAAGCATCTGTCAGCTTCATAATTTATATTACCTACTCGTTTTAATTACTCGTAGGTATAAATCGTTCTAAGCCGATTTAAAAATCGACTAAAACGACTAATCTGCGGGTTCTCTCTCTACAATTATTTAATACATTCAATTTTTTTATGTTTAGAAGATCAAACAGAGGTAATTCCTTTAATAATAATCGATTTGGAAATAGATCACCACGTCGAGGTTATCAACCACAAAAACCATACGAAGCAAAGTATATTAAAAAAGCAGTAGATATGGTAGAAGCACCAGCTTTTATACCAACAAAACCTTTTGCTGATTTAAATATTAATCCTGCAATGAAGAAAAATATTGCAGAAATGGGTTATATAAATCCAACTCCTATTCAAGATGGAACTATTGAACATGTCCTTTCAGGACGGGATGTTATTGGTATTGCGAATACAGGTACAGGTAAAACTGCAGCTTTTCTTATTCCATTACTTGATAGAGCAGCACAAGATCCAAATAAACGAACACTTATTATAGTTCCAACTAGAGAACTTGCAGCACAAATTCGTGAAGAAATGAGAGCACTCTCTTATTCTATGCGTGTTAATGCAACTCTTATTATTGGAGGAGCTTCGATGAGAGATCAAATTTTTGATCTACGAAGAAATCCACAATTTGTAATTGGAACACCAGGAAGACTTAAAGATCTTATTGAAAAAAGAGCTCTTAATATTTCTCGTTTTACTAGTATTGTTCTTGATGAAGTAGACAGAATGTTAGATATGGGATTCATTCAAGATATTCGATATCTTATTTCATTACTTCCAGCACAAAGACAATCATTGTTTTTCTCAGCAACACTTTCACCAGAAATTAATTCACTTATAAAAACATTTGTAAAAGACCCAATAACAGTTTCTGTAAAAACACAACCAACAACTGATCTTGTTGATCAAGATGTTATTCGAGTCAAATATGGAACACCAAAAATTGCTGTGCTTGAAGAACTTCTTAAAAAAGAAGAATTCAAAAAAGTACTTATTTTTGGAAGAACAAAACGTGGTGTTGAATATTTATCTAAAGCTTTGTTTCAAAAAGGTTTTAAGGTAAATTCAATTCATGGAGATAAACCTCAATCAAAACGAAGTATGGCTATTCGATTATTTGAACAAAATGTTATTGATATTTTAGTAGCAACAGATGTTGCATCTCGAGGTATTGATATCTCAGATATAACTCACGTTATTAACTATGATGAACCTGCAACATATGAAGATTATGTGCACAGAATCGGTAGAACAGGAAGAGCTAATAAAAAAGGAACAGCTCTTACTTTTATAGAGTAAACAATCTTATCCAACAAAAAAACAACCTGACTTAAACATCAGGTTGTTTTTTTTGACTAAAATACCAATCTCCATATCATGACTAATACAATTACAGCAATAATTGTACCTACAATATTATTTGGAATTGGAATAAAACTAAAGAATATATTTGCAATAATGACAAATAATATTAATCCCAAAATTAATTCAAGAATACCCATTTATAATTCACCACCTTTCTGAAAGTTAACTGTATAATAAGTTTGCATTAACGTAATAATAAATAAGTAACGTAAAGACAATGTAATAAAAGTTAATTAAGTTTATGAGTTTTACAGAAACTGTATATACAATTCTTAGAACTGTACCTAAAGGGAAGGTTGTAACATATGGACAGCTTGCAAAAATGGCTGGTAGTCCTCATGCTGCACGCGCGGTAGGAATGTGTATGCAGAAAAATCCAGATGCGCCACATACACCATGTCACAGAGTTGTAGCAGCCGACGGTAGTTTACATGGATATTCTGCGGGTGATGGCATTCCAACAAAAAAGAAAATGCTTTTAGAAGAAGGTGTCTTCTTTAAAGGAGACATTGTAGATCTATCCCGTTCTCAATGGAACATGTTTTAACCTTTTCGTTCTGCTAATTTTCTTGCAGTTTCTGTTAAATACTTTTTACGAAGTCTTAATGATTTTGGTGTAACTTCAAGTAATTCATCATCTGCGATTACATCAAGATATTGTTCCAAACTTAATTCTGTAGGTGGCTCAAGTGCAACTTTTAAACCTTCACCAGAAGATCTGTTATTTGTAAGTTGTTTTGCGCGACAAACATTAACACTCATATCTTTTTCCTGAGTACTTATTCCAATAACCATTCCTTCATATACTTCAACTCCTGGGCCATAGAACATTGTTCCTCTAATTTGAGCATTAGCAAGACCATATGAAAGTGTTTGTCCAGATTGGGAAGATGTTAATGCACCGTTTCGAATATTTTGCATAGCTGTTCCTTCTGGTTCATATCCTAATAAATAGGTATTCAGAATAGCAGTTCCTCGTGTATTTGTTAAAAGTGTACTTCGAATTCCAATTAAGTTACGACTTGAGATTTTATAAATAAGTCTCATGCCTGTATCACCAACACTATGCATGTTAATAAGTTTTCCTTTTCTTTTTCCAAGTTCATCAGTCACAGCTCCCATGTAATCTTTTAATACATCAATAGTTAATTCTTCAAATGGTTCACATTTTTGACCATCAATAGTTTTAAAAATAACTTGTGGTTTAGCAACTTCAAGTTCGAATCCTTCACGACGCATTGTTTCAATTAACATAGCTAAATGAAGTTCTCCACGACCACTGACAATAAATGATGTTGATTCTGGATCATCTTCTACTCGTAATCCTAAATCTGTTTCACTTTCTTTATAAAGTCTTGCACGAATTTGACGGGAAGTTACAAATTCACCTTCACGACCAGCAAATGGACTTGTATTTGGTCCTATTTTAATTTTAATTGTTGGTTCTTCTACTTCAATTTTTGGTAAATATTCTGGAAAATTTGGATCGGTTACTGTTTGTCCAATTGTAAGTTCTGGAATACCAGCAAGAGATGCAATATCTCCTGAAATAATTTCATCAGTTTCAACTCGAACTAATCCTGCACTGGTAAATAATTTTGTTGCTGTATATGTACCGATAACTTTTTCTTGATCAACAAGTGCAATACGCATTCCTTTTTTCAAAACACCTCTTGTAACTTTTCCAATACAAAGTTTTCCAACATAAGGATCTTGATCTAATGTAGAAATTAACATTTGAAATGGTTTATCTGAATCTATATTACTATTAGGAACTTCTTCAACAATTGTATCTAAAAGTGGAGAAAGATCTCCAGGAAGATCTGAAGAGTAGTGTTCAGGGAGTTCTTTAAAAGCTTTTCCATCTCGACCTACACCATATAATGTTGTAAAGTTAAGTGCACTTTCATCTTCTGCGAGTTCTAAAAATAAACTTTCTACTTCTCGTTGCACTTCTATTGGTCGTGCATCATGTTTATCAATTTTATTTATGAAAAGAATAATTTTAAGTTTTGATTCTAAGGCTTTTTTAAGTACAAATCTTGTTTGAGGAAGGGGTCCTTCAGCGGAATCAACTAGGAGAATAGCTCCACTTGCCATATTTAAAATACGTTCAACTTCTGAACCGAAGTCTGCGTGGCCTGGCGTATCAATAATATTAATTTTTTCTTCTTTATAACGAACACTCGTATTTTTTGCCAAAATTGTAATACCTTTTTCTTTTTCTAGATCATTTGAATCCATCAAAAGTTCTTGTTGCATTTCTTTTTGATTATCACGGAACACATGGGATTGTTTTAAAATGGTGTCTACTAAGGTTGTTTTTCCATGATCTACGTGTGCGATGATGGCAATATTTCGAATATTCATAAAATTAACAAAAATTTTGTTACGGAAAGATATAGTATACCAGAAAAAGCTTTAAAAAGCTCTCTAAAGTATGGCTTATTTATGATTGACAGATGAAAATTAAAATAGATATAATGCTGATAGTTACTAATATTTTTAAGCAATCATGTTTTTTCATTAAAGGGAGATATATATAAAGAGGAAAACTCCCAGCCTCACAATACTAACGTACTCAACTTCGCCTATTTCTTCATAAATCTTTGCATTAATTCAATTATCAATTTACAATACACGTATTATGCTACCAGCATTTCTTATAACATTTCGTGAGGTCATTGAAGCAACTCTTATAGTTGCGACAATTTTGGGAATTTTAGTAAAGCTTAATCAGCACAAAGGTATTAAAACAGTTTGGTTCGCCACAGGTGCAGCAATTGTTGCAAGTGTATTATTGCTTGCTGTAGGTAGCCTCGTTGGTATAAAAGTACAAGAGATATACACAGGCAAAGTAGAAGAATTTATTGAAGGAATATTAATGGTTACCTCGGCTATATTTATAACATGGGCAGTATTCTTTTTGCATAATTATTTTGCTTCTTATAAAACAAAATTACTTCAAAAATTAAAAGATACGGTAGAAAAACAAGAACAAAAAGGCTTGTTTGTATTAGTATTTACTGCCGTTTTTAGAGAAGGAATTGAGATTGTATTATTTTTATCAACTATCTATTTTTCTGCAAATCCACAACAAATTTTTACAGGATTTTTAGGAGGAATAATTGGTGGTTTGGCAATTTCCTTTTTACTATTTACTGCAACTTTTAGAATGCCAATTTACTATGCATTTAAAACAACGAGTGTTTTATTAATTCTATTTGCAGGTGGATTGTTAGCAAGAGGTATTCACGAATTTGCAGAAGCAGGAATTTTACCCGAATTAGAAAAAATATCATTGGTATTTTTACCACATTCTTCTACATTATTTGGAGATATTATAAAAGCAATATTTGGTTTAACAAAAGAAATGGATATTGCACAAATTTTGTTATATCTTTCTTATGTTGGAGTTATGATTTGGTGGGCATTTTTTAGAAATAAAGAAGTAGCAAAAAAGTAATTATTTTTTGAGAAGTTCTTTATATCTTTTTTGAAATTTATCTACTTTTGGAGTAATTACCAATTGGCAATAAGGCTGAAAAGAATTTTTTTCATAATATTGCTGATGATAGGATTCAGCATCATAAAATGTATCAAGAGGAACTATTTCTGTGACTATTGGTTTATCAAAATCTGCTTGTACTTCTTTTGTAACATCCTCAGCAATTTGTTTTTGTTCTTCCGAATTATAAAGAATGATAGATCTATACTGTGTTCCCACATCTGCACCTTGTTTATTTAACGAAGTTGGATCATGAGTATGATAAAAAACATCAAGTAATTGTTTATACGAAATTTCTTTAGGATTGAATTCTATTTTTAAAACTTCGGCATGTCCTGTTTCTCCATCAGAAACATCATAATATGTAGGATTTTTTGTTTTACCACCTGCATACCCAGAAACAACAGAAGAAACACCTCGTAATCGATTAAATATGGCTTCTGTACACCAAAAACAACCATTACCAAAAATAGCAGTTTCATTTGTAGTCATACCTGTATTATATAGTAATAAAAGCTATTAATTGCACCATAAAGCAAGTCGTAGTATACTAAAGCGATATGAATATCCGTTTTATACTTGGAGCACTAATCGTACTTCTAGGCATTAGTATTTTATTCGATCTTAATTTATTTAGACTTTTGTTACCGCTTATACTTATTTGGATTGGAGTACAAGTAATTATGGGGAAAGATAATGGAACGAAAAGTGAACAACTAGAAGTTCAAGAAAACTATATTAAAAGAGTGTTAGTCTTTTCATCTATCAATCAAAAAATTACGAGTGAAAATTTTAAAGGTGGAGAAATTATTACTGTATTTGGTGAAGGAGAAGTTGATTTTACTCATATTAAAACGAAAGAAAAAAATCTTCGCATAGAATTAGTAGCAGTAGGTGGTGGTTTAGAGATTACAATTCCAGAAAATTGGAGTGTTGTTTCTGAAGGTATTGGTATTTTAGGAGGTTTTGATAATAAAGCTAACGCAACACAAACTAAAAAAACTGTTGAAGTACTGATTAAAGGTGTAGCTGTGCTTGGTGGAGTAGTAGTACGAAATTAATCACCAACAACTGATATTTCTTCTTTGTGATCAACTTCTTCATTATGTTCATGAGACATTGTTTGTGATAGAAGCAATATAAGTGCAATTCCTAGAATGAAAGGTACTACCTGTTTTAATATGCCTCCTGCATGATAATCTTCATGTAATGAAGGAATAAGATCTGCACTTGCTACATAAATAAATATACCTGCTGTAAAACCTAATGCTAATGGCAATATTCCTTCAAAAGAGTTAATAAAATAGAATCCAACAATACCACCCATAACTGCTGTTAAGGCAGAAAAAAAATTAAGCCACAACGCTTTTTTAGTACCAATCCCTGAATGTCTGAGAATAGAAAAATCCGCAATTTCTTGTGGAATTTCATGTGCTGCAACAGCAAGTGTTGTTGCCCATCCTAATCCAGGAGAAGCGACAAAGGTTGCAGCAATTGCTAAGCCATCAATAAAGTTATGAATTGCGTCACCCAAAATTACTAATAATGCAGAAGGATGCATTTGATGTAAATCTTCATGATGGTGATGATGCCATACAAAAAAACGTTCTAGGAAAAAAGAGAAAATCATTCCAGTTAATGTTAATAACAATACCGAATCAATTGAACCAGTTTCTAATGCTTCATGAAGAATATTAATAAAGGCAGATGCGAGAAGAGTACCAGCTGCAAAACTAACAAATACGCCAATCATATTTTTTGATTTTAGTTTTTGGGCAGCCAGTGTAATTACACCTGAAAAAGAAACAAGACTAATAAATAGGTTAGCAAGCAAAATTGATAGTAATATTGACATCTCAAAATTATAATGCAACTCTATTGCATTTGCAAGATAGAATTTTACAACTATAAAGTTATTGTATAATAACAACCAAATATCATACCTAAACTATTCATAAGCTTTTTAGTTTAGATATGAATATTATATTGTTAACTTTTGTTTAGTTAGAGAAAGGAAATCGTTGTGGCTATTCAAACTGTTACAGCAACTGCAGAATGTCCGGAGTGTGCTGAAACCATCGAACTTGTTAATGTTCAACAGAATGAGGTTGGAAATTGTCCAACTTGTCGTTGGGAGTATGAAGTTCGATCAATAAATCCTGTGAGATTGGAACCAGCTCCTGAAGAGGAAGAAGATTTCGGGGAATAAGTTCCATTTAAAATCAGACTTGAGCGTCTATCAACATGTTGGTAGGCGCTCCTTTTTTTATCATACTTTTTTCTTCTTCAAATTCCTGCTACAATATGAGACGGTATGATAACTATTCAAGATGAGAAAACAAATGTCTTCATTAAAGCGTATAGATCTTTCTTAACTGCTGAAGGTAATATGCATATAGATCAGATAGAACAACTTTATATGGATATGCACCCTTCTTTACATGCTAAAGCATCAACGGATGAAATTGATATGGAGGCATTTATGTATTCTTTTTTACGATTACCACCTCTCATGCATCAAATTCAGAAAATTGTAATGGCACAAACAGATGATATATTTCTTCGAGAAGGGTATGACATTAAATCTTGGAAATCGGTAACTGCTCCTGCGAGAAGAAGAAAAATATATCACAATGACTCTGAAATGCTTGCTGCCTTTATTAATTCTGTGACAGATGTAGATGATTTAGTATGTCTATTAACTGCTTTTCAAATTGAATGGAATAAAATGAATCTTCGTCTTAAAAATGTAGATATTTCATCTATTGAAAAAGTTATAACAGCTTTAGGCATTGATGAGGAAAGTTGGCAACGTATCGCTCGCGTTTGGGATAAACAAACCGCAGTTTGGTTAGAACAAATACAAAATAAATCACTTTCATTTGAACTATTGTTGTTACGAGGATCGTATGTTGATTATAAAAAAGCAGCACAACGATGGTTTGAAAATATTGCAGAAACAACTCGTTATAAAGATTTACGATCTCGACCTATTTATTTTGTTTCTTCTAATACACATAGTTTGGTAAATAATATGACCGGTTGGGTAACAAAAGTAGAAAAAGAGCTCATTGCATATTTAAAAGAGCAAAAAATGGATAGATTTTTAGATTACTGGGAAAAGATAGAAAAAGGAGAGTATCCAGGTTCTCGAGAAAACTTTTTATGGTATATCTTAAAAAAATATGAAGTTACTCATCCTGAAATAAAAGAAAAAAGAAAAGCTTTTGAACAAAAATTAGGTGTAGATTTTATTGAAGCAAAACATTATTTAGATATTGATGCTCAAGTCATTGCAGTTAAAGATATTGCACAGAGTAGTCTTTCTGACAAATTAGGTATAGATCTTTCTGCAATTAAAGAATCCAATGCACTTATTATTAATGTAGATTATCCGTTAGGCGCTGGCGCTTATCGTGTTCTCTCTACATTACTTCAAAATGTAAATACCATAAAAGGAATTTATATTTTAGGTAAAGCTTCATTTTTACATGCAAATTTAGGTGATATTGCTCTACCAAATACAATTTTAGATACATATGGAGAAAATACATATATGTTTTCTAATGCATTTACGAAAGAATATTTTGAAGACTTTAAATCAGGAAGTATTTTACTTAATCAAAAAGTTGTTTCATCCAAAGGAACACTACTTCATCCAGTTGAGACAATTCAAACATATTTCTTAAATGACTACACCATTATTGAAATGGAAAATGGTCCATATTTAAATGCAGTTTTTGAAATGGCACATTTTGGCAGATATCCACGTCGCGAAATGGTAAGTTTATTGAATGCCCCTGTTGATATAGGGATCATTCATTACGCTTCAGATACACCATTTACAAAAGCAATTACCCTTGGAACACGTAATTTAGGATATGAAGGAGTTGAGGCAACATATGTTTCTTCGTTGGCTATTTTAAGACGTATTGTTGAAGTCGAGCTAGATAAATAATAATTTATGTATAATTATGCAGTATGGCTACTGATATAAAAACTTCCTCAAAATTTACACTTCCAACAATTATTGTTATTTTTGGGATAACCGGAGATTTGGTCAAGAAAAAAATTCTAAAAGCCCTCTACGATTTATATATTAAAAAAGCTCTTCCTGAACGATTTCGTGTGTATGGATTTTCTCGTCGAGCTTATGATGACAATGCAATACGAGAACATTTGTTGGCAATTATGCAGAAAGGAAATTTTCCAAAACCTGAACAATACGAAAAATTTTTATCAGCTTTTTTTTATGTGGAAGGAAATTTTTATGAAGCAGAATCTTATAAAGAATTAGCAACGGTTTTAGGAAATATTGATGGGAAATGGAGTGTTTGTTCTAACAAACTTTTTTATCTTGCAGTCCCACCTGCTGCGTATGAGACTATATTTTCTAATCTTGCAGCATATGGTTTAACAATTCCTTGTAGTCCAGAAGAAGGGTGGACACGTGTTATTTTGGAAAAGCCATTTGGTACAGACTTAACAACTGCAAAAAAATTAGACATGCAATTAGGAAAATTATTTAAAGAAGAACAGATATATCGTGTAGATCATTATTTAGCAAAAGAAACAGTGCGTAATATTATTGCCTTCCGTTTTAGTAACGTGTTTTTAGAACCAGCTTGGAATAACAAATATATAGAAAAAATAGAAGTAAAACTGTTAGAAAAAACTAGTGTTAATGAAAGAGGAGAATTTTATGACAAAGTTGGAGCGTTGCGAGATGTAGGACAGAATCATTTACTTCAATTACTGGCTCTTTTTATTATGGATGAGCCAACTCGCTTTACACCAGAAGAAATTAAAAAAGAGCGTGCAGATGCATTGGCTTCATTAAAAATATTTTCTAAAGAACAAATAAAAACTAATACAGTTCGTGGACAGTATGAAGGTTATAAGGACGAAAAAGGTGTTGAAGCAAATTCAAATACAGAAACATATTTTAAAATTAAAGCCCTTTCTGATAAATCTAATTTTCGAGGTGTCCCATTATATATAGAAAGTGGTAAAGCCATGAATCAAAATTCAACAGAAGTAATTGTTACTTTTAAACAATCCACTTCTCCATTTATAGATATAACATCTTCAACTCAAAATATGCTTCATTATGAAATTGTTCCTCAAGAAAAAATTACAATGAATTTTCTAGCAAAAAAACCTGGTTTTGATTTTATTGTTAAAGAACATGAACTAGGTTTTAATTATCGACAGGCATACGATGAGTCATTGTTTGTAGATGATTATGAAGCCCTTTTATACGATATTATTAAGGGAGATCAAACATTATTTGTTTCAACTGAAGAAATTATTTCTCAATGGAAGTTTATTGAACCAATTGTCAAAGCTTGGGAACAAGAATTACCTGAATTATTTCATTATTCTAAAAAAACATATGAAGGACATGATTTATAACAAACCTCTCGAAAAAGAAATTGGCATTATTGGGTTAGGGAAAATGGGACAAGGAATCGCCCTACAATTAGCAGAAAAAGGATGGCGAGTAATTGTGTATAACAGAACTGCAGAAAAAACAAAAGAAATTGCCAATATCGAAAATATTACAGCAACATATAGTGTTGAAGATTTTATGTCTTCATTTGAGAATAAACCGAGAATTATTTGGATTATGTTAACAGCTGGTGCCCCAGTTGAAGAGATGATTTTTGGAGATGTTGGCATATCTAGATTATTAGATAAAAATGATATTGTCATTGATGCTGGAAATTCATTTTTTAAAGATGCAAAACCTCGTGAAGAAAAATTAGCAAAATTAGACGTTTCTTATTTAGATATTGGCGTTTCGGGTGGCCCAAGTGGTGCACGTAATGGTGCTTGTCTTATGATTGGTGGATCAAAAAAATTATTCACTTATCTTGAAGATCTCTATAAAACTCTTTCCATTCCACAAGGTTATGCTCATTTTGAAGGAGCAGGAGCAGGCCATTTTGTAAAAATGGTTCATAACGGTATTGAATACGGCATGATGCAGGCAATTGGTGAAGGTTTTAATATTATGAAAAAATCTAATTACAATTTAGATTTACAAGAAGTTTCTCGCATTTATAATACAGGAAGTGTAATTGAATCACGATTAATTGGTTGGTTAGAAAAAGCATATATAGAATCTGGTGTAGATCTTGCAGAAATTTCTGGTTCGGTAAATTCTACTGGAGAAGGTGAATGGACAGTAAAAACAGCAGAAGAAATGGGAGAACCTGTACCTGTTATTAAAGATTCATTTGTTTTTAGACAAGAATCAAAAAATAAACCAAGTTATGTAGGGCAAGTTGTTTCAGCCTTACGTGGACAGTTTGGAGGTCATGCAGTAAAAAA
>CAYSZW010000002.1:0-9659 GCA_964435665.1 uncultured Gammaproteobacteria bacterium | reverse complement strand
CACAATTGTATATCCAGGCAATCCTTCAATAGAAATTGAAGAAATGCAAAGTGCAACTGGTGGATCAGTTATTTCTAAAATTACGTTTGGTTCGCATACTGGAACCCATGTAGATGCACCGCAACATGTAATTCGTGGTGGAGAATCATTAGATCAAATTCCTTTAGAAACATTTGTTGGCAATTGTCGAGTAATTGATTGTACAAAGGATGAAGTGTCAGTTAAACGTCAGACATTGGAAAATCAGAACATTCAAAAAGGAGAACGTATTTTATTAAAAACAACAAATTCTATTCGAGGTTTTGAAACATTTTATGATGATTATATTTTTGTTTCTCCAGAAGCTACAGAATATTTAGCAGAGCAACAAGTTTTATTAGTTGCAATTGATTATCTTTCAATTAAGCAAAGAGGATCTAAAGATAATTCTCCACATACAAATTTACTATCAAAAAATATTCCTATTATTGAAGGAGTTGATCTTTCGAAAGTAGAAACAGGCGAATATTTTTTAACAATACTTCCTCTTAAGTTTATGAATATAGATGGGGCACCAGCACGGGCAATTTTAATGAAATAATTATTGATCTTTTGCTTCCATATATTTTTTTCCATGACCAACAGTTGTATTTACTGGTCGATTTTCTTTGCAAAATGGACAATCAGCTTCATCAAAAGCTTCAACTGGAAGTTCTCCTAAAGAAAAATAAGGAGCGCCAATTGTTTGTTCATTTACTTCTTGTGGAGAACGATTAACCATAACACCTACTTTGACAACTTCTCCACCAACTTGTCGAACTGTATCTACAACTTTTTTAACAGATCCACCTGTTGTTGTTAAATCTTCAATAACCAATACCTTTTTGCCAGTTACTAATTTGTCATACCCACGAGTAAAAATTTGATTTTTTTGCTCATCTTTTTCTGTATAAACACCAAGTATTTCTTTACCTTTCAATTTTGATAAATGATTTGCTGTCCATTGTGAAAGAATAATACCACCAAGAGCAGGCGCTGCAACAACTTCAATATCTAAATCTTTAGTAGCTTGCGCAAACATTTCTCCAATCTGAGAAGCAAGTTCTGTATGCGGATACAAAGCATCTTTATTAATATAAACACTTCCATGTTTTCCAGATGTGTATACAAAATGGTCATCAGTAATTACTGCATTAACACTTTTTAATAAGGAAAGTACATCGTTCATAATGAATAGTTAATTTCTAAATGAATTAATTGCTTTTTGTAATTGTTCAGCTTCTTTTTTTGGGTCTTTTGAAAAAATAATACTGCGTCCTGCATTAATTATCATTCCTCTTTTTTCAGCATTTAATCCAGCTTGCATTGTTTTTTCTAAATCTCCCCCTTGAGCTCCAATTCCAGGAACTAACAATGTCATGTCATTCGATAAGGCACGAATTTTTTTCATATCGTCTGGATATGTTGCACCAACTACAAGTAAACAATTATTGTTTTGGTTCCATTCTGTTATAACTTTATTGGCAATTACTTCAAATAAAGGCTTTCCTTCAATCTGTAAATCTTGAAATTCTTGTGCTCCTTCATTAGAAGTTCTACATAAAATAATACTTGCTTTATCAACGCGTTCAAAAAAAGGCTTGAGAGCTTCTGAACCTAAATACGGATGAAGAGTAATGGCATCTGCTTGAAGATAGTTAAAAGCAAATTCTACATAACCTAAATTTGTATTTCCGATATCGCCCCGTTTTGCATCAAGGATAATAATAATTTCTGGATAGGTAGTTCTAATATAATCACAGGTTAATTTTAATTCTTCGATTCCGCGAATACCTCGAGCTTCATAAAACGCAGTATTTGGTTTAAAAGCACAAACAGAAGTGGCAGTTTCATCAATAATCCATTTGTTAAATGCAAATTGGGGATAATTGCCAGTTTTGAATTGTTCTGGAAGTTTTTCAATATCAGCATCAAGACCAACACATAAAAGAGAATTATTTTTTTCAATTATGGCTGAAAGCTTTTGTTGAAATGTCATTGGTTTTTATTATATCAGCTTCAAAACATTCCACCAGGCAGTAATATAATCTGGTCTTTTATTTTGATATTTAAGATAATAAGCATGTTCCCATACATCAAGTCCAATAAGTGGTGTATCTCCAGTTAAATAAGGTGAATCTTGATTTGCTGTTGAGTATACTTTCAGTGTTTTATCTTTTGTTTCCACAAGCCATGCCCAACCGCTACCAAATCTGGTAGTAGCTGCATTGTTAAATTCTTCTTTAAATTTTTCTACTGAACCAAAAGTAGATTTAATTTTTTCTACAAGATCTGTATCTACTTCTTTTTGAGGAGCCATAATCTCCCAAAAAAATGTGTGGTTCAAATGTCCTCCACCATGATTTTTAAAAAGAGTTTTATCTGCTTCTGGAATTGAAAGAGAATTAAAGTTCATCATTAATTCTTTTAAATCTTTTCCTTGAAGTTCTGCATGTTTTTCTGTAACTGCATTTAATTTATCAATATATGCTTGATGATGTTTAGTGTAATGAATTTCCATGGTAACAGCATCAATGTAAGGTTCTAAAGCACTATATTCATAGGAAAGTTTAGGAAGTTGGTATGTCATAGTATTAAATTAATTCTTAATGTAACTATGTTAACATAGTTTCCTTACAAAAATATTAAGAGAACGTAAGAATATTGAAAAAAAAGATAATTTTTGTCATTTTCTGCAATTAAGTGCCGTATAATGGAGAAAGATATGAAGAGATTCTTTTCAATTATTTCATTTTTAGCGCTACTTATTTTTGTAATACAATTTCGTCTGGAACTTATTAATCTTAATGCCGGTTACGGAGCATTTTTATTTTTATTATTATTGATAGTTTTAACTTCATTATTTTGGGGATTTCTTGGTGGTGTACTGATGTTGTTGGTTAATGCAGGGCTCATTGCATATACATTAGAACCCACAATAACAAAATTAACTGAAACAGAAATTAGACAAATTGGGTTATTTGTTTTAGAAGGGTTAGTTATTTTACTTCTCATTTATATTCTTCGTAAATCACGAGAACAAGAGTATGAGTTAAGAGAAAAGTTTCAGGTAATTCTTTCTAGTATTGGTGATGGCGTCATTGCAACAGATAAAGACGGGAAAATTACATATATGAATGCTAAAGCTCAACAGATAACTGACTGGAAATTTCATGATGCACAAAAAAAACAACTTCATGACATATTTGATATAGAAGAAAATGCTTCGGTAAAAGTATTTAGTGAGTCAGTTGAAGCAGCAATGTATAAAGGTAAAAATATAGTTGTAAATCGTCCCATGTCAATAAAAAATAAAAGAGGTAAAGTAGTTGATATTCAAGATACAATTGCTCCACTTCGTAATACAAATGGCAAAACAATTGGTGTTGTTATTATCTTTAAAGATATTTCGCAACATCGAGATATGGAAGCTCAGAAAGAACTATTGTTAGGCTCCATTAGTCATGAATTAAAAAACTATATTACAAGTATCCAGGGTTACACGCATATTGTTCATAAAAAAGTATTAACAACTAATAATGAACAACTTATTTCGTTTACAGAAAAACTAAGTAATAAAGTTGAAACAATGAAGAATATGGTTCTTAGTATGTTGGATTTATCAAAATTAAATGTAGGCAAGTTAGACATGCATATTGAGCAATTTGATATTGAAGAATTAATACGACAAACAATAAATGATTTAGAAATTAACACTAAACATTTATTAAAAATGAAAGGTGCTCTGGATGTGTATGTCGAAGCGGACAGAATACGTATTGGTCAAGTGTTAACAAATTTAATTTCTAATGCTATTAAGTACTCGCCAGAAGAAAAAGAAATTATCATAAATGTAAGTAGAAAAGATATGGATGTTATTATAGGCGTAAAAGATTTTGGTGAAGGTATTTCGCCAGATAAACTTGAGAAAATTTTTAATCCATTTTATCGTGCCGGAAGTGACAACCAGAAGAAAAATGTTGCTGGTTCTGGTTTAGGTTTATATATTTCTCGAGAAATCGTTAAACAAAATGGAGGAGATATTTGGGTAAAGAGTGAAGAGGGTGAAGGTTCTACATTTTATTTTTCTTTGCCAGCAGTTATTACAGAATCAACAGTTGTTCAAACCAAATCAAATTCATTCATAACATACTTAAAAAAAATATTCAAAAAAAACTAAGATTTTTTATTAACCTGCATTTCTGCTTCTGTTTCTATTAAATAGTTTAATGTAATAAGAATTAAGATATTAAATATAAGAGTTGTAAAAGCACGAATTGGACTGTAATAGAATACAAAAACTTGTGTTAATAAAATAGAAATAAGAATTGATCTTTTAAACATAATATAAGCACTTAAGCGAGAAATATATATTCTACTTATTCCAATAAAAATAAAAATTACTGCAATTAATGTTGAATAGAGATGAATGAGGTTATAGGATTTGGTGGTAAAAGAGTGAGGTAATAAAAACGCAGGCAATATAGAAACATTTCTTTCAATAATAAGTAATATGGTAATAATAAGACTCAACATTCCTTGTATTAAAAAGAAAGAAACTATTACATGTTTAAACCAAGATTGAGATATAAAATAAAAATAGTAAAGTTGTAAAAATTTTTTAGTGCGTGCAAAAATGTTTGGCTTGCGTGGCTTAGTAGCTTCAATTTCTGTATATAATTTTTTTAGTGTGCGAGAAATAGTATTATCCGTATGCGATTTCGATAAATAATGCATCGCCTGATTTTTTTCATTACTATCTAAATCATGAACAACAGCATCTTTCATAAGTTCGATACTATTAGCTAAATATTCTTTTTCTGTAAATTCGTGACGGGTTTCTACAAATTGTAATAAAAGGTAAATAAGAACAAAGAAAACATAAATTAAAGCAAAGGTTGGTTGATAAAAATAGTTGTTATCGCTCGTAATAAATTTACCAAGTTCATCTATAAAAGTACCAAAACCTAATCCACCAATTATTGCCGCTACTCGTTTAACTTCGTTATTCATCAGAGTAAGCAGTAAAATTATGGCGATAAACATTAATAAACCACCCCACAGCATATGAGAAATATGCAAAACATCGCCACCAAGTCTTGGATAGTTAGATATTTTCAAAAAAAATCTAATACTTAGAATTGCAACAAGTGAAGAAATTAAAAACTCTTCAATAAGTAATTTATAGTGAATATTTCTGATTAATAATTGAGGATTAATCATGACTTTTTAGAACTAAATAGAGAAAATATAAAACGAATAATTTTTTCTCCAACAGATTCATTCTTACGTCTCAAATATTCTTGACGTTTTTTAATATCAATGGAACCAGGAAGTGGAGGATCTACCCAACAAGATATAATAATCCATTCTTTTTTGTCATTTTTAGTAGCTATAAGTGTTACGGTTAATGCATTATATTGCTTTGTATGTTCAACTGTTCCAGATTTTTTACCTTTTGCAACAGAGTCGGGGAATTTAAATGCTCTCCATGCCCATTCTTGTGGAATTTTTCGTTCTTCTAATCGTTGTAATGCATGATTTGTCCAAATAAGACCTTTAAAATATTGTGAATATGACATACGATATTGTAATTTTACCATAAAAAAGCCCTTCGCTTGGCCTTAAACCAATCGAAGGGCTATAATTATTTGTTGTCTTATGCTGAATGTCGTAACATACGTCCAAGCCATATAAGTACGATTGCACCTAATGTGGCAACAAGAATACTATATACATTGAATCCGGTAACACCAGTTTGTCCAAAGAAATTCATAAGGAATCCTCCAACAAAAGCACCAATGATTCCTAAAATAATATCTGTTAAAGAACCTTGTTGACTGTCAGTTTTCATAATAATAGATGCTAACCAACCAGCAATAAGTCCGAGTAATAACCAAAGTAATATATCCATATTTAGCACCTCCTTCCACTATGTAACTAATAACTAATCTTCTAACTAAATGTGAGTATAAACCAATAGAATAAGGAGCATGTGAAAGAAAGATAAGTTATATGTAAGAAAGTACATAAAATATTCAAGTTTAGACCGTTATGTTAATGCATTTTGATATAATAAGGTGTATGAAAATTATATTAAAACAATTTTTAGTCATATTTTATCTGTCACTAATTTCATTAATTTTTGTTAATACGGTAAAAGCAGATGTACTAGAAATTGACGGAACATCCATAGATGTAAATGGCACGATCACTTCAACTCAAGTAACTGACGAATATATTTTCGTTGGTGGACAATTTACAACTGTTTCTATAAATAAACAAGAACCTATTGAGCGAAAAAATATTGTTGAGGTAGAAAAACAAACAAATTCAATATCTTCCTGGAATCCGCAACCTGATGGACCTGTTCACGATATGGCTATATATAATAATACCCTTATTGTGGCCGGTCAGTTTACTACATTTGATTCAAAAGCAAAGCAATATATTATTTCCATCGACCTTAATACAAAAGAAGAAATTGATAATGATATAGTAACCGATCAACCAGTGTATGCATTATTTTTAGATGAAGAAACATTATATCTAGGAGGAGATTTTACTGTAGTAAATGATCAGCCTCGTAATTATATAACCTCATACGATTTAGCCTCAAATACGGTAAGTTTATGGGAACCAACTTTAAATGGAAGTGTCTACGATATTTTAATAATTGATAATATTATGTATGTTGGTGGAGCATTTACAACTCTAAATGAAACACCTCATGCTTCAATTGTTGCAACAGATATTTTAAATGGTGAAGTGCTTTCATGGAATCCTACAATTGACATGATAGTTACCCATTTAGAATATAAAGATGCTCAAATTATTGCTACTGGATTTAAAAAACTTAACGAACAAGTAGTAGCTAAACGAATTGCGTTGGATACTATTACAGCAAATGTAATCTCGGAAGAAGAAGTTGCCATTGATCCAATTGGAACAATGGTTATAGAGACTCAAAACCAAAATGAAGAAGAATTAAATAGTGAATTAATTGTGAATGAACAAGAATTAGGATTTAAAATTCCCTCATTAGGTGAACTTCTCACGTTTACTATAAGAGGCTTTTTTGTTATTGCGGGACTTGCAGCGCTCTTTTATTTATTACTTGGTGCTTTTGGTTGGGTTACTTCTGGTGGAGAACAAGAGTCTATCGACGCTGCACGCAATAAAATACAAGCTGCTGTTATGGGTCTTCTGATAATGGTAGCTGTTTTATCTGTTGTATGGACATTAGAAAAAGTAATATTTAATAGTAAGATATGTCTCGGAGTTTCCTGTCCAATTACTATTCCAACACTCCTTGAATCTTCAGAATAATTAGTCAATAGATATTGATTGATCTAATGAGTAGTCTCCCACTGTTGTTCTTTTGATTGAATATGTAGTAGCCTTTGTGTCTAATGCTTCTCCAAGATTTTTAACTAAACTACGAATATACGTTCCGCTAGAACAATGTATAGAAGCTTTTAGTAGAGAAAATGTTTTATGTTTATTTTGTTTAAAAAATAAATCCCATTGTTCTAAAATGTCATTTTGACGAAAGTTGCCATCTACCAATGTGATTTTTTTAACTATATCTTTTTGTAATGTTTCTGCAGAAATTGTGTGCAAGGATAACAAAGAAATATCATAAACGGAGACGGTCTTTTCAGGAATAGTAACTAAATCTAGCTTATTATGAAAAGCCCAATGGAATAATGGTTTGCCATTAACACGAACGGAGGAAAACGGTGGATAGCGTTGAGTAATCTTACCTTTATACGTTTCAATTTTTTGAAGAATGTGATTTTTATCTATCTGAGCAGTAGAAGTTGGTTTTAATTGTACTTTACCAAGTAAATCATATGAATCTGTTTCGAACCCAAAAATTGCTTCAAAAATATATTCTTTATCCAACTGTTCGAATTGTTCTTTTGTACTATTTTGATCATTAATTAAAAGTAAAAGTAATCCTTCCGCCATAGGATCCAGTCGACCTGCATATCCAATTTTTGCAGATTTATATAGAGGAAATTTTTTTCTAAATTGAGTAATTGCCTGTAATGGTGTTAATCCGAGAGGTTTATTAACAGTAATAACTTGTTCCATAGATGTAAGAATTAATTATGCTATTAGATATTATACGATACAAACTGAATTTGGGTTATTTTGACAACAAATTTATGACACGTAAGAAAATTGTTGAATACTAGTTGCATTTATGTTTTTTTAATCTTTAGATTGTAGAGTCAATGTTTACTATATATTTACCATTTGTTTACAGTTGCTTGACTTAAAAATACCAGATTGATATAGTTTTATACGTGTCAGAGTCTGCAAAACAGAATCTACCATTTATTATTAATTATTATTTATGAAAATTATATTTGCTTTCGATTGGGATAGCTTTGTAAAGATAAATTACCGACCTTTTATTGCTGGCATGATTGCAGTATTTATAATGAAAATTGTCGTACTAATGGGAATAACAATTCCTTTTCTTTAAGAACAGAATATGCATTTATATATAGTTTGGCAAAACTGATGTACAATAGATAAATGCATCATTATTCACAGAAAGAATTAGCTGAGCATCTTCGTAAAGAACATAAAATGTCGCCATTCTCAACATACTTAAGGGAAATTGTGTATGGTGGAAATGATGGAATTGTTACCACGTTTGCTGTTGTTGCAGGTTTTTCTGGTGCTAATTTATCTAGTGCAAATGGTTTGGGCTATATGACTGTACTTCTTTTTGGATTAGCAAATTTATTTGCTGATGCTTCTTCAATGGGACTGGGAAATTTGCTATCTATGCGTGCAGAACAAGATAGATATAAACAAGAGCGAGAAAAAGAGTTAAAAGAAATTTTACATAATACTTCTATTGAAAAACAGGAAACTGAACAACTTCTTATGACGAAAGGTTTTTCACAAAAACAAGCAGAAGAATTAACTCTAATCTATTCCTCCAATACAGATTATTGGACAGATTTTATGATGCGATATGAACTCGAAATGAGTGATCCTACGAATGAGAATCCTTTGTTAACTGGTGGAGTAACATTTGCTTCATTTATTATTTTTGGTAGTATCCCATTAATCCCATATTTTATTTTTGGAAATCACTCAAATACTTTTTATTTTGCAATGATTGCAACGTGTATTGCGTTGTTATTATTGGGATTACTGCGATGGAAAGTAACAAAAGATTCATTATTTAGATCTGTTGGAGAGATTATAATTATTGGTGGTATATCTGCAGCAATTGCTTACTTTGTAGGTACATTATTTGCCATATAAAAAAACCCGGCCGAAGCCGGGATTTATATTTATTTAGAATTTACATTTACATCCACTTTATCTGGTACTGTAATTTGTGGTGTTGAAGTTGCATTTTGAATTGCTGGGACTCCAAAATAGAAAAATAATCCTAGAGCAACAATAAGTAATATTACTCCAAAAAGAAAATTTGTTCCTGAAGAGTCTTGTGCTGGTGCTGCAACTTGTTGTGTTTCTGCCATATATATTCACCTCCTTTAAAAAAGTAAATGTTAACGAGCTGGTGCATTAAGAATTCTGCCAAACCAGATTAATACTGTTGAACCAAGCAATATAACAATAAAACTCATGAGATTAGCATCATATAG
>CAYSZW010000001.1:171613-179836 GCA_964435665.1 uncultured Gammaproteobacteria bacterium | reverse complement strand
CAAATGCAGTTTAGTAGAGAAACAATTGCACAAGCATTTTCTCTAACAGTGGAAGAAAGTGATTTATTAGTAGAAAATCTTTATAGATTAAATTTATGTCAATCACCTGGATCTGAAGGTATGAGATTTGGTGAAGAAAGGATTGCTTTAAGAACAACTAATATTTTTGAATTTACTACATTAGGATTTGCTTTTGTTAAAGCTTGTCGTAATCCGAATGAAATGTGAATTTTCAAACTCGTCTCCCACAACTCCCACTTCCTAACCACGTATGTGGGTTTCCATCCCAACACCAACCCAAGTTTGGTTGTTTTTTTGCATTTATCCAAATTGCTGGTACTCGTTGATCTGTTCCAGTTCGAGAGGCGAGTAAAGAGAAACAATTATTTTTCATTAAAAACTCTGGGTATTGGGTAATAATTGCAATTCCTTCATCAATAGTTAGGGGAGAACGATTTGCTGCTTTTATAAGTTTCATAGCTTCTGCTGGTGGCAAGTTTATATTTTCTTTTCCACGATCAATATCTACCAACAAATAGATATTAGTTTTTGGAAGCTGTACTTCTTCTATAGTTTTAAAATTGGCAGATGTATGTGGTCGCAAAATGGTAACGCCATTAACACCATTTTTTTCTGTAACTTCCATTATTGTTTCTGAAGGAATAAGATTAGTTACAACAAGTACAAAAGGCAGTGTTCCTTTTTCTAAATCTACTTCTAGAAGAGAAAGATTTTCTAATTGATCTTTTAAAGATTCACATTGTTGTATAAATTCTTCTTCGGTTATATTTGCAAGTTTAGGATACTGTTTATTAAGAAGATTTTGGAGTTGACGATTAAATTCTGTGTCGAGATTACTAGACATACATTAATTCAAGATCTCAATTGTATTAAACAAGTCTATTAATTCCTGCTTTTGAGTTGCTGTTAATTTTTGTTTTTCCATATTTTTATATGTAATTCTAATAAATCTTTTTTCTATTATGTCAAAATTAATCGCTCCTTCAATTCGCTTATCTTCTCCATAGTATGTAAATAAATCTAAATTTACTTTGTCATTTCTTAAAAATTCAGTTATTTGGCAAGCAGCCTCTGATTCTGGAGTTTTTGGCCCACCACCACAATAACCATCGCCACCTAAGCTAGTAATAGTTACAGTAAATAAATCTGAAGTTAATTCTATAGATCCATCTGTTTCTGTATACTCACTTATTCCACAGGTCCATCCATCTAAAAGAGTTATTTGTAAACCTAAAATTTTATTTGTACAAACACCACTCTTAACAAGCGTTACTTCAGGATAGATCACGTTTGCAGGTTGCTGAGTTTCCTTTTTTGTTTCAACTATTTTTTTTGAAGGTTTTAAATATGCGGCTATTATAAAAAAAACCGAAGTAAGAATAATTACTAGAATAGCTAAATTAAAATTACTTATAGTTTTTGAAGATTTTTTTTTCATTTAATAATGATTTAAGTAAGTGAGCGGGGTAGGGGATTTGAACCCCTGACCTTCTCTTTGGAAAAGAGACATTCTACCACTGAACTAACCCCGCACTAGATGTATATTATACCAAAACTCATGTTCTGGCAAGTACAATAACAAACTAAACTCATTATTAAAATTTTATGAATTATTTTGTAATTTTAATCAATTAATTACTAATTAAAAAGGTAATTAATGTCATTTTTTAATAAATATTGACATTATATTTAAAAAATGTATACTTTTCTGTAGAAATTTAATACACATATGTCACCAGAATTTCCAAAAGACAAAATTGCACAGTTTTTTTCTTCAAAAGGTCAAACTCCCGTGGAAGCTGGAATTACACAAGATCCTAACGATTTTGAATATATAAATGCATTTCCCGACCACGAACCAGATTTATCTGTTAAACTCTCTGTGTGGAAAAACAAAAATATAGAAGTTAAGGAGTTTAAAGATTAATAATTTAACCATATAACCCCTATGCCACATCAGGAACTGAACTCTCGCGAACAGTTATCTACCCAGCCTTCACTTGGATTTTCAGAGACACGAGGAAATTTGCACGGATTCGGATTAGACTCAGAAGATGCTCCAGCTCTTATTTTAGCTAATGGTGGTGCGCAACTTATGAACTCTTCTCATTATGATGCCAGACATAGTTCTCAAAAAAGTTATGGCATAGTAAAAGCAAATGAACGCGCATTAGCAGGGTATATGATGGCATTTACCAGACCACAAGATGTACTTGCATTTACTACAGATAATCCAGAATTATCACGACATGTTTTGGATCAGATTCATAACTATTATGAACAAATCGGCATAGAAACAACAACCCAATTTGATCCTGTAGATGATGTCGATGAAATTCCAATTCAAGACGGCATTGTTCCACATATTCTTTCTCCAGAAATTATGGCTCATTTCGGCATGGAAGATACTGCAAATCGTAATGTAGCAGCATATAAAAAAGATATTACAGAAAAATTATGGAGAAAAAATGGAGTTCCTGTTCCGCCAACAGTATATGCAAACGCGACCAGTTCAGAAGATGAAATTGCTAATTTACTTGGTTCATTTGCAGACTATCAAGAACTAGTCGTTAATATTACAGATGGTAGTGGAGGATACGGTCTTAAATTTATTAATGCAGATCAAGCTCATCAACATATATTAGCCAGCCAAGAGGAATTTATAAACGGAGAAGTTCTCCAAATCCAAGGAAGATTGCCACTTGTTTCTTCACCATGTGTTATTTTAAATATTTCTGACCAAGGAATTAATATATTAACTACTTCCGAACAACGTTTTTCTGCACCAGGTGCACACGGTGGCAACGTTTGGACAAAAGAATTTGCACAACAACTTTCTGCACAGTATCCAGATTTTGATAAAACTATTTTAGATGCTGCACGTGCGTTACAACAATATGGTGTGCGAGGACAAATTAACATGGACGCACTTATAACTTCTGAAGAAAATTCTGCAAAATTTGGCGTACCAATTGTCTCTATGCGAGAAGCAAATATTAGACCAGCAGGATCTTCTGTATTACTTAGAATGCAACAAGAAGGAGTAATAAATGGCCAAAAAGTTTCACGCATTATTACTAATACATCAACACACATTAGTCCTTCACTCTTTTTAAGAAGTAGTATTGTTGATACAATAAATCACAGAACAGATATGAAAACGGTTATGTACAATTACACACCAGAAGGAAAAACTGGTATAGCATTTTTAGGAAACGATAATGTTAGCATTTCAGATCTAGAACAATATGAACAAGATACTCTTTATAGTTTGCAGTCATGGTGATGAATTAGCTGGATATGATCTGTTCTTAAAACATCCGTATGGCAAAACTGCAGATGTAGAATGGAAAGTTGTAGTTGGAAACCCGGAAGCAGTATTTTTAAATTCACGATTTGTTGAATCAGATTTAAACAGATCTTGTAATGTTAAAACACCAAAAACCTACGAAGAAAAACGTGCGGTCCTTCTTAAAAACATAATGAAAGATTTCGATGTTGTGTACGATATTCATACAACAACTGCCATTCATACAAAAAAAACCTGGGAAAAAGTAATCTTTGTCAATAATATAGATAAACAAACGCTGAGTTATCTAGATTCTGTCGATATTAAAACAATTATTTGGGATAGTGACAAAGAATACCAAAAACAATATGTAACTGGCATGCACCCAATTGGCATTACACTCGAATATGAAAAACTACCTACTGTCGAAGAAACAAGATCTATGATTATGAAAGATGTTATGAATATAATTGCAAATAAAAAACTAAAAAAGAAAACAAAACTACTGTTGGAAGCAGATAAACCAGTAACACAACAACAAAGAGAACAATTTAATTTACAACTAACAGATTTAGTAAAACTAACAGAAACGCAAAAAAAACAATTACAGTTACCAGTAGAGAATACGTATTATCCAATATTTATTAATCCACCAGAAATTGATGCAGTACATTACTGTTTCTTAAATAGAGAAATCACAGCATAAAATTAGTCAAGTAAGCAGCCAACAAATTCTTCATCACCTTTTTTATATGCTCTAAACATTCCTTGCGCTGTTGCAGACATAACAATAGTGCCTTCTTTGTCCAAACCAATCATGCCACCAATCGCTCCCATTTCTTTAATTTGTTTTAATATTTCTTCAACAGAAGTTTGCAAATCTTTATTCTGATATTTTCTTTTTGCAATAACATCGTAAGCTGCAACTGTTCTCATAAAATATTCTCCTTGTCCGGTACAAGAAATTGCGCCATAATTATTATCTGCATATGTTCCGGCACCAATAATAGGAGAGTCTCCAACACGACCAAAATATTTCATTTCTAATCCACCAGTAGAAGTTCCAGCAGCTAAATTACCATGCATATCCAAAGCAACTGCACCAACCGTGCTATGTTGTTTTGCTTTAAATTTATCTTCAGCTTTTTTTAATGACACATATCTATCGTAACGTTCTTGATTAAAAAAATAATCTGGCTCC
The DNA here is from genome assembly GCA_964435665.1 of uncultured Gammaproteobacteria bacterium. Lineage (GTDB taxonomy): Bacteria > Patescibacteriota > Microgenomatia > UBA1406 > GWC2-37-13 > MFZZ01. The sequence continues at coordinate 175,325 of CAYSZW010000001.1, read as the reverse complement.
ACCATTTCTAATCCATGTTGTTGTGCAAACAGTTCTGCACCTTCACCCATAAGCAGTACATGACGCGTAAGTTGCATAACTTGTTTTGCACCAGAAATTGGATACTTTATTTTATGAACTGCAGCAACTGCACCGGCTTTTAAATTTGAACCATCCATAATAGAAGCATCAAATTCTTGTTTTCCATCTGCACTGTAAACTGCACCTTTTCCTGCATCAAAAAAACCACTTTCTTCTAGAACTTTAATACTTGCTTCCACTGCATCTATACTGGTACCTTCTTTTTCTAATATTTCATACCCACTCTTTATAGATTCTTTTAGAATTTTTTCGTAGGTTTCTTTTAACTCAGGTTTATAATCGCCTTCATCAAAAACAGCACCGCCATGAATAACAAGAATTGGTTTCATACGTATGATTATATATCATAATTGCCGTGCTGGCCCAGTCATTATGGTACTATTTGTTGTTATTTGGTACGAAATACAACCTCCCGGATGTACTGTTATAACAGTATTACCTACAATTTTTCCTAATCTAATTGCTTCATTTGCAACTGCAGCACCACCTGTTCCACAAGCTAATGTATTACATCGACAAATACCATTAGTACTTTCGTGTAAACAAGATTCTTTGTTAAGAGATAAATTACGTTCATGGGTAGAAAGAAATATGCGTCCTTCATGTTCCATGGCAATATTTACATTCACTCCTTTTGGAAACAGTACCGAATCAAATGTTAATCTATTGCCAAGTTTCGTAACCATTGTTCGAAGAAATGTAATTATTTCTTGTGGTTCTACATTTTGATTTTTTACAAAAATAGTAAGATGTGGTTCACCAATAGTGTTCCCATTAAATCCAAAACTAAAAGAGTAATCGTGTAAATCTGGTGCTTGTCCATTAAACGGAATGTTGGATAAAACAGTATGCTTAGAAAATAATTCTGGATTAATAAAAGAACTTACCTTTGAAACTTCTCGTTGATACGGTCCTAAATCTACGGAAATAAATCCTGATCTATTTGTAATATCTATTGATTCAATGGTAATTGTTCGTAATTCTCCGGCAAAAATAGAAATACCATTATGAATATATTCATTTCTTTTTGTTTCAGATTGTTCTGCTAAAAAGATATGCAAAGCTAACGAACGAATTCCATTGCCACACATATCAGAAAATGGAGAAGTGATACTAGCTCCAGGTTCTCCGATAAAAGTTACAAATGGCATGAGAGTATTATTTGTTTTATAAACAATCATGACAGAATCTGCATGCACAGCTAAACCTTCTTTCTGAAGAAATGTGCGAAATTCTAAATTAGATTCTAAAAAAGTTCGAACCTGATCAACAGGATAATTTGTGATATTACTGATAGAAGAAATATCTAAAACCGGTGTTCTATTACCAGCACCTTCATATTCAATCAACTGCAACTTGTTATATGGAATTTGTAAATTAATCATAAATTGGTATATGTCGAACTTCACCATTATGAAGTGCTGGTTTTGTAACTTGTAATGCACCATTACTCGATGTCCAGACATGTAGAAAAGAATCTAACACCATATTTCTTTTTATATCTTTTCCCAAATGAGACAAAGCTGGTTCTCCACGAACTGTTTTTATAAGTCTTTCTAACATTTGTCTTTGCTGACTAAAAAAATCCATAGGATGCACATTTATAAGTAATGGATTTTGATCTGGTAATTGCCACTGTTGGGTTGCTTTCGCTAGTTTGGAATACTGAAAACGTGAGTCCATAATGCTACAGGTATCATTAGGATTCATATTAAATTCTGTTTCTCTGGCCAATCGATCTATCTGTCTATAAAGTGGAATAGAAGAACTAACGGCATTAAATCTTGTCGTAATTTCTTTTGGATCTAAATTATTGGCACCATAGTTGTAATCATCCAGCATTACCCAATGTTCTGATGGATAATGGGAAACCAAACCACGTATTTTACTAGACAAGTGAATTGCTGCCATTGCAGATGGATCGTTTAAAGATTGAGAAGAAAGATAAGGAATTGCATACACAGGTGTGGATTCAAGCATAATAATTGTTGGAGCTTTTGTTCCAACAAAATTATGTACTGCTTGTAATGCAGTTTCTATTTCTTCTGTTCGTGTTATTTCAAATTGATTAGAAAATTGTTCGTACTGTGCTGCTAAAGAATGTGCAGCACCTAATTCTGGGTTAATAAAATAGTGTTCAATCATTTCACTATTCTATAGACCTTTTTTTAAAATTCAATTTTTTCACAAATATATACAAAATGGGTATTAAATGTTAAAATATTAACATGATTACTGTTCCAGAAACCGTTTTAGATATAATTCATGAATCGACATATCTTGATGAAGGAATTTCGCAAGGAATTATTAATCTTTCAAGTTTGGCTCGTATTATTCAACCAGAAGTAGAGAAGAGAACTATGAAAGAAGTACAAATAGGTTCTATTGTGATGGCTTTAAAAAGATATGCAGATAAAAAAGTTACAAATCCTTCAGAAACAGTTTTTAAATCTCGAGCAGATCTTATTGTGAGATCTAATTTATTTGAAATTACGCTCGAAAATTCCCCAACAATAATTAATAAGCAAAAACAACTTTTAGAGTATGTCGGGAATCATTCACAATCTTTTATTACTATTACTCAAGGAGTATTTGAAACAACTATTATTGCTAGTCACGATTTAGAACCACATGTAACAACACTATTTAAGAATGAAAAAATAATTACCACATTACATAATCTATCTTCTATTACGGTAAAGTTTACAACCGATATTGTAGATATTCCTGGTGTATATTATATAGTTCTTAAATCACTCGCACTTGGAGGCATAGATTTTACAGAAGTAGTTTCTACTTTTTCAGAATTTACTATCATTCTGAAACATCAGTATGTCGACAAGGCATTTTCGTTGATAAAAAAACTGTTTGAAGCTAAATAATTATCTTGACGTATTTATAACACTCAAGATATTTATCTTCATCACCTGTTGTATTTTTGAAATAATTATAGAGCCAGTCTTCAGAATCTACTTGGGACATAAACTTCTTAATAAGTTCTACTTTTTGTGGCATATATTCTGTAACATCTACTTTTACATTTGGATTTTGCGTTTCTGAAAGCAACACATTTAGAACCTGATGTCCATGTAATCCTTCATCCTGATGATGAGGGAAAAATAATAGATCTCGACTATATGGATACACTGCATCCATAACGGCTTGGCCAACTACGCGATGATCTTTATGCACATAATACATACCATCTGGTTTTTCTATAATCGCTTCAAAACCATTATGAGTAAATACAATATCTGGTTTTATTTTTCTAATATAATAACTAATGCGTTCAGTTAAAACGTTATCGTCATTGTTAATATAGCCATCTTCAAAATCCAAAAAATAACATTGTTCTTTTGGAATACCCATAAATTCTAACGAATCTTCTTGCTCTTTTTTACGTGTTAATTTAAGTTCATCAGCTGTGGCTTTTGTATCACGACCACCTTTACCACCATCGGTACAGACTAAGATATGAAAACTTTTTGGATCAAGTAATCCTTTATCCAATGTATAAAACATTGTTCCCGAAAAATAGTCCTCAAAATCATCTGGATGAGAGACTACAGCGAGAACAGTTTCCTTACCATGCAACACGTTTTCTATATCAAAGATTTTCTGTGCCATATGT
>CAYSZW010000001.1:67371-171513 GCA_964435665.1 uncultured Gammaproteobacteria bacterium | reverse complement strand
TTTATTTCTCCCAACCATTAGGATGCTTCGTATACCAATTAACCAACGTTTTCACACTATCTTCAATAGAATGAGTTGGCTTCCATCCCAATACCGAATTAGCTTTTTCTGTTGCTGCAATAAGTTTTGAAGACTCTCCGCGTCGAGCTTCTCCTTTTTGAAGATCAAACGGTTTACCTGTTACTTTTTGCACCTGATCCACAATTTCTTTTACAGAATTACCTGTTCCAGTTCCCAAATTAATTATTTCACTTTTGCCACCATTTAATAAATATTCCAACGCTAAAATATGTGCGTTATTTAAATCAACAACATTTACATAATCTCGAATTGGTGTTCCATCTGGTGTATCAAATGTGCCACAGGTTAATTGAAATGGTTCAATACCCATTGCACCACGCACTGCATTCTGCATTAAATGTACTGATGGTTTTTTAGAATCACCAATTGTGCCATCATCTGTTGCACCACAAACATTAAAGTAACGAAGAATTACATAATTTAATCCATGAATTTTGTTATACCAATTTATTATTATTTCAGACAAATGTTTAGATTCACCATACGCACTATCTGGTTTAAGTGGATGTTTTTCATCGACCGGTACATATTCTGCACTTCCATATACTGCACAAGTAGAAGAAAAGATAATATTTTTAATATTGTATTTTAAAAGATAAGTTAATAAATTTTGTGTTGCCATTGTATTATTTGAAAAATACTTTTCTGGCTTTTGCATAGATTCATTAACACTGCAACTTGCTGCGTAATGAAGAACTGCGGCAATATCTGTTTCTTTTTCAAAAATAGAGGAGAGGTCTGTTGCTAAATCTACTTCATAATGACGAATCTTACCGGGGAATTGTTGTTCCATTTGTTCTAGTGGTTGTCTAAAACCAGTTGTAAAATTATCAACTGCTACAACCTCATAACCTTTTTGAAGTAGAGTATAGGCAGAAACTGAACCAATATATCCGCCTGCTCCAGTTACTAATACTTTTTTCATATGCTTTATTGTAGCAGAGGATTTGTAAGTATTTAAGGTCAAAAAAGAGGGCTGGAAAGATTTTATTCTATCCAGCCCATTTTCGCAAACTGCAAACCATGCAATTAATCCGTTCCGTATTGTAAGACGAATACGTGTAACCTTAACACGTATGGATCTGTTGATGGTTCATGGCTTATTCCAATAAGCTTTAGCAAAGCTGATTGGTTGAGATCGTGGATGTCAAAGCTAGTGAAAGGATACTTGAACCGATACGCTTGAGTAGTACCCTTCTCTTGCTTGAGAAGAAATTGAAATACCTGTTCAACCGTGAGTGGTTGAGATATATCAATCCCTTTGATCAATTCCGGTTTGTCCCGAAAGATAGTTATTACCACATGGCACTCCTTTACATATCAGATAACGTTACTTCCATAGTCCTTCTATCTGGATTTATGTTCTGAAACATGATTCTATCATGGTGCATTGCTGCAAACATAAATATCATCTGGATATCCGGATTGGCAGGATCTTCCACCAAGTAAAAAATCTTTTTTTCACCTGGTTGCATAGCTTTCAAGGCTACTTCTAATTCCTGTCCTGTGAGAGGCATTACAATTTCACCTTCCAAAGCGGGTGCCTTGGGTGTGACAAGTTCGGTTGGAGCAACTTCTTCTTCAACAATGGCAAGTTCGGTTGTAATAACTGGTTGTTCACTCGTTGACCCCGTCTCTCCAAATCCTAACAACTTCTTAATCCAATTCCACATGATGCTTAACCTTTCCCTAGTTGTTAATACATTGAAATAGACAGTTCTACTTCAATTAGCTATATATTATATCAAACCATATCAAAAATATTTTGATATAATCTTGCCTAATCATTATGTACTTACGATATCACCATTTAAAACAGTTTGTTATTTTCAATATTGGATTCGATTCTTGGAAACAACAATCCTTACGCGGCGCACCACCTATAAGCATTGCAGATTTACATAAATTTCCTACAATTGCTGAACAATTTATAACTCAAGATTTACATTATTTTGGGAAAGCTTTAATGTTTGATATTACATTAAACAAACAAGAAGGACATGATGACAATGTATTATGTGATTATGTTGGTACTAATGCAGAATTTTTTGAAGAGTATTTAGATCAATTAGAAGGTAATTATAGAGAATTATTATTAAATCCTCCGCACACAGAAATTACGTTAGGTTATAACACAGATTCTATTTGCCAAAGTTGCCAAATTAAAGTACCTAAACAAGGCGTAGGACAACATTGTTTAGATTCAGTTGGTAATCACGATGATTATATGTGGGAAATGACACTTGCCGCACTAAATGATACAAATATCCGCCGATTAAATGGAAAACCGGAATATGTAACAGAACTTGGCGTATTACGATCACTTGCTGCAACAGAACAATTAGGTAAATATTATGATCAAATTTCTAAAGAAATAAACGAAACTATGCCAGAGCTTCTGAGAGCAGGCGAATTATATCGAGATGCAGAAACTGGATATACTAAAGTATCTCCTCGTCATTTTGGTAAAGAACGATACTAAGATTTTTCATGAAGCTTTTTATGCATCTTCTGCATATGTGGATGTCTTTCGCTTACCACAATACCAATTAGCACAAACAGTGAACCAATAATAAAAAACACATCAGGATATTCTCCTAATAAAGGTATAGCAACTATAACTGCAATAACTGGCATTATATAGTTATAAATACCAATTTGCTGAGCTGACAATTTTTTGATTGCATAGTTATGTGTAACATAAGCAAGTGCAGAAGAAAAAAAGATACCATAAATAATACCTACCCAACTACTTTCTGTTAAAGAACTAAAAGACCACGTTTGTAATTCCTGTATCATAAATGGCAAAAATGTTATTGCACCAACAAAGAATTGAATACCCGTTATAGTTATAAAATCAACTTTGGCTGAAACTTTTTTAGTATGAATAACCAACAATACACCACCAATCATTGCTAAGAAAAAGAATATATTTCCCATAATCTGAGAAGAAACAGAGTATTGCGACGCATGAGTAAATTCTGATGTTAATAAAGGTGCAAACACAATAACTGTTGCACCAACAAAAGAAATAAGCATTCCTTTAATAACTTGTGGATGAGCTTTTTCTTTTAAAATAAAGAGTGAAAGCACATATAAAGCAAGTGGTGCTAACGCTCCAATCATTGGTGCGTTAATACTGGGTGCAAGATTAAGTCCTAAAAAAAAGAATGCAACGTTCACAGATACTCCCCAAAATCCTCCCAACACAATATGAAGCATATACTTTCCTTTAATTTGAGAAATAGATTTCAACATAAAAGGCACAAACAATAATCCGGCAAAAAAGAAACGTATAAATGCGAGGGTAAACGGTGGAATGTCATGAAGAGCATATTTAAAAATAGGAGAAGCTGCACCCCAAATTATATTAGCCAGTAAAACAGAAAGAATTGCAACCATTAAATTAGTATACAGAAGTATTGATTACTTTTGTTTTTTATGAAGAAACACTAAAAGTTCACCCAAAATCCCAGTCATAATAACCTGAAATCCCAGAATAATAAACAAAGAAGCATACTGAAATGCAGGTCTTCGATACAACAGCATATCCATAAATACTCGTTGATAGGTAATAATTAACATTGTGATACCACCAATAATTAAAAAGCCTGCTCCAATCATGCCAAAAAAATGTAATGGTTTTTCTGCAAATTTATATAAAAAGTAAGCAGAAAGCATATCGATCATGCCAATAAACAGTTTAGACATACCAAATTTAGACTTTCCATGAATTCTTGGTTTATTATTTACTGTAACTTCGGAAACCTTATATCCTTCATAAAAAGCAGCAAGAGGAAAAAATCTAAAATTATTACCATAAATTGGTAAATCTGCGAGCAATTCTTTTCTAAACATTTTAAATCCACAGTTGATATCGGAAAATGGAGAATTAAGATATGATTTTAAAAACCAACCGGCCGTTTTAGAATATACTTTTATAACAGGATTATCTTTTCTATTATGACGAAATCCATTGACCAAATCAAAACCTTCATCAATTTTTTCTTTAAAAGATTTTAAATCTGCTGGATCATCTTGTAAATCTGCATCCATAAACACAATATATTCACCAGATGTTTTATTTAAACCTACATTTAAAGCACGACCTTTACCCATTTGACGACCCATTTTTACTAACTGAACTTTTTCTTTATGAAGAAACGGTTTAAGACTTTCTTGATAATGATCGGTAGATCCATCATCAACTAATATAATTTCATAAGAACCTAACTTTTGAAGTTCTGCTTCGAGTGAAGGAATCAGTTCTGGCAAATTTTCTTTTTCGTTGTGAAATGGAATTACTACTGAAATCATAAATGTGTCTTTCTATAAACTTCTATACCGTTTACATCGTATATTTTAATATAATTTTTGTCTTTCTGCAGGTCATTATAAGCCGGAACAGTTTTTTCTTTTAAATACCCGTATAACACATCATGTTCTTCAACAACGACATATTCTGCATACTTATATTTCCAAGAAAAATCATAAAAATATTGTCTTGAGGTAAAATGTGGCGCAAGAACACCAGTTGTGGAAACTTTTATTTGATCATCATCAAGAATTTTTTCCCATGCTTTTACTTCATAATATTTTTGTTGCGGTGGCAACCAAGGATACACATCTGGATTTTTTGCAAATGGTAAAGGACCAACAGCATAAGCAGAAAGTAGAGCAGTTAGCATTACATATAAACCCATAATTCCTACCACTAATTCTTTTTTCTTATTCTTAGCAGTTATAAATGTATATAACACCACAAATCCATACATTGAAGAAATAAATACAAATGGTGTAATCAAAGAAGTATAGTGAAAATAAGTATTCCTCATATTTCCGTTACTTGAAAATAAATTAATACCTAATTCAGGTAACGAAATAAGTAACTGCATCGGAGAAAGAAATGACAAATACCCAGTATGACTTAGAATATCTGCTAGAAACTGCCATGTTCCATGTTTAAAAGGATAGGTAAATATAATAAATGGATTTTGTTTAATGTGGTCATAATAATGTGATGCAAAATGTTCACCACCACGAGAAGCAGGAATAATAATAAACATGGAAAGTAAAATCCATATAATACTTCCGGCAATAATTGCATAGGCAAACTTTTTTTCTTTATCTAACGTACTATTTTTAAAGACAGAAGCAATAAATGTTTGTATTCTTTTTATTTTTCTACTAATAAAAGATCCAGTATGAAACTCTTCATATTGTTTATATAAAACATATCCACCAAATAGTGCAACTGTCATGCCAACTTGTTCTTTTGCGAGTAATGCCAAAGCAGCACAAAGCATACTTAATTTATATTTTTGTTGAGTCCAATAGTAAAACATTGCAAGCAATAAAGTAGTTGCTAAGGTAACTGCGTGAAAATCATATTTGTTAGCTTTTTGCATGGGAGGATATAACAAATAAGAAACAGCAAAGAGTAATGCTAACCATTTTGAAAAGGGAAGGTCTTTAAAAATATGTTTACCTAATAAGTAAATATATATCGCACCAATTGCCAAAACTATAGATTGAATAACAAGCAATGTTTCTGGTCCATCATTAAAGATGTAGAAAGGGGATAAAAATCCTAGCAGCATATCGTTATGAATTGACATACGCTTAACTTGATCTGCAGATATATGTGGATTAGTGAGTTCTAAAATACGAGAGAAATCGCCTGTAGTTATACCTTTATAAGTATTATATACAGTTTGATGCATAATCCCTAAATCAAAATAATGTGAATACAATTTTTCATTTCTATTGATAGTAAGAAGTGAAAAATAAATAGAGTAGGTAATAGTAAACAAAATAAGGAGTATTTCGGGAAGATGTTTCTTAATAAAACCAATCATTCACTTATTATAGCAATCAATCTTCATCTTTATTTCCAGAATGAAATTTTTCATGAATTTCTTTGAGGCGAACATTGGTTACGTGGGTATAAATTTGAGTAGTTGCTATATTTTTATGTCCAAGCATTTCTTGAACCGATCGTAAATCTGCACCATGACTTAATAAATCGGTCGCATATGAATGTCTAAGAATATGAGGGCCAATTCTAAACAATATATTTGCTTTTTTTCTATACTTATCTATCATGCGTTCAATTGAACGTACAGAGAGTCTTCTTTTTTCTTCTGTTAATTCATCATCATCTTTTGGACCTGAATATCGTAAAAATAAAGGTGAATAAGGATCTTTACGTTTTTGAAAATATGCTTCAAGCGCTTCTTTAGCTCGATGAGATAAAAATACAACGCGAGCTTTTCCTCCTTTACCAATAACACCAAACTCGCCAGTTTTTAAATTTACCTGATCTCTGTTAAGTCTTGCTAATTCGGAAACACGAAGTCCAGTAGAGAAGAGGACTTCAAGTAAGGCTTTATCTCTTAAACCCATTTCATCTGTTGTTTCAACTGCTTTAAATAATCTTTCAAGTTCTTCAGTTTGAAGGAATTTAATAGTTCTATCTTTCTGTTTACCTAGTTCAATCATCTCTGGAGACATTACTTTCTTTTTTTGTTTAATGAGATATCTAAGAAAACTACGTAAAGCAACTAAAAAGTAATTTTGAGTTTGTCGTTTTAGAGTTCCTTTGAAAGGGTTATTGTAATTTCTCGATAGATAAAGTCTAAAATCACGAATTGTATTTTCATCGATCTTTTCAATAGGGTAGGAATCATCTTTAGTATCTTCAACAACCCAATCTTTGAAGAAATTAAGATAGTACGAATACATCTTTATTGTACGTTGGGAAAGATTCTTATCAATTTCACAATAATCTAAAAATTGTTTTACACCTTCGGAAAGAAGCATATATTCATATTAAACGACGTATTTTTGTTTGTAAAGTTATAGTTTAAGCTCAAACTCATAATGACTATATATCCTGATCCTTGAAAGGTACTTATTTAATAGAAAAATGAAGAAGACTTATAATAAACTTTTGTCGTAGCCTTGAAGATGATTAATTATATATGTTTTTTACCCTAAAAAGATAAAAAATGATGTATATATGTCACTTTTAGCCATCAAGTAGTAAAGTCTTGGAAAATCGATATAGACTGTTACAGATATACTTAAAAAAATGTCAATTTTACATTACAAAGAATGCAGAAGACATTTGGGCTTTTAAGATACTGTTTGTTATTTTTAGATTATTAAGTAACTTAAGTAATTGATTAAGCACAGAGTGAAAATCTAGCAAAATAAACTTATAGTTTGTTTGTGTAAGATATAAAGAAAATTTTTATAAAGAGTAATACACATTTGATACTTAAAAAATATACATTTTTATTAGGATGTTAAGATTGTTATAAAAGCCTAATGCTTTATAAATTAGCAGACAAACTAAAACTCTGCCAAAAAGTTACATGTCATTTTACAGGTTGTTATAACAATCTAAAATAAAACAATGAGCTTAAAAAAGCTTATTTATATAAGAAGAAATATATTAAAAGATTTAATTTATATTAGCACAAAAATTTTGTTAAATGCAATGTCCAAAATTCTATAAGCTTAACAACTTTTACCCATTTAATCTTTTTTGAAAATGATGAAACATATAGTCATTTACACAACAATAAAATTTATATTAAATCCTTCTAGTAAAATAATACTATAGGAATTAATATGCGTCAACTTCAAATAATTTTTTTATTAAATAATTCCGCCTTCACGCATGTAGCAGACACCACATAAAGAATCGTAAGTAACTTTATCTGCACCATCAATTGCTACCTGTTCACCTTCAAAAACATAGCGACCATTGACACGGCGCGTATTAAATTCTGCTTGTGAACCACAAAAACACATTGTAGGAAGTTTTTCTATATTATCTGCAATTTCCAGTAGTCGTTTACTACCAGGAAACATCTTTGTACGGAAGTCAGCTCTCAAACCATAACAAATTACAGAGATATCATTATCTTTAGCACAATGATACAGTTCGCAGATCTGTTTTTCAGTTAAAAATTGGGATTCATCCACCAATATGCAGGAAATGTTTGAATATTTTTTAATTTCTTCAGTTAAGTTTGTATCGGAATCGGTTAGTATATCGACTTTACGAATACTACCTGCACGTGCAACAACAACATCTTCACCTTTGGTATCAACTTTCGGTTTAATAACAATTACTTTTAAACCTCTTTCTTCGTAATTATATGCAGTTTTGATAAGAGTATCACTCTTACCACTATTCATTGCACCATATTTAAAGTGTAGTTTTGCCATAAAAAAATAGTATAACAAACAAACTTGTGAAGAAGTTAGTATTTAATTGTATATGTGCCGGAGAGAGGAGTTGAACCTCCACCCCTTGCGGGACACGGTCCTAAGCCGTGCGCGTCTGCCATTTCGCCACTCCGGCATACTACAATAAGCTATGACATTATATCATGCTGTCTCGGGTCTTTTCTTATGAAGAATGCAACAAACAAACCAAACACAAATCCACCAATATGAGCAAACCAGGCCACGCCACCTTGTGCAGCTGGATCAAATGTAGCAAAGCTACTTAGGATTTGAATTGCAAACCAATATCCTAAAAATAGCCAGACTGGCAAATTAGCTGTCGTAATATAATAACCTGCAAATATAAGCGATTTAATTTTGGAATGTCTAAATAATAAAAAGTATGCACCAGCTACACCAGAAATCGCTCCAGAAGCACCTACAAGTGGGATTACACTTCCAATATCAAGTATATATTGAGTTAAAGTAGCAATAACTCCAGCTAAAACATAAAAAATTGCATACCAAAAATGACCCATTCTATCTTCAACATTATCTCCAAATATATGCAAAAACCATAAGTTAGATATTATATGCCAAAACCCACCATGCATAAACATGGAAGTAAAAATAAGTCCATACGAATCTAAATGGAACGGGTTAAAGTGTAGAGGTATAAAAGCATTTTGATAAATAAAGCGTTCAAAACTAGGAGCTGATAATTGAACATAAAATACAAAAATATTTAGGACAATCAAGCAATAATTAACAAGTGGAAATGTAGTTTTTTCGGAAGAATCATATAGTGGAAACATAATCTTGTTACATTATACTGTATAACTAAATATAGGCGAAAATAAAGCTTCTTTCTGCTACAATAGACATTCGAGGAAGGGTGCGAGAGTGGTTTAATCGGCACGCCTGGAAAGCGTGTGTGGCCTTACGGCTACCGCGGGTTCGAATCCCGCCTCTTCCGCCACTAAACTTTTTTATGATGATTGAATCATTTCAATGGTCTGAAAAAAGAATATGTTGAGTTCCAAATATTATTCATCAGTTTCTAATAAGTCGGCCAAACTATAATTTTGCATATAACTTGTCATAGTAGGTGAGTTTATATCTTTAAAACGTTCGAGTGGGGGAGCCATAATACCCATAAAAATATCTTTTTCAGGTACTTGTAATTCTTGCGTAAACATATGATTCATTAAATACAACGTAGTAATAGCCGTACAATCAGTATGAGCTATTCTGTTTTCTGATTCCCAGTGAGAAATTTGTTTTGCTTCTTTTTTTCCATATTTTGCTTCTAAATAAGACAACCTTTCTTGCATGTGTGGTGTTGATAAATGTAATTTTGAATTAGGCTGAATGAGTTTGCGTATATCTGGCGGAAAATCTTCATGCATTAGGGGAGTAGAATCATTGGTGAATAGCAAATAGTCCTGTAAATATTCTGGTACCTGTAATTGACCTTCACGTAATAAATGTTGAGCAAATGAGATAGCATATTGTTGATACAACCATACTTGATTACCATATGCACCAACATCACGATCTGCATTTTTTAATTCATCTAATCGCCATTCAGCAGCAGTTCCAACTACATGAGGTCTAATATTAGGGGTTGTCTGAAGAATATGCTCAATACAAGTTGCACCGCCATCTCTACCTTCCCAATTACCACTCTGATTTTTTATAACAATAGGCGCATACTCACCACGAGCTAATAGCCAATTTTTCTTCGCATGAAACTGGCTAATCATTCTTTGATTAGCTTCAAACATTTCTTCAGGAGAAGATAAAGGTCTTGCTTTATATCTCTTTTTCTTATCATTTAAATGCTTAATGTCTGCATCCTCCCACGCTACTTTATGCACAAATGTATCAGGTATTCTACGAGCTCGTAACGCATCATCAAATATTTTCATACTATGCGTTTTACCCGAACCTGGAGTACCTACAAAAAAAACAACATCTTTTACAACTTCATCCATTGAAATTTCATCTCTCATAAGTGCTTGATATTGTTCGGCCGTTTTATCAATAACTTTGTTTAAAAAACGTTGTAAAGTAGGATATTCCGGATCGTGAATTAAAGGAATAATATCTACAGATAAATTACGTAAAACTTCACCACTACGACTTCTGTCAGGGAAACGAGGATGAAATTGTGGTTGGAATTCACCTTCAGGACTCATATTAAAAAAACGGCAAACGAATAGTAAAAGTTGTGCCTTTCCCAACTTGTGAAGAAACAGAAATAGTTCCCTGATGATTTTCAATTATCTCTTTGCATAAATATAAACCCAATCCCATACCTTCTTTATGCTGTCCTAAATTACCTTTATAAAATCGTTTAAATATATGTTTAAGATCAACTGGATCTATACCTTTACCTTCATCTTTAATATGACAAATAAGTTCATGATCATCTTTAAATTCAATTTCTATAACTGAATCTTGTGAAGAAAATTTAGCAGCGTTATTTAATAAATTAATAATAACTTGCTTCATTTTTTGAACATCAATACAAACTGTGTCTAATTGAGTAATAGACTGTTTTACAATAACTTTTCTCTTTGGGTAAGCTATTTTCCACGTTATTATCGTATTGTTTATTAATTTTTGAAAGGAATACTTTTTTTTATTGTATTTGAGTTTACCTTTTTCTAAATTACCATTTTTTGTGTTAAGTAATTCATCGATAAGTTGAGACATTCTATGAATTTCTGCTACAAGAACTTCAGAGGTTTTAGGTTCAATAGGATTACCTTTTTTAACTTGTCGATTAATAATCGATGCATAACCAAGCACTGTTGTAAGAGGATTTTTTAACTCATGTGAAGCTAAAGAAATAAACATTTTCTGATTATCAACAAGCTCTCTTAGTTGTGATTCAAGTTCAATATTTTTTAGTTTGAAAGTAACAATTGAAGCAAATAATTGTAAAGCATCAATAATATATGGTGAAAATGTTTGAGCTTCAATAAAATCTAAAGAAAGAACACCAATTGGCTCTAATTCAAAAGTTAATGGAATTACTAACGTGGATTCTAAACCCATTTTTTTTAATTCAGGATGAATAGTATTTACATTTTTTTTATTAATAATATAGGGAATAGATTCTTGAAATGATTTATATGTAAATCCACCTTTACGTGGAAAGATATCTTTTAATTGTGAAGAGGAGGTATACACTTTTACTAATTCATCATTTGATACGCGATATATAGAAATATAGGCTGAACCAATAAGTGTTTTTAACGTTTCGACGATTTTAGGATAGAGCTCTTCCTTTGTAGTTGGGGAAAGTAGCTGAAGACCAGCTTCATACACCTTTTTCATGATATCTAATTGTTTCTGCTTTTTGTGATAACTCATTTTGATTATGGGATATTATATAAGAAAATATTAATTTTCTAGTAAGAATACTATTAATTCCAAAGCCTAATGAAGAAATATTAGTGACTTTTTACAACAATTTGATTATTCCAAGGATCGTTGACAATTATTATACCTTCCTTTTCATTATAAGGTATATTTTTTTTGTTTAATCTATTTTTTAAGGTAGTAAGATCCTGAATTTTATCTAAAATAAGTTCAAAACTCTTTAATCCTAATGATGGAACACGTTTTCCAGCACCATTACTTTCCCAGGTGTTTAATCCAATATGATGATGATAGCCTGCTACAGAAATAAATAAAGCACTTCCAAGTTCTGCAGTAATATCAAAACCAACTGTTTCTACATAAAATGTTTTTGCTTCTTCAATATTGCCAACTTTTAAATGAACATGACCCATATGTTTTTCTAAAGATTCATATTCGGATGTATATTTATTAATATAGGCTATTGGGTCAATATAAATTGAATCCATTTTAATTTTTCCATCTTGCCATTCCCATGTAGATTTTTCTTTATCAAAGTATAATTCCAGGCCATTTCCTTCTGGATCTGTAAAGTAAAATGCTTCGCTAACTAAATGGTCAGCAGTTCCAGCATAATACTGAGGAGCCTTATCAAGCATTTTTTTGACTGTTCTGGCAAGCTCACCTCTGGAAGCATAAACTATAGCATTATGGTATAGTCCTGCGCTTCCTGGGGAAGATTTAGGCTCTTCTGACCGATTTAAAACTATAATAGGTCTTTCTTTATATCCTAATACAACTTTCTTATCAGATTTTGTAAGTATTTCTAAACCTACATACTCGTTATAAAACGCTTCCATAAGCTCAACAGATTTGACATTAAGCTCAGTTACCCCCATCTCCAAACTGTTTGAGAGTAGAGAAGAGGATTTTGTTTTATCTTTGAGCAGAAACTGCTCATGCAACATATCATGTGCCATACTTCAATAATAAACAACTTATTTATCTTGTAAACGGGCTGTTTTTAGAGCTTTTGTCCACCATGCCAATTGGTCTAACATCAGGTTCGCCATATAATCAAACTTTTCACTCTTAAATTTTCCTTTTTCATCTAATAAATTCCATGGTTCAGGAATATGTACTGCTGTTCGCATTGAAGCCATTTGTAGCTCTGATGCAACACCCCTTAAATGTTCTACGGCACGCGCTCCGCCTACACTTCCATAAGAGACAAGTCCAACAGGCTTTTTATTCCATTCATGATAGACATAATCTATAGCATTTTTTAGTATTGCAGAATAACTATGATTATATTCAGGTGAAACCCAAATATATCCATCTGCTTTAGCAATTTTTGTTGCCCATTGTTTTGCTTCAGCATTTTTATAATTTCCTTCATTATATGATGGAGAAACAGGTTCATCAAAAAATGGTAACTTAATATCCCGAAGGTCGATAAGCTCGATATCAAGCTCTTTTCGTTGTTTTGCCAATTCATAAATCCAGTGAGCTGGTTGATCTCCAAAACGATTTTCGCGCGTACTTCCTAAAATAAGTTGTATATGTAACTTTTCCATAGATAAAAATAAATTTGTAATTTAACTTAGCCTACTATATACTTATGTTTACTTTTTAACAAGTATGCACTAAAAAGTGGTATACTTACTATTTAGGTACTATAGCCTTATGACAAATCAAACATGTACTACAGCAACAGTTGGAGTTACACTACGCGTAATTGGTGGCAAGTGGAAACCACTTATTTTATGGCATTTAAATGAAACGGCCGTAAGATTTGGTGAATTAATGCGCCTTATGCCCGGTATTACGCAAAAAATGTTAACACAACAACTTCGTGAGTTAGAAGACGATAATTTAGTAATTAGAAAACTTTATCCAGAAGTTCCACCAAGAGTAGAGTACTCCCTTTCATCTTATGGCAAGACATTAGGTCCTGTGTTACAAGCAATGTCAGATTGGGGAAAAAAACATGTGATTAATCAATCAGAACATCATAAAGCAACACCTTTAACCACAAAACTTCATATGTATAAAATGATTCATGAAAATATAAAAGCATAAACAAGGTACAATATAGTTCTTATGCTCGAAATGTCACATGATCAAGAAAAAGCTATTTCTACCTTACTTGACTGGTTTAAACTGGATATAAAACCTAAACAGTTTATAACGTTAGGTGGATATGCAGGAACAGGTAAAACTACATTAATTGCTATTCTTCGTAACGAACTTGCTAAAACTAATATCAATTTAAAAGTTGGTTTTGCTAGTTATACCGGAAAAGCAGCAAGAGTTCTGAAAACTAAACTACAAGATCAAAATGCTATAGCAAAACAAGACACCATTGGTACTATTCATTCACTTATTTATTCACCTGTTGTAAATGATCGAGAAGAAATTGTTGGTTGGAAAACTAAAGACACAATTGATAGACAACTGATTATTATCGATGAAGGTTCTATGGTAGATATGGTAATTTGGCAACATTTACTTTCATATCGAATTCCCATTATTGTAGTGGGAGATCATGGTCAATTGCCACCTATAAAAGGAAGTTTTAATTTAATGGAACACCCGGAATTAAAACTAGAAGAAATTCATAGACAAGCAAGAAATAACCCCATTATTGGTCTTTCCATACAAGCCCGAGAACATGGAATGGTAAAAGCCGGTCATTATGGTGAATTTGTGAAAAAATATACTCGTGAAGATTACGAATACCAAGAGGCTCAAAATGATTTATTAAGTAATTTTTCAAACGACACATTAATTTTATGTGGCTATAACAACACAAGAATTAAACTAAATGCATATATTCGCAATAATTTGGGTTTTTTTGGACCAAGACCGAGTGGAGGAGATCGCGTCATTTGTTTACGGAATAATCATAAAAAACAAATTTTTAACGGTATGTTAGGAACTGTTGTTTCTGTAACTCCTTATGATGAAGAATGGTATTCAGCAGAAATTTCTATGGATGGAGATGATTTTTTTTATACCGGATTAATTTCTGCTTCTCAATTCGATAGTAAAGAAGCATTAAATTTTACAGATAAACGATCCAAAATTATGGCAGGAGATTTATTTGATTTTGGCTATGCATTAACTGTGCATAAAGCTCAAGGTAGTCAGGCGAAACGCGTTATCTTGTTTGAGGAGCGTTTCGCCAAAATGTCCGATGACCAATGGAAACGATGGTTATATACTGCTATTACGAGAGCAGAGGAGGAACTATTTATATTTGGGACATAAATAACTGCTATAAATGCTTCTTTAATTTTGATATACCACAAGGTATAATGCTATAGGTTAATAACAAACGTGAAATAGCTTTTTGTTTGTTAAAATGCCATGTGTTTTTTGTGAGTTATGCGACAAAGGAGTTATCTGTGGATAATCAATTGAGCAGTCAAGATGCAGTGCAACGAGCAACCCAACACTGGGAACAAGAGATACTGTTATCTCTTGCCATTTCCATTCTCAGGATGCAGTGGTCTATACAAAATGAATCCCGTAAAAGGTTGCTAAAACAAGTGAAAGGATATTCACCACAAGAAAAGATACAGATGTTAACTAACTCTCAACATCTACCGCCGATTACCATAACATATCAAATGCCTGGAGTAAAAGTAGATGTTACTTACACAGGTGAATCAACCATGCAGGAATTGTTGGAAAAATCAATTGGATGATAAAACATCCTTTCAACAGTTTCTAAGAATTAATATGTGGCGACGCATTTGCGTCGCCACATATACCAAAACTTATATTATTCCTTCGTATAAATCTTCTTTTACAGAATCCATTTTCCCCATAAAAATAAACAGATTTTAAAAAAATAATTCATAAAGAAGAATTTGGATGTAATAAGGTTTCCCTTATACCCGATTGGGTATAAGGGAAACATCAAATTAGCGATTTGGAAACGCATCGACATTGTCACGGTCAGACCGTAACAATCCCGTAAAAGCTCGTCCCGTTTCGAGACCAAGCCAAATGTGTCCAAAACCACTATCATAACAGATCAAATCAACTGCCCACTTATTCCCCGCAAAGTCGACATTGTTCGAAACTAACCGAGCACGCGTACCGTCTTTGAACGGACGAGTTGTTGCATAAGTTGCTTCAAATTCAAAGTCTTGCGGCAAATCCAAAGCTTCTGATGCAAATTGAATTAAATGCATCATTTCCGCAGTAGGTAATTGTCGATAACGAAGCACTCCTTCTACATGGACATATGTTTCATTGACGGTTGCTTGTACATAAACAGGGACAGGAATAGAAGAACATTCGTTAGGATTTCGTTCTGGAACCCAAAACGATTCAGGAGATTCTTCACGATTGATCTCTTCCTCCCAAGCACGTAATATTTCTTGTGCTTCTTCATAACTAGGAGTCTTTTCTAAGACAGCCATGTATGCAGCGAGCATAAGCACATTCTTGTTAAGAAGATCCAAAGGTAAAGATCTTTGACCTTCATAGAATGGTTCATCAGAAAAAATGCATCCCGCATCTTCAAATCCGATAAGAATTAAACGCCGAATCCTTGGAACTTGCATTCTATCTGCCTCAAGAATTGCGTCCATCGAACATTTCGGATACATTTGATCTACATCAACAGCATAGTAAAACACTGCGATTGTTCCAGCTTCATTTAACAATGACGGTGGAACGAGTAAACCTTCTGTACTTGCTTCGTACATCTGAGTTGCAGCCATACCAATCGGATACGCATATGCTGCTTTACTCCATATTCCTTGCGGAACATAGGAAGAAACATTACATATAATCTTACCGACAATTTCAGAAAAACCTCGACGTAGTGCACCAATGATAGGGGCACCTTGCCAAGTTGCTTCTGCGGCAGTTAATACAACCGAGATTGTTGAACAAGCAACTTGATTTACATTGGTCAAATTGTCTGAAGGAAAATAGGCACCTCGTCCTTCCGGAAAATACAGATTAAGAGGTTCTGCAACCTCATCAACATTTTCTAGAAAAACACTTGGGTACTTATTTCCTAACCAACAAATGGGAGAATATTCAGTATAAGAACTTATCATTCCTTCGCTGAGTCTCTCCCGATTGATGGGCAAACCGTGTAAATCTTGCGGATGAATTCCCAAATACTGATAGATAAACGATGAAGTTGTCCCGTTAGGGAATTCTTCACTCAGCACAAATCCTTCTGGACAGTCAGATTGACGAATCGGAGGATATTGTGTTAGTTTTGTTTCAACGTGAGGAATATACGTAATTGATTGCGCTTGCGCGAAACCAACCATACTTATCCAAAGAACTAATGCCAAAACTATACTACTTATGACTTGCCATCGACGGTACATGATCTCTCCTTTATATGCTGATGCACATGAACATTCATTCTAAAATCTTCCCTAGCTAAGAGCTGGGGTAGAGGATAATTATTAATTAATTACACTTTATCCCTAGCTCTTATTATGGGATTAAACAAATAAATGATTACATCCAAATTATTAAAGGACATCTAAAAAATAAATTCATTTTTTTTGAATTTATCTAAGATGTAAATTATATAATAATTATCTTATTAATACTATAAGATAAAATTACTGTAACATTTTAAGCATATCTGCCTTTCGTTATTTTATAAAACCAATTTTTAAAAATGACATTTTTTACTAGTAAAAATGTTCCTGTATAATATTCATTCGTTTATATCCATACTTAACTAGCGTAAGTATCGTGAAGTAACATACAAGAAAGGTGTCATTCATGTTGCATGTTATTAAAAAATTCCTTGATAAACGTTTTGGTTTAGTATCAAAGTCTGGTGATAAACCAACTACAAAACAAACAAAAGTTGTCATTCTGCGAGAAATTGCTGAAACACCTTTTGTTATCAATGAAGAAAATGAATGGGCAATAATCGAAATCTGTAAACCAGGGCATTAATGGAAACCTTTTCTTTCAATGAGGCCAGGCTATACAGCCTGGCCTCCATACCATACTTTTTAAAAAACTATTGCATTTATACATATCGCTGATATAATTGTTTTTTATGAAAGTCATGAATTATTGGTACATTATTACACTCGCACTCGTCCTCTTTAAGAGGTCGGCGGTTGTGTGATGAAGTATCAGTAATTCACACAAACCCGCCGAAAGGCGGGTTTTTTTTATATTTATAAATTTTCTAAACACTATGTCACATTATGAAAATGGTACAGGCCACCGTGAACAACGGCCACTGGTTCAATTAACTGAAGAGCCAACAGTTACTAATTTGGGTCCAGTCATGCAAAGAACTGATATTAAAAGTTCAATGGGCCCATTTCATTTTTACCCTGAATACGGTGTGCAATACCCAGAAGTAGTTACACAAGCTCTTAGTAATTTGTATGCTGAATATAATCAAGCTTTTGCACCTATTGTTGAAGCAAACAGAGAATGGGATACAGACTATCAATATGCAACAGATCAAACAGGGATGCCTGTAAATTCTTTTGTACAAATTGATATGGTCGGATTACCAGATTCTTTTTTAGCACATGCACAAAATGCTAGTGTGGAAGAAATGACAGAAGCACTACGTGGTAATATTTTTGAATACGAGAATTCACTTGCAATGTATCAATTACTTGAAAGAGTTTTTTCACAAGATGGACAACCATCAAACTTTGATACTCAATTTCGTGCATCACTTGATGTTTTAAGACAAACTCATGGAAAGCCAATTGCTTTACTTGCTGTAACTGAACAAAAACATAAAGCAATGAGAGAATCTGAATTTGGAAAAATGGATGGAGAAGAATTGCATGATGCAGAAGTTATGGAACTTTCTGGATTTGATAGATTATTTGGTCCTGAAGATTTCCAAGAACATGTTATGCAAAATGGTGGAGAAAGTGAATATCTCTTATATGTTCGCTCTTCAGATCCCGTCGTTAAATTAAAAGATCCAACAGTTGCTGTTCAAAGTGAATTATTGTCAGATGACGATATGAGACGCATTATTAAAGCTCATGCAATTACTTTTAATGTAGATAATCCTAATTGGGGAGTAGGGGATCCACGAAAAATTAATGATACAAAAGCATGGATGGAAGCTGTAGGAATGGCACACAATGTTCATGATTCTACATCTTTATATTCAGCAGAATTTCTTGATTATATTAGAAGAAATGGATTAGAAATTGAATCTGTTGTAAATGGTGGAGGAACACAAAGTAATAAGAAAAAACTTTCAGATTTATTCGTCGCATTTTCTAATGGAAATGGACAACTTTTGGCCGATCCATTTATTAACCATTTACAAGCAAGGGGTATAAATCCAGATATGGTTGCTTCTGGTAATACAAATGTTCGATTTAAACCAATGCAATCATCTTACGGAGCATACGGTCATTGTTGGGGTCCAGTTAACAGATACAGAACATTTAATGCAGTAGCAACAGAAATTAAACATCGAGGTCCTTATGTTGCTCAACCAGAAATGAAAATTCCACAAATCATAGATGAACAAACAGGTGAAGTATTTAATATTATTGACCGAAATTTCATGGCAAATGTCGGTGGACAATTTGTATCCATGGGTGGTTTTCGTTCAATGATGCCTGCAGAATCTATTGAAGCTAAAAAAGGAAGAAATCATGGATCTGTATTTACCAGATGGGCAGAAATAACATAATATGGCAAAAGAAACATTACTAGCTAATAATGAGTTATGCCAAAAAGAATTTGGGTTATCAACATATAATCCTGCTGAATCAAATAATTTTGCAGAAGTATATGCTCAAATGTGGTTGCCTGAACATTCACTTGAATTAGTGAATTCACTTCAGGAACAAAAGGCAATTACTCTTATTGGCGAAGTAGGATCAGGAAAAAGTGCTCTTTTATATGGAGCTAGAACTATTATGCGTGCTCAAGGAATTCCATATACATATGTAAATGGCCATTTTAAAGACACACCTGCAGAAGAAGTTATTAATGTCATAAACGATACTGAAGATAAAGGAATGACTCTTGTATATGATAGTGCTGATTATCTGGTTGGTGGAGCAAAAAAAGTAAGAGCTCTTCCGTTACGAATTCATATTCCTAGAAATATAGCAATTATGGAACGACTTATTGCTTATAGACAAAATGGAGGAACATTACTTATGACTTCTCATCATGAAGATTGGATTAAAGATGTAAGTCATCCCGATTTAGCTCCTTCTTGGAATGAATTAAAAGCACACACTCAAGAACAACATGTAGAAATACAGTTTCCAGAGCAAGAACAACGGACAACCCTTCTTCAAAAAATGGGTTTAGAAACTTCAGTTGCAGAATATATTGCCCAGCTGCCTAATAATCCAGATTTTATAAACCATATTGCAAATAGATGTGGAGATAAAAAATACATTGAATGGGCTGAACATTGTTTAACTCGATATCCTACATTAAAACTATTAGTTAAAGATAACTTTAAAGATAATGAGCCAGTCCTTCAAGCTATTAACGAATCATTTGTAGAAGGGCAGGATTCTAAATTGGGTTGGGACTCTATCTTAGATTTTATGTATTCAAAAACTTTTGTTTTAGCATTTTTTTCTAGACTATAATTAATACTATGAAAACTTCTTCAACGCTTACTAACGTACTAGATTTAAGTAAAAAACTTATCTCTATTAAATCTGATCCAGGTAATACTGCAGAATTAGAAGAATGTCTACAATTATGCTTAAAAGAATTAAAAGATTTTACTGTTGAGATATTTGAAAGGAATGGAGTAAAAAGTGCGTTAATTTATAATTCAAAAAAACGACCAAAAAAATTTAAGATTATATTAAATGGTCATTTAGATGTTATACCAGGTAAAGATTTTCAGTATAAACCTCAAATTAAAGGAAACAAGCTGTATGGCGTTGGTGCTTTAGATATGAAATCAAATCTGTCATGTTTGATTATGGTTTTTAAAGAATTAGCAGCATCTCTTTCTTATCCAATAGGACTTCAATTAGTAACAGATGAAGAAGTTGGTGGATTTGATGGAACAAAGTATCAAGTTGAAAAGGGTGTTCGTGCTGATTTTGTTATTGCAAGTGAAACTACTAATTTTAATATTGTTAATGAATCTAAAGGAATTATTTGGCTCAAAATATTTTCAACTGGTATAGCTGCACATGGTGCATATCCTTGGCGAGGGACTAATGCAATTTGGAAAATGAATAGTTTTTTAACTGCTTTACAAAAACAATTTCCAATTCCTTCAAAACAAGAATGGGTCACAACTGTTAATTTAAGTAAAATTACTAGTTCAAACAAAGCATTTAATAAAATTCCTGATGACTGCGAAGTTTGGTTAGATATTCGATACATTCCAAAAGATAAAAAAACAATATTATCTAAAATAAAAAAATTAGTTCCAAAGGATTTTAAAATTGAAGTTCTAGCAAATGAACCTTGTTTATTTGTGAAAAAAGATAATGAATATATTCAACAATTAAAAACAATTGATGAAGAGATTACGAATCAAAAAGTTGTACTGTATGGTGCGCAGGGATCTTCAGATTCTCGTCATTTTACAGAAGTTGGATGTAATGGTATTGAGTTTGGCCCTATAGGAGGAGGTATTGGTAGTGATGAAGAATGGATAGATATCCACAGTTTAGAACAATATACTCAAATCCTAAAAAAATTCTTAATTTCATTAAAGTAGTGCGTGTAATAAAATAAATCTGCTCAAATTCCTCTTTGTTGATTACTAACTTAATACAATATGTAATTATGTTGCTTTCCTTAAAGATTGGCCCACGTTTTAAAAAATTGTGCTTATAACCATCTTTCTTGTTGAGTATTTAGTTTCCTTTGTACGTAGATTTCTAATGTAGAAATGAAGTCGCGAACGAAACAGATTTAAGCAGGTTTATGTTATTAACTGAAATCTAAATATAATTATATCATACTTTTTACAATAGTGGGGGAGAAGTTGCATTTTACCCATAAAAAAGAGATACATGAATATCTTGCTATTTAATTAACGAGCTATCTTCTGTATCTCAGTTTTAAAAAGGAATTATCTTCCTCTTCGATCATTACGATCGTTTCTAAAGCCACCATTATCGCGTCTAAATCCTCCTCCGCCTCCACCTGTTCGTTCTTCACGAGGTTTTGCGATGTTAACGACGATTGGTCTTCCTTCAACTTCGCGGCCATCCATTTCAAGAGCTGCATTTGCTGCTTCTTCTGAAGTAAATGTTACGAAACCGAATCCTTTAGATCTGCCTGTTGCGCGGTCTGAAATGACTACTGCATCAGATATTTCTCCATATTGAGAAAATAATTCAGCTAAAGCTTCACTGGTAATTGACCAAGGTAAACTTCCAATAAATAATTTATTTTTGTCCATGTATTGTTGCACCTCCTCTCATATTTTGAATTTTCATTATACAAAGAATGTAGTCTGTAAAAAACGAATAGTATGTAAGCTTTTTTTAGTAGTACGAATCATTAATGTATTCGTATATTATACAGTATTATAATTAAAAAGTACAATTAGACATATTATATGTATTATTTCTATTTAGTTCGCTGTCGTGATAATTCTCTTTATGCTGGTGTGACAACCAATTTGGAACGCAGAGTGGGGGAACATAATGCAAAGAACAGTAAATCTGCCAAATATACCAGAGCAAAAGGACCTGTTATTTTAGTATATTTTGAAGAATTCGAATCTAAACAACAAGCAATGAAACGTGAGTATGAAGTTAAACAATGGAATAAACAAGCAAAAGAAAACCTTATACTAACTCAAAAACAAAATGATTTAATACATGACCATTCACAATAATCTCAATTTTGTGGTTTCCTTGGTAATGTTTTCTTGTTGTTAAATCTGCAAAGTTTAGTTTTCTTTTATACATTTTATGACCTGTTTGTAACATTTTTTCTTCTATCTGAAATACTTTGCTTGAAGTTTTACCTTGTGGTCGAGCGTAAATGACTTTATATTCTATTCGTACTAACTTTTCTTTTGTAACAATTACTTCAAAAGAAAGTACACCAGTTTTTCCAAGTTCTATTTGTACAGGTGTAACAACAAGATTTTCTACTGATATTCCTTCTGCATCATGATAGTTAAAAATACTCATTGCTTCACGATTTCCTTTTTTAAGAAGTCCACGCAACGCATGTTTTAATAATTTGTCTGTTTCTGCAGAAGTTCCAATCCATTTTTTTGCAATTTCTAGCACAATTTCGGGATTATCTTTTGAAATATCATTTAAATTATTTGCCACACTACGACGAACTGTTTCTGAAGGATCATTCTTTAAATTTTCAAGAATAGGAAGAATGGGAGATGGATCTTTTTTAAAAGCAGGTAATGCTTGTCCCCATGGAAGTCTTGGTCGAGTTCCTTCGCTGGCTAAACGACGCACATAATCTTTCTCATGTTTTGACCAGTTCATCATTTGTTTTAAAGTTTGTGGATATTTGATAAGAAATGGTCGAATTGCAAATTCTGCACTTGATCTAGTAAATAGTTCTAATGCTTCTATAGAAGTTTCATAATCTTCGAGTCCATATTGTTCTACAAAATCTGCAAAAAGGAGATGCTCAAAACCTTCAAACAACGGTTCAACTTGTTTTAAAATTTCTATTGCTTGTTTATAATCTGCAGGAAGATTTTTTCGTAATGCAGCTGCTGCTTTGTGCATACGTTCTTTTAAAGTAAGGGATTCAAAATCTGCAGTATAAATATGTTCTAAAAACTGTTTTGTATTAAAAGAAGGATGATGTTTTTTTATTTCATTACCAAGCTTTGTAAAAAAACTTTTTTGAAAGAAGATATTTACTAAGCGTTCTGCCATATCATTAACAACTTCCTTCTGGCATAGTAACAGTTACGGTTGTAAATCCAGCAAATTTAAAAAGTTGTTGTACTTGTTCAATGGCATTTGTTCGAGCTTCTTGTAAAATGCCTGCTTCACATGCACCTTGGGTAATAGATTGTTCTGCTGCTAAACGAGCTTGAGCTTCTAAATCTTTATCTCCTGTATTTAAATATCCTTTTGTTCTATCATAAACGCGTGTTTTAGAATTATCTAAAGAACTCATTAGTATTGTTGGTGGTGGTAATGTAATACTCAAGGTTTCACCGTCTACAACAACCTGATCTTGTGTAATTTGAGACATATTAACACCTGCAATTACTTTACCGTGTGCAATAAGTAAAATTCTATCTCCAAATAGTAGATCTTGAAATGGATTGCCATCTTGTCCTGCTTCAACAATTTTTTCAATAGTATATGAAGCTGTTTCTAGATTGCCAAGTTTTTGGATTTCTAAAATAACATTAGCGCCACTTAAATTAACTTTATTAGCTGGTTTTTCAAATAAATGTCTGTTAAGAATAAGTACTGCGCAAAAGAGAATTAAAACAATTGCAACAATACCACCAATTAATTTTGCTTTGAATGTAAACATAAGTTAGATTCATTATATCATCCACTTACCAAACTCTTCAGTTTGAATACATTTTTTTTAGTTTATTTATATAAATCTATAATGAATATGTAATAACGTAGTAAAAAATAAGTACTTTTCTTACATTCTGCTATATTTAAAACAATTTATATATTACTCACACGAAAGGAGGTGAATTAATGAAAAATACAGTTATAACAATGTTGATGACTCTTATATCTGTTTTTGTTTTTGCTGTAATGGCTCAAGCTGTTACAACAACTGAAATAGTTTTTGGGAATACATCTGCAGGTGAAAATCAGCCTGGATGGTTATTTAATAGAGATGCATCAACATCAACTCCTTACGAATTTAATCAAGATCAAGCAAGTATCGGAGTTGGAAGTTTATACGTTTTACCTATTTCTAATACAGAAAATGGTAATAATGATAAATTTATCGCTGAAAATTTTATAAATGCTCCAATTTCAGATGTTGACTCTATTTCTTACGATTTTAAAATCGGAAGTGGTGGAGACGCATCTGATGAAGAACAGTTTTATATGAATGTATACGCCAATTTTGGTGTTTCAGACGATAACAAATTTTATGATTGTCGATATAATGTTGTTCCAACAACTGGTTCAACATCTAGCTTTACAACCGTAACTTTTGATCCAACTCAATCTTATCCTGTTACCACACGTTCTGGAGCTCAAGCATCTCCGTATACTTGTCCTTCAGTACCTGCAGATATGGATAATTTAAGTGCGGGATCAAATATCCGCGTATTTGCTGTTAATGTCGGAGATACTTCTGGCAGTGATACAGGTCTTGATGGATATCTTGATAATGTTGTTGTAATGATGAATGGTGATGAAGTTATTTCTAACTTTGAACCATCTCTTACACCTACATCAAAAGAACAGTGTAAAAAAGGTGGATGGATGTTATTTAATAATCCTTCCTTTAAAAATCAAGGACAATGCGTAAGCTATAAAGGTATGATAGTCGGGGACTAATACTTTTTTGTTTGCATGAAAAAACCGCTCGGCGACAAAGTTGGCGCACGAGCGGTTTTTCTTGTACTAACTAGTTACTGTGCAGGCTCCATAGATAAAATATCATGTTGCCCACGTTGAGAAAAGTAATCGGTAACAATTACTTGTTGACCGATTTCGAACTGCATGTAAAAATCGAGGCTTTCTTCAACAGTCAGAACGGGGACTAAAACTTCACCAAACATAGTTTCTTGGTAATATTTAGTCCATGGTATCCAGCGCCATTTGGCTCCGGTGTCGTCGGTTAATTCAATATAGTAACCTGCAACTTGCCACAGAACGTATTCATCTGCTTCTAAGTTAAAGGCACGCCACTCTGGTTTGGGGGTAGTGCCAATTCCATGGGAGAGATATCGAGATAAACGATCTTCATCGGGCAAAGTGACATACCAAGGTCGAACTTCATTTGTACCTGGGTAGGTTAAATAGAGAATATCGAAAATTTCACCGTCTGGTTTTTCCCAGCTGCCTTCTTGGCGAATAACATCTTTATTCGCCACATACACATTTTGTTCCCAACTCATGAACGAAACCGTCATTGTTATGGGGTCTGGTAGTTCATGCTCAATCACCAAAACGGGTACAGGTTGTTGTGCTGCAGCATTTTCTTGAGTTGCAAAAAATGCACATCCACCAATGAGCAATGCTAAAAGCATTCCCAAGGCTATCAAGCTTACATTTCTACTTAACATGAGCCTTCTCCTTCTACAATTAATTGTGTTAGTGCAAGAAACAAATTCACTAATGCCTCTAAAAATATAGAAATTCTATATCAATTAAGCAAAAGCGAGCCTATAGTATAGCATTGCGATGCGTTTTTTTCAATTTAGGACAATACAATATAACTTTACATTCTTTTTAAATATTAAAAGATATAATATGGTATGTTAGATCCAGCAAAACTGTTTATTATTGGAGGAATTATTCTGGTAATTGTTGGTATTTATATTTCGTATGGGCCTTCTATTCCTTTTTTAGGAAAACTTCCTGGAGATATATATATTAAAAGAGATAATTTTACATTTTACTTTCCTATAACTTCTTCTATTTTAGTAAGTATTATTCTTTCACTTGTGTGGAGAATGTTAGGAAAGTGATTTGCTATAATTCCTTCATGAGATACGAACCAAAAGGACTCAAAGAAATAATAGAAAGCCACCTTATATCTGCCTTTGCTATTACACCTAACGAAATGATTTTTATTCCTGTGGGAGAAGAAAGTATTTCTTTTAAAGTAGAAACAGGTGAAACTGCATATATCGTAAAATATAATGCAGATATTTCTACCAAAGAACAAACAGAAAAAACCCATGCCTTACTGTTAGAGCTTGCAGATAATTCATTTATTATTCCACCAGTAGAAACTTCTCAAGGAACCACTATTCAAGAAGTTGAAAACGGATATATTTCTGTTTTTCCTTTTGTCAAAGGTCCTTTAGTTGTAGAAGAAAACCCAGATTTTCATGATGAATTGGTGGAAAAACTAGTAGAAATATGTTCTGTTTTGCAAAACAAAACAGCAAGTATTCAAACTCCGTTGCCTGCAGAAGATTTTAATGAAAATTATATACTTGCTTTTGAAGAAGTTATTAAACAAGCAAAGATTCACACTGAAAAACGTTTTTCACAAATAGCTTTGCAACATGAAAGAAAAATTAATGAGCTTATTGAAGGTCTTGTCAAACTAAATGAACATTATAAAAAAAATAAACCTCGGTTAGTTATTACGCATGGAGATATTACTGGTTTAAATATTATTCAAGTGCCAGGCGATATTAAGTTACTCGACTGGGATGGTTGTATGCTAGCTCCAAAAGAACGAGACCTTATGTTCCTTAACGACAGTCCATTTTTTAATAAAGAAGAATATTTACAAAAAGTAAATGAAACAACCATTGATGAACAGCTTATTACATACTATAAACTACGCTGGGCACTTGATAGTATTGTCCTTAATTTACATAAACTGGCAACAGAAAAATTTGCAGAAATAGATGAAAAGGTAAAACTAGCAGAGGTGGTCGAGTATTTAAGCTACTATTAAAAATAAATTACTTTAAATCAAAACTTCGAATTATTGCATAGGCTATTCGTGGATCTATTGCAGACTTTCCTACAGAATCTCCGCCTGTATAGTAACCAAGTACATATCTTGTTCCATCCTTTTCAAACATATATCTGGTTTCTGTAGTTCCGTTTGGAAATTCCCAGGGCTTATAATTTTCAAAAACCTTTGTTGGTAATTCATCAATTTGGGTTGTGCGAACGAATGTATACATGTTCCACTCAGCTAAATCTGCCTGATCTTCATCTGCTACAGAAACACTTGTACCTTCTTTTGAAAGAGTCATAAGTTTGTTGTAATCATCTGCGTAATAATTATAAATTTCCCCAACACTTTCTTTCATTTCTGGCGAAATTACAGAAATATAAATCAAATTTGCTGGTCCTTGTCCTAATTCTTTTTCTTTTGTAGTAATTTGAATTGAAGCTGGATTCGTTTGATCTACTTCGAGAGATGCAGGGAGTTTAATAGTGTAACCATATGTTTCATTTGTATACATTGGTTCTTTACTAAGATCAGTTTCAACAGATGCTTGATCCATAGTAATATATGGTGTTTTTGATTCATTTTGTAATAAATGCCCATAATTTAGATACGCATATAGAATAACTGCAATGGCTGTTATAACAATGATTAATATTTTTTTCATATAAATAATGATATAGTTAGTAGTATAAAAATCAAGAGATTTTATTTAAATTACGTCTATGATAGAACGTAAAACTACATATTCAGATCCAGAAGCAAATATATATAACGATTTAGTTCCAGAAGGATATGGGCAAATGGTTGGACTTGTTAAAGGTGACCCTTTTACCCGAAATATTAAAATTGAAACGTTTGAAGGTGATATTTTAGAACTTCAAACAGAACGCCAAGTTGTTGTTGCCGTTATGACGGATGCAGATGGCAATATGTATTGTGAACCGTATGATCCAGAAATGCATGGTGAAGAAGTAGATTTGCAAGTTATGGATATGAATACATTTCAACAAAATACAGATTTTTTTGAAGCTCAGCCTTCTTTAAACCAAGTTAAAAAAGCTGGATCTTCTAAACCTACGTTTAATATGGATGATGTTTGGCGAAGTAGAGGAGGAGATCCTAGTTTTAAAATGCCAAAAGAGGTGTATCAGAAGGGGAAGTTGAGATGATAATTTTACCTCAATCTGCTATACTATAGGCTCATATGGAGCTTAATCGTAGACAATTTTTACAACTATCTGGCCTTGTTGCTGCAAGTGGTGTGCTTACTGCTTGTGAAAATAAACAAGAAAAACAAACAAGACTTTTATCAGAATACATAAATACTCTTCCTAGAGAATATGGTCAAACTACATGGACAGGGGAGTGGGAAATTCAAAATATAGATTCTGGCCAAGCTATTTTAGAAGGTTTTGTAGATGAAAATGGAGTATTTAAACATATAATTACAAAAATAGTTGTGCCTACTGTATCTCGAGAAGGAACACCACTTACCTTAGAACAACAACAAGTTATAGCTAAAAAAGAAGCTGTAGGTACATTATGTGCTGCAAATTATACAGATACCCAAATCCTTCCAACTATTACAGATGCAATTAGAGATGTCGGAATTGATGTATTAGTAGATGGTCTTGCTGCGTTTGTATTAACTCCACAGGAACAACAAATAATTAATATGGATTATTTAAATCCAGAATACAATTATGATTCAAATGGAAAGCCATTTTATCATGATTTTCAAGATCAAACAAAAAGTATTTTAACTGGTTATATTCAATGGAATTATGAATCTCCAATAACGCCACATATGATTGCTGCTATAGATATTCTTTCACGAAGACAAGAAGTTATTCAAAGTGGAGGAGTAGGAAAGATTGGCATTGAACTTATCAATAGATACCTAAACGGATATTACGAAAATAAGTAATATAAATAAGACAACTTTTTACTATAGGGTAAATATGATATAATATTCTACGTTGTATTCAATCACATAAAGGAGAATATCATGTCAGTATATAAGGCTAGCGTTAAGCTAAAGCCAAAGTTGTACCACGTGAAGCATGATTTGGGTTTGGTCTTTTTTTGGATTCCATTAGCAGAAATGCGGAATCCCGGACCAATACTCACATCTCTGGAACAAAATAGGATTGGGACTCAATATGACCTCACTACTTGGTTAATCAAACTGATGAATCAAGAGATAGGCTGGCTCATTATTGTGTACCAAATGCTAAGAGAAGACAAACGAGAACCGGTGGAAGTCGTCGTCAGCAACGACGATGGGATATTGGAA
This sequence comes from uncultured Gammaproteobacteria bacterium, assembly GCA_964435665.1. GTDB lineage: Bacteria > Patescibacteriota > Microgenomatia > UBA1406 > GWC2-37-13 > MFZZ01. The sequence goes on along the minus strand of CAYSZW010000001.1, from coordinate 141,956 downwards.
CTTGCAAAAGTTCCATTACAAAAAACCCGAATTGAAAGGCTGAGTTATACATATGTAGAAGCAGAACTCGAGCCTAATGATTCTCATCGAGTAGAAATTCTGTTACGAGCAAATTCGTAACTACCAACTCACATCTCCGTCGGCTCAAAAAGAGTTGACGGAGATAAACACCTTCATTACTATAAGCCCTTGTTATGCTATAATATCCGCAGGTTGTTTGTTTGGAATGTCTAGAAAGGAATAACTAATGATTGCCGAACAAATCGTTATGGATGAAGTGCGTGCAGCAGAGTGCGCAGCCGACACTGTAAGTGGTTTTCTCGCAATTTGGATTCCACTTTCTAATGAACAACGCAAAAAGACACTCGCCCAACTCCTACCACTGCGTGTAGGAAAACGGGCAAAATACGAATACATCATTAGGTATAGTCACGAACTTGGTCACACCGTTGGTGCGATGACAAACCAAGTTAATGGCGCACTTGTGATTGTATTACAAGAATTTCATGCGGATAAGCGTAAAGCAGAGCATGTAGTCCTAAGCAACATGAATGGCAGAACACCAATTTGCCAAACAGAATTTTTGCCCACGGATTTAAATCGACTCCGCTGCGCTCATGTTCCCACAGCACTCGAGCCGGATCAAACATATCTACTCAACGTAGATTTACACCGGCGCTAATGCTACTCTCTCTGCTGGCCTTAACAAAGGTCAGCAGAGAAACATTCATATATAATAAAACTATATGAAAAAAATTCTTCCTATTTTTTTTCTTCTTATATTAGTTCTTATTGCCTCTTATTTATATTACCTTCAGCAAAAAAAGCCAGTAATAACAACCTTTGACGAATGTGTAGCAGCAGGTAATCCAGTTAGAGAAAGTTATCCAGCTCAATGTACAGCAAACGATCAAATATTTATACAAGATATTGGTAATGAAATAGAAAAAATGGAAGTAATCCGAATAGATGAACCACGACCAAATACCATAGTAAAAAGTCCTTTACAAATAAAAGGAAATGCTCGGGGCAATTGGTTTTTTGAAGGAAGTTTTGAAGTATATTTGTTAGATAAAAATGGCAAAGAAATTTCAAGAAATAGTGCCCAAGCTCAAGAAGAATGGATGACAGAAGAATTTGTATCTTACGAATCTAAACTTGTCTTTGAAAAACCTGATACAAAAACTGGTACACTTGTGTTAGAAAAAAATAATGCTTCTGGTTTACCAATACATGATGATACATTAGAAGTACCTGTTATTTTTAAATAATAAAAATTTCTCCCATCCTTTGCATATCCTATAGTATTGATTTCTCTCCTTAATTTCTGTATACTATACGTTTCTATTCTTTCCGTACCTTAACAAGGAGCATATCATGTTTTCCATGACCGCAGCTACAAATTCAGTAGGCAAGTTTTTTGCAGCCAACAAACCAAACCCCGCCGATGTGAAGGATATGAAATCCTTTCTCATTATTGTGGGCACGTATGTTGGCATCTACTGGTTTCTGAGGATTTTTGGTATTACTACCGAATTCCATACTGAACTGTTTGGCATTCCGGTAGAGATTTCAATGCTCACCGGCCTATTGTGGATGATATTTGTGAATGATTCAATCATATACATTCGCAAGCATCACATTGGGGTTGCAGGTCATAGCTATTTTATCGCCGGTGCGATAATAGCAGTGATTATGGCGCTCAGCGTAGTTTTTCATGAAATTTCTCATGGACTCGCAGCGATGGCAACTGGCTATCCAGTCGACCATGCAGGAATTTCTTGGTGGGGCGCCTTTGTAGGGTGGCACACCAATGGAGATATGAATCCAGTTAGCCAAATATTTATTTCGCTTGCTGGACCGGTATCAAATTTGCTGATTGCCCTAGTTGCAGGTTGGCTGGTAATGATTTTCAAAGAAAGTCTTTTTGAAAATACCATCCAATATTTGTGCGTCGCCAATTTGCGACTGGGAATGTTTAATCTCATTCCTTTTCCCATATTGGACGGCGGACACACTGTAACCGGAATAATTGGTTTGTTTACTGAAAACGACCAAGCCAAGTTGATTATCAGTCTCGTGATATTTGCTCTTTTTATGGTGTGGAGACGTTATTTTAGTAGAATGCTCACGAGAATAGAAGAAATTCTAGCGATTGCATAACTACTAACTAACAGTCCTCTGGAAGCCGATTCGGCTTCCAGAGGACACCTCAACCTTCATAAAATCGTAACTGCTATAATAAACTCATGAAAAAAGAAAATATATTTTTAGCTCTTGGCGTATTAACAATTATCGGCTTTTTTGTTCTTGCCTTTTACTACATGACAGTACCACCAGAACCAGAACAAATCGCGACAACACCAACTCCACAGGTACAAATTTCTCAACCTGTAGATCCTAATAACTTTAATCCTTCATATGGAGATTTAACTGAAGAACAAATAGCACTTGCAGATATTGCAATTGGTAAATTATTAAATAGTAGTGAAGGAATATCACCACCAATGATAACTGTTAAAAGCTTTACTGCACAAGATTTTAGTGATACATCTCTTGGCTGTCCACAACCAGATCAAATGTATTCTCAAGTAATTACTCCTGGATATCAAGTTGTATTAGAAGCACAAGGAACAGAATATGATTACAGACTTACAGATGAAGAGAATATCATTTTGTGTGAGCAATAATATAGCAACCAAAAATTCTGTATAATATCTACACTTTATGCAAGAATATACAGTTATTCGTCAACGTAGACGTACTATAGCTTTATACATTAATCCCAATGGAACACTCACCATTAAAGCTCCGATTTTTACTCCAGATTTTTTTATTAATCGATTTGTGAAAGATAAACAAGATTGGATTGATAAACATCTTTCCCGCGTTAAACAATATCCCCAACTAGAAGAAAAACAATTTATAGATGGAGAAGAATTTATGTTTTTAGGTAAAACCTATCCACTTCAAATTGTTCATTCAGAAGAAATTCAATTAACAGATAAATTATTATTCCCTTTTAAAAAGAAACGATCTATAAAAAAAAGAATTATTGACTGGTATAAAGAACAAGCTCTTGAAACAGTTTCAAAAAGAGTAGAGAAGTATGCAACAATTATGAAAGTTAATTATCGTAGTATAGATCTTTCTAATGCAAAAAAAAGATGGGGTGCTTGTTCTCATTTAGATGAACTGACATTTAATTGGCGTCTTATTATGGCACCACTTGAATCTATGGATTATGTTGTGATACATGAACTTGCGCATACAATAGAAAAAAATCACTCAAAACAATTTTGGGCAATTGTACAACAATTTTGTCCTGATTATAAAATTCGTAGACGCTGGCTTACTATTCATGGCAATGCAATGGAAGTAGTATAAGTTAGTAAGCTACATCTTCTGATTCTTCTGGAACTGGTTGAAGCATAGTGCCACATCCCGTACAAAAAGGTGGTTGATTATTAAAAAATGTCTGAGTTGCCCAACGCTCTTTATCTACCCGTTCTGGTACTCCACAATCTGGACATATCAGAATAATTCGTTCTCTTGGTTCATAGACAATAAATCCTTTCGTTCCATCCATGTTTTCTATAAACATATGCCTATAGTATAGGAGAGAATGTTAAAAAAACAAGGTTTATTTTATAAATGAATATGTAATATATCAAAAAGCTTGTATTTTTTGAATTCACTGCTTATAGTATGGTGATTATGGAAAGAAAGGCAGTATATACACAAGATTTATTAGCTATCCGCAGCTTTCAGAATATAAATGATGCTTTTGAATATAATCGCGAGACTATTGAAACTGCTGTGGTTGGAGTAAATGAATCATTATCTTCCGAAATTTATCCTGAAATTGATGGAGATGGACATGAATTGTGGTATGTAGTTATTTCAATTATTCAACGTTATAGTCAAAATACATTACTAGATATTATTGAATCCGAAGAATCTAACTAAAAAAAGAAGCCTGCCGGGTTGTCGTGTTGACAACCCAAACAGGCTTGATTTGGCTTTAGCTGCTAGCACACGGGCTAGTCAGCGGCGCCGGAGGCGAGTTCAGATCAAATTATTATAATTTACTTCATGTGGAACAAACACTTCGATCGGCTTGTAACGCATTTTGAAACTCCTTTCCTGGGCCGGTTTGATAGAAACTGATTGTTAAATTGTCTACTGTCTCATGCAAATCGAGACAGCAGAAAAATATTATATCACAACTTATTTAAAAATGCTATAGGTAATTAAATTTAAAATTTTAAGGCAGAAAAAATCTCTCCGAGTAGAGTCTACGCGGAGAGATACTTTGCTGTTTAACAGCATTACTTTGACTTCTGAGGCTGTTCTTCATTTTGTGTGTTAATAACATAAGGGAACGTTGTAGTCCCCTGACTGCTAGTAACAGTAATCTGAAGAACGATAGGAGCTTTTGGATCGCCAGGGTATGGAATTTTCTTACCCAGAGCGCCACTCTGAGAAATTACTTTCTTCGCCATCGAACATTGTCCTTTCAAAGTTAGTTTCACCATGTGAAACACTATATATATTATATAACTTAAACAGTCCTATAGCAAATCTACCCGCACTTTAATGCTTTTTTACAAGCAGTCATTGCATCACCAGTTAAGCTATCACAAGCAGAACAGGCAGATTGCATATCAGGATTATTAGTATTTTGTTGCATCATTTCATCATAAACTTTCATTTGTTCTGACATATCCATAAAAGTTATATCAGATGGGGGAGTAAATTTACTTGAATCAGTATTCCAATTACTACATTTATAATCTGTTTTTGCATCTGCATCAACATATTGAGGATTATAAATATCCTTTTGCTGTTGGGCTTTATCTATTTCTTGTTCCATTGTTTCTGTTATTGGCATTTTAATTCCTTGCTTAGTTTCTGTTGTCCAAGAATAAGCATACGAACCATCCATAATCATGCCACCTTCATACGATTTCCCATTGGGATCTGTACCTTTAAAATCTGTGCGAACATTATTATTAGCAATATACGAAGTCCCTTCTGTTGTCCCATTTGGTCCAGAGTAAGAAAAAGTACACATTTGGCTTTTTCCTAAAGCCATTAATTCTTTTAAGGTCATCATACCTGATTGTTCATTTGAAACCATTTTTTTCTCGTTTGAACCAATCATAGAAGTAGCATCTCTATTTTGCATAAAGAAATAGCCAGCAACTCCCAAAAGTAATATAACGATAATTCCTATAATTAAAGGTGTATTTTTCATATTTCTTGATTGTAAATTATTAATATTGTTACTTCAAGCCAAATTGTTCCATTACTACATGTGTATCTTCATATATATTTTTAGTACAGTTCATAGGATAAAGAGCTTGAATAATTGGTCTTCTTTTAATAACAACTGGTCGTAAAATGTCTGGAGTATTCATAATAAGTTGTGAAGTTGTATCAAAATGAGACATATAGCTGGTTGTTAAATCAGGAACAAATAAATTATCAGATAATAACCACATTTGAAGCAATAAATCCGCAGTAGTAGTTTGTAAATCCGCACTACCATCAAGTACAACGGTTTTAGATTGCAACCAATTATTACGATCTCTTTCTCTTTTTAATCCTTTCTTTACAAAATTATGTACTCGGTCGGCATTTGAAGCAACGTGTACTGTTGCTGCTTGATAACCTATTAATTCCTCTAACGATTGACCTTGTGGTGAAGATTGATTTAAATATAAATACATATCTCCACCAACTAAAGGATCATATTCAACCCCATCCATCCATTCATTAAATACTCCACTAGATAAAAAAGAAAATATTTTACTCCGAGCTATTTCAGCTTTATTATGATGATGAGAAGTTTCAGAAATGTTACTTTGTCCATTTATTTGATCCTGAATTCGTTGAGATGAAGTAGCTTGTGGATTTTTATATCGAGAAGCTAAACGACTTAAATCAAATTCTGGTGACATGTCCCTATCATACGAAGTAACCAATTTGCTTTCAATATTTAAAATTCAATTCTACTTCATACATATGTAATTACATCAGATATAGTATAATTTTAAAGACTATGGCTATAGATAAATATTCAGCAGTTTGGATTTCACATACTTCTATCAATGATTTTCTTCATTGTAAACGAGCATACTATTTAAAAAATATGTATCGTGATCCAAAAACAAATCATAAAATAAAAATTATGTCACCACCTCTTGCTTTAGGACAGGCAGTTCATGAAGTTATTGAATCGTTATCTGTGCTTCCAGTAGCTGATAGATTTAAAGAATTACTTACTGAAAAGTATGAAAAAGCATGGGATAAACTAAAAGGAAAAAATGGGGGATTTTTGGATGATGCAACAGAAAGTAGATACAAAGAACGTGGTCGCGATATGATTACTCGCATTGTTCAAAATCCAGGACCAATTGCCAGAAAAGCTGTAAAAATTAAAGAAGATTTACCACATTATTGGCTTTCAGAAGAAGACGGCATAATTCTCTGTGGAAAAATTGACTGGCTTGAGTATTTACCAGAAACGGATAGTGTCCATATTATCGATTTTAAAACGGGCAAAAATGATGAAAGTCCAGACTCTTTACAACTCTGTATTTATTATTTACTCGTAAAAAATACCCAACATAGAACTATTGCTAAAGCTAGTTACTGGTATATAGAACGAAATGATGATTTAACTGAAATGCCGTTACCACAAGAAAAAGAAAGTAACGATAAATTAATGAGTATTGGTTTAGAAATAAAACTTGCGCGACAATTAAATCGATTTGATTGTGATAGAGAAGGTGGTTGTGAATACTGTAAACCTTTTGAAGCAGTGTTAAGAGGTGAAGCTGAATTTGTTGGAGTAGATGGATATGGAGCAGATGTTTATATTGTAGATCCTTCATTAAGACCTTTAGAAGACCAAAGTGAGATTTTATAAAGTGGGTGCATCGTGAAGCGACGAGTCGCCCCACGATGCAAAATAATTACTACTGCGATGGTATTGCGGCTGCAACGGATGCAAACCACGCTATTAATATTGCAGTAGCTCCTAAGACAATCCAAAAAAGCGGCTTCCATTCTACTGGTTTAGGAGGCTCTTCATTAGAATTGTCTTGTTCAATCTTCTCAGACATTTTTTCTTCTCTCTGCTTAATAAAATAGTTGATATGAACTGCTATATTATAACTTTTTTTAAGGCAGTTTACAATACTATAGGACTAAATACAAAAATCAATAAATTATAATAACAATATGCAACAAACAAGAATTCGTAATCTTTCCTATAAAAAAGAACAAAAAGGAATAGTTGCATATTGGATGAGCCGAGATCAACGAGTAGAGGATAATTGGGCATTAATATATGCACAACGACTCGCACAAGAACAACAAACTTCTATAGTTGTTATATTTTCATTAGCTCCATCATTTTTAGATGCAACCCTTCGACAATACGATTTTATGTTAAAAGGACTTCAAGAAGTAGAGGAGAGTTTAAAAAAATTACATATTCCTTTTTATATATATCTAGGATCACCAACAGAAACAATTTTTACGGCAATAAAAGAACTTCACATCAGAACATTAGTTACAGATTTTTCACCATTAAGAATAAGTCGTGAATGGAAACAACAGATAGCTTCAAAAATACAAATTCCTCTGTATGAAGTAGATGCACATAACATTATTCCTGTTTGGGAAGTTTCTGAGAAACAAGAATATGCAGCTTATACGATACGTCCAAAAATTCATAAACTTCTTCCAGAATATGTAACAGAAATTCCCACATTAAAAAAACAAACTGAAACAATTTCTAAAAACAAAATTGATTGGAAAAATGTATATGATTCTTTACAAGTGAATACAGATGTAAAACCTGTTACTTGGATTATTCCAGGAGAAAACGCAGCACAGAAAAGACTAAAAAAATTTATAGCAGAAAAATTATCTGATTATGATTCATTGAGAAACGATCCTAGCAAACAATTCCAGTCGGATCTTTCACCATATCTTCATTTTGGACAATTATCTGCACAAAGAATTGCCTTAGAAATTTCCAAAGCGCATGCACCACAAAAAGATAAAGAAGCTTTTTTGGAAGAATTAATTGTACGTCGAGAACTTGCAGAAAACTTTTGTTATTACAATCCCCAGTACGATTCTGCTGAAGGTTTTCCCCAATGGGCAAAAAAATCGTTATCAAAACATGAAAAAGATAAACGCGAATTTACATATTCCAAAGAAGAATTTGAACAAGGAAAAACGCATGATGAACTATGGAACACAGCTCAAATGGAGATGATAAATAAAGGAAAAATGCATGGTTATATGAGAATGTACTGGGCTAAAAAAATATTGGAATGGACTAAAAATCCAAAAGAAGCAATGGAGATTGCAATTTATTTAAACGACAAATATGAACTTGATGGCAGAGATCCAAATGGGTATGTTGGCATTGCATGGAGTATTGGAGGAGTTCATGATAGAGCTTGGTTTGAAAGACCGATTTTTGGACTGATACGTTTTATGAGTGGAAACAGCTTAGCTAAAAAATTTGATACTAAAACGTATATTAGCTCTGTAACAAGTAGTCTATTTTAAAATATATTCTTCAATAATTTCTGCCAGACCATTTTGTGTTACAGGTTTTGCAATAATATCTGCTTGTTTTTTTATTACCTCTTCACCATTTTCCATAGCAACTTTTAATCCTGCATATTCAAACATAGGAATATCGAATCCAGTATCTCCAACAGCAATTGTTTCTTCTTTGGTAATTCCTAATAATTCTTGAATATATTTAAGACCATTTCCTTTTGTTGCATCTCTATGAAAAACCAGGACACCAGTTAATGAATAGTCTAACCAATGTCTACCGACATAAATATAATAATCGATAGGTAAATTTTGAATTGCCTCTTTTAATAATTGCGCTTGGATATTATTTTTACAAGTAAATGACAATCCTGTAACTAAGCCAACTGATGTATCTATATCGTCATTAATCCAATGATTATCAATACAAAAACCAACTTCTGCAAAAAATGGATTGGTTATATTAAGCATTTCTTGAACTTCTATTTGTGGAATATGTAAATTAAATAAAATATCTCCTTTAGGATCCATAACTTTTGCACCATTTTCTATCACATGATACGCGGGAGGTAATTCTAATGAGTTAATCATTTCTTGAAGATTATGTCTTGATCTTGCCGAAACTAAAGAAACTTGTAGTTTATTAGATGCCTTTAATATGGTATTTTTTACTTTTTCCGGAACAATCTCTGTTCCTTCAACAACAATTGTTCCATCAATATCTAATGCTAACAGTTTATATTTCATGTCCCATTTATAACATAGAAAAATGCAAAAAACAAAATATGTTATAGTAATAACCGCATGATTGAATCACAGACGATTAATGAGTTAAGAAGTGATCCACCGACACCAACAGAAATACTTCAAATGCCATCTATTGAACGGAATGAATTATTGGCATTACCTCCGGTGATACTCAATCAAGCGTTTAAAGGATTTCTCTCGGGAAGAAGATTAGAACTGTTTCATAGAGAATCTGATTGGCTACCTTCAGCAGATCTTCTTAATGCAATGTTGTTTGCAGGACAACAAGATTTTAAGGGACTAAAACAACATACGTACGATACTATTTCAAATCTTCAGGTTGAAATACGTAATGAAGATAACTCAATTTCTTCCCTCCCTGTTAGAACTGACAATATTATTCAATCTTTAGAAATCGTTGAACGCATTGTTCATAAACAATTACGAAGAACAGGTGAACCTGTAGTTGCTCATAATTATCGATGTTTACTCCGCACACAACAAATTATCAATTATTACAATGAACTGCATAATTATTATGGTTCTAATTCTAGACATACCCCAGAAATTGCAGAAGCGGAATATATTACTTCTAACTTACATGATTTTGAAGAGGATCCTATTCTTCAAGATGATAAAAGCTTTCATATTGGACGTACAAAAGTTATACCAAACCCACTTGAATCAAAAAACAATTTGGATTTTTTTCTAAGACGTGCTCTGCAAAATAAAAGAGGAAAGACTGCTGTACTTGAGGATATGAGATTAGATTTAAATCCTACTCAAATTCACTATATTCAAAACGCTTTACGAGCATTAAATAGTAGTGAAACAGACAAAGATATGATTATTGAACATTTAATGGGCATTGTTCATGAAGAATATGCAGCAATAACATTATTTGATGCAGAATCTTTTGTGTTAAGTAGTATTCCCATTTATATTAAAACTGGAGCTGATCGCCCTGATAATTTGGCAACTTATTTTACTAAGCATTCTAGTTCTCAGAATCAAACACCCGTACCTGTTGAAAAATTAGTTACAAAAGCTCAAGAAAATTTATTTATGTTTGACCTTGCAGAAATTCATATGCTTCTTGATAGTCCCAGTTTTTTTGCATCTCCAATAATTTATAACTCACTTGATGAAGCAAATAGTCCAAGTTCGTTACATTTTTTCCCTTCACGATGGGCAAAATTAAATTTGTTAGGTTTATCTCCAAACCAAATGTATACAATTCCAGAGAGTGGAGGATTACCAGAACTTATTTAGATTTTAACTTGCACAACATAAAAGTCTTGTTATACTGTTTGTAACCTTCAGGGTAGGGTGAATCAAGAGCAATTTTGATAATTCCCAATCGGTGGTATAGCCCACGAGCAGGATTCAGGCAACTGATGAACGCATGATTCGGTGAGTCTTAACAAGATAACTCCGAGGCCGACGGTACAGTCCGGATGAAAGAAGGAAGCTCCCTCTATTGTGGTAACCTTCTCCCTGAATATTATTAATTATATTTACACTATGTTTTTTAAATCTAAATCTCAGCTAGGACCGTATCTTATTATGATTGCAGCATCCTTATGGGCAATCGATGCATTATTTCGTACACAATTAACATATTCAATTCCATCTTCTTCCATTGTTTTTTTTGAACATCTAATTGGCTTTCTTATTTTAAGTCCTATATTTTTTAAAAATTGGAATGCAATTAAAAAATTAACAACAGGTGAATGGATTAATTTTATTGCATTAACTGTAGTTAGTAGTGTTCTTGGAACAATTTTATTTACACAAGCTTTATCAAAAAGTTTTGCTGAATTTGATTTTGTAACACCAATTTTGCTTCAAAAACTTCAACCAGTATTTGTAATTGGATTATCAGCGTTATTTCTTAAAGAAAAAATTACAAAACGTTTTCTTATATTTGCGGCACTTGCTTTGGTTGGAAGTTATTTAATGACTTTTGGAGCACAAATGGTTAAGCTAACCTTGCAAGGAAAAGAATTAGTATTCTTGCTTTCTGTAGGAGCAGCTTTGTGTTGGGGTGGAGGAACAATTCTTAGTAAAAAAGCATTAAAAACATTAGATTTTCCTGCTGCAACGGCCATGCGATTTTTACTCGCAATTCCTATTTCGTTATTATTTGCTTTCTTTTTAAATCAAACTTACGATTTTACACAACTTGGTTTTGACCAAATTTGGAGATTTTTAGTTATTGCATCCGTAACGGGTGGAGCGGGTGCTATTTTTCTTTATTACAAAGGTCTTCAAAATACCGATGCAAAAGTTTCTACATTTGCAGAATTAATGTTACCAATTGTTAGTTTATTAATTGCATTAACTGCATTGAATCCATACGGAGAACCACAAAAACTTACAATAGCAAATATTGTAGGTATTATTATTCTTATTGTTTCAATGATCTCTATTACAATGGAAAATAAAGTTAATAACAAATCTATTGGAGAAGAAAAGTAAGAAGTTTATTGACTGGTGCGGTAATGTGACGTATAAATAATTTAGATGAAAAAAAAGATCACATTACCGCACTTTCACTTTAATACAAAATCACTAACCTCCGTTATTCTATTTGCTTCAACACTGGTATTTTTGGGTACGACCATTTATTTTCTTGGGCAGAATACATATTTAAAATCAAAATTAAAGTCTGCTTATTCAAAAATGAAAGATGTAACACTTTCATTTGATGCCTTTAAAAAAACAGATCAAGTAGCTCGAAATGATGCCTTAGAAAAAGAAATTAAAGATATCGAAAAAACCTATGACGCGGCTACTAAAACTTATGAAGAAATTATTAAACTGCGAGATAACGATAAAGCTACTAAAGAAATGGACATACAATATGCGGAAGTAATTAATTATCTTTCAAAAAGAAATATTGCTTCGGCAGAATCTTCTTTAGCCGATTTAAATACCAAAATAAAAGCAGCACAAGTGGTTGTAAATACATCATCTGCCATTCCTGCAAATGTAACAACAAATAATGTTGCTCCTGGATCTGGGTATAGTAGACAATATGTAAAGAATGATTATGGAACATATATGGTAGATATTATTGCTGCGGATTTAAATTCAGCAAAAGTGGTTGTTGATACAGCTTCAGATGGAACATGTGGAAACGATTGTCCAGTAAGTTCCTTGGCTGATTATGCAGGAAGAAGTGGCGCATTTGCCGGAATTAACGGACCGTATTTTTGTCCAGCAGATTATCCAGCATGTGCTGACAAAAAAAATTCGTTCGACACCTTACTTATGAATAAGAATAAAACATATTTTAATTCTGACAATAATGTATATAGTACCGTTCCAGCCGTTATATTTTCTGGGAACTCTGCACGATATGTTACACAATCATTACAGTGGGGGAGAGACACCGGTGTTGATGCTGTCATTGCAAGTCAACCATTATTAGTACTGGACGGAAATGTAGTATTTGGTGGCGATGATGAAATAAAAAGAGCTGGTAAAGGAGCCAGAAGTTTTATTGGTTCGAGTGGAAATACAGCTTATATTGGGGTTGTTCACAACGCAAATGTTGCAGAAGTAGCACAAGTTCTTAAAACGATGGGAGTAGAAAATGCTTTAAATTTAGATAGTGGAGGATCTACTGCGTTAATGAGTGGCGGAAGATACATTGTTGGACCAGGTAGGAATACACCGTTTGGTATTTTATTTGTGAATAAATAAAATCAAGAATTGTGATTTTTTACCAGTAACCAATTAATTATCAATGTTGGCAACATACAGAATTGAATAACAATAATTGCATATGCTGGTGAAAGTGTATCTGCTATTAATCCAATCCCAAAGGAAACAATGCCAAAAAAAATACTTCCAAAAAAAGAATCCAAAGATTGCATTGTAGCTCTTTGTTTATCTGTAAATTCTTTTTGCATTAAACTATTTTCTGCGACATAAGAAACACCAAATAAAAGAGATGTTGATGACATTAATATCGGTGAAAAAATACTAGGAAATAATGCAGATATAAAATTAATTATTCGATTATATATATTTGTAATAAGTAAAATCTTTACTGAGCCATACTTATTATTAATTTTTCCAGCTAATCGAAAACTAATTGTTGCACCGATACTAGAAAGTGTCTTTGCAATTCCAATTGCCCAAACTGGCCAAAGTGTACTATAAAATGCAGATTGAAATTGGTACGATGCTTCTCCAAACCCAAATCCTAAAATAGAAGATAAACTTAATAATCGCAATTTTTTGTTTTCAATAAATTTACGAATCGCATCTTTTAAATGGACAAAAATATTTTCATCAATTGTATTAGTTTCAACTTTTGGTGGAATTATTAAAATACTTATTATGAAACAACCAAGTTGTGATAAAACTGACAACCACATTACGAGTGGAAAAGACCATGTAGCTAAAACACCTCCAATTAATGCACAAATTGCAGCTGCAATCTGAAACATTGAATGAGTTTTTCCCATATACTCTTCATATTCATTTTCTTTGCCTTTTTCTTTTAACGTATCATATAAAAGAGCATCATTATTGCCACTATAAAAAGATCTAGAAAGTCCTTCAATTATTGCACCAATAATTAAAAATGTATATGAGTCTGCTGAAGCATAAAAAATTGAATACATCACTGCTGCGAAAGCACCTAGTATAAGAGTTTTTTTTCTCCCAACGTAATCAGAAATGATTCCTGTGGGTAATTCAAATAATGCAGAAGATATAAATACAATTGAAAAGATACTCATGCCTAATGCATACGATCCAGTAACTTGTGAAAAATATATTATTGCAATTGGAGCATATAAACGAAGATCAGTAAAAAAATTAAACCAAGTTAATAATCTAATATTACGCATACTATAATAGTAATCCTATTTTCCCACTCATTTCTTCCCAAGATACTCTAGACTTTCCTAAACTCATAAATAATAGTTCAATTGTTTTCCATCCACTTTGAATTCCTCTATATACATTTTCATAATCATATTGATCCAAAGAAATATATCTACTTTTAGGATGCGAAACTAAAATTCTATAGCGCGAATAAAATGTAAAATATTCGTTTAATTCTTTCTTTTTACGAATTTGCATGACATCAAAAGCTCGTTCCCATTTATTTTTAAAAGATAAGGATTTATATTTTGTTGAAAGAGCAACATTTTCTTTTTTAACTTCTTTTAACTGTGGTGAACGTTCTATTTCTTCATTAATAATAGCTTCCATAGCTACCTGAAATAAAATAACTGCCTGGATACATTCTTCTGCTTCTGCAAATTCATGCTCAGGAGAAACTAATTTTGAAGCTTCAACTAAATGTTCAATTGCTTGATTAATAAGAAGTTCTGCTATATCTATTTGTACTGTCATAAAGAGTAATTATATCATCGTAAGCGCATTAGTGACATGAGTCTTGTTAAAAAGTCAGAAGAAATAGTATGTTGTTTAATAAATTCTACAACTTCTGCAAATTCTTCATCTTGTTTTTTATGAGAATTAGTCACTTTAATTGCAAAACTATACATTATTTCTTCATTTACGATAAAATCTAAATCATTTAATTTAAGAAACACAAATGTAGCAACAATTGAAATACGTTTATTGCCATTATTAAACGGATGAAATTTATTTATAAAATATAAATAACATGCAGCTTTTTCAAATATTGAAGGATACAAATCTACACCACTAAACGTTTTTTGAGGAATAGAAATAACACTATCTAATTTATCGAAATATGTATGTGCATAATTTGGAGGAGGATCTTTTTGTTTTAAAAAATAACTTTGAAGTTCTGTGCAGATAATTTCAAAATGATCTTTCGATAAATAGTGAGTACTCATGATCATTCATAGGCCAAACGACGGAGAGTCTTTCCATATTTTTTTATAGCCTGTTTCGTGAATTTTCTAACTTTTTCATCTTTTTCGTTCGTTTTTTTAGAATCTTCACGTCTCCAAATTTTGTTAATAAATGTTAGTACTACCATATCGTTAACTTTATTATAACAGATACAAAATCGCATAAAAGTATTGTCAGAATACTGTATGTTTTCAGCACAATTTCAGAAAAATCGTATACTCTTTGTCTAACATACAAATTAGATAATGACCAAAATTTTATATAAAAAATGACAAATCTCAATTTTAGTCATATAATGTAACTCCGATATGCAACATTCAAACAACCGATATATATTAATCGACGTCGTACCACCAACTACTTCTAAAGAAGAAGCACAAGATAATCTTCAAGAAATCTTGTCTTTGATTGATACCTTTGGTGGTGGAGAAGTAGTGGAAATAATTCAAAGGAGAGCACATCCACATCCAGGAACATATATTGGTTCTGGTAAAGCAGAAGAAGTTGCTTTAATGGTAAAAGACTTAAAAATTGATGTTGTTATTCTAAATGCAATTGCAAAAACAACTCAATTATATAAATTAGAAAAAATGTTTTGGAAATATAATCCAAATATTCAGGTGTGGGATAGAATTGATCTTATTCTTAATATTTTTGCAAAACATGCAAAAACCGCTGAATCAAAATTACAAATAGAACTTGCAACCATGCGTCATATGGGTCCAAGAATGTATGGACTTTCTGGAGAATTGGGACGCCAAGGCGGAGGAATCGGAGGTAGGGGAGCAGGAGAAACCAATGTCGAACTTATGAAACGACACTGGAGAGACTCAATAAAAAAAACAGCTGACAAATTAAAAGCGTTAGAAAAAAATAGAGAAAAACAGCTTAACCGACGTCGTGAAGTGGGACTCAAAACCGTTTCAATTGTTGGGTATACAAACGCAGGGAAAACAACATTATTTAATAAACTTACTAAAAAAGAAAAACTAGCAAAAAATGTATTGTTTGCAACGCTCGACAGTAATGTAGGTAAAATTTATTTCCATGAAACTCAAAGAGAAATATTAGTATCAGATACCATTGGTTTTATTCAGAATCTTCCTGCAGAACTTGTTGAAGCATTTAAATCTACACTTATGGAATCAATCAACGCTGATTTACTATTACATGTCATAGATGTGACAGATCCAAAAATGTATCAAAAAATAACTATTGTAGAAGAAATCCTTAATGATCTTGGACTTCAAGATAAAAGAAAAATGTATGTATTTAATAAAGCAGAAAATCTTATTGAAAATGTTCAGACATACTTAGAAGAAAACTTTAAAGATAAACATCCACAGTTTATTTCTGCACGAGATGGCAATAATATTGATCTACTTAAAAAAGCCATGCACGAGATTGTGTAATTCTTACCATTCATTAACCAATCTCTCTTACTTTCCTTATGAGAATATTTGTAAGATTCCATTAATGGAAAAACCACTAATTCATCCTGGTAAAGGAGGCAAAGGAGAGGCTTTTTATAAACAAATTCTTGAGGAACTATTACAATCAGAAATTCCTTTTATTATTGGCGGTACATATGCGCTTCGATTTTATACCGGTATTAATCGTCCGACAAAAGATATAGATATTTTTTGTAAAGCAGGGGATTATCCTCACATTCTTAAAATGTTTTCTGACAAAGGATATAAAGTAGAAATCACTGACGAAAGATGGCTCGCAAAAATTTATAAAGGGAAGTATTTTGTAGACATTATTTTTGGTTCAGTACCAGGTTTTTGGCCTATTACTGATAGCTGGTTAAAATCAGCAGAAAAAGGACAAATCTTAGGATTAGAAGTTGCCTTTACGCCTCCAGAAGAATTAATTGTAAGTAAAGCATATCGCATGGGAAGAAAAAATTATGATGGAGCAGATGTTACAAATCTTATACTGAAATGTGGGAGTAAATTAGACTGGGAAAGAATTTTAAGAAGAACAGAACCATATTGGGAAGTGTTACTGGTACATATATTGTTATTTAGATTTATTTATCCTTCTGACCGTCATTTAATTCCAAAATGGCTTATCTCTGACTTAATAAAAAGAGTAAAAGCACAGTTAGATTTACCAGAACCGCGTGAAAAAGTATGTCGCGGTTCTTTATTGTCTCAAGATCAGTTTGAAATTGCGTATAAAAAATGGGGTTATAACGATTTTACTCAATTTGTACCACTCGATGAATGAAAAAAATAAAAATAGCTGCCATGGCAGATTTGCATGTTGGAAAATCTGAAATTGATTTTAGTATGGTTTTTAAAGAAGTTTCAGAAAAAGCAGATGTATTAGTTCTTTGTGGAGATTTAACAAATACGGGTACTATAGAAGAAACTGAATTGCTTATTACACAATTAAAAAATTGTTCTATTCCAGTAATTGGCGTTTTAGGAAATCATGACTATGAAAGTGGTATGGAAGATAAAGTTATATCACTTTTAAAAGAAGCAGGGCATACTATTCTTAATGGAGAATCTATTGTTATTAAAGATATTGGTTTTGCAGGAATTAAAGGCTTTGCAGGTGGTTTTGATTCATATACGTTAGCTGCATGGGGAGAAAAAACAATAAAAGATTTTGTAAAGGAATCATATAATGAAGCATTACAATTAGAACGAGCCCTATCAGATATAAAAACAGATAAAAAAGTTGTTCTTATGCATTATGCTCCTATATCACAAACTATTGAAGGGGAACCAAAAGAACTTTATCCATTTTTAGGTTGTTCTAGATTAGTCGATCCAATAGAGCGAGATCACGTGCAAGTTGTATTTCATGGTCATGCACACCACGGAACATATGCAGGCAAAACACAACAAAATACACCTGTATACAATGTATCACTTTCAATAATTCAAAAACTATTTGAAGGGAAATATTATTCTATTATAGAAGTTTAGTTAAGGAGAAATAAGACCTGCACAAAAAGATTCCATTAACAGCTTTACCTCTTCAATTGATGCACCATTTTCAACTAAAAAACTTGCATCGTTTTTTCTAGCTTCAGAAACATCCTGTGGAACTTGTCCATTACAAGAAGCTTCATCATTTGAAAGTATGGAAGATGCAGAAACACTGTCAATATTTTGCGGAAGTGTAATAGGTCCACATCCTGCTAAAAAAAGCATAAAAGATGTTATACCTACTTGCAATATTTTTTTATATTGTTGATTAGATTCAAACGGATGTACATATTCACTCATATGAGTAAATAGTATACCATAATACTATAGGCTTTACAATTACTGCACTGTAAGAACTATACCTGCAATAACTAAAATAGCTGCAATAATTTTTTTGGTTAAATCAGATCTTTCCTTAAGAATAATTGATGCAACAATAACATTTAAAATAACGGCAGAAGCTTCTAAAGGAATTACTTCAGAAACTTTTCCTAGTTGAAGAGCTCTTAACGTAAATAAAACGGCAAGTGACCACGTAATACCTGTTAACAAAAAATATTTCTTTTCACCAGTATTAAATTCATTCACAATTTCGGAGACAGAAGTACGTTCCCAAAAGAATAAAATAATTGCTGGTATAAAAAACGTAAAGAAAATATAGAATGGCAAATTAAAAGAAACAGATGTACCAATATCTATACTTATTGCTGTTGCATAGGCGAGTGACGCAACGATAGATAACACAACATATTTATTTATTTCAAAAGATCCTTTTTTAAATTGAAGAAATATGTTTCCTAATAATATTAAACTTGCACCTAAAACTTTTGTTACAATAATTGGTTCTTTAAACAGGGTAAACCCATAAATAATTAAAAATACATTTCCCATTTGTGCAAGTATAGACATAACGGATACTTCTAAATGTTTACGTGTTGTAGTACCTAATCTATCAACAATTGCATAAAATACCGCTGCGAGAATAAGCATTAACCAAACTCTTGGTTCTGTTGGGACTTGAAATGGAAAGAAGGGAATAAAAGGGAGAATACTAAAACCAGCTATAAGCTGAAGAACCAATGTTGCAGCTCCTTCATTTTTTGTATTTTGAACAGCAAGTTTATAAAACTGAAAAAAAGATACAATACAAAATAAATATAAGACAACATTAAACTGCCACGTATTTAATAAAAATATCATATCGACTGATTATAGCAGTTTTATTTCACCAAATATTTCAATCTTAAACTATTTCCAACAACAGAAATAGAACTTAATGCCATCGCCATACTGGCAATAATAGGTGACAAGAGCAACCCCATTGCAGGGTAGAGAATACCTGCTGCTACTGGTATGCCTATAACGTTATAACCGAATGCCCAGAATAAATTTTGTTTAATAATAGCGATTGTTTCTTTAGAAATTTCTATAGAATCAACAACTTTTTCAAGTGTTCCTTTGACTAAAATAATATCTCCAGTTGCTATTGCAACATCTGTTCCTGTTCCCATGGCGATGCCGACATCTGCTTGTGCAAGTGCTGGTGCATCATTTATACCATCACCAACCATTGCAACAATTTGTTTTGTTTCTCCCGAACCTTGTAGTTGTTTTACTTTAGAAGCTTTTTCTGCAGGTAACACTTCTGCAAGAACTGCATCAATACCAAGTTCTTTTGCAACAACTTCTGCTGTTACTTTATTATCACCGGTCATCATAACGGTTTTTATATGCATTTCATGCAGTTTTTTGATTGCTCGTTTAGCATCTTCTTTAATAGTATCTGCAATGCCAACAATACCAACAACTTTTTTATCTACTGCTACAAATGAAACTGTTTGTGCACGTTTTCTTAGTTCATGTGCTTTTTCTGAAAGGGATGTTTCAATAGTAACTTTCATTTCTTTCATTAATGTTTCTGTACCGATATACATTATTTGGTTTTTAACTTTTGCTTGAATTCCTTTTCCAGAAATATCTTTAAAATCAGAAACAGAAACTTCCGAAATATCTTTTTTCTTTTTTAAGTAATTTACAACTGCATCCGCGAGTGGATGATGAGATTGTTTTTCAATAGAGTAGAGAAGTGCATTATACTTTTCATCAACTTCATACGAAACTACTTCTGGTTTTCCATTGGTAAGTGTTCCTGTTTTATCAAACACAATAGTATTAATATCATGAGCAATTTCCAAAGCTTCTGCATCTTTAATTAAAATACCTCGTTGCGCAGCTTTTCCTGTTCCAACCATAACTGCAGTTGGTGTTGCAAGCCCAAGAGCACAAGGACAAGCAATAATAAGTACAGTAATGGCAATATATGTTGCAAATGTAAATGCTTGCGCATTACCAATAATTCCTAAAGCTGGAGCTACAAAAAACCAAAATAACCATGCAAGAACAGCAATACTTATCACTGCTGGAACAAAAATAGATGCTACTTTGTCTGCTAATCGTTGAATCGGAGCTTCTGTTGCTTGTGCATCTTCTACAAGTTGAATAATTTGTGCGAGTAATGTGTCTGAACCAACTTTTGTTGCTTTATATTTTATAAATCCTGATTTATTAATAGTTGCACCAATAACTGCGTCATTTTTTTTCTTAGAAACTGGCATACTTTCACCAGTAACCATAGATTCATCAACTTGAGAATTTCCTTCTACAACAATACCATCAACTGGAAACTTACTCCCAGGTTTAACTAGAATAACATCGCCGACAATAACTTCTTCAATAGCAATTGTTATTTCTTTACCATGTCGAATAACAGTAGCATCTTTGGCTTGAAGGTGGAGGAGAGCTTTAATTGCATCTGCGGCATTTCCTTTAGCTCTCATCTCAAGTAATCGACCTAATAAAATAAATAAGATAATAAATACAGCTGCTTCAAAATAAACTTCTGTACCACCATCTATTTGTTGAAAAGATTTTGGAAAAAAAGTTACAACAGTAGAGTAGAGCCAAGCTGTAAAGGTTCCGATTGCAATAAGTGTATCCATATTAGAAGAACGAACACGCCAAACAGCAATAGCACTTTGAAATACTTCGCGACCACCAATAAAAAGAATTGGCGTTGCTAACAAAAATTCCAATAAGTGATGTGAGGAAATTTGATATCCAGTATTACCCAAAATAATTGGTGGGAAAATCATACTTTTTTCTGGTAAACCTAAACGCATACCAAATGCCATCCATAACATAGAAAGCAAAAAAGGCACAGCTCCAATTGCCATCCACATAACACGCTTTTTTAAATCTTCATACAGTTTATGGCGTAGTGATTCATCTAAAGGAATCCCATGATTATGACCACCCATATCATCATGATTCATATTGCTATGATCCATTTCTTGCATTTTATGGTGTTCTTCCATAGAATGTCCCATCTCTTTTTGCATGTTTTCTTCTTCAATTTTTTTCACTTCAGGTGGAGAAGCCAAAACGGTTTTTCCCATTGAATTATCAACAAGTTGATATGAACCTTGATCTGCAACAGTCTTTTTTAATTGATCGAATGTTACTTTAGTCTCATCATATTCGATATTCATTTTTTCAGTCGCATAATTAACAGTGACTGATTTCACGCCATCAAGTTCAGAAACAGCTTCTTGTATAAGTGTTTTACAAGATGCACAATGCATACCGACTATTGGAAAAATTTGTTTTTTCATATATTTTTTATAACTTCTACTGTAACTGGTGGAACCATTCCCATCGTACAACTAATTTTATAAGTTCCTACTTTTGTTGGTGTAAATTCTGCCTTTGCTTGATCTTCATTTAAATAAATAACATCTTCATATAAGCCTGGCATATACATTGCTTGTGCACAACCTAACACATTAGAGTTATTGATTATAAATTTAGCTGGAACATTTACTTGTAACGTAATTTGTTTTGGATAGTATTCGAAACCTTCTGCGCGCATGGTAACTTCTTGGTATTGATTTTTTCCTTTTCCGATTAACTTAACACCGGTATTATCATCCATTCCAACGTCGTATGGTTTTTTTGAAACATCATTTAGACTTGGTGCACCAATAACATTTAACTGAGCATTTACGTTATAAATACCAAATGCAATAATAAAAAATCCAACTAATAAATTAAATGTTCCCGCAAATAATTCATTTTTTTGAAACTTCACACTCGAAAAACTAAGAATTGCAAGCATTGGTAACGTACCAAGTGCAAAGGCTGTCATCATAAGCATACTTGTTAATGGGTTTGCTGTTGCAAGAGCAACAGTTTGAGCCATTAATGTAAATCCACAGGGAATAAAAAATGTAAGTGCACCTGTCGCAAATGGCATATATTTTCCTTGAAAGTTTTGTTCGTTACTAATATATTTCGAAATGAAACGAGGAACGGTGAGCTTAATTTTTTTTGCCCAAGAAACTCCAAGCATTTGTAGTCCAATGATTACCATTACTACTGAAACAATAAGGATAAGAATTGCTGTCTGTTGAAGAGAAACAGTAAAAAATGATCCTATCAATCCAAGAGCAGCCCCTAATAGTGCATACGAAATTAGACGTCCAATATTAAACATCACAAAAGGGAGAAATCGTTTAGATTCATCTTTTCCACCATATAAAGAATTCCATTGTTTTGATAATGACAATAATAAACCACCAACTAATGCTGCACAGGTAGATAAACTAGCTATAACACCTAGTCCAAAAAATGCTGGAATACCAGATTGTTCATCAATAGAAAAGCGAGATAAAATATTTGCATCTTCAATTATCAAAAATAAAACAAAAAGAACAATTGCGATTCCAATACCAGTTATGACAGATTGAATTGTGATATTTGCTTGCCCAACTGGTTTTTCGGAAACTGAATAACCTAGTTCTGATAAATTTTTATTTATAAGATCTACATTTGGTTTTTCACCATTATAAGAAAGCTCAACTTTTTTATCGGCCAAAGATGCTTGAGCAGATGATACACCACTTAATTTGGAAAGCTTTTTTTCTATTAATACTTCACAAGCTGCACAGTGCATTCCTGAGACATACAGAGTACATGTTTTTTGTTTTGCCATATTATTTAAATTTATAAATGCCAATTAAATCTTTAACCATCTGTGTTTCTTCACCATTTTTTACTTGATCAACTGCACATGTTTTTAAATGATCTTCCATCATTAACATATCGATCTGCTTTAGCGCTTTTTGAACAGCTAAAGAATGATGGAGGACATCGATACAATACGTATCAGATTCAACCATTTGAATAACTTTATGCAAATGACCATTGGCTATTTTAAGTCTATGAACAATTCTATCTTTATTACTTTTGATAGTTACCATTTCTAAATAAAATTATTAATTTAATCCCCGGTGGGGGGATTAAAGATATGATAATTAAAACTCAAAAAAAAGTCAAGAGTAGATTTATAGGTCAAAACCTGTTACACTGTTAATTGTTCTCAAACTACGTTATTATTCCCCAATATAAAACATGAAATTCTCATTTGTAGACATCGAAACAACTGGAGCACATGCAAGACACGATCGCATTATTGAAATTGGTATCTTACGCGTTGAAGATGATAATCTTATAAAAACATATCAAAAACTTATTAATCCAGAAACATATCTAAATCCTTTTATTTCTCAGATGACAGGTATTACACAAGCAGATTTAGGAACAGCTCCTACTTTTGAAGAAATTAAGGAAGAAATTCTAGAAGTATTGGATGACACCATTTTTGTTGCTCATAATGTGCGCTTTGATTATGGCTTTTTACGCAATGAATTTAGACGCTTTGGTGTCAATTTTTCTTCCAAACAAATGTGTACT
The DNA here is from genome assembly GCA_964435665.1 of uncultured Gammaproteobacteria bacterium. Lineage (GTDB taxonomy): Bacteria > Patescibacteriota > Microgenomatia > UBA1406 > GWC2-37-13 > MFZZ01. The sequence continues at coordinate 117,987 of CAYSZW010000001.1, read as the reverse complement.
GTTAAATTATCACGTACATTATTTCCTCAATATCCTAGACATAGTTTAGATTCACTTATTGAACGCTTTCAATTTAATATGGAAAATAGACATAGAGCCTTTGATGACGCTAAAATTTTATGGGATTTTTATCAAAAAGTACATACCATGTTTCCGATTGAAACAGTACAAAAAGTAGTTCAAGATATTATAAAAAAGCCAGCATTACCACAACATTTATCACAAGATATATTAGACAATCTGCCAGAAGGTCCAGGTGTATATATTTTCTACGGAGAAGGGGATATCCCTTTATACATTGGCAAAAGTGTGAGTATTCGTGATCGAGTACTTTCTCATTTTACAAATGATCAAAACTCTTCTAAAGAACTTAAAATTTCTCAACAAATTTTAAGAATAGAAACTATTCCAACGGTAGGAGAGTTTGGTGCACTTCTTAAAGAAGCAGAACTTATTAAAACCATGCAACCCTTATACAATACTCAGTTACGTAGAACGCATAAAGTAGTTCTTCTTAAAAAGAAAGAACTTCCAAATAGATTTTATTCGTTAGAAATGGAGCATGTAAAACAAATTTCTCCGGATGATATTTCTACCATGCTTGGTATTTTTCCTTCCAAGAAAAAAGCTAAAGAATATATAAAGAAAAAATCGGATGAATTTCAACTTTGTGAAAAATTGTTGGGACTTGAAAAGTGTTCGGGATCTTGTTTTGGACATAAATTAGAGCGATGTAAAGGTGCGTGTATTAATAAAGAACATTTTTTGTCTTACAATATGCGTTTTATCAAAGCTTTCTCTGAGAAAAAAATTAAATCCTGGCCATTTGACGGAGCAATTCAAATTACAGAGATTGATCCAATAGAACAAAAACAAGAAATTTTTGTTGCTAATAAATGGTGTCTTTCTTCGCCAGAAAAAGATGAATTATTTTTTGATTATGATACGTATAAAATATTGGTTAGATTCATTTTTAATCACAGAAATCAGGCATATATTTCTCCACTTAGAGAATCCTCGCAAAACATGCAATCTCATTTTTAATTCGTTATAATTCGACTATGAATAAAAATACAATAATAATAACCGCTGTTTCGGTGATAGTAATGTTAGGTTTTTTAGTTGGTGCATATATGCTCACCAGTAAACCAGAAGTCACCGAATATCCTCAATTAAAAGAAGTAAAAGCATCGAATAATGTTAAATGGTCTAAAAAAAATGAACGTGTTCTTGTTGAATTTAGTGACTTACAATGTCCTGCCTGTGCACAATATCATAATGTTCTCTTAAAAGAACTTTCTAAAGATAAAGAAGTTACCGACAATGTTACTTTTGTATATAGGCATTTTCCGTTAGATGCAGCACATCCACATGCTAGAGAAGCAGCTTATGCAGCAGAAGCAGCGGGTAAACAAGGTAAATTTTTTGAAATGCATGATTTATTGTTTGAAAATCAAAACGCATGGAGTGGAGAAGCAAATCCAGTTCCAACTTTTGTAGGATATGCAAAAAAATTAAAATTGAATGAAGACCAATTTAATACAGATATGAAATCAAAAGAGATTCAAGATAAAGTCCAAGATGAATTTCTCCTCGGTACTCAAGTTGGAGTACAAGGAACGCCAACCTTTTTCTTAAATGGAAAAAAGCTAACAACACCGGGAACAATAGAAGAATTTAAACAAATGTTGCTTAGTGATACTAACACACAGTAATAATTACGAATTACAGATTGGCTTAATTAATGTATCTTAAAATTGATAACAGAAAGATTCACTACAAAATTATTGGGCAGGGAAAGCCTATTCTTTTTGTACATGGTTGGGGAGGTAATTTGTATAGCTTACTTAAGTTAGCAACTTTAGCTTCAAAAAAATATCAATCTATTCTTATAGATCTGCCAGGCTTCGGTAAAAGTGATAACCCACCATCAGAATGGGGAGTTGAAGGCTATGCAGATCTAATAGGTCACTTTATAAAAACGCTAGACTTAAAAAAACCTCATTATGTTGGTCATTCATTTGGTGGAGCATTGGGTATCTATATTGCTTCTCATTATCCAAGACTTATAGATAGCTTAGTACTTAGTAATTCTTCTTTTAAAAGAGAAAATAAGGTTTCACAATCTGCTAAATTAATTAAAATGGTTCCAAGAGAAAATCCGTTCCTAAATTTTTTTGCACCATATGCAAAAAAAATATATTACAAATTATTTCATAAAGACTCTGATCTTATGAAATTTCCACATCTTGAAAGTAATTTTAGAAAAATAGTAACGCAAGATTTAACAAATTATACTACTAAAATTAAACTTCCAACTTTAATTTTATGGGGAGAAGAAGACACAATGACTCCTGTTTTGTGGGCGTATGAACTTAAAAAAAACATTCCACAGGCAATTATTAAAGTTTTCCCTAATGTTCGTCATAATTTACCTCTAAAATATCCACAAGAAGTTTGGTCAGAAATTAACTCTTTTTTCTCTGCGTAAATTTATAACCCTTAACGTATAATTAAATCCGTACTCAAATTGACTTGAACTTTTATTTACCATGTTTACTCTTATTTTGTTATCACTGCTGATTATATTTTTTAAAAGCTTTCATTATATTTATTTATTTCAAATTAAAGAATACCGATTTGACAGATTTATTTCATTTATAAAGGAAGAGGGAATTCAATCATTGTTGTATTCATTTCAAATTAAATATCCAGCAAAATCTTTTAGAAATGGCCTTATTGTTATTTATATTGCTTTTACTTTATTATTATTCCTTCTCTTAACGTTTGAAGTTCCTTTTTTTTATTATTTCCTCACATTTATTCTTCCTTTTGCTCCCGTAATATCATTACTTTTAGTAGCTATTGGCGTTTTCTTTACCAAATTCCCAGCCATGATTCAAAGAAAACTTATAATTGCTCAAGCTAAAGAAAAAATTAAAGATACAAAAACTATTTTTATTGGTATCACAGGATCATATGGAAAAACTTCTGTTAAAGAATATCTATATCACATACTTGAAACTACATATCCAACAGGAAAAACGGATTTAAATCACAACACAGACGTTGGCGTTGCCATTTCAATTCTTAATAACATTACATCATCAACAAAATATTTTGTTGCGGAATTTGGAGCATATAAAAGAGGAGAAATTAGAAAAGCTTCATATTATATTCCTTTGCAATACGCGATATTAACCGGCCTAGGAAATCAACACCTTGATTTATATGGAAGTCGGGAAAATTTAATCAAAGAAGAAACCTATTTATTAAAAAAAGTACCGGAACAGAATACTGTTTTTGTACCATATAATTCACCAGCAATGTCTGTTATTAAACAACGAACTAAAGCACATATCGTGACATATGGATTGCATAAATCAGCAGATATATATGCAGAACTATTATCATCAGATCCTTATTTACAAAAAGCAAAGATAATTTATAAAGATACATCGTTTATTTTTGAAACTAAACTACTAGGACAACATACCATTGAAAATTTTCTACCTGCCATAGCAATTTCACTAGATTTAGGAGTACCAATTAAAAATATTCAAACGGCGATTGAACATTTACCTCAAATTGAAGGAAAACTGTCACTCCATACAGGTCATAAAAAAGCTCTCATTATCAATGACGGAGTAAACTCCAATGTGGACGGTTTTATTTCTGCAATTAAAACATTAAAAAAATTCAAACACAAACAAAAAATTATTGTTTCTCAAGGAATTATAGAACTGGGAGTAGAGAAGAGGCTTTCATATGAACGTATACTTGAAGAATTATTAAAGACAAATATATTACTTTATACAACTGATACATTATTTGCGGAAATTGTACATAAAAAACATAAAAAGAGCATTATTACATTTAACGACGTTTTAGCTATTCAGAATGAAATTCTTACTACAATGGATAAACATTCTGCAATACTTATTGAAGGAAAATTTCCAAAAACTTTTATAGAATTTATACTTACTTAAATTATATTTTGTTATGATCTCAGTAGAATTTGCACCAAACGAAACTGTACAAGATGGATTGTTTTCTTTAAAAATGCTTGTTCAACCATGGAAATGGAAGAAGGGGAAAGAGGTAACAAAACTTCGACAAAGACTTCGTAAACGATTTTTTTCTGATTCCAGTGAAATTTATTTTTTCTTAACGGGACGATGTGCTCTGTATCATTATTTAAAATCTCTTGAACTATCAAAAGGATCAGAAATACTTGTCCAAGGTTTTACCTGTGAAGCTGTTATATTACCAATACTGGCACAAAATCTTACACCAGTATATGTAGATATAACTTCTGCAGATTTTTCTATGGATATTGAGGATCTCAAAAAAAAATATACTCAAAATACTAAAGTGCTAATTTTACAACATACCTTTGGTATTACACCAATAGCAAGATCTAAAATACTTGCTTTTGCAAAAGATAAAAAGATAACAGTACTTGAAGATGTAGCACATGGATTTGAACCAACAATGTTTAATAAAAAAACTCAACCTACTTCATTATTAGTATCGTTTGGAAGATCTAAACCGCTTTCAGGTGTATTTGGTGGAGCAATTGTTTCAAGTAATAAAAAGATTTCATCTTATTTATCACGCACAGAACGTAATCAGCAATATCCAAGTTTTCTTTTTCTCTTTAAAATGGTCTTATATAAGGCTCTGACTGTGTTAATTAAAGCTACTTATCCAATATTTATCGGTCGCATTATCCATATATTAGCTAATTATTTACAATTATTACTACCAGAAATAACAAAAAAAGAGAAAGAAGGAACATTTGATGAATATTATGCAAAAGCATTTCCAAATATTTCTGCTTTATTTATTTTGCAGCAATTGAATAGATTTAACGACGTCTATCGCAGAAAAATATATATTGCTAAATATTATCAAGAAAAGCTTCGTCAATCTAAGCAAACTATGCAAGCATATTTACGATATCCTTTTGTAACTACAGATCGTGATAAGATCTATAACGCATTAAAGAAAAAAAATATTATGTTAGGGTTATGGTATAACCAAGTAATTGCCCCAAAAGAATTAAAACTTAAGAAGGTACAATATATAAATGGATCATGTCCTAATGCAGAAAAAATTGCAGAAACCATTCTTAATTTACCGACGTTTGTTAATAAAAAACAAGCACAAAAAATTATAAAAACTATTGCAACTATTCAAAAAATTTAATAATGATTGTTCAAGAAATAACTGATAAGAAGGTCTGGAATGACTTTTTTAATACTCAAAATGCACCTTCCCTTCATCATACCTGGGAATGGGGTGAATTTCAAAAAAAACTACACTATGATATCCTTCGATTAGGAGTCTATGACAATAAAAAACTTGTCACCATAACGCTTGTTATTAAAATTAGATCTAAACGAGGTAATTTTTTGCTTATTCCTCATGGACCAATATTTAATATTCCTTCAGAGAATCTTTCTGTGACAATCAAATCAGATAATGAATCTACTATTTTAGAAATAATAAATACACTCACGCAACACTTATCAGAGATTGCTTCCAAGGAACGTTTTTGGTTTATTAGAATGGCACCTATCCTCTCAAATTTGCCCCAGCACAAGGATATTTTGTCTAAAGCTGGATATCGACAGGCGCCGATTTATATTCATGCCGAAACCATGTGGGCTGTAGATGTTTCACAATCTGAAGAAGATATTTTAAAAGGTATGAGAAAGAATACACGTTATTTAATAAAAAAAGGAATCAAGGATGCTATAGAAATTACTCAACATACAACATCAGAATCATTAGATGAATTTTGGAGACTCTACGAACAAACTTTTACCCGTGAACACTTCACACCTTTTCCTAAATCATATATAAATGCAGAATTTGAAGCATTTAATGCAGAAAAGGCTGCTACAGTGCTCTTAGGAAGGATGCCCTCGAATTTTGACCAAGAAGGCCTTTCTAAATATTTAGCAGCATCGTTAGTCCTCTTTACAAATACAACAGGCTTCTATCATCAAGGTGCTTCGACACATTCTGATTATCCTGTAACATATCAATTACAATGGCAAACAATTTTGGAAACAAAAAAACGTGGATGCAAATATTATAACTTTTATGGAATTTATAATCCTGGCCGTACTCCTCGTGCCTGGCAAGGTTTAAGTTTATTTAAGCGTGGATTTGGTGGGTTTCAAGTTGATTATATTCCAACACATGATTATGTAATTTCTCCTTTATATATAACAAGCTACTGCATAGATAAGTATTTAGCCTTCAAACGCGGTATTTAACTTTCTTCTTTCTCTAACAGCCAAAATATATTTTATTGATAGATCAAGCTAATATTGACACTCACCCAATACATAATCAAAAATAGAGGAGTAATGAGTATAAAATTGAGGATTTAGACTGTTATGACAATATAATAGGGAAGTGGTCAATACGGTAAAAATGGACCTAAAAGAGGTTTAAGAGAACTAAGAGAACCATTACCGTGAGAAATCCAAAAATAAAAAACCTTATAAAAATCAATAAAACACGAATTATCAAAAACATAAAAAATGGCTCTCCTCTCGCTCCTTTTGGGCATAACGTCGTAAAAGATACAATTTACGACGTTATGTATCCTTAGTTCTCTGAGCTTATTTACCGCAATTTTTGCCTGTCTTTTAAAGAAGCGTATATATGAAATAAATAATAATTAAAATTTATTCTCCTTTTTATTTTTTGCTCATACTTTTATTTTTAGTGCTATTTTGGGTATTTTACCTCTCTTTGGACTTTAGTATCTTCGGAAGAGACCTCTCGTCTTTAGCTATGTCTATACAATAAAATACATGTATACATAGCTTGCTAGAGAGCCTTTTTGTTCAATTTAACTGTAAATACAACCTAAATAGCATTGTGATTTAGAGCCATACATCAATAAAAAAGTAGTGTTTTGAGCTCAAAATACTCTACTTATCCACATGAATAGCAATTAATTAGGAAGACTGTCAGAAACGGTATCAAAATATATCCGTACGTATATTTTATGTCTTATAGTATTTCTCTATTTTATATATTATAGGATATAAATATTCCCTCACGAACGTGTACTTTTTGATACATTTAACCTCAAAAATACTCACCTCTCCTCTCTTCTCTACTTGTTATGACAGTCTTTTTTTTAAAATGCAAGAAATTTAATTTTAAGTTACCAATTTAATGTAAGTAGCGCTATAAAGAAAACGAATATAGATACAAATGCATATTCACGAATAGTATTTTTAAACAATCTCCCATCTAAATGATGGTAAATAATTCCATTTAGACTGTAGTAAAGAGCTGTATAGATTAATGCAGCTACATTTGTTTTGAAGGGAATAAAAGAAATAATTGCCGCTATTTGAAGTAATACTAATCCCATCCCTACTCCGTATAATAATAATTTCCTATTAAATGTAGCTTCTGGATTTACAGACCAATATAGTTGTAATGACAATATAAGCCCAATTACAAATAGAATAACCCCATTAAGAATGAATGAAAGTTTAAAAGTTAATGATACCTGTGTTAATAAAAAGACAATAAATACCTGCATTAAGTAGTTAACAGAAAAAGCTGCTCTATATAACTGCAAACTTTTATCTACTCCAATGTTTAAAATGTTTGATGCCAATAACATAGCATAGTATGTTAAACCAAACAAAAATAAAAATGGAATTCTTGTTAACCATCGAACTGGTAAAAGTGAATAAAAAATATAAAGAGCAATTGTAAGAAATATTGGCATTATAAATAACATATACCACTCTACTCCATCAATACCTTCAAACACGGCAATATATGTTGTGATATAAGCAACAATTATTAGTGCTACACCAAAAAACCACCACCATTCACTAAATGGAAAAAAACTACTTACCAATAACGTAAGAATCATTATTCCTGTACAGATTACAACACGAATACGTTTTGGAATGATATTAATAAACTTAAACCACTTTTCATAAAATGGCTCCAACGAGGCTTTTATCGGTGAAAATATATTTATTTTCATAGTGTTATTATATACCTAAAACCTCCTCAATTCGTCCATTTTTTGCTCTTGACTTCTTGGATAATTTGCTTATACTCATTGAAATGGTAAATATTGATTTATTAGAACAACAAGCTATTGATTCAGCCATAAATGCTGAGTGGGAAAAGGCAATCGAATTAAACTTACAGATTCTTAAAGCTGACTCTGAAAATATTGACGCACATCTACGATTAGGATATTCCTTTCTTCAAACAAACAATCTTAAAGAAGCTCAAAAACAATATAAAAAAGCTCTTAAAATTCAACCAAAAAATAATATCGCAATCGAACATTTAGAAAAAATTGAAGTTCTAGATTCAAAAAAGAAAGCTAAATCTAGTACAGCAGTTAAATATGATCCGAATTTATTTTTAGAAATTCCAGGGAAAACAAAAACAGTTCAGCTTGTTAATTTAGGTAAAAAAGAAGATTTAGCGGGTCGTAGTATTGGTGAAGAAATGATGCTTAAAGAAAAGAAGCGACGTCTTGAAGTGCGAACTCTTGATAATGAATACATTGGCACACTTCCTGATGATATTTCAAAAAGACTTCTCTACTTTATTAAAGAACATAGTGAATACAAAATTTATATTAAAGAAATAGATTTAACAGAAGTAATTGTATTTATCCGGGAAATCGAAAAAGGAAAAAAAGTAAAACAGTATCCTTCATTCCCATCGAATCCACATGTCATGCTTACTGATATTAATCAGTTAGAAGAAGAGGAAGAAGAAGAGGAAGGTGCCGAACACGATGATGACATAGAAGATGATGACACTGAAAAAACTGAGGAAGATGAAGACGAAGTTGATATAGAAGATGAACAATGGGGAGAATTTGAAGAGGAAGAAAAAGAAAGCTTAGATCATTTTGATGTAGAAGTAGAAGAAGAGGAAGAAGAATAATGATTAACCTTATCCTTAAAAAATACAATTGATCCTCTCACCTTTTTCATAGAAATCATACGCATTATTTCATTTGGGGCATGAAAATCCTTCATAGAGCCGAGTGCTAATAAAAAAGAGACTATAAATATTCCTACCAGAATTAATAGAACCATACTATATCAATCAATATCGTAACAACTCAATTATACCTAAATTTATCCTAATTCTCTATCTTAATTACTTATTCAATTTAATTTTTGCTATCATAAAAGCTATTATCTATGTTGCAAAAAAACTCGGTATTAGCGTTATTATCCTCTACTAGTATCTTTTTTATACTTTTTCTTATTCTCTCTTTTATTCTATTCGGAAATTCTATTAGTAATAACTTTGCTGTAGTTGATGATTTACCCGGCTATATTGAAAATGAAACAATCAGAAGTATTCCAAAAAGTATTAGCACTTTTAAAATACAGGAGATAGTTTATTCATTAAATTATCATTTTGCTGGTAATAATCCTACAGCTCTTCGTATTTTTACAATTTTTAATCATGCAGTAGCTGGTTATTTATTATTTCTTATTATTCAATATCTCTATAGTCGTAAAATAGCCCTTGTTGCAAGTATGTTATTTTTAGCTCATCCTGTAACTACAGAGACAATTAATTGGGTTAGTGCCCAATTCTATGTTGTTATGGCAATTATTATATTAACCTCTATTTTATTATTAATAGCTTACAGACATACCAGTAAGAAAAAATATATTTATCTTATTGGTTTATTATTTGCATTAGATATTATCTTTATTAGGCACGCATGGGTGCTTATTCTTCCATTATCGTTAATAGTTTTTGACTATTTTTTTCTCAATAAACAAAAACATCAACAATTTTATAATTACTTTTTAGGTATTATTATTCCACTTACCATTCTGTTTATTATTTTTAATTTCTCTGGTCAGTTTACTCAAAGACTTCTCAGTAGAAGTGAAACCGGAAAAACTCTTCAAAATGAACAATCTTTGACACCAGTAATACAAGGTTATCCATTTACTATCTATAGTTTATTACGGTTATATATCTTTCCTAAAGATTTAACCGTTTATTATGATGGGAGCAAGATAACAACAAGTACTCACCTACTCATGTATCTCTCTTTTTTAATATATATTGGAGCAATAGTATTCAGTTATAACAAAAATAAAAAAATTGCTGGTATTTTGATTCTACTGCTTATATTCATTCTCCCCGTTTTTAGTCCTAAAAAAATAACATGGTATATTACTGAGAGATATTTATATCTTGGTACTGGGTTTTTTACTACATTATTGACTTTGTTATTATTTGAAATTGAAAAAAAAGTTAAATTTAAATATATAGCATTTTGTCTTGCTGGGATAATTCTAATACTGTATTCAATAAGAACTATTTCGCGAAATAAAGATTGGCAGAATCCAGAAACACTTGCCTTTGCAACAATGAAAACTTCTCCCTATTCTGTAAGGCCATACAATGACTTAGCTGGATTTTATGTTATGGAAAATAAATATGATCAAGCAAAAGAATATTATGTAAAAGCTCTTTCTGTAAGTTCTTCTTTAACTGCTGTACGTAATTTAGGACATATCTATTTAGAAAATGGTTTTGATCCAACTATTCAAACTATTCAGCAACCTCCAGAACTTATTTATAATGAAGCAGTTCGTATGATACAGACGCAAGAATATTATGCTGCAGCATACTACTTAAATGAAGCACTGGGAAAAGATAATCAAAATCCTAATATACAAAATCGTATTGCAGAATTATTTGTATTGTATGAAAAAAAAGAAGTAGCAAAAATGTATATTCAACATATGATTACTAATAATATTGCGAATGCAGATACGTATTATATTGAAGCATTTATTGCTTATTCTGAACAAGATTATACACAAGCTTCTATATCCATTGAAAATGCTCTACGTTTAAATCCTAATCATCAAGCAGCTATACAGTTACGTTCACAACTACCAGTTAATTAACAATTTCCCATTTTTTTTCATCATTCCCTAATACAAAGATAATGTCATACACATCTGTGTTTTTCTTCACGATCGGACAATTAAAGAATTTTGATAAATCCTGAGCAGTTCTCGAGAATGTATCTGTTGATTCATAAATGACACAATTTTTACTTTTATTTAAATCAAGACTAATATCACTGACTCTAATTCCATTGCCTTCTAGGAGACTTCCTACACTCTGTGCGACATCATATAAAGACGTATATTGAATTTGAATACTTTTTTGTTCTTCACGATATTGGGATTGATACAGTAATCCAATACTATTTTTAATGAATGATTCTTCCTGAAAAAACACATCGTTTAAAGCTTTATTTTCTCTTTCCTGATAAGCAATAATATAAAATTCATCCTTTTTCTTCTGTAAAAAAGTTAATGTTAAATATAGCTTGTCAAAAAAACCTGCATTAGATTTTAAAAACCAGATATCTTGTATCCTTGGTTTTTTTCTTTCGTCAGGTACTGTGTCACCATAAAAAACAGTATCAACATCTTCATAGAAATAATATGTAACAAATGATGTGGTACCAATTGAAAATGTTTTTTTAAGAAGGTCAAAATTATTATCAAGTTTAGCTAGTTTGCCTAATGAGCCGATACGATATGTTCCATACCCACCTGGTACTTGCATTTTTAAATCAGCAGGAAAGTACATAAGATAATGTCTCGCATCTTTTTTATCAATTGAATAGTATGCAGTTTCTTGACCATAAAAAAGAGTATTTATGCGACTATTATCTACTACAAATAAGGAACTTGTAAACAATTGTATTAATTTAAATAAGAAGTAAATACCAATAAAAATACCAACTATTATATAAATGTAGCGATAATATGGATTAATTATCTTCGAAGGTCTTGATGACATTTCTCTACTCTAGCATAAAAATTCATCAAGATCTATCTTATCGTTTAATAGCAGATTCACAGTCTACACAATAACTAGTTTCAGGTACTAATTCTAAGCGTTTTTCTGGAATTTCTTTATTACATCTCTTACAAAATCCATAATTACCTTTTTCGATACGCTTAAGTGCTTGCTCAATATTAGTCCTTTTTTCTTTTAATGTATCAAGTTCTGCTTCAATTCTTTGATGAGCTTCTTGTTCACGAACATCATTATCAACTGCAGCATTATCATTTGAATAATCAGGATCACTAAAAGGATCTGATTTTTTAAGTTCAACCATGCGTACTTTAATATCTTCCTGATCTTTTTCCAGTCTTTTTTTTATTTCTTCCAGTTTCTGTTTTTTCATAAGTATTTATTTAAGATTTTTCTTTTTTACCTTTTCCAAAGGAAAATATTTCAGAGAATCTTTTCATTATTAATTTCCTAAAATAATAGATGAAGTATATGCTTACTGTCAAGAGCATTATACTGCTAATAATCATATCAAAGGTAATCCCCCATATTTCTACTCTAAATGATTTAATAGGATCAAAGACTAAAGTAACTAAACTATATAGCCATACGAAGAACCACAGATTAAAGCCTTCTGATAGATTTTCTCGTCTTATTTGTTTAACAATACCATGAGACAAAAAGCTTGCAATAAAGAAAAGAATACTCTCATATAAAGGTGTTAAATGTCTTGCACCATCTAAATTAGGATATTTTAATGACAACATAAATGATGTCTGTGTACCTATTTCTGAACCAGAAAAGAATGCTCCTAATTTGGCTATTGCAATTGCTAAAAATAACGGTGCGACAATATAATCTATTAATTGAAAGAAAGATATTTTTCTTGAGAGAGTGAATAAATATAGTGAAAGTATAAATCCTAAAATGGCTCCAATTGGATAAATGCCTGGATATCCGTTAATGAGTAAGAATTTTAAAATATCAAAACCGAAATCTTCAAAATGTAATGCTACATAAAAAATACGACCTACAAATAAACCTCCAAATAATGATAAAAATATGCCATCAAAAACATCTTCTTCTTTATATGAAGTTAGTGTTACATTCTTCCAAACTAAAAAAGTAGACCACAAAAATGCAAGAACAAGAAATACTCCTTGTGTGTAAATCTTTATTAACCAAAGATCAAGTAATATTGGTAACATAAACAAAATAATAGTTGTAGCAATTATTCCCTGCTACATTGTATGGTATCAAGTATAATAAAAATTCATCTATAATCAATTATAGTTATGCAAAATAAAAAAATTAAAGTAGGTTTCGACCTCGATGGTGTTCTTCTTTACAACCCTGCACGTATATTTAGACCAATTACAATAGCTTTAAAAAGCGTTTTACCCAAGAAAAAAAATGGACCAGTACATTTTTATTATCCTAAATCTTCATTTGAACAATTTATTTGGCGGATTGTCCATTGGTCCAGTATGTTTCCTGCAGATGGCATTAGTGAAATTGAACAGTTAGCAAAGCAAGGGAAAATCGAGCCATACATTATAACAAGTCGCTACGACAGCCTAAAGGGTGATTTTGAAAATTGGCTCAAAAAAATGAATGCAAAAGTTATATTTAAAGAAACGTTTCACAATAAACTAAATAAACAACCACATCATTTTAAGGAAGAAATGATAAATAAACTAGGTCTCGATTATTTTGTAGAAGATAACTGGGATATAGTTCAACATATAAATAAAACAACAAAAACAAAGGGAATTTGGATTACCAATTTATTTGATAATCATATCCCCTACAATCTTAAATATCTTTCACTAAAAGATGCTATGAATTTTCTGAAAAAGAAAGTTGATGAATCGTAATATGAAAAACATAGTTTCTTTTCTAAAAAATAATAAAACTTTTTTTATTCTCTTCATTACTGCTTTTATTCTTCGCATAATTGGTATTAATTGGGATCAAGGTCTACATTTCCATCCAGATGAGCGCATGCTTATTATGGTTGCTGACAGAATAGAATTCTGGACCCAGCTTAACCCCGATTTTTTTAATTATGGAAGTCTGCCAGTTTACATTTTAAGAGGTGTAAGTCAAATAGTTGAAATACTATTACAAAGGCCTGTAGCCAACTATGACGGTATGTTATATGTTGGCAGATTTCTTTCACTTATTAATGATTTAGTAGTAATAGTACTTATTTATAAAATTACACAATTACTTTTTGAAAAAAAAGAAGCATCTTTATTTGCGATGTTTTTTTATATTTTTGCTTTCTTCCCAATTCAAAATACACATTTTTTTATAGTAGATACCTTTCTCAATTTATTTGGCACATTACTAATATATACACTATTAAGTTTTATCAAAGAGCCAAGCTTTAAAAAACAATTTGTTATTGGTGTTATTTTTGCAGCTGCAATTACAACAAAGGTTACCGCACTGCTTTTTACACCTATTATTGGCTTAGCTTTTTTATTAGCAATTAAAGGAAACTGGACAACAAAAGTTATTAATACTATTCTTCATGGATTAATCGTAGCCTGTATTACTCTCTTCTTTTCCTTCCTCTTTATGCCTTTTGGATTTATTCATGCTGAACAATTTATTAATGAAATTTCATTACAACTAAAAATGAATTCTGATCCTTATATTTTTCCCTATACCCTGCAATATGTTGCAACACTTCCCTACTGGTATTACATAAAGAATATTGCTATTTGGGGATTAGGGCCATTTATTTTTGGATTTTTTCTTCTTGGTATATATGAACATGTTATCCAGTTTAAATTTTCGGTATTACAAAAATGGGTTAAACATCATCAAAAAGAAGTAAGTTTAATTGTCATTTTTTATCTCTTTTATGTACTGTACTTCTTAATCATTGGTAAATCTGCAGTTAAATTTATGCGCTATATGCTGATTATGTATCCATTTTTTGCAATCATTGCTGGCTATGGCGCATATGAAGGGTTTGCGAGTTTAAATAAAAAAAGAAAAAAAATAATAATGTTTGTATGTTTTATTTTTATTTCCTTATGGACCTTTGCATTTATCAATATGTACTCATATAAGACTACAAGAATTCAAGCTTCAGAATGGATTTACACATATATTCCACAAGGCTCTACGTTGGCTGTAGAACACTGGGATGACCGAGTACCGGTATATGATCCAGGACATTATACATACGAAGAAATGACACTCTACGAACGTCCTGACGATGAAATAAAATGGCAAGGGCTACAACAAAAACTAGAAAGGTCAGATTATATAATTATTGCTTCAAATAGATTGTATACACCGTTACAAAGACTTCATGATTGTGATAAATACACATCTTGCTATCCTAAAACTGCAGTTTATTATGAAAAACTTTTCAAAGAAGAATTAGGATTTAAAAAAATAGCAGAATTTAGCAGCTATCCTCGTATTCCCCTTGGTCCATGGACATTTGAAATCATAGATGATTCAGCAGATGAATCCTTTACTGTCTATGACCACCCTAAAATAATGATCTTTAGAAAGATGAAGTAATTGGTGCAAATTCTCCTATATATAGCTCTATATTTCCATTTGGTAATGTAATATCTTTTTTCTTATGGAACAATAAGTGAGGATACAAATTAGTAGCTTCTTTAATATCTTCAGGTCTTAAAACAAATAATTGTTTTTTTTGATCATTTATTTCAATCGGATTATGAGCAGTTGCACAATTATTACATGGATATATCTTGTTATAAAAAGATAATAATTCCATTCCCATATTAAATCTATGAGTTATAAGAATATCTTCATACTCTTTTTGAAATTGTGATACATATTGTACTGACTCTCTATACCCATACTGCCATCCCCAATAATCTGCGCCACTATAGGGATAATTTTTTAATGCAACTGTAAATAAGAATAGTGATAGAAACAGTACACTACCAAAAGCTCCGTAATATAACTTCTTTAATATCTCTGTTTTAAAAAGACGAGGTATTTGATCAATACCATACGCAGTTATTAGTGTGAATGGAATGACACCTAAAATACTTCTCGTTGCTTGAGGTTCTAAAGATGTAAATATTGTTCCCAAAGGATAAATATATAAAAATAAAACCCAAAAAATAAGTTTCATTCGTTCTTTTTTTGAAATAATAAAAATTGCAACAGAAACAAATAGGAATAATAATTGAAACCAATACAACTCCCCTACACCATGAATTGAGTGACGTTTTACTTGTTGATTAGGAAATTCTGCATCACCTGTCATAAATAAAAAATCTGTTGAAAAATGATTGCTGTAGGATGTTGCTATTTCTTTAAGTGAATAGTGTTGGTCTACTTGCATCCAACGTTGAAAGAATGTTCCATTTTGTAATAGTGGTGTAACAATTATTGTTCCAACAATGAGAGTAATTCCTATTACAAATAATATGAATTTCTTTTTTACTAGTTGTAGCCAGTTCAGTGGATAAGAAAACATATGAAATATGATTAAAAAAGGCAGATACATTTTAGTCGTACTATATGTAAAAAATGTTATCAGTATTGAAACTACTGCAGGTATAAAATAATACTGGTTTTTAAAGCTTTTATGAAGAAAATACAATACAACTAATAACCAAAATACAGATGCAATGAGCTGAAATCCTACTCTACTAAAATGTACATGCCAAGGAGAAATTGCTAATAAAAACGCTGACCATAATCCTATACGTTGATTAAAATATTCTCTGCCGACAATATACATCATGATTACTGCAAGAATGCCATAGAAGGCACTCGTAATACGGACTGCAAATTCGTTTAGACCAAATATATAGATAAATGGCATTGCGGAATAAATCATAACAGGATCACGATAATCACCCACTGCTTTGAAAATAATTGGAAATGGATTACCATGAGTGTCTGTACCTATTGTTAACAAACTGTATGCTTCAAGACCTTGACTTGCTTCATCCACAAAAAAACCGGCAGGATTTGTTGAAATATTCCAGATACGAAGAGCTGTTGCAAGAATAATTATAAAAAAAAGAAGTACGACTATATGAATTTTTTTCATATGACATTACATAAACCTCTTAAACACTCCAAGAATCCCCTGCTTCCAACCTACCGTATGTGTTGTTCCGGAGCCACGAGACTTGATTTCATCGTAATGATCTTCATACCATTTATAAGCTTTTACTAATGCTTCTGTATTCGAATACTTTGGCTTCCAACCTGTAGTCTTCATAATTTTTTCGATTGAAACAAATGAATCTTTATCAGCTGTGGCGTAAACCCACGCGTATAACGGTGATAGATTTAGTTTTTCAAAAATATAAAGTGCAGTTTTTATTGGTCCCGCAGGAGTAGGAAAAATTCTAGATTTGGATTTTACTTGCTTAAACATTGCATGCAAATCATCTTTTATATGATCGAATTTAAGAGCGCCTACATTAAATTCTGTATTAATTTCTGCATCTTTTTTATGAACAATGCAGGTATAAATAGCTCCGACTAAATCATCTACTTCTAACAGCTGGTACTGATTCTCTCCATTCCCAATGAGAGGTATTTTTTTCCCATCTTTAATCCAGTCAAAGAGTATTTCAAATACGCCTAATCGATGGGTTCCTAAAAACGTTTTTGGTCTGATTACCGTAACTACTAATCCTTTTTTACGATATTCTTGGCATACTTCTTCTGCCCCAATTTTACTATGTCCATAGGGTCCAACTCCTACCATTGGATCAGTTTCATATACCGGATGAGTCTTAGGAACGCCATAAACTGCAGTTGATGAAATATAGACTACGCGTTGAATTTTTTGTTTCAAACATTCAGCCATTATATTTCTTGTTCCATCTACATTTGTAGTCATAATTTCATGACTACTTCGTAAAGGAAGTGCTGCTGCTGCATGAATTACTACATCACAACCAGTTATTGCTTCTGCGACTTTCTTTTTATCACGAACATCTCCTTGAATATATTCTGTACCTTTTGGATATTCATCTGCAGGAAAATTACCAATATCTAAAAGTCGTATATCCCATTTTTTTTGGTGAAAATAGTGAGCAATATGAAGACCTAAAAATCCTGCACCTCCCGTAATAAGAACTTTCATAATAATTATTCAGATAGTTGAGATTGTAATGCTTTTTTTACTTCTTTAATCATATCATGAATGTTCTTTCCTTCTTTTGCAATAACAATTTGTTTACCTTTTTGAGGTGTAATGTACACAGAAATTTTGAATAATTCGCCCTCTTTTTCTTCATCTACAAGAACTCTGGCACTTCTAATTGTGTTAAGTCGTTGTGTATGTTCTGTAACATATCTTGTAAATTCATTAATGGCGTCTTCATTCTTTGTTGAAACATTTTTTGAAGTTAATTCTGTAGCTTTTTTAATTCCATTAGAGGTTAATAAATTAAAAATATCTTTTGTTGTTACTATTCCTAATGGATTACTTTCTCCATCCGTAATAATTACACTTCCCATTCCTCTTGTTATCATTTCGTCAATTGCTTCAGAAACTGTTGCAGAAGGTGAAACTGTTAAAACAGTCTTCTTTGTATATCCTTTTACTTTCATATTCATAAAATGGTTTTTTTCATGAATATTAAGTGACTTTTCTTGATTTTTACCCCTTCCAGACGCTATTAAATAAGGTAATAAATCATAGTAACTCAAGATCCCTTGCAACTTCATATTTTTATCTATAACTAACAGTTTAGAAATTTTATGATCTTTAAATACATTCATAGCAGTATTAATAGTGTCGTTATCATAAATTGAAATTACTCCTCCATTACGGGCTTGATATACCTCTAATACTGTAGTTTTTGCTAAAGGAAATTTCTGAATTTCTCTTAGAATTCTTCTCCCTGATGTAATACCAACAAAGTTTTGTTGATCATCAAACACAGGTAAATAATGAATTTTGGATTCTGTCATTTGTTGGGCAATGCGTTCTATAGAATCGTTTATTAAAATTCGTGGTGGATGAAATAAGCAATTCTCTACTTTAGTTGTTCCTGGCAATGAACTTTTGATAACTGTGTAATACGGATTTATTACACCTACATAATGACCATCATCTTCAAATACAAATGCTGCATCATGAGAACTGGAAAGTTTAGATAAAGCAGAAGAAAGTGAATCAGCCGGAGAGATTTTTATAATATTTTCTGTTTTTACGAAAGAAATTGTGTTTTTCATAATTAGAATAATGTTCCACTTGTAAAATGCCATTTGGAAATATGGAGTGTCGGCATAAGATTAATCATATCGCCTTCAAAACTTGCTAGTCTTGTAAGCTTATTTTCTATGCCAACTACATTGTTAAGGGCATCTGGAATACTCTGGTTAAATCGTAAATTTTTAACAGGTTTTACAATTTTTCCATTTTCAATTAAAAATGTGCCATCTCGTGTCATACCCGTTACATTTAACGCTTTAGGATTTAAAACGCGCACGTACCACAGTCTTGTTACCAGTAAGCCCCGTTTTACTTTTTTTATCATCTCCTCTCTTGTTTTGTCTCCTTCTTGAATATATAAATGTAAAGGAATTGGTCCAAGTGTGTTTGGTGCTGGCAATGCATGTCCAGTATTTTTTGCTTTGTATTTTTTTGCTGTATATGAATCGTATGCAATATTTTTGAGAATACCGTTTTCAATTATTGTCATCTTTTCCTTTGGATATCCTTCAAAATCAAATGGCATTGGAAAGACTTCGGGATGAAATGGGTCATCAATAATAGTAATATTTTCGCCAAAAACTTTTTGTCCCAATTTTCCTGAAAGTGGACTTGCCTGTTCATGATAAATACGTGCATTTGGAGCATACCATTGAAAAAATGCCATCATTTCTGAAACCGCTTGGGGTTCTAAAATAACTTCATATTCACCTGGTTCAATATCTTCTGGATTTTTACTTTCTAACGTCTTTTCAACTGCAATTGTAGCCACTTTGGTTGCATTAATACCTTTTGCTTCTCTTGCTACATCTGCCGCAAAACCACTTGAATTGTTCCCTAAAATAATTGTGGATAAATTACACGTGCTACCTGCATGATACGCCCACACACCAAGTGAATTGGCAATGGCATATTCAGAAACATCATGTGCATAAGCCCCAGAAGCAATTAAAGATTCTTGTTTAGCTTTTTCAATTACTTCATTCACACCTGCTGCTAACGTGGATTCAGATTCGTGATGAATTTCGTTTGAAACATTAGGTATTGTTGTAGGTTCTGGTAATGAAACAAAATCTGGATCTGGTTGTTGAAAAGATGCAATTTCAACTGCTTTTTTTACAACCTCCTGTATAGATTCATCGTTAAAATTATTAGTAGATGCTACTCCAATTTTTTTATCTTGAACTACTCGAACGGAAATTCCAATAGAATCCCATGCCATATTCTGATGAATTTGATTGTTAGCAAAACGTGTTAATGAATTTTCTGAAACAGATAACAGTACTTCCGTCTGCTCTGCTTTAGAATATTTCAAAACTTTTTCAGCGATTTGTTTTAATTTTTGTTCTCCTTGCATAGTGTTACCAATTAACAACTCCTACTTTAACTTTTCTAAATCGTGCTGGACTTGCACCATGACCTGTATACATAACCTGACTTGGCTGTCCTTTTCCACAGTTTGGTGTTCCCCATACTTGCCATTCATTTCGTCCACATATTGCATCACAACTATTCCAAAACTGTGGTGTAATTCCTTGGTATGTTGGATTTTTCAACATTCTGCCTAATTTACCATTTTTAATTTCCCATGCAATTTCTGTTCCAAATTGAAAGTTATATCTTTTATCATCAATACTCCAAGATCTGTTTGTAGACATAAAAATGCCATATTCTGTATCTTTTATAAGTTTATCCAGAGTCCAGGCTTTTCCTGTTCCCTCTTCTCCACCAGGTTCTAAATTAATATTTGTCATTCTTATCATTGGCAATCTACTCCAAGAAGATGCACGGACTGTTCCATTACTCTTTCCATGATATTTTGGGTTGATTTTTTTCAAAAGTGGAGCTGTATCTCGAGAAGTTATATAGTCCTGAAAGTTACCTTGTTTTACTAAATATGTTCGTTGGGCTGGTGTTCCTTCATCATCGTATTTAAAAGTACCTAATCCACCTGGAATTGTTGCATCCGCCGTTAGATTAACAATGTCAGAACCATATTTAAAGTTAAACAATTTTTCTGGTGTTAGAAAACTAGTACCGGCATACGACGCTTCATAACCTAAAACACGATCTAACTCTACTGCATGTCCACAACTTTCATGGATTTGTAAGGCTAATTGATTGCCATCAAGAATAATATCAAATTCACCAGATGGGCATAAATCTGCTGTTAATAAATCAACAGCCTCTTGAGCAACTCGAGGTGCTTCTTTTTCTAAATGTAAATTTCTGACAAGTTCAAAACCTTTTGTTTGATTCTGACCTCTAAAAGAATTTGGAAACGATCTATTCTGAAATTCATTCCCTTCAACTGCAGAAGCTTCTATCCCTGCACCTGTCCAGACAATTTCCTGCTCAATTTTGGAACCAATAGTAGATACAAAATATTTTTTTTCTTTATTAGCTTGATAAGAAGCTTGAGAGATAACAATCTTTGGACTTATTCTTTGTGCTTTATCTGCTTTAAGCAATATGTCTATTTTTTCTTCTGTAGAGACTGTAAATGGATCTTCAACAATTGGAGTTTTATACGAATCTTCAACAGGTTTTAGATCATCCAGAATGACATCTGTAGATTTATATTTTGCAGAAGATTCAGTAATTTCCATTGCTTTTTGTATTGTTTTATCAATACCTGTTTCGGAAAAATCATCTGACGCAGCAAATCCCCATACGCCTTTATGTAAAACTCGGACGTTATATCCTAATGAAGTAGATGATTGAAGAGCTTCCACAACGCCATCTTTTGTTGCAATATCTTCGCTTTCTTGTTCAACTATTCGTACATCTGCATACTGAACTTTCGGCACTTTGCTTATAATTTCCTCTGCTCTCTTTAGCATACCTACATTATAAATTGATAATTGCTTTCTGTGAATAGTATCAACCACCTCACAATAGTACAATTACTTTGATCTTAGCGTGAAGAAGTAAAATCCATGTAAGAAGAATCTCATTTTTTCCTAAATTGGGTATAATGCTAATAATGGAACTAACAACAGCTTTTAAACTACTCATTTCTTTAGCAATCGGTGCTGCTATTGGTTTAGAACGAGAAGTGCATGAAAAAAATGAAAAACACGATGCTACTGAACCTGCACATGCTTCTAAATCTTATATTGGTGTACGTACTTTTTCTCTTATTACTGCATTAGGTGGTATAGCAGGTTTACTCTATCACGATTTTTTTAGTATTTTTTTAATAATAACTGTTGCTTTTCTTTGTTTAACTATTGTTCATTATGCGTTTAGTAGTTGGTTTTCTAAAGATATTGGAATAACAACGGAGATTGCGACAATTTTTTGTTTTCTAATCGGTCTTTTTATTGGTCTTGAAGTTTTCCCAACTATTTTAACTATTGCTATTGGTGTTGTTCTCATGCTTATTTTGGCTACAAAATCACAGATTGAAGATATTGTTGCAGATGTAAATAGACGCGAACTTATGGCATTTATTGGATATGCTCTTATAGCTCTTGTGGTACTCCCTTTTCTTCCCAATGTATCATTTACTATTAATGAAATTCCTTATATTGAACAAATTGCAGGTAATGTAGGTATTAATTTAAATCAATGGGGAAATTTAGAAATTATTAATCCTTTTACAACATGGCTTATTGTTGCAATCATTACTGGTGTGGAATTTACTGGTTATGTACTAGAACGCTCTATAGGTAAAGGTAAAGGGCTTATTTTAACCAGTTTAGTTGGTGGATTTGTATCTTCTACGGCAACAACACAATCGTTAGCCGTTCAAAGTAAAACTACTAAAAAAACTGACATGCTCATTAGTGCTGCCTTACTTGCAACATTGGCAAGTTTCTTTTCTGCAACAATTATTTTATTACCAATAAATCCGGAATATGTTGGGTATATTATTCCTACTCTTTTAATTTTAATTGCTGGTTTTGGCATTGCTACTTATATATTTATGCATTTGGATAAGCAAAAGAAACAAACAGTTTCTGAAGATACAATTGATAAAAAAGATGTTTTTTCACTAAAGCCAGCACTCATTTTTGCAGTTCTTTTTATAGTTATAAAACTACTTTCTCGTGTTGCACTTGAGTTATTTGGTGAAACCGGATTCTTAATTACTTCTGCATTTGCAGCTGTTACAGGTATTGATGCTGTTCTCATTAACGTAGCACAACTTGTTCGTGACCAAATTAGTCCTTTCACAGCAGTTCTTGCTTTTATTCTTATTAATGCAGTTAATTTAATTGGGAAAGTTATTTTTGTATTTGTTCAAGGTAAACGAGAATTTGCAGTTAAATATGCAATAACCATTGGAATAATTATTGTTCTGAGCTTTGCTGGGCTATTTTTTGTTTAAACTACTCTACCTTCTTTAATTCCATTCTTAAAATATTCAATTAATTTTTTTGTTTCTTCTGCAATTTTTTTGACAGATTCATCTGAAAAAAATGCAATGTGTGGAGTTATAACAACATTTGGTAATGTAAGTAACAAATGTTCTTTAGAAAAGTGTTGCTCATCTTCTAACACATCAAGTCCTATCCATCTAAATTTCTCTGCTTTTTTTATCAATGCATCAGTATCTATAAGGCCTCCTCGTGCAGTATTTATAAGAATGATATCATCTTTCATTGAGTTAATTAATTCTTCATTGATCATATGTTTTGTACTATCTAAAAGTGGTGCATGAAGAGTAATAATATCGGAAATCCGTGCTAATTCTTCTAAAGAAATATAAGAGAATCCATATTCTTGTGCAGCTTTTTCATTCTTAAAAACATCATATGCAACTATATGCATGCCAAATGCTATTGCACGTTTTATTACTTCTAATCCAATTTTGCCAGTACCCACCACTCCTAATGTTTTTCCTTTTAAAGCAATTCCCAAATGAGACTTGTATGAAAAAATTCCTTGATTGATATCTTTTTGTGAATGAATGATATTTCGTGTTCCTGTTAATAAAAGTGCAAACATGTGCTCTGCAATATTAAAGGAACCATAATCTTCTATATGGTAAACTGCGATATTATGAGCCTTACAATAATCTAAATCTATATGATCAACACCAACAGTGCGAGTAATAAGAAGTTTTAAGTTTGGGAAAAGTTTAAGCGTTTCTTTTGTAGCATTCGAAACAGTTTTAATAGTAATTCCTTCAATTGTTTCAAAACTATGCTTTTTTTTAAGATCTTGAAGGGATTCAGTATGTTTTTCCCCATTAATATATGACTCTATTTCCTTATCTACATCAAAATGTGCGATATTCATATTTTCAATTAATGATTGACTATTCTTCCCGACGCTGTTCTATGATATTTTCCAAACTCCTGAACTTTTTGTAACTGATCTTGATTTAAAACTGGACCCTCCACACACATTCTCCATCCGGTAGGATCTACACAACATTGACCACATAATCCAAATCCACACTTCATATATCGTTCTACAGAAACTTGAAACGGTATATTATGATCATTACATATTTGTACAACCTTCAATTCCATTATTTCAGGACCGACTATAAAAACCTTAGTTGGCTTAATTTCAGCTAATTTTTCTTTAAAAAGATCTGTGTTATACCCTTTATATCCCTCAGAACCATCATCTGTCGAAAGATGAAGTGTTACTCCTATTTCTTTCATCCAATCAACAAATACAAGATCATTTTTAGAACGCGCACCTAAGAATAAATGAACCATTAAATTTTTCTTTCGAGCTTCTGCTGCCAAATATGCTAATGGTGCAATACCATAGCCACCGGCAACTAATGCAATTGTTCCTTGATCTGGCAGTTTAAAACTTGTTCCATATGGTCCTCGAAATCCAAGTTTATCCCCCACTTTCATATCATGAAGTGCCTTTGTAGATTCACCAACGGCAGCAACAGTTATCATAAATTTATTTTTTTCCTTTTTTACAATGCCAAATGGTTTTTCATCAAAACCGGGAATCCAAGTCATTACAAATTGCCCTGGTTCACCTGGAAAATCATATTCAAATGCAAAAGATTTAACTCGTTCAGATTCTGTAATAATTTTTGTAATAGGCAGTACTAATGGTTTATCAATTTTCATATATGTGCTACTCCTTTCATTTCTTCGATTGAAGAATATCCTTCTTCCTTCATAAATGTTTGTATCTCATCTGTTATTAATTTGAATGCTTCTATTCCACGATAATAAATTGCAGAACCAACCCCAACTGCAGTTGCACCTGCCATTATCATCTCAACTGCATCTTCACCGTTGGTCACGCCTCCGGTTCCAATAATGGGAATTTTTACTGCTTTATACAAATTGTAGACAGCTCGCACTACAACGGGTTTAATTGCTGGCCCAGATAAACCACCAAATTTATTATGAAGTATTGGTCTTTTTAAATGAATATCGATAATTAACCCAGATAACGTATTAGTTGCAGTAATTGCATCTGCTCCAGCAGCTTCTGCTGCTTTGCCAATTTCTGCAATATCAGGAGCATCTGGAGAAAGTTTTACAAATATTTTTGAATCTCCTGCAATTTTTTCAACTGAAGAAACAGCCCGTTCTGTAGCCTTAGGATCTAGTGCAAACATGCGCCCAAAATCATCTTCTGTGTTTGGACAAGAAAGATTTAATTCTAATGCTTCAGGTTTTAGTTCTAACATTTTTTCTGCTACTTTAACTAAATTATCTACTGTATCTGCAAAACAACTCCCAATAACCGGAATTGTAAGTGCTTGTTTCATTTCTTTTAAATGTAAGCTTCCTTCTTCCATTCCTGGATTAGAAAGTCCAACTGCATTATGAATTCCCTTTCCCCAAGAATATACCGTTGGATTGTGATGGCCAGTTCTTTCTACTGGGCCGATAGATTTCATAGTAACAGCACCAGCACCATTTTCTTCTATAAATTTCATTGAAGATGTACTAACTCCCATTATTCCTGAGGCTAAAATCAGTGGATTACGAAGATGAATTCCAGCTAAATTTGTAGAAAGTGTAGTCATATTTGTACTTATTATACTGCAAACTAATCTAAGTTCTAGAGTGCATTCTTAATTACAGCATCTAGTTCTTTCTGAATTAATATTTTCTTTTTTATAATAATCTTTTTTAGATCTATATTTTGTTTTTTTGATTCTTTTACCAATTGTGAAACAGTGTCATAGCCTAATTTTGGATTTAAAAGTGTTGCAAATGCAGAAGATTTTTCTAGCAATTCTTGACAACGTTTTGTATCAAAAAGAAGGGTTTTAATACATAATTCTCTTAATTGATCGATTGCTGTGGTTGTCATTTCAAGCGATGAAATAATCCCTTCTGCAATAACTGGAAACATGATAGATAATTCTAAACATGCTGCTTCTGCAGCTTGGGAAATTGTCAGATTTTTTCCTGAAACAAAATAATATATTTGGTTAATACTTTCAGGAATAACCGGATTTACTTTACCGGGCATAATGGAAGATCCATGTTGTCTTTCTTCAATATGAACTTCTCCAATGCCCCCATTGGGACCACTAGAAAGAAGTCTGATATCATGAGCTATTTTAGAAAGATCATTACACAGTAATGTAATTATATTACTTAGATGTACAAAATCACTAGAAGTGCTCGTTGATGCAATTTTGTTTTTTGAAGGAACTACTTTTATGTTAGTAATTGATCTTAGTTCTTTTATTACTGCTCGTTGATATTGTTTGGATGCATTTATGCCATTTCCAATTGCGGTTCCTCCTAAATTTAAAGAATATAGATAGTTTTTGGCTTCATGAATACGTTTTCTGTTAAGTTCTAAAATATATGCGTATGAAGTTAACTCATCATTTATGTATATGGGCACTGCGTCTTGTAAATGTGTTCTTCCTAACTTTAAAAATCGACGATATTTTTTAGCTTTTTTATTGAATTCAGTTATTAGTTTTGAAAGTGATTTGTCTAATATAGTAAGCTTTCGTATTGAAAGTATTCGTAATGCAGAAGGATTTACATCATTAGTAGATTGTGACAAGTTTACATGATCAATTGGATGAATAGAAATCTTATCTTTGGTAATACTTTGAGCTACAGATGCAAGAACTTCATTCACATTCATATTAATAGAAGTTCCTGCTCCACCCTGAATTGAACAAGTTACAAATTGCGAATCATACATTCCTTTAAGTACTTGATCGCACGCTTTTTGAATAGCGCTGGATGTTGTTATATCTAATAATCCATCTAATAAATTGGCTCTAGAACAGGCTTTTTTTATTTCTACAATTGCATAAATTAAATCTAAAGATACGGGATGAAGAGGATAAGGAAAATTTACAAGAGCTTTTTCGGTTTGAATACCAAAGTATTGCTTCATAAAAAAGAAGTATAGACCTTTTTATTTTTTTATGAGATACATCACGGATTACATTTATTTAAGATTCATCCAAGCTTTCATTTCTTTATAGGGCTTTGTATTAATGACTTCTTTATTCGTAAGCCAACCTCGTTTTGCGACAGAAATACCATATTGCATAAAATCCATATGTTCCACTGCATGAGAATCTGTATCAATCATAAAGTGTGCTCCTGCTTCTAAACCTTCTCGAACTAATACATCTGGTAAATCTAAACGAGATGGACTAGCATTAATTTCCATTGCAATATTATGTTCTTTTGTATACGCAAATACCTCATTCCAATTTACATCAATCCCATCTCTTTTACCTAATAATCTTGCTGTTG
This sequence comes from uncultured Gammaproteobacteria bacterium, assembly GCA_964435665.1. Taxonomy (GTDB): domain Bacteria; phylum Patescibacteriota; class Microgenomatia; order UBA1406; family GWC2-37-13; genus MFZZ01. The sequence goes on along the minus strand of CAYSZW010000001.1, from coordinate 90,228 downwards.
GATGACCAAATATTTTTACTTTTGGATAAGAAAGTGCTTTCATTACACGAGCTGTCATTTCTTTAGTATCCATTTTAAAAGAACTATGTACAGAAACTATAAGAAAGTCTACATACTCAATTGCTTTTTCGGGTAATGCCAATTCTCCACTCGGTGTAATGTCTACTTCAAGACCTATAAAATATGGTAAAGAGGCAGTTGAAAGAACTTTATCAATATGATGTTTTCTCTCTTTCATTATGCCCACTATCTCTTCGGATGAAAGGCCTGAATTCTTTGGATTATGATCGGCAAATCCAATATATTCATAATTCATTTCTTTTGCTCTTTCTACTAATTCTTCATACGTATTTAAACCAACATCATGAGAAGTTTGGATATCATATGAGGAATGAATATGAAAATCTCCTTTTATATCCTTAAGTTCAACAAGTTTTGGAACTTTATGTTGAAGTGCCACTTCTATTTCATTTGTACCTTCACGAATTTCTGGTGGGATATATGGAAGGCCTAAAAATTTATAAAGTGATTCTTCATCTTCAAATTCTTTAACAACTGGATTATCTCCTTTTACTTTTTTCATCCCATATTCAGAAAGTGAATAGCCTTTCTTTAAAGCAAATTCTCGAAGTTTAATATTGTGAGCTTTACTTCCCGTAAAATACTGAAGCATTGAACCATAACTTTTAGCACTTTGAACCCGCAAATCAATTCTTATATTACCGGCTGCAATTATTGAGGCCTTAGCAGGACCTGCACCTTCAACGGAACGTTTTCCAGGATATTGTAAAAAATGGTCAACTATTTTCTGACTATCTTCATCTTTAGCTAAAACAGAAATATCAATATCTCCAATTGTAGAAACTTTTCTTCTCATTGAACCTAAAGAATCTGTTTGTTTTACTTCTGGAAGTTCTTTTAAATATGTCATTACTTCTTGAGCTAAACTATACGCAAATGGTAACGGCATTCTATCTTCTCTTCTATCTTTTTGTTTAAATACTTGGAGAGCTTCAATAATATCATCCTGGGATTTTTGTCCAAATCCTTCAAGTCCAGAAATTTTATTTGCAACAGCGACATTTAATAATTCATCTACAACTGTAGTTTCATCTGTTAATCCAAATTCAGAGACTAATCTGAATGCTTTTTTAGGTCCAATACCTGGAACTTTCATGAGAGTAAAAACAGAAGGTGGAATTCCTTTTAATATTTCTTTGAAGTGTTTAGAAGTGCCTGTTTCAAAATATTCCGAAAGTGCTTGTCCAATTCCAGGTCCAATACCTGTTACTTTTTGTATTTTCCCTTCTTTCCAAATATCCTGAATTTCACGCGATAAATGTTCAATTGCGTCCGCTGCCTTTTCATAAGCAATAATACGGAATCGATTATCGCCTTTTAAGGTATGAGCTGCAGCAATATTTCGTAATAGTTCTGTAACTGACTTATTTGAAAATTTATCTGATTGATCCATTTCCGAATATTATACAGATTCTTTCCAAAAGAAACCTATAAATGCTGTAGTTGTTAGTTATTGAATAGTATTTTGTTCTTCAATAATTTTTGCTACTTCTGCATCCATATTGTCTAAAGTAAAGCTTCTATAGTCAATTACTTCTCCAGTCATATCATTAACATAGTTTATGTTAACTTGATGAGATAATGTTAATCCTGCATCAATTAATCCTGTAAGTCTACTTGCATCTGTTGGTTCTTTTGGTCCGTATAATTTCCATGTGTCTCTCCATACTTTCATTGGGTCTATATCACTATCTTTATCTTCAGGATTTTTTCGAAGATAAGAAGGGCCTCTCAACATATCACCATCTAATGTTTTTCTTGTTATAGCAGAATAATCTCTTCCTTCTACTTGTGGAACTCTTGGATCAAACCCTATTTCCCATGTAATGCCATCTTGGTCTACCTTAAATCCTTTGGAGACACCAAATAAGTTTAATGCTGAATGATTATGCCATTCTAAATCTGTTTCATTTAATGCGTTTTGTTCTGCTCGTGAAGGGTCAATCTCTGCTTTATCACCCATAAAAAGTAATGGACTTATTGGAGATAAATATGTTTGACATAATGTTCTATTTCTAACTTCAGCTGGAGCTCCGTTATAGCCTCTCAAACTTCGATATGGTCCTTCATTATGTCTAAATATTGTATCTTTAATAATCTCAGCCTCCATTGATCTCTGGTATATTCCAGGATACATAAAAGGTCCAATTTTTGCTCCAAGCCGATCGTGATCTGCTCGTGATCCTGCATTTCCTGTGTCGTGTAAACTACCAGCAATCATCAATAATTTTTGTGAATATGGATCAATTCCAAGTTGTTGAGCAAGATCTACTGCAGAAGTTGTAGCTCTATAAATATGTGGCCAACGATGGCAGTTAAAATAACCGCCATGACCTTGTTTTAAATTTTCAGTAACATAATCATAAAAATCTTCTAAATCGTTTTGAAATAAAGGCAACAGTTCATCATTAGGTAGTTCGTATAAATCGACTGGATTTTGAAAAATGATTCTACTATCTGCATCAAAATATTTTGCTACTTTACTACTTTCATATAAAGGAACGAAGTTACTCGCAGGTTCTGGTGGTATACCATTATGTTGTGTATATAATGTATTATTTACATCATCATAAAGTTTGTGTCTTATGACTGATGAAGTTGGATAATTAAATATTTCCATAAATTATTTTTTTCAATTTATTACACTCAACATTTAAAAAAATGTTTAAATATTATACCATTTATTGTCATTTTTTACAAATTAGTATATAATTTTTTAATAATTTAATAATTATTAACCTTAATGAATACATCATACATTATCGGAATCGCAGGTGGAAGCGGATCCGGAAAAACAACTATTGCTAACAAAATTGTAGAACATTTTAAAGATCGCATTCTGCATATTCCTCATGATCATTACTATAAATCTCAAGATCATCTTTCTATGGAAGAACGAGTTAAAACAAATTACGATCATCCTAATGCTCTTGAAACAGATTTTATGATTACGCAGTTAAAAGAACTCATGGAAGGGAAAGAAGTTCAGATGCCAGAATACGACTTTACAACTCATACACGAAAAAAAGAAACAATGACTGTTAAACCTGCCCCTATTATTCTTATTGAAGGTATCTTAATTTATGAACATAAAGAATTACGAGATTTACTTCAATTAAAAATATTTATAGATGTAGACGCAGATATTAGAATTCTGAGAAGACTTAAACGTGATGTTGAAGAACGTGGTCGAACAATTGAAATGTCTATTAACCAATATTATGCAACAGCTCGACCAATGCATGCACAATATGTTGAACCAAGTAAACAATATGCAGACATTTTAATCCCAAATGGTGGATATAATGAAACTGGAGCTCAAATAATTATTGATACTCTTGAAAAACGATTAGCAGTTTAAACCAATATATGTCCCAATTTGAATATTTAAATCTTCGAGCAGAAATAGAAGAAAAAATTAAACAAAATGGTGGCTGGGTAAACGGTCATGCTCATTTAGATCGTGCTTATTCAATAAGTCCTGAATTATATAAGCTTGCAAATGCCCAAAGAAGTGAAAAATGGAAATTAAATGCTGACCTTCGAAAAAATTCTACCGTTGACAACGTATATGACCGTATGGCTCATGCTATAGAAACTCTTATCTCTCAAGGAGTTACAGCTACTGCAACATATATTGATGTTGATCCAGATATTCAAGATAGATCTATTAAAGCATCTCAACGAATTAAAGAAAAATACGGTAAAGATATTACTATTAAAACCATGAATCAATCAAGCTATGGACTTTTTGATTCAGAAGCTAGAAAATGGTTCGATTATGCTATGGATTATGTAGATATTGTCGGTGGATTACTAAAAGCAGATGCAGGACGCGAAAATGAGCATTTAGATATTCTTTTTAGTGAAGCTAAAAAACGAAACAAAATGGTTCATATTCATGTAGATGAACTTAATATTCCAGAAGAAAAAGAAACAGAAATTGTATTAGATAAAATTATGGAACATGGACTACAAGGAAAAGTTGTTGGCATTCATGGCATTTCTATTAATTGTCATCCAAAAAAATATCGTGAAGATTTATATAAAAAAATTGTAGAAGCCGGCATGATGTTTGTCGCATGCCCAATGTCTTGGATTGACGCTCGTAGAAGTGAAACACCTGCCCCTATTCATAATCCTGTACTTCCACTTGATGAAATGCATCCTCATGGAATTACAGTCGCGGTAGGTTTAGATAACATTGCAGATTTATTTAAACCATATAACGATGCAAATATGTGGAATGATCTCAGACTGTTGTTTGAGACTAATCGTTTTTATGAAATAGATGAAATTGTTAAAATCGCAACAGTAAATGGAAGAAAAGTAATTGGTCTTGAATAATGAGTATGAATGTACGATGTATATTCAAAAATTATTGATATCATTATAATTATTCTATGTCCGCAGAATCTCCACTTCCACACCCTGTACCAACTGCATTACGTGCTATAGAAAATGGCCAAGGTTTAAAGGGCCTACATGTAGCAAATCCTTATACTGGTGAGCATGCCATTCTTACCTCTGTGACGGGATATAATGGTGAACCTCTTATTCAAATTGATGCTCCAAACGGTACCAGTTATTGGACGGAAACCGGTGAACATGTTTGTGGATATCTCCCAAGAGGTACAGATATTCAAGAAAGTGATTCTGAATGGGAAAAGCAACAAAAGAATGCTTTCTTTAACCCAATTTGGTCTGGCGTTAAATAAAAAACTTCTTCATAATATTTTAAAAAGTATTACATTATCATACACCGTATTGTATAATACTATGAGTCTTTTTTCACTCAGCTATTTATTGTGGGTGAAAAAATTCGCAACTTGATAATTCGTAGTAAGTATAGTTAATTTTGTAGTTCCCTTAAAGGAGGGTTATGATGTTTGAGTTTCTCAACAATTTTATTCAATCTCTAGAAAATATGTATACTGTGGGTTCCGAAAACGGTACCGTTGGTATAGACTATTTTCGCGTATTTGGAATTACATTGTTCTTGGGCTTAATTGGTTACGGGATAATGAAGGTACTAGATACTGGTGTTAATAATATATTAACTGCTTTAGCAAATGGAGTCAGCTTTGTTATGAAAGGCTTTGGTGATTTCTTAACTGGCGCAGGTAATGTACTAAATGGCATCGGTAAAGCTATCGAATTTGTTGGTAGTGGTATTGGTGATCTGCTCAGAACTCCAAATACACTCGTTATCAAAGCTGCAGAAGTCAGAAATAACTGGATTAATGCAGCAAAACGTATCATCAAGGTTACACTTGTTGATGGCGATCGAAGTTTGACTGTAGATATTTCTGGTGATGTTGAAAATCCAGATCGTATTCTCACGGCTGCAGCTGATGCTGGAGATCGTGTTTATACTCGACCAATGGAACGAATGCTCACGCAGAAAAAACCTCGTGTAATTGAAGGAGAGATTGTAGAATGATTGTCAAATTGATTTTGTTCATAATTGGCGCCGTAGGATTATACCTATTTGGCGGTCTACCTCTAACAATCATTGGAGTTGGTTCAATTGGAATTACTTCTCTACTCTGGTGGCTTTCAAAGAAAGCTAAAACCAGACAGAAAGAAGTGGTTATCAAAAAGAAACCTAATTCTGATGGAACCCCATTCCTTGATGTCCGACATACTCCGAAAGGTGTAGAAGGCATTCATATAGGAATGAATAACAAAGCAGAACCAATGCAAGGTAAAGGAAAGGAGGTTATAGACTTAACTGAAGTCACTAAAGATCTTGTTACTCTTGAGACAGCACGGGAGAATGCAAAAGCTGAACAAGCCAGGGCACAAATTGCTCAGTCTTGTAAAGAAATTGCACAAACCGATCTCAGTCCATTTGAAAGGAATAAGTTATTGCAAAATCTTCTTCCACCTGAATCGGTAGTAACAACCACAAGACGGAAGAAGTTAAGAAAACAAAGATTTTCTGACGACATTTCCGGTATTAATCAGTATTTTGACACCTAGGAGGTGATTCATGTTTCCGATTATCTTACTTGTAATTGCTGCTGCTATCCTAATTTTAGGAATAATAACAGCACGCATTCAACTTGTTGAGATTGTGAGTCCGAACGTAGGAAGAATATATTTCTTAGGAGCACTCACAACACAACTCTTGCTACCGGGAAAACATCCAATACTACGCAAGATCTATGGTATCACCATAATGCGTGTACAGATAATTCCAGGCAGTACTTTCAAAATTAGGATTAGACCGGATAACGTTATATCACATAGCATTCCTGTTGACCTTGATATTGAAACTGATGGAACATTGGAGCAGATATTCAATCCAGAAATACAAATGATGCATGTTAAATTTTATGCATCGGAGGTTTTTCTGACAAAATTTCATGTTCCACACGGAAGGACTTTGATTGGCTACTTTGATGAAGATGGTGAATATGTTGATGGTGTCTTGGATGATCACTTTACAGGATACTCCATGGATGCCATTACAAGCATCGTTCCTAAGTACCACCCCAGTACAATCACGGAAGGTACTGCAGTTTACAAAGAACTTAAGTCAGCTTTAGAAAAAGCTCTTAGTGTTCATACGGAAGGATGGCTCAAGACTGATATCTTAGTCCAACATATTGTATCTCGCGATGTACTGGCTAGAACCAAAACTGTTTTAGATGCTACATCTTTAGCAGAAGCGGATAAAACAACACGTCTAACCAGGCTGGATGTTTTAGAAGAGTATGAAAAGCGTCTTGGTATTGAAGCAAGACAAACTGAACATAGCTCAGAAGTTCTCAAAGGAGCACAAGTTGTATTTGTTGGTGGTAACATCTCAGATATCGGCAAGGCTCTTTTAACAAGTATGAATAATGTTCGTAACGAAAGGAGATCTGACTAATGCCCGACATAGTACATTCAATAAACACAATGCCAATGAGTGATGCTTTATTCACTCTTCTAGTAGTTTCTTTGGTAACAGGATATTTTTGTTTAGTGACGTGGACTAATTCACGACAACAAAAACAAAAATCGCCTAGACTTACACATCAATTGGTAACATTTGATGTACCTAAGTCAGAGCTTCATCCTATTGAACAAACACAATTACATCAGCTACAGTTTCATCAGCCCTCAACCGATTCCACAAAAAATTCATCATCTGAGGTAAATGCAGATGAAGAATTTAAAAACTTTGGAACTCGGAAAACTACAACTTCACTTTCAGCGGAATTGTATGGGAAAAAGTATGGACTTGCTGCAATTTTTGCAGCATTCATAATACGAGTTCCATTAAGTCTCCGCATAGGTAATGAAGTCTCATTCCTTGCTATACCAAACACTGCTCATTATGTTATGGGAGTAATTGTTGGTGTATCTTGGATTCTTGGATTGTTTATCCGCGACAAGAGATTTCTAGATAAGTTCGTAACCTTTGTGCTAATCGTCTGGGCAGCAATGCTCTTGTTCTAAAGGAGAAAGTCATGCGTAATATACTAAAGAAAGCATTGAAGTATAGCTTCTTTGCATTGCTTGGATTACTATTCCTGGCATTCGGAGGCGGAAATGCTCTTGCAATCGCGATTCCAAATATTGCAATTGCAATTGCACTAATTCTATTGATAGTTGGCATCATAATTATGGCTATCGCAACAGCCTATCTTGGTGCCGGCATGAAAGGAGATGTTGTCATTGGTGACAATAACAACATCTATAAGCCAACAACGAATCTGATTGAACATCACTTTCATGTTGACTCTCCACAACAATTAGGACCTAGAGTAGATAAGGAGACTCAAAAATGGCTCAGTGGCTCATCATCACGCCAGTCATAGCTATTCTTGGTTATGCAATCTACAAAATGGTCAGTGGTATCATTTACTATTTGACCTACAGTCCTAAAGAGAGAGTGGACAATTGGATACAAAATACTAAGAACGATTACTGGTCAGTGAATTCGATCAGTAATGAAGTTCATTGTGTCCAGAGCTTTCCAGATTCCAGTGTTAAAGAAACAACAATAGAAACAAAAAGAAAGTTCTATTTAGTAAGATTCTTTCTTATTCTATTGGCACTGGTGTTGTTATATCTTCTGTACTTACTACTCCCCTTTCTAAAAGGCTGAAGGCATTCGCTGTCTTCAATTCTTTTAAGAAAAGGTACAAACAAGAAAACCCCTTTGGCAGGAAACTGCCTCAGGGGTTTTTTATTGGCAAAATTAATTATTTAACTTTTGCTGCTCGTAGTTTTGCTACTAATTCTTTTGCTACTTCTACACTTGTTACCAACTTAACGTTATTTTTTACTGCCATTTGTTGAATTGCAGAACTATCTGTATCTTCTTTATCGGTGGTAGCTTTTTCATGATGTGTAGCAATATTGATGATTAAATCAAAGCGGTTTGCATCAAGCAAATCTTGTAAATTTGGTTGTTTATGTGGCTGTGAAATTTTGTGAACAAGAATTGCATCAATGTCGTTTTGTGTTAAAAATTTGTGGGTCTTATATGTAGCATACATTTTGTATCCCATTTCATTCAACGATTTAATTGTTGGCAATAGCTTCATTTTATTACTTCTTCGACCGATAGAAAGTAATACTGTCTTTTCTCCTCGTTGTGCCAATCTCATTTGTAATGTATACAGTTCAATAAATCCGGCAGATGCATTTTGATTAAAGGCTTTAGATGCCATAAATGTTGCGAGCTTTTCTTCAAAAATAGTATTTGGTGTTTCTACAGCAACAGATTCACACATTCCTTTATAGAGCTTTACAGTAACTTTTCCTGTTACTTTTTCGTTTACTTTATCTATAAATGCATTTAAATCATCAAAGAGTGGTTCGTACCAAAAACCTGCGTAACATGTGTATGCCCATTTTGTATCAATTTCGGATTTCATTTCATTTTCCATTCTGGTACACACATATTTTTCGAGGTTACGATGAGCATTAATAATAATTTCAGCTGCTGGAGCTTCATAAAGGCCTCGAACTTTGAGTCCTACTACTCTATCTTCAATATGATGAGTAATACCAACGCCATGTTTTGAACCGATCTCATTTAACTTAAAAATAAGGTCTGCAAGCTTCATTTGTTTACCATTTACAGAAACAGGGATTCCTTTAATATATTCAAGTTCTACAAATTCTGGCTCATTAGGAGCATCTTCTGGAAGTGTTGAAACTAACAAAATATCTTTAAGTGGTGGAATAAGTGCTGGATTTTCTATTTCTCCACCTTCTCCTGTTACACCCCACATATTGTCATCATAGGAATATGGTTTTGCTGCAGTCTGACGAACTGGAATATTGTGTTTTTTTGCATACTCTAATTCTTCGTCACGTCCCATTCCCCATTCTCGAACTGGAGCAATAATTTTAACATCTGGATTTAATGCTAAAGCCACACCTTCTATACGAACTTGATCATTACCTTTTCCTGTACATCCATGAGCAATGGTGTCTGCACCTTCTTGTGCTGCAATTTTTACTGCCCATTTAGCAAGTAATGGTCGTCCAATTGGTGTAGATAAATGATATGAACCTTGGTAGGAAGCATTTGCTTTAATTCCTTTTGAAATATACTCATTTGCAAATTCATCCTTTGCGTCTATTACGAAAGCTTTAATAGCTCCTAATTTGATAGCTTTTTGTTTAATTTCTTCTAAATCATCTGTTTGTTGGCCAATATCAATAGTTAAAGCAATAATTTCTGCATCATATTCTTCTTGAATCCACTTTAACATGACAGATGTATCTAAGCCTCCTGAATATAATAACACTACTTTTTTAACTTCACCTTTTCTTCCTTCATACGAAGATACTTTGATGTAATCTTGTTTTTTTTGCATAGATTTAGAAAAATTAATAATTTATGAAGAAAAAAATATCATTTTTTAAAATATGATACCTTTATAAAGAAAAATATAGACTTTAATTGTAAAAATGTCAACATAATGTAGATCTAAAATATATATGTATTATGCATCTAATGTTATAATTACATTCAATTAAGCCGCAGTGGTGAAATGGCAGACACGCAGGTCTCAAAAACCTGTGGGATCAAACCCGTGTGAGTTCGACTCTCACCTGCGGCACTTCAGTTGGTGTAAAATAAATTATGCTTGAGTTTTTTCTTAGTCTAGACAACTTTCTAACCAATACTATTGTTTCCATTATTCCTCGAAATAGTATTATTGACTCAATCTTTCTCACCATAACATTTGATTGGCTCATACTTATTCTTGGCATCGTGATATTCCTTATCCTATGGTATGTTGACTCGAAATATACGAAACAATTTATTACCTATTTTCTGGCTAGCTATATTATCGTAGGTTTTTTAGTCAACATTGTTATTAAAAATGTTATTCAAAGAGAGCGACCTTATATTGCAAACCAAATTGAAACATTATATTGTCCTGCAAATTACAGCTTTCCTTCTGGACATTCTTCTGGTGCATTTGTAGGGGCAGTTATTTTTTCCTACTATGATAAAAAACGTAAATGGCTTTACTATTCACTGGCTAGCTTAATAGCATTATCTCGAATTTATTTACATTGCCATTACTTTTTAGATGTATTCATTGGAGCTTTCATAGGCTATATAATAAGTAAAATACTTCTACTCAATATAACCGATAGTAATGAAGAGTGATCTGTTCAGTTTTTAGTAACAAGAGTAGCTATTTAGAGATTATTAGTTCAATATTTCTTAGATCTCCTATCAAGGGTGTTGTTGTGGTTTCATTAATATCGGATGGCTGTATTAAAGTTTGTAAAAAAATCTCCTTTTCAATCTGTTCAAGATAGCTTGTCATTGTATTAAAAAAGTTTTCATCTTCTTCTAAATGTTTCTTATTAAGTTTAAATCGTTTCCTACCATCTCGTAATCGTTCTTCCATTGAAACTACATGTGAAGGTTTTACACGCATATCAGCATATGCACAAATCATTCGTTCCATATCATGAGATTCATAATTTTCTTTTGCTAAAGAAAACTGAAACGAATCGATAAGCTCAAGTACCTTTTTATCGACTCCAATTTCTTGAGCGATATGTAATGTAGCTTTGTGCTCATTTGTACCATATTTATGTTCAAAATCATCTTTTATATGTTGCCAGTATTCTTTTCCTTCAGGTTGAAGAAATTCAGGAAATACATCTAAATTAAATTTTAAAATGTTCCCCATATCATGAAGTAAACACGCCTCAATAATTTGTGATGTATTAACTTGGGTACGAATCGATTGGCAAATAAGTGCTGCTACAGAAGCAACTCGTAACATATGCAGTTGTAAGGAAGGCATAATCTGATAGTTGTCATAGATCTGTTGAATCTTCATACTTCATTTTACAATACCACTTGTATGTTATGTTTCTATGCTACAATAAAATATATGTATATTGTATTTTTATCAATAAAACCATCAGATTCAACCAATTTAATTGTTTCAAGTATTGAAAATGCCAAGCATACCGTATGGAATGCTACACTCTCTTCTAATCCAGACCAAAAATCTTCAAAAGATGCAGCTATCTTAACAAAAGAAATTAAAAAAGCAGATGCATTAGTTGTTGAAGCTACTGAATCCAATTTTGAACTAGGAAGATTTATAACCTTAGCCTTACAACAACACAAACCTGTCCTTATGCTTCAAAACGAAAATAAAATTGTTCCTCTTTTATTAGGTTCTAGTCGTTTGGTTTCTTTAGAAACTTATAAGGCTGGGAATAAAAAAGAAATGGATCAAATTTTGTCTGGATTCTTTAAAACCGTTGCTAAACAACGATTACTCTATAGATTTAATTTTATGATGAGTCGCGAAATGGATGCATTTGTACGAGACAAAGCCAAAGAAAACGGCATGAGTAAAGCAGATTACATTCGTACACTCATTATGACAGACATGGAGTTACCTTAAAGTGAGTGTGTTTTATCAACAGCTGTAAATCTAATACGATCACCACGGAACATAAGACTAATTTCTCCGGTAGCACCAGATCGGTGTTTTGCTATATCAATCTTCATGAGTCGCTGTGAATTGTCTAATAAATCATCTCCATCATCTTCACGATAAATAAACATAACAACGTCGGCATCTTGCTCAATAGCTCCAGATTCTCGAAGATCAGCTAATACAGGCTTTTTATCTCCTCTCTGCTCTACCGCACGGGAAAGCTGTGATAATGAAAGAACAGGTGTTTTAAGCTCACGAGCAAGGTTTTTTAATCCTTGTGATATATATGAGACTTCTTGTACACGAGATTCAAATTTTTTCCCTGCATTTGCTAGCTGTAAGTAATCAACAATGATTAAATCTAATCCTTTTTCTACTTTAAGTTTTCGCGCTTTTGTACGCATTTCAAGAATAGAAATACCAGGTGTATCATCAATATAAATTGGTGCATCAGCTAAATCTCCCATTGCTTTCATCAAACTTCTTGTATCATCATCTGTAAGTTTTCCTGTTTTTAATCGCCATGCATCAATATCTGCTTGACCCACCAATAAACGGTCAACAAGCTCTTCCTTACTCATTTCGAGAGAGAAAAATCCCACACCTTTCTTTTCATTTAACGCAACATGAAGGGCAATATTTAAAGCAAAAGATGTTTTACCTACACCTGGTCGTGCAGCTAATATAAGCAAATTAGAAGGTAAAAACCCAGATAATTTATTGTCTAAAGGTGCAAATCCTGTTGGAACACCTCTTGTATGAGATCCAGTTTTCTTAAACTCTTCTAATTCTTCAAAACGTTGATAGACAATATCTTTTAAGGGAATAAAATCCTTATGTTGATGTTCTTGTGCTAATGCAAATACTTCTGACTCAACTTGATCAATAAGTTCCCGTATTTCTCCCGTGTTTTCAAATGCTTTTTCTACAGATCGTGAAGCTACTTCAATAAGTTTTCGTTTGGTATATAAACTTTTTATAATTAAACCATACTGTTCAATATATGCAGAAGTTGGTACAGAGTTAACTAATTCTGATAAATATTCTTTGTCACCTACATTTTTTAATTCTCCATCACTTTGAAGTTGATTTTTAATAGTAATTAAATCAATTGGACTTTGCTTTTCGAATAATTTCAACATAGCTTCATAAATAAGCTGATGTTCGTGCATATAAAAATGAGGTACTCGCAAAAATTCTGCTACTAAACCAATTGCTGCAGAATCAATAAGGATACCACCTAACACAGACTTTTCAGCCTGAAGATCATGCGGTGGTGTTTTATAAAAATCACTAGGACTTGTTGCCATAAGGATAATAATCTTAACTAACTCATCAAAAGAAGTAAATAAAAACTTATTGTGTACTCAAGACAACTACCTTTATATCTTCTGGATTTATATCTTCTTTTTTTATAGTTAATTTTTCTTGCGGTTGAGAGTCTTCAGCTCCAATTTCTTTTAAGAAGGTTTCGAGTGGTTGCATGTTACTAACAAGTTCTTGATTCATATCTGGTCGACCATAATGCATTGGAATAACAATTGATGGTTCAATCTCATTAATAACTTTTACTGCTTCTTCTGCATTTATAGTATAAAATCCTCCAACTGGAATAAGTAAAATATCAACACTACCAATTGTTTCAACCATTTCTTTATCCAGAATATACCCTAAATCTCCACAATGTACTATTGATAAATTTTCTGATTCAAATTTAAATATTGTATTGTCACCACGCTCTTCTCCCATTTTTTTGTCATGATAACTTTGAAAACCAGTAATGCGAACTTCATTTTTTTCAAATTCACCAGGCCAATCAATTACTAATCCACCTTCTTTAACTCCTTCTACAAAGTTATGATCTGCATGATGATGAGAAACAGTAATAATGTCTGCTTCTTGTTTTGGAAATTTAAGCCCTGTCATTTGAGGACTAAACGGATCTGTTACAATTTTTGCTGTTTTAGTTTTTATGAAGAAAGATGAGTGTCCGATATATTTGATTTCCATAGTATCAAAAGCATATCAAATGAAGTGTTAAAATTCAATCAGCACTATTCTTGAACTTCTTCTATTAATTTTTCCTTCTGATCTTCTGGCATTTGTTCAACAACTCGTTTGATTACAGCACCTACAGTATGTTCATAAACATAATCAAAAAAAGTTTGTTTGGCTTGTTCTGTAGCTTGTTCTGCTGCCTTTGTTGCTTCACCAAGCACTTCATCTCGTTTTCCTTCTAGAAAGGTAATTGTTTCTTTATATTTTTTATTAGTCCTAATTTCGTTATCAATTTGTTCCTGAATTTTTTCTTTTGAAACAACTTCTTGTAGTTTTGAAAGTGAAGTTAAGGTTGCACTTTTAGCTTCTTTTTTTGAAGTTGCATTCTGTTCTGCTGCACGACTTAAAAAAAACATACCAAATACAATTGCAATAACCAGAATAAATCCTTTTAAGTAGACTAGAAAAGGTACCGTTTTTGGTTCTTCATCTTCTAGGTTTTTCTTTGCCATAGTATTTTTAGTATATAGCATTTTAAATCAATCGTATTAGATATAAAAAAACTCGTCTATATGCTAAAATTGAAAAATCGTTTTCTATTGCCCGGATGGTTCAGTGGTAGAACGCATTCTTGGTAAGAATGAGGTCGAGGGTCCGATTCCCTCTCCGGGCTCAAATTTAACGAAAGTGATTTTATTTATTTTAGTTTTGAAGCTACGTGATAAGATACAATTGCTGCAGAAACGATTACATTTAAGGACTTATTAATTCCCCACATTGGAATTTCTACAATAGTATCTACTAATTCCATTGTTTCTTCTAAAACACCATATGTTTCATTTCCCACAAGTAATGCGACGGGGAAAGTTATTTGTGCCTCGGTATATGGAACTGAATTAGAACTCTGCTCTACTGCTAAAATTTGAGGTCTTTTTTCTTTTGAAAGATTTTTAAGTTCTTCAATAGCTTCTTTAGCTGTTTCTTTATATACCCAAGGAACAATTTTATATGTACCTACTGATGCTTTAGCAATCTTATGATGAGGAGGAATATCCATTTCTCCACACAAATATATTTTTTCTACAGCTAATGCATCTGCAAGTCTAAATAATCCACCTATGTTATAGGTATCGTAGACATTTTCTAGAATCAGATATATTGGATTTCGTTTTAGTTCTTTTGCATGAAGCTCAACTTCAAGCGGTTCGGCATCTCTTAATTGTTTTGAATTTAATCGAATCATATAGATAATGTAACACAAATAATTGTAAGAACGTATTATACAAATATATCCTATAGTTGACAAGGATTATGACTTATAGTATAATTCCTTTCATGAAAAATCTTGTTTTATTTTTTATATTTACTATTCTTTCAGTAACCGCTGTACAAGCTGGTTCTGGAAATAACTACGGACAATATGGTCAGTATGGCGGTGGTGCTCCATCCTATACTATTTCTATTGATAAAACCGTTGGTATTGGCGGAACAACAAAAGGTGGCATAACTACTTATGTAGATAACTATGCTATTTCTGATCCACGATTTAAACCAACACAAAAAGTCTACTTTCAAGTAAAAGTAAAAAATACATCTAATACTACTTTAACTAATGTTGAAGTAAAAGATGTAATGCCTTCTTATGTAGAAGCTGTTGAAGGACCAGGAACATATGACCAAAATACTAAAACTATTTCTTGGAAATATGATCAACTTAAAGCTGGTGAAGAAAAAGTAGAAAAATTAGTTGCTCAAATTTTTACTCAAAATAATCTTCCTGCAGATAAAGGAATTATGTGTTTAACAAATAAAGCAACTGTAAAAGTTGGATCTGCTTACGATGAAGATACAGCACAATTTTGTATTGAAAAAGAAGTTGTTGGAGTTAAACAAGTTCCAACTGCTGGTCCAGAGCTTGGACTTTTAGTTACTGCCCTATCCTTTGCAGGACTTGGTGCAGGTATCTATATCAAAAAAAGAATTTAATTACTCATTATTAGTTTGAGGATTACGACCTAGTATCGTTACCATAACGATACTTTCAAAAACCGCCTTGTGAAAACAAGGCGGTTTTTTATTATAGACATTACAAAAGGGATCCTGTGAATAGAATGTGTACAAGTTGCTTTATGCTATCCTATAAGGAACTATGACAATCCACTTCTTCGTCAATTTAATTATTATAAGACTACATATTAACTGCGTATGACCTTCTGAAAACATCTGTTTATACAGGTATAATATTTAATAGATTTTTATTTAGAGCAACTATGACACAAACAGAATATAAATTAAATTTAAGGTCTAATACATATACAACGGAACCAGTAAAAAGAGAGCTTTTTAATCCTTTTCTCCAAATGGACCACAATCGTGTATTAATGGCAATTGCTGAAAGTAGATTACCGCCAGAACGATTACAAGAAGAATTACAAGGTATTGTTCATCGTTTGGAATATACATCCTTTATTCCAATGAAAGAAACAAAAAGTATTGGTGCAATTGCAGGTATTGAAGAAGGTAAAATAGTTCCACAACCATTACCTATTGAAGATGTTCGAGCAGAATTAGATGCCAAATATGCACTGGCTGTTAAATTATATGGCGAACAACAAGTAGAACAATACGCCAGACAAACTAATGAACAGGCATTACAAGTATTGCAAAGTCTTGTTATTAATCCTAAAGTTGCTTCTGAACAAGATAATATTTATTTATCACTTCCTAAAACAACATTAGATGATCAGGCCATAATGGTACCAGTAGTCAATTTTATTATGGCTGCAAAAATAAGACCACTTGCTGGAATGGATGTGCCACAAAAATGGACCGACCCCTACTCCATATCTGAATTGTCAGAATAATCCTTTCTAGCTATTAATGAACTATGTAAATAAATCATTTCTTACTTGACTTGACCTTCAAAATGTGATACTATAGGATATGTTAATGACTAGATTAGGATCATTATCTCCTTATTTATTCATTACATTTAAAAAGTTATAAGCTAATTATAAAGGGTTTGAAAGGCAACGAAAGTTTCCTTTCGAACTTTACTTTTCTTCTCTCAATTTATTGAGATGTAAGGAAGGTAAAAATATAAGTAAATTAGGTTATTTATAACCTATGCACTTTAATAATTAGGTTTAGATTCATAAGATATCTTACTTTGGATCGTCAACTTTGAAGAAATAATTTTGTACTTCAGAGTTGACGATCTAACGAAGATTGTCTTTGAGACTAAGATTATTAGCGAAAGGTGGGTATATGGCAACTACAACCCCTCCGCCTATTGCAATACTTCCATTGCGCAAGCGATGGAGATTGTTAGGTGGTTGTTTAGGATGCTTAGGCTTAATCCTTGTTTCTGCAATTATTGCAGGAACTGTTGGACTTATGGCCTGGGCATTTGGTTTCGGTGATCAAGATTTCTATATGAGGGCTCAAATCCCTTATTGGATCATCTTGATCGTGTTTGTGTTTGTTCTTTTGGTCGGTGTCGCAGTGGCCTTATCGGCTTCTGTCGGCAAACAAATCCAACGTTTCTTTAACTAAAAGGAGAAGAAGTACAATGAAACACCTCGTAACCATGTTGGTTTCCCTTGTTGTAATCGTCATCGTGACAGCTTGTTCTCTGCAAGTACCTCAAGCTGGGGTACTTAACACTGCAGATGCACCTGTTCAACCGGCCTCCCCCACTCAAGTAGTGGGACAGCCACCAGTTCAAGCAACTCCTTCAAGCACGGCAATCCCGGCTTGGGATGTCGATCAAAGCGCTCCAAATGTAGTTTGGTACTATGGCTGCGAAGTTGTAGCTGGCATTCAGCCTACCTACAACAATGGCCAGTGCGTGTGGCGGACAGGCAATCCTAACGAAGCACGTCATGTTTGGGTTCCAGCGGCATATATTGCCAATGCTGGCACCAACGGCGAGCTTGAGTACGGACCCTGCACATATGCAGGTGTCCATGGAGGTATTTCATTCACTCTCCCAACAAACGTCGTCCTCACAGACGACGCCTCTTTGTGGAACTGGGAACCGCCCGTGTGCGACCTAGACACCACTAAGGAATGGGACATGGATGGAAAACTGATCGATGGTCGACAGGCACAAAGCACCGTCACCCCCCCGAGCACCCAAAGCGTTACGCTTGATTGCCCGGTCATCCCAAACTTTGAGATGAAACAAAGGGTCGAAGGTGATGGCTGCCAATATGTAAGCACCGTAACTGGTGGCGCTGAATTTCCTGTGCCAAACGGATGGTGGGGTTATACAACTCACAAAAACTATCCTCCCGGCAATGCAGGAAAACAAGGTGGAGTTACACTCTACCCTGGCAGCATGCCAAGCTAATAATCTAAACTTCCTCTTCGGAGCGAGGTCGCCCCCTAGGCGAACGGATAGTCCCCGTTATCAGACTAATCTGAACCTAACATGGAGGTGTGCTTAAAAACACACCTCCCTTTCCCTAATAAGTGAATACTATTCACTCATGAGGAAAAGAAATTAAGAGATATTAGTAATTAATAAATAAGTATGAATAGTAATATTATTTCAAGCGCAATTATTGCAATTGCACTTATCGTAACAACCTTTATTGGTGGACGGTATATTGAACAATATAATCGAACTCAAGCAATAAAAGTCTGTTATGAAACAAGCACTCTTCCTTATACTTCAGAAACTGGTGAAGGTATGTATTTTGATGGCGAAAAATATAAAGCTTGTATGAATAATATGGGTTATTAATCAATACCAATATATGAAAACTCTTAGTTTTGTTATCCCCGTATTTAACGAAGAAGAACGTATTTTTAAAACGCTCCAAGCCTTAGAAAAAGGTGTCTATTTTACTGGATTAACACTTGATGAAGTAATTTTTGTAAATGATGGCTCTACAGACTATACTCTGAAATTATTGAAAGAGTGGGATAAATATCGCACTACTAATTTTTCTGTAAAAATTATTTCTTATAAACAAAATAAAGGAAAAGGATATGCAATAAAACAAGGTATGTTGGCTTCAAAAGCAGATTATACACTCTTCTTCGATGCAGATATGTCTACACCTTTAAATGAGCTTAATAAATTTCTACCTTTTATTGAACAAAATATAGACGTAATTATTGGTACACGAAAGAATGGTCATTCAACTGTTGTTAAGCATCAACCATTATATAGAGAACTTCTTGGCCGTGGTTTTACCTTTTTATCTCAACTTATTCTTAACACATGGGTAACAGATTTTACTTGTGGTTTTAAAGCTTTTTCAAGAAAAGCAAAAACTTCAATCTTTCAAAATGCTAAAATAAATCGATGGGGTTATGATGCAGAGATTCTATTTCTTGCACGAACTAATCAATATAATATGCAAGAAGTGCCTGTTGTATGGGCAAATGATGATCGTAGTAAGGTAAATCTTATAGTTGATATTCCAAAGACACTGTTTGATCTATTATATATCCGAGCAGCACATCTTTCGATCATTCCTTCATATACAAAATCGATAAGATTTGGCTTCAAACTTTCATAACAATTTTTCTAATTATGAAAAAGTCTATTGTATTTTTCACTAGCTATCCTCGTAAAGGTCAAATCCATGATAAAAAAATCGTTGGAGGGGCTTCTTATACTAAAACACTTCTAACTCAAGTAAAAAAAGAGAGTCCTAATCTTAATATTTTTGTTTATGCAGAAAATTTTGAAAACCATGAACAAACATATACTGAAGATTGTATTACAGTAAAAAGAATTTGGAAAAGAAATAATATCTTTAGTTTGTTTACTAGTATTATTTCTCTTTTAAATGAAAAAACAAATAATATTTATATCTCTTATGAAATAAATATGGTGGGCGGACCTTTAATTAACATCCTCTTTCTTTCATTGTTATCTTTAGTAAAAATATCAGGTAAAAAAATTGTTTTTATTCCTCATCAGGTTGTTGAAGACTTTACAACTCTAGAAGGTACTTCATTTAAATCTACTGTTTTAAATGGTATGAAAACACTGTTATTCCAATATATTTCTTTTATTTCCACAAGAATTATTACATTTGAAGAGTATTTAAGACAACTTCTTCCCAATATAAATAAAACACTAACTATTCCGCTTGCTGTTGAAAATTTAAAAAAAATAGATAAAATTCAGGCTAGAAACCAATTAAAGATAAAACAAAATGAATTTGTAATTCTATTTTTCGGCTTCATATCACCTTATAAAGGGATAGAAGATTTACTAAAAGGATATAATCGAAAAGACGGACTTTTAATATTGGCTGGTGATGGTAACCCAAATCATATGAATAAAAAACCATATCAAAAATACGTTAGCGATATTAAATTAGATGCTCAGAAAAAAGGTGCACTTACACCAGGTTTTATAGACGAAAGTGATATTCAAACATACTATGCAGCTGCAGATGTAGTTGTACTTCCCTATCGCATATTCTTTTCATCATCATTTCCACTTTCTCTAGCTTTTTCTTATGAAAAACCTGTTCTTATTTCAAAGTCTTTGGCAAATTATTTTAAAAGTACAGATTTTATTCAGGCATTACATTTTGCAGGATTGAAACAAGAAGATTTAGTAATCGATTTTAAAACAAATTTAAGTAGAAAAATTACAGATATAAAAACATATAAAAATAAATATATTTCTTTTTCACAAAAAGTAAAAGAATTACGAAGTTGGAAAACTATTTCACAACAATTTAGTGAAATATTCTATTCCTAAACCGCACCTTTATAACTCAAATCTGCCCTGAGATCAAAATTTACAAGAGCTTTGATCTGGGGGCAGATGATTACGAATAACTAATAATGAGTGTCTAATATAAGGAGACTGACTGATGAAAAGACATACATGGCAACTGTACGCTGTATCACTACTAACTGCTTGTGTGCTTTCTACTATTGCAGAGGAAGCTAAAGCTCAAGGGAATCCGTTCCCTCAAAATGCTGAGGCCGCTTCTGACAATTTTGGAACCCATGGGCAACGATCTGATGATCCTGATCAATGGGAAGTATGTGATGAACCTCAAGCTGGCGCTGAAATTCAATGCTGGCACTTAAAAACAGGTTCAGAAACTACGCTTATTCTCGAACCATGGGAATGGGCACAAACTAATAAAGGTGATGTTAAAGGTCATCATCAAACTGTAGTTGTGGAAGTTGAGGAAGCAAGTATTCGCCCCGATTGGGCGAATTACCCTACACAAACACCCACTCCAGAGCAGACTGATGAACCAGAATCTACAGTAACTGTTACACCTACCATTACGGTAACAAGTACGGTGACTGTGGACCCCACATCAACACCCAAGCCAGAAACACCTGTTCCAGAATCAACACCCTTTCCTGATGTACCAGTTAATAAGCCTTTGGCTACATGGCCGGAAACTAAGGAAGAAGTAATTTCTGCTTTCAGCCCTGCAGCAATGCAACAAATTGCTGAATCAGAAATTACCAGTTGTAATAACAACGCTGGGGATTGCTGGCAGATTGTGTTTACAGAAGTGCGTCCAGTCAGCATCCCAAAAGGTGCGAAAGGACAAATTGGTCCAAATCAGTTTTTTACTGAAGAAGGCCGATGGGTTCTTTCTATTTCCATTTGGGCTGATTGGCAAAATTTACCTCACGAACCAGATCCTACACCAAAACCAGATCCGACATCGGATCCTCTTCCTACGGAAGAGCCGAAGCCTATTCCACAAAATCCACAGTTACAGGTTTTTCCTCAGACTGCGGAAAAAGCGGCAGAAGCTTTTGGAGTAGATAGTGAACGATCAGCACAGGCTGATCAGTGGAGTCAGTGTGATAACTGGCAAGAAGGACAGTATGTAGTATGTTGGCAGATGAAAGACGGTCCAAGCACCTCATTTTCTTTACCCAAAGGTGCCAATACCCAAATTTGGGATGGCAGATCTTTTACAGAAATTGGTCCTTGGACAGGTTTTGTCGGACAGGTAACTGTTCGCCCACAGTGGGAAGATATAGAGGGAATTCATATATTCATTCCCTTAGCTATTCGTAATTAATCCCCCAAGGGAAGACTGACAAAGGACAACAAGTTCTTGTCAGTCTTCCCAAAAGCCTTAATATAATTTGGCTTTATATCGTTTTACCTATACAATAAAAAAAGGAATGCAGTTATTACAAAAAACAACAATTTGGTTTTTATTTGGAGCCATTATAGTTTCTCTTTTTACTTATTTTTTAATACGAGAGCCTCTAACATGGGGTGGAGATATTGCCGAGTATTATGGCACATCTGAATCACTTATTAACCATGGATCCCCAAATCTTACGCAACAAGATCAAAATAAATTAGAAAAAGTTTTAAATCCAGAATATTTTGATATGAAAGGTTATTATATCGAAGGCCTGGGTGATGAACGTTATCCTGTACATTTTATTTTCTACTCAGTTTTACTTATTCCCTTTCGCATAATACTGCAACTGATTAATCAACCTGAAATAAAAACCTTAGTTTTTACTAATATATCTATCTTAGCAGTGACTATATTTTATTTTTTGAAATATAGTACCCTTAACCTGTTTCAAAAATATACATTATGTTTATCAATCTTTCTTTCTCCCTATATATATTTTCTATTTTGGCCGGGTCCTGATATTTTCTATTTATGTGCAATGTTGTGTTCTGTTTACTTTTTTTCTCAAAAAAAATATATTACGTCAGCAACCAGTGCCGCCATTGCTTCTTGGCATAGCCAACCACTTTTAATTTTCTCAGGAGGAATAATCACTCTTTATATAATAGATATATTAAAACTTCATTACAGTAAAGAGTCAAGGAAGTTACATTTTGATTTCTCTC
>CAYSZW010000001.1:65075-67361 GCA_964435665.1 uncultured Gammaproteobacteria bacterium | reverse complement strand
TCATATTAAAGTAAAACAAATTACTCAAGTTGCTAGTATTTTTGTATTACTTTTTATTCCTTATTTATATAATTTAATTGCATTTGGTGTTTTTAGTCCTTGGCAAATATTACAAGATTTTTGGACTGAATATTATGGTTTTGGGCTTCACAATATTAATATTCAAAAAATATATGAACAATTTTTTGATCTTAATATTGGACTGTTTTGGTATGTTCCTGTACTTTTTTCTATTGGTATATATAACATTATTAAAAAAACTAAGAATTCATTTCAGTATCTGTGGTTAATACTGATCTTGCTCGTTACTGCTCTTGCATATCAAACAAATCCTGCATGGCATTATGGTACTGCTGGTTATGGCCCAACACGACATGCCATTTTTATTTTACCAATTCTTTTGTTTTACTTTGTCACTTTTATAAAAAATAAATTTTCTCATTATCTTATCCTTGGATTATTTATTTTAAGTCAATTATTTATTTTAACTTTTAATAAAGGGATAACACCAAATTTGCTAGATGTTTTACATCATAACCCTTATGCAACTTATATATTAAATAACTATCCTCTACTCTATAATCCAACACCTGAAATATTTGTAGATCGAACAACTCATACAGACAAAGATTACCCAACTTCTGCATTTTATAAACACAATAATATCTGCACAAAAGCGTATGTACTATTGCATGAAAAAGCCAAAGCCGAAGAAGAATGTGGATATATACCAGAAAAGTATGTTAAGGCTTTTGAACAATCAAAAAAAATTCAGGATATAGATACTATTCGTAATGTTAAAACAACTCAAGCATTGTTTCTGCCTAGATCTTTTGGTTGTGATGAAACATTTATTCCAGAATATGGTCAAGAATATGTGTGTATGCGTACAATTGAAGATGTGATTTCTTATACTGGAATAACACAGCCAAGTCGAATTCGTCCTATAAAAGATTTAGAAGGCGGTTGGGAACTTAAATGGGGTCCACCACAAGAATTATCAATACCACAAGGTTATGGTGTTGAATATTATTCATTTGATGGCATATATATTACCTACTAATAACATGAAAAAACTGTTACACATATTATTTTATCCACTACTACTTACCTTAATTCTTACTATTATTGCTTGGGTAAATTATATTCCAGGTACTTGGTTTACTGGGTGGGATAATCTTCACTCCGAATTTAATTTTAAAATGAATATATATCGTTCTTTTTTTAGCGTTTGGGAAGAATATCAAGGATTGGGATTATTAGCTGGAATGGCACATGCCGCTGATATCCCAAGACAATTATTTTTATGGTTAGTTTCAACTATTATTCCCAACTCATTTATTCGCTATTTTTATCAATATCTTATGCTTTTCGTAGGCACTTTTGGAACCTACTATACCCTCCTCTATTTTCTTAATGGTAATAAAAATAAACAATTATATGCATTTGCAGGCAGTCTATTTTATTTACTCAATTTAGGTACCATTCAATATTTCTATGTGCAATTTGAACCATACAGTACTTTTTGGGGACTTTTCCCTTGGGAAATTTATACTCTCGTACGTTTCCTAGACAATCCAAGTAAAAAAAACTTCTTATTTCTTACTTTAGTCAATTTCCTTGCTATTCCTCAAGCAGTAGTACAAACAATCTTTGTTGTATACATGCTGATGATTACTTTTATTCTTGGTTTATATATCTACCATAAAAAAACAAAAGAAGCTTTTCTGAGAGCGCTTACAATTGGGAGTTGCATACTTATAATCAATGCATTTTGGCTTTTACCCAATATATATTTTACTGCCACAGATGTCAATGTAACTCAGAATGCGATGAACAACCAAATGAACACTGATCGTTTTTTCGAAGTTAATAAGCGCAGAGGGAATATAACAGATTTTGCAATGCTTAAAGAATTTTATTATGACTTTCAGGAAATTGATCAAGATACGAATGAACTTATATTTCTTATGCATCCATGGAGAGACTATCAAAATAATCCATTTATATTAGCAATAGGATACTCGTTCTTTATTATAATTTTAACGGGTCTATTTAAAAAAAACCCTTATTTACCATATATAAGAGGTTTTTTTATAATAAGTGCTTTAGCTTTTTTAAGTAACACTATTTTTTTTACAGAAGCAAACACTTTTCTTCGAGAAATTCCATTAGTTAGTCAGATGTTTAGGAATCCTTTCACAAAATTTATAGTACCTGCCATATTTAGTTTTTCAATTCTTTTTGCAATGGGACTTATTTACATTTGTGAAAAGTTAGAAAAAA
>CAYSZW010000001.1:0-65065 GCA_964435665.1 uncultured Gammaproteobacteria bacterium | reverse complement strand
GAATATTAATCAATTTATAACAACTATCTTTGTGATATTACTACTAGGCATTTACTCGTTTCCAGTTTTTACAGGCAATCTATTCTATCCATACATGCGTATTACAATTCCTAAGGATTATTTTGAACTCTTTAATTATTTTAAGAACCAAGATAAAAACGCACGAATAATGAATCTACCACAAGATAGTTATTGGGGATGGGGTTCATATAATTGGGGATCTGTGGGTTCAGGCTTTTTATGGTATGGAATCGAACAACCAATCTTAGATAGAGCATTTGATGTATGGAGTGATGAACTCGAAGGTTACTATTGGGAACTTCAGTATGCATTAAAGAAACAAGATCAACAATTATTAAATACAATCCTTGTTAAATATGACATTGATTATATTATTTTTGATGATACTTACAGGCCATCAGATTCTATGCCTATTAAGTATTTACATAAACAAGCTGACCTTCTTAACAATAATGAACTATTAAAACATGAACAAACCTTTGGGTCAATTAAAATATATAGACGAAAAAATTCTATAGATTCCAATGTTACCTGGTCTCCAACATTACCTATAATTTTAAAAGACTCGCAGTTTGCTAATCAAGATATTGCTTTTCAAAAAAATGGAAATTATATCAATGCATCAGACAATGATTCGATTATTGAATATTATTATCCTTATGAATCTCTTTTCACTAATCGTTTCCCAGATGAAAAAACATTTTCTATAGAAGAAACAAATAATTCATTTGTTATTTCCAAAAAATTATTACCAAATAAATATCAAATTACACTTCCTTCATGGAATAATCTAGAAAAAAATATCCCTGTAGAATTGAGTATACGAAAAGTCAATAATCAAATTGATGTAATGATAAAAATTATTGAGCCGCAAATATCTTTAGGAACTAAAATTCTTAATAATCAAAATAAAACAATTTCTTTTAATCTAAATTCAAACACAGAAGGAATATTAGTTTCAGTAAATAATAATGATGTCTTCGAAGTAACTAAACTAACGAACGAATATAAAACAATTGGTATAAGTACTTTCCAGAATTCTCCACTTGGAAATGTAATTAATATATACTCAACAACAAATAAAATTGTGACTAATCTGCCTCCTACTAGCTTTGGAGAAGCATACCCTTGCGTAGAACCTAATGGTGATTATCAAACTCAAGTTAAAAAAACAGATAACAGTTTTCAATTATCTGGAAAAGGTATACCTGCTTGTATTTCGTTACAAGAACAACTTGAATCACAAGAAAATTCACTTATACAAATGTCTTTTAATTATTCCTCAAGTAAAGATGAACTTCCTATTTACTGTGCATTTAGTAATGAACTACAAGATTGTGTGAACAAAAGAAATCGTATTGAAAAGGGATTCAATGTTAATAAAACTGAATTCAAGAATTACTTTGAATATAATAAAAATTCTTTTGGTTCATTAAATATTTCTTTTACTCTAGAACCTAATAGCAACTCTGATCAACCAGAAACAATTACTTATGAACAAGTTACTCTTACTTCATTTCCTCTTATTACCTCACAAACTATTAATAAACTTACAGAGTCCCAAGAAACACAATATTCGGTCGAAGTAAGTGAGCCAATTAGCCTGCAAACAGTAATACCTAAAATACCACTAGACATTGATTCGACATCCCTTATTTCACAACATAAATATCAACTACATCATGTTGCAAATAATCCGTTATTCTCATCTAATTATTTTGTAGAACCTAATAATTCAGATAATAGTTTACGACTACTTGCAAAGGATACATTTGCTAATTTCTGGGTGAATTTAAATGAAGTTGATACTTCTTCAGGAAGTATAGTTTCTATTGAAGCAAAAAGATTACAAGGATTTCCTTTAGCAATTAACGTACTTTCTTCTTCTTCTGATAAAAAATTACTTCAAACACAAATCCCCTTAGATCGTGATTATAAAACTAATCATTATATAATACCTCCATCATATGAATTCGATACAGGCTATCAAATAATTTTTAATAATTCTTCTTATAACTTTAGTACTACAGCACATGAAATAAAAGATATCTCTATCTATCAATTTCCATATAACTATTTATCTCAAGTTGAAATTAATACAAACAAGAATATTGAAAAAATAGAACCAAAATCTGTTAATACAAAAAAAATACATACAGGTAAATATATAATCGAAGACACTATTCAGCCAGGCATACTTATGTTATCTCAAAGTTATCATAATGGATGGATAGCTTATCAAGTTGACGAATCAAACTGGCTAGAAAATCACTTCCCATTTTTCTTTGCTTCTAAAATTAATGATCATAGAACAATTAATAACTGGTCAAACGGCTGGATTATTGATATTAATAATGCTGAATTATCAACTTCTCATTCAATAGTCATTTTATTTTGGCCTCAGTACTTGCAATATGCAGGTTTTCTGTTGTTAATTTTAATTCCTGGCTTTCTTTATTTAGCATCAAGAAAACATTTAAGTTAATTTAGTATAATATAGTATGCAATTCTCCCATTTACAAATACGCAATCCAAAAGATGACGAGACTTCACCAGAAGCAGCAACACAGATATTTTCTTCTCTACTCTCTGGACAGATAAGTCTCATGACTCGTTTTTTTAACGAGGTCGATAATTTTGCATTTGAAATATTTCTTACTGGTCAAACTATTTATTACTATGCTTCAATGCCAACTAATCGTGAATCATTGGTTCATAGTCTTATTCAGTCATCTTATCCACAATGTGCCATTCAGCGTACACAAGATCCTATGGATATCGTTTTAAAAAATCCAATTGTTTCTGCAGGTAAAGTTCAGCTTCAAAATAAATATATTTTACCTATAAAGACATATGCAGATTTTGGCGATTTAGATGCCTTATCTTCTCTTATTGGTTTATTATCAAAACAAAATGCTTGGTATCGTGCAGCTATTCAAATATTAGTAACACCTGCTTCATTTGCATGGCAAGGAAGTACATTAAAAGCCAGAACAAAAACAGTTAAGGATCCTACAACTGGGGCTACAAAAGAAGAAAAATCCGATGAAAATGCCTCTCATTTAGCTCGCAAAGTTATGTATGAAGGTGGACGAACTGCTATTCGTGTAATTGTCTCTTCTTCTAGTCCAGATCATGATCCTCAAATTTTATTAGATAATATTGCGGGAACATTTGGGGCTTTTGCACTAGGCGAAGGTAATAAACTTGGCATGTCTACTATTCGTTCGGGTAAAAAAGAATTTTTAGATCGTGCAAAAAAAAGATCTTTTAGCCTTTTTGAACATACCAGTCAAATTATGAATGCCCAAGAATTAGCAACCTTATGGCATCCTCCTGGTAAAATTCTTTCTGGCATACGAAATATCTCTTGGGGTAAAACTCTTGCTGGAGAGCCTCCAGAAAATTTACCTACTACAGATAGAGTTCCTGAAGAAGAAAAGAATGACATTAACTTTTTTGCAAAAGCTGAATATAAAAATAATGATTCAATTTTTGGAGCAAAATCAAAAGATCGTCGCAAACACATGTATATTATTGGTAAAACCGGTTCGGGTAAATCTACCTTAATTGCAAATATGGCAATAGATGATATCCGTCGTGGACGCGGCGTTGGTATTATTGATCCGCACGGAGATTTGGCAGAAACTATTTTAGAATATATTCCAAAAAGAAGAATTAATGACGTTGTATATTTGGAGCCTTTTGATGCAGAAAGACCTTTCTCAATTAATGTTTTGGAAGTTAAAAATCAACAACAAAAAGATTTAATTTCTTCTGGAATTGTGTCGATTTTCTATAAATTGTATGGTGATAGCTGGGGTCCAAGACTTGAATATATTTTACGTTTAACAATTTTGACATTATTGGAGATTCCAAATGCAACACTTGCAGATGCTTTGCCTCTCCTCTCTCAACAAAAATATAGAACAAAGATGCTTCAACATGTTAAAGATGAAGTTCTTTTAAACTTCTGGACAAATGAGTTTGATAAAATGACAGATAAACTTAAAGTTGAAGCAATTTCTCCGATTCAAAACAAAATTGGACAGTTTGTAACTTCTAAAATGATTCGTAATATTATTGGAAGTCCAAAATCTACCGTTAATTTAGAAGAAATCATGAATAGTGGAAAAATTCTTATTATGAATTTGTCACAAGGTAAATTAGGAGAAGATAACGCTAAGTTGTTGGGAGCTATGTTTATTACTCAAATGCAACTTGCAGCTATGAATCGTTCTTTTATGAAAGAAGCTGATCGCCGTGACTTTTTCTTATATGTAGATGAGTTTCAAAACTTTGCAACTTCATCATTTATTAAAATTCTTTCAGAAGCACGTAAATATAGATTAGCTTTAACGTTAACTAATCAATATATTGGCCAGCTTGATGAAACAATTATTAATGCTATTTTTGGAAATGTCGGAACACTTATTTCATTTGTTACAGGAGCAAGTGATGCTGAATATTTAACAAAAGAATTTTCAGGATTATATACTCAAAATGATTTAGTAACTCTCGGTAAATATCAAATTGTTATGAAGATGTCTATTGATGAAATGACTACTCTGCCCTTTCCAGCAAAAACATTACCTCTTCCATCATTAAAAAATGATAATACGGAAAAAATCATCCGTCTTTCTAAAGAAAAATACGGTAGAAAAGTTTAACTCTTCTCCAAGGCTCCAATCATTGATTTTTGACCTATAGTATAGTATACTTATTGCATGTCACCTGACCGCAAATACAGCCTTGTTAATTCACAGTATTCAAATAGTGAGAATATTACTCCAATACCCAAGGAAGTTGATTTATCAAATGGCCTTTTTGATGAATTATTCAATTATGAAGATCCAACAGGTAAAACTTCTAACTATTTAACAGAGTACGAAAAAGTCGCTTCACAATTTAATATAAAAAATTTTGATCACCTTCGATTCATGAATAGATTTCTAGAATTTATTTTAGAAGAAAGCCCTAATGCAGTCTATATTGCCAAAGCATTACAACACTCTTCTATGTTAACTATGCAACAAATAGATAGTAATGATCTCTTTTCTTCACCTCAATATACTAGTTTGCAATTTTTGGTAGGTAAAATAGATGAATACTTAGGTTCAGGTGTGGTTAAAGGTAATCGTCTTCATGATGCTTCACTTATGAATATTGATGATTATTTTGATGAAATGCAAAGTATTGCAACTGATTATTTACAGAATAGTATTTATTTAAAAAAACGATACAGACAAAATCCTAAAAATTATAAAACACCTCATACTGAACTCCATATATCTACTTTCTTTGCTCAAGTTGCAAAAGATGCTCCATATATTATTAGTTATCCAATAGGTATATATGGCAGAAGTATGCCTAAAGACGAAATATTTCAAGCACATATTAAAAAAGGAGATTATGTGAGTGATTTAATTTTAGAAATGGAACAGCCATTTATTAATGGTCAACCAATGGATTTACTGAGTCTTCCAAATAAAATACAACAATTCCTTGAAGAAGGAAAAAAAGATGAAATATTATCTCATTTGCTCCGAAAGCCTTTTGGACAACAATTAAAACAGTTATTACGATCAACCAAAACTTCAGATTTTATTCAAAATGGATATAAATTATTAACACTTGCAGATAAAAATGATTTTTTCCAACAACAGCTTATTACAACTTTCTTATTAACTCCCATACCACATGAAGAGTTAATTAAAGTTATGGATGATTTCGATGTCGATACTCCATCACCTAGATCTGATGAGTCAAATGTATCACCAATTGTTGATGCTATGAATCCATTAATTGGCAATATAAGTTTATTTCAGATGCATCTAGCAGAACAATTATTGTTACCTGCTTTTAAACCAGAAACCAGAAAAGAATCTTTTGATAAACAATTTGTAAAAACTTTAAATGGGCTCAGTGATAATCATATCCAACTTCTTGTTACTGATATGATTCGTACTCTTAGATATTCTCCAACTTTAATGCGAAGACTTAAACCTAATATAAGTACCGAAGAATTTAATGAAAATTATCCGCTAATCTATTTATTAACTGGTCAAAGTAAACATTATGATGGTGGAACAGATCCAGTCTACAAAAATTATAATTTAGTTACCTATCATAAAGCCCTTCCACAGATTATTGATAATTTAAAAATGCGTTTTGGGAAATCTACACAAATTGATGCTTTTATTGAAGAACTTTTACATGCTGATATTAATCAGAATGTCATTTCAATGCTTACTGAAGGGATGAACTTACAAACAGAAAATAATCAAGATACTGTAGAAGACACAGCACAAATTACAAGCACTCAATTTAATGAAATTGTTGCATATTTAAATACTCGTCCATCTCCAATTGATGGGCCTATTTATACTTCAACATTTTCTGCTTTTAACATAAATAGTTTTATGATCGATATGTTCCCAAGTATTACTGATATTCGTTTAATTATTGGTATTGACAGTCCAACCATGAGAGGAAACATATTTGCTCATTTGAATCAATCAGGTGAGATACAAATAATTTTACCTTGTTTTGATGATCCACAATCAACTACTAAACTACTAGTCGAAAATATAGTAAAAGGCTTAGTTACAGAATATCATCAAAAGTTACAATCAGAAATTCTTCCAGGACAAGCTGAAGATGCAAATAATTTTTTTGATAATTTAACACCAAAATCATGACAGTTGAAAATAAACCAATAATTCCACCAGTTGTTCCACCTACAGATCGTGATTCTTCTGTGCCAATTCAAAGAAGTGAAAATTTATTTGGATTTGATCCAGATACATTACTTTCTGCACGATACAGTGGTAAAGATGGTTCAGAAAAAACAATTTGGGATTTGTATCCATTTGGTACAGATTATGAAAAAAAGTATCGTATTGCGCGATCTCTTATAGATGATGGACGAATTTTTGCTCCAGATTTTCAACAATCTATTGGGCACTCACCAGATATGCTCTTAACAAAATTTGCTCCATTTAAGACTCTTGTTCCACCACATGAACAAGAACAAGTTGAAAAAATGAGACAAGAATTATACGTTCTGTTAAAAGGAAATGGTGTCATTAATGTTGATGAATATATCAAAGTCTCTGAAGAAGATACGGAAGCTGCTTTAGAAAGAATTATTGTTCAAGATCCAGATTTACAACAACTTATTGGTGTTGTAGATATGCCAGTTCTTGGCGCAATTGCAAATGCACTTTTATTTCAACATCTGCCAACTGCCGAACGTGAAGAAGCTATGCGAGCAATGACTACACGTGCTCTTATTCGTCCGTACTTAGGCGATATTGTAGTAAATCGTAGTGGACATGTATCTGGTGATTTCGGATCAATGTTTCAACGTCTTCCAGATAAAATATTCAATAATCCAGAATCCGTAACAGATCATATTGCACTTAACTTCGTCGAAAATCATGTTTTAAAACTATTTAATGATGGCGCAGAAAAAGGATTTGAAAAACTAAATGAATTAATGGAACAAGAGACAAATGCGTTAAAACGAGACTATTTACAAAGAATTAAATCTCGACTAACAATTATTGCTCATAAAGATATTCCTTCATCTTTTAGAACAATGATTCCTGGTGTCTATGAAGATAAAGAAGTGCCATTTCCACACATGCGACAACGATATATTGTTGATGAATTTACTCGTCCAGAAAGAAATGAGTATGCAAAACAAAAACGATTACTTTTAAATGGTGGAACAGGTTCTGGTAAAACTGCTACTGCTTTTATTGCAATGCAAGAAAGTGGTGCTACACGACCTGTTATTTTTGGTCCTGCGAATGCTCGAGATACGTGGCCTCACGAAGCTAAAAAAGTTTTTACAGAAGAATCTTTACAAGAACAACCAGTTTTCGCAATACGTGGAGCTAGAGATTTTTACAGCAAAAATTATAAAAACGCTGAACAATTTTATTTAAATCCAACAGCTGAACAAACTTTAAGAAGTATTTTAGGTGAAGGTGTTTTCTGTCAATTATTTCCAGAAGATAGACGTGCAAGTAAACCATCTTCAACAAGTTATTCAGTTTCATGTCTTGAAGATATTTTTCACCCTGCTTTCTTTGGAGATGGATCTGTCTATGTCGCAGCAGAACTTATTGGTCAAATGGTTAAAAAACCTGATTTTGAAATTTTAAAAACTATTCTTACAACAATACGAAATTCTGATGGAGTTGTTATTGATGAAGCTCATACATTTAGATCGCTAGATGCACAATCAACACAAGGCTTAATAGATATTGTTCGTGGGGTTGAAAAACAAAATAAGAAATCAGATCCGAATGAAGATATTCCAATTATTGCTTTAACTGCAACACCACTTGTCTCTTCTTTACAAGATTATGATGTCATGATGGGACTTCTCTACCCTGAAGAATTTGGTATTACCAAAACAGATAAAAATGCTTCATTCAGCGCTCAATGTGGAAAAAATCCTCATGTCGTATTTACAAAATTATTTGGAAATAGATTAATGATGCGTGTATCTACACAAGATATTTTTGGAGATAAAGTTCCCGAGTATCATTTTAATGTCAAAAATTTACAAATGGGTTCTTACGAAAGAATGATTTATGAATGGGTTCATAGTCAAGAAGCTTCAGCTCTTAATCTTATGCATTTACAAAGAACGACTATTTTAGATCCAAAAATTGTAGTTAATTCATTATTACAAAATGGTCATAAACCAGAAACTACATTTAGTCAAACTCAGGTTTCAGAAAGAATTGCCCAGTTATATGAAGAATGGAAAGCTTCAAACCAAGATGAACCATTTAACTTTGATTGGATTACAGAACATAATGGTGGAGATATGTTATTACATGTACTATTTGATCGTGAACAATTTCCAAACGGATTAGTCGAATTTATTCATACCATCAATGGTTTTGAAGATATTAAACAACTATGGCCAAAAGATTTTCCAACTCCACGCACAGCAAAATATAGAATGCTTTATAACTATTTAACAGAACATTATTCATCCCAAAAAGATACCATTACTAGAAAAACATTTATTATTTCACCAGAACATAAAGACGGTATTACCGATTCTCAAGGTCATTGGTCATTAAAAGAACAAGTTGAATTATGGCTAGCAGACAGAGATATTAATGTCCATGCTATCGATGGTGATGTAGACTTTAAAAAACGTCGTGAACTTTCTGAAAAATGGCGAACCAATGGTGAAGAATTTAGTATATTTTTGGGTGTATTAAAAACTGTTTATGAAAGTTTGGATTTTGCAGTTCGTGATACACCAGAAAATGCACATATAAAAGATATAGACATTATCATGCTTGGCTGGCCATGGGATCATCATGCTCTTGAACAGGTTTTTGGACGATTCTTTAGACCTGGAATGGATTTACATAAAAACATTTCATGTACCATATTAAATACGGAAACTACTATTGATGAAGGTTTACGAGATACCGTTGAATATAAAAGACTACTCAATTTAATGGCAACGTTTGGCGTACAACTTTCTCATAAAGAAAAAGAGTTTTTTGACGAAAAACAACGCCGAACCATTCATACTGAGGATGCACGTAAACAAGCAGAACTTCGCTGGATGATGCAAAGATTAAAAGGTTCCGGTGAAGATAACAGTATAGATTTCTTATCAAAATTTTCTGGAGATCAAAGTGGTTTTCAAAAATTTATTGAATCATATTTTGATGGTGCTCATGATGTTGATCGAATTGTTGGTAATAATGCGCGATTAGTGTGGTCATTACTCAGAGAACAAGAACCAAATTCTGTTCTTTCTGTAGGTGCAGGTAGTTGTTTACTTGCACGAACTATTGCAGAAGAAATTGATTACCCTACTCCACTTGTAACTAATTTAGATATTAATAAAGCTGCAATGCAGAAGATGAAATTAGAATATCCAGAAATTGCTAATTATTTAGTGAGTAAAGCATCAAATTTAGCAGAAGCAAAAGATACAGCTGATAATGCTGCTCCAATTCATAATGATTCTTTTGATGCAGTTGATATGTCATTCATGCTTGACTGGACAAAAAATAATCTACATGGTGACCTTTCAGAAAATGAACGTATTAAAGTATTATCAGAAGCACATCGTGTTTTAAAACCTGGTGGTACTTTAGCAATTACTCTTCCTGAAAGCACATTTGATGATCCAGAAGACTTTATAATCTTTTCATTAGCACTTCAAGATTACTTTGGATTTGAAATAGATACAGAACATTCTGGTCCTTCTTGGACTAAAGATATAAAACCAAATAGACGAATTGGCTGGTCATTAATTGTAAAAAAAGTTTCACCAATAGATTTAACTGGGTTCGATCCTAACTTTTTAACATTCCATACAGATCCACAACAATTTATTAGTAGTAAAAAAGTCTCACCTGTTCCAGTTCTCAAACCAAAAGAAAATAAGCCAATTTCTTTATCATTATTTCATGCGGAAGAATTTGATATTGAAAGTATGGATTTTGGAAATCCATCGAGCAATGCAACACCGTTGACAATTTCCAATACTGAGACAGTTCCATCTGTAATCGAAGATATTACATATACACCAATAGAATTAGTACAACAACCACAGACTGATGTAACTTTTCTTATAAAAGGTGTAGAAATTTCAATACCGTATCAACAGTTTAGAAATTTTGTTGAACCCATTGCTCATAGATATGCTTCTTTAGAAGAAGCTGAACGTATATGTATAGATATTATTAATACTCATGGTCGAGTAAAAAATAATCAGTTTGATTATAGACAAGTTGCATTATTACTTGATTGTCAAACTTCTTGGATACCTCGAATTACTCTAGAAGGTTTATCGCATGCTAAAAATACAATTGATAAAAATACGTGGAAGGATTTACGAAAATTTGTAGAAAATGAAATGGGCTGTAATTATGAAGAGAGTGAATATCTTCTAGCTGGAACTATCTACGATCTTAATAATCATATTCCATTACGTGAATATTTTACCAATGATCGAGATTTCCAAAACGCATTTAAAAAATATAGAAGTTCGATTATATCTCATTTAAGAATGCTATCAGCTAATAATATTATTTAATATATTGTATAATATACCTATGGCACAACCTAATTCACTAGAAAACCCACAATTAAATAATTCTCCAGAAGCACCAAAAACTCCTGAAGAATTAACAGCATCATTTTTTTCACAAAATTATGATGTCATTGCTACTGCATTAGAAGGTAAAGTTTTAGCTAATGCTTTAGATCCTCAACAATCTTATGTAATTGTTGAAGGTACTCGTGGATATTCCCGTACTGAAAATGAAGGTGCAAAAGGACCAGAAGTATCTCATTACAAAGCAATCACAGAAGGAGTTATTCAACCTGGACAATTATATGTTGCTGAATCCAAAAGAAATCCTAATGGGAGATTACTTTTAATTCCAGCCTTAGATGGCGATACTGTTGGTGCTTGTGTAGCTATTGAAGCAGCACAAATTGCTCATCCAAAAAAAGGAACTGAAGTAACAAAGGTTAAATCTGCGATAGCAACCGCTTTAGATGTTCCTCCAGGAGAATATCAATTGGAAATACGAGATCAAAACGCAGAAGTAATATATATTATGCTTCCTCAATCACTTGAGGCTTCACCAGATGATGAAAGTGTTTCAGATGCAAACGCTTTTTTTGATCAACTCTAAGAATTTATTTATTCATCCAATTCTTTATTCGAGATAGGAGAAATGAACCAAGCGTCACTCCTACCATGCCCATTAAGCCAGACTTATTGTTCTCAATTATATTGGAAACAGTTTCTTCTATCTTTTTAGGAGCGTTTTTAATGCCAGTATAAAGAGTCCAAAGAACTGTTGCAAATAAGAATAGGACAACAAGCCACGTTAACATTACTATGATTGCGATAATATAGAAAATTGATTGGATATCCATTCATTTATTATAAACTGCTTATTTCTTTTTGACTACTTTATCTTCTACATCAGATACAACCATTTCTGCATCTTTTTGTGCCATATTTTGAGCTTTATCCCATCTTTTCATTAAGTAAGCTTGTAATTGGGTTACTCTTTCTTTAGTTGCTTCAGCTTCTCCTTGTACATGCTCCATAACGTCATCAACAAGTGCCATATATTTCTTTTTGTCAATTTCGCCAAGTGTATTATTCATTTCATCTAGTCTTTTGTCTAAATCTTTTCTTGCTTTTACATATAATTTTTTACCTTCATCAGAAGCCATACCATAAATCTCCATTACAATTTCATCAATTGATTTATCTTCCATCATTTTCTTTAACTGACTAAATTTTTTCTTTGCCATTTCTCTATTTTCTTTACCAGATTTTGGTGCCAAAAAAAATGCTGCTAATCCTCCCAGAACTGCCCCAAATAATATTCCTGTTTTAAAATCAGTTTTCTTATCCATATGATGTTTTTTATAATTTATTAATTAATTGCTAGTATAAGTATATAGTATTAAGGATTTGTAAGAGAATGACTGTTTTTACGTAATTGCTCAACATGGTACTTTATAATTGTACTATTGCTCTTAATGTAATATAAATGGTATAATATTATATGAATTCTAAAAAAAATCTGAAGATTTACTTCACAGCATCGCTTACTGCCAAGCAGCAATATTTGCCCAATTATAAAAAAATTATTGAGCATATAAAAAGTCGTGGAAATGATGTTATTGCAGATCATATTCTAAAACCTACAGAACAAGAAGTTAGTTTAGGAACACGCGAAGAACGTTTAGCTTTTCATAATCAACTAGAAAAATGGATTCATAGTTGTGACGGAATTGTGGCTGAAACTTCTTTTCCAAGTATAAGTGTTGGTTACGAAATATCTCTTGCACTACGTGTTGGTAAACCAGTTTTAATTCTTTATAGTGAAGGTGAACCACCTTCTCTATTAGCTCATCATAAAGATGAAAAACTGTTATGCGAACGCTATACTCCACCTCAACTTCCATCAATTTTGGATGATTTTTTGCACTATATTCATAGTAAAAGTGATTTAAGATTTACGTTTTTTATTACACCCAATATTGCTTCTTATTTAGATGATATTGCTAAAAAAAATAAACTCCCTAAATCAGTCTATTTACGTAAACTGATTGAAAAAGACATGGATGAAAATCTCTCATAACCTACATATCCATGATGCATCTCGAATATATAATAAAAAAGATACAATATGAATCTCTGGGAGTACTAAATACTAAATAGTGTTTACTTTAGTTATAAAGCCTCCGGGAGATATATTTGTTATCTATTTTAAAAATTAACATTAAATACCACTAATGGAACATGGACTTATTTATTTAATCCTTTTTATTTCAATTTTTCTTATTTTTACAGGACTTCTTCAACGATTTACTAATAAATTTTCAGCATTACCTTATACAGTCGCTCTTTTACTAGTGGGTATTATTGCTCAATTTTTTGTAAAATGGTTTCATATTCCAGTTCATTTAGAATTAGGTTCAGATGTTATTTACTTTGTACTCCTTCCTTTGTTGCTATTTGAATCTGCTTTTCATATTAATTTTCATCAGTTTAAACTTCAATTTAAAACAATTACATTCTTTGCGACATTTGGCTTATTAATATCTATCTTTGTAATTGCTTATTTCTTAGCTGTAGCTATTGGATATCCATTTGAGATGGCCCTTTTATTTGGAGCTCTTATTTCTGCAACCGATCCTATCGCAGTTATTAGTATGTTTAAAACGTTAGGTGCACCAAAACGTTTAGGATTAGTTGCTGATGGTGAAAGTATGTTAAATGATGCAACGGGTGTTATAGCTTTTAAAGTTATTTCTGCTTTTGTTCTTGCGAGTACCGGTTTCCAATCAGATGCTCTCCTTGGTTCTACATGGACATTTGTGTACACATTTGTAGGAAGTATTATTTTCGGAGCAATTGCTGGTTATCTGTTTTCAAAAATTATTGAGAAAATTAAAAACGACCCAGTTATTGAAACAACAATTACAGTTGCCGCAGCTTTGGGTTCATTTGCTGCTGCTGAATACTTCTTTCATTTCTCAGGTGTAATTGCCTGTGTTATCTGTGGAATTGTTGTCGGAAACTTAGGTAAAACTAAATTTTCAGCTGGAGTTCGCCATTTCGTAGAATCATTCTGGTCTTATTTTGCATTCCTTTCACTTTCACTCGTATTCTTCTTTGCAACATTTAGTTTAGATTTTTCAATCTTTTCAAATAATCCAATAAATATTCTCTATGCAATTGTTGCTGTACTTTTGGGTAGAGCAGTTTCTGTATATGGATCAGCACTTATTACGAACTATACACCATTCTTTAAAGATGAACCTAATTTACCAATGAGTTGGTTACATATTTTAAACTGGGGTGGTTTACGAGGAGTTATTCCATTAGTACTTGTCTATTCTCTTCCAGAAGATTTTGCATATAGAAATGATATGTTAAGTTTCACCATGGGAGCATTACTTTTTACCCTTCTTATAAATGGATTAACTATTAAAGGACTCTTATTAAAATTAGGTGTTCATCTTCCTAAAAAAGAAGAAGAAGTATTGCATGAAGAACTTACTATTCTTGAACTAGAAGAAGCAAAAGAATCTCTTGAAAATCTAAAAGATCAGGAATTTGATCCAGATATTCTTCAAGATTTAAAGAAAGAATTAAATGATGCTGAAAATGAACATAAAAAGAAACTCAATTCTATTCTTAAACCCGAATATTTTGAAAAAAGTCTTCGCATTCAATCACTTCAGATTGAAAGAAATGGTTTAGAAGATTTATATAACCAAGGTTATGTTTCTGAAAACGTTTATTTTGACTTTGATGTAGAACTTGATATTCAAGAAGATGCATTAGAGTATCCAGAAGTATACGCAAGCCGAGCAGTTACTGCTGGAGGCAAAGTTAAAACAGAGGGTTCCTTTAGAAAACGCATTTATAAACTTAGATCACTTGCTGGTCAATTTCCATTATTAAAACAATTCTTTAAATCAGAAAGACAAAATTTAATTCAAGACCGTATTGGTATTCTAAAGGCCCGTATTATTACCAGTCAAATGGTTGTTGAATATCTTAATAAGATCGATAAATATTTAGGTAAAAATGAACACGAAAGTATTATTAAAAAACTCGTTAAAGAGAATAAAGATCTTATCAAAGAAAATAATGATGAATTAGTTAAATTAACTAAAGAAAATCCTAAATTAACTGAGATGTATCAACGTAAATTAGCATATAACTTAATTGCTAATCCGCATACTCACTAAGTTTAGATACATCATGGATATGTCTATCGGTATCTCCTTCTATTGACTTATAAATTGTCAGACGCTAATATGGGTCTAGTATAAGTTTTAACAAATCATATATGGTAATACTTTTAATTGGACTATTAGGAGCAGGTAAAACAAGTGTCGCAACTGTACTTTCTAAAAAAATGGGATATGAATGCGTAGAACTTGATGATCTTGTGTTAGGCAAAACAACATTTAAAACAGTAACAGAAGCATATAAAGACAAAGTGTCTGTTTGGAAAGAAAAAGAATTAGAAACTACAAAAGAATTAAGTAAAAAAGATAATATGGTAATCATCTTTGGTGGAGCAACTGTTGAAAATAATTTAAATATCCTCTACTTTAAAGAAAATACTTCTGAAGTAAAAGTTGTATATTTAGAAACAAGACCAGCAGTTTTAACTGAACGATTAGTAAATCTATATAGTGAATTTAAAAAAGATGGACCAAATATTGTTCTTAAAACAATGGAAAAACACTACAATAAAAGAGATATGCTCTATAGAGAATATGCTGATGTTGTAGTAAATACCGAAGATTCTACTCCCGAAGAAGCAAGTGATGAGATTATGGAAAAACTACAAAATAGCTAATTAAATACTTCTTTATCTTTTAATACTGTATAATACTCCTCACATTAATACATCATGCATATGTATTGAGTTCATTTATAAATACTATATACTATAGGACTATATTAATGATTTAAGTAAATAGTTTACTTATTTTAATAATATATTGATAGCAAAAACTATCAGCACATTAACAGATAGAATTAGACTAAATAACTCTGTAGACCAATATGGTCATAAATTAGTGCGCAAATAATATTTATTTTATTTGGTTAAATAAATGTTATGGGCATACTAACTAATACTCTTCTTTGCTTTTTTATGGTTATATTGGTCTACAGACGACCTACAACTCACTTGCGTATTCTTGATTCAACTCTTTAGGAGGAACAATGAAAAATTTCTTTGAGAATTTTTTGGATGGCTCTCCAGAATGGTATAAGTTTACTATTCTGGGATTCTTGATTTTGAATCCTATCTTGTTATTGACGGTCGGACCGTTTATCACAGGATGGATCATCATCATTGAGTTCATCTTCTGTCTTGCAATGGCACTCAATTGCTATCCGCTTCCTGCGGGTGGATTGATTGCAATTGAAGCAGTAGTGATTGGTATGGCATCACCAGCAGGAGTATATACCGAAGTTGAACACAACTTCCCTATTTTACTCTTACTGATGTTCATGGTAGCGGGAATCTATTTTATGAGAGATCTGCTACTGTTTGTCTTCACGAACATTCTTGTTCGCATAGGAAACAAACCAACATTAGCATTCGTTTTTGCTTTTTTGGGAGCCTTTCTAAGTGCATTCCTCGATGCATTAACGGTTGTTGCTATTGTCATCAACGTTACTCAAGGATTCTTTCAAGTATATCATCGCTTCGCTTCACGTCGAGGTGAAGAAGATGATCATGATGCTACAAACGATGATGCGGTTCATCACGAATGGCGTGAAGAACTGGAGCAATTTAGAGCATTTTTACGTAGTATTCTAATGCATGCCGCAGTTGGTACTGCATTAGGAGGTGTTTGTACATTAGTTGGGGAACCACAGAATGTCCTCATTGGACATTTGATGGAATGGGACTTTGTAACATTCTTTGTAAAGGTCGCACCAGTTTCAATTCCTGTATTTTTCGTAGGTCTTGGTACTTGTATCATCCTAGAGAAAAATAAATGGTTTGGATACGGTGCTACACTGCCAGCACAAACACGACAAGTTATGCTCGATTTTGCACGACGACAAAACAACAAAAGGGATCAAAAAGGAACTCTTCGTTTAGTCGTGCAAGCGTTCGCCGCTATTTCACTAATTGTTGCGTTAGCAACTCATGTTGCTGAGGTCGGATTAATTGGCCTTAGCATTATTGTTTTTCTAACTGCAATGAATGGTATTACGGAGGAACACCGCATCGGTCATGCGTTCACGGAGTCGCTCCCATTTGCCGCTTTACTTGTAGTGTTCTTTGCAATCGTTGCAATGATTCATGAGAATCATTTATTTGCACCGATTATTGAATGGGCACTGCATGTTGAGGGTAAAAACCAATTGCTGGCATTCTTTGCAGCAACTGGCATCCTATCCTCGATTAGCGATAATGTGTTCGTAGCTTCTGTATATATTTCAGAGGCCAAGGCCGCGTTTGATGCGGGACAAATGACTCGAGAGCAATTTGAACTTATTGCAGTTGCAATTAACACTGGGACTAACATTCCATCTGTTGCAACTCCTAACGGACAAGCTGCTTTCCTGTTCCTTTTGACTTCGCCCATTGCAGGTCTCATTCGCCTTTCCTATGGTCGGATGTTCTGGATGGCACTGCCATATACCGTCACAATGACGACAACTGCAGTGCTTGCAGTATGGTTTTTTCTTTAGTCTGATGCGAGTAATTGTTTCAATTTAACCACAATTCGCGTTGTGAAATAAAGTGAGACTAGTTACTCATATCTATCTGAACCCCGCTCTGTGTGACAACATCACATGGGCGGGGTTCTTTCATTTATGAAGATTTAATCTACTTCTTACTCTTCCCTTTTTTCCCTTTTCATGATATACTATAGGGCTTATGATGAATAACATTAAAAAGAGCTTTACAAAAGCCAAAAACTTCATTACAAAAAGAACATCTGAACCAAAAAAGAAGGCTTCAGCTTTTATTCAAAAACGACCTTTTACTACACTATTTATTCTATTAGGTATTCTTGTTGTTCTTATAATTCTAAGTAATCTACTTCAAAAACCACCTGTTGAAAAAAAAGAAGTTACTAATGAGCCAAAAGAAGTAGAAATTTATACTATTGGGGCAGCTCCAAAATTAAATGTACAAGCTCAGATTGAAAAATCTGGCGTTGTTACAATAACTGCACTTTCACCTGGAATTGTACAGAATATTTATGTAGAACCTGGAACAGCAGTTTCTCGTGGCACTACCCTTCTCTATCAATCAAGTAATTATCAGGGTGGAGATGCTATGGCATTACAAGCCAATCTAGCAGCAAGACAGCTTCAAAATGTAAATGAAACATATGATACTCAAAAGGATTTAATTGCAAAACAAAAAGATATTGCAAATAAAACTGATGAAAATTCAGATGAACTTCGAGAAATTTCTCGAAAGTCTATTGAAGAAACAAATAACGCAATAGTTTTAAATGAAGATATTCTAGAAGCACTTGACGCAGGAATTGCAGGAAGTACAACTCCAACTGAAATTACTGGATTACAACAAATGAAAAGTCAATTTTTATCTGCAAATAATCAATTAAGAAGTGCTCTTCGTAATACAGATTACGCATCTGATGATGAAGAAACTCCAGCAGAACTTTCAACCTTACAAAAAGATATTGCAATTAAACAACTTGAAATTCAAGAAAAAGCACTCGATTTAAGTCGAGATGTTGCTCGATTACAGTATCAACTTGCACAAGTTCAAGCTGCAACAATGGCACCTTCAGCTCCATTTAACGCTGTAGTTCAACGAGTTAATGTTAAAGTCGGTCAAGCAGTTCAACCTGGAACACCACTTATTGTGTTAAGTCAGGCAATTGAAGAAGATCCAATTGTAGCTATTGCCTATGTTCCAAGAGAGATTGCACAAAAAGTTTCTTATATGGAACCAAGTATTTTGACAGTTGGTAATTTTGAATACGAAGCATACCCATCTTATGTAACACAAGATGCAATTAATGGAAGTTTATATGGAGTCTACTTCCCTA
The DNA here is from genome assembly GCA_964435665.1 of uncultured Gammaproteobacteria bacterium. Classification (GTDB taxonomy): domain Bacteria; phylum Patescibacteriota; class Microgenomatia; order UBA1406; family GWC2-37-13; genus MFZZ01. The sequence continues at coordinate 45,931 of CAYSZW010000001.1, read as the reverse complement.
TTCCAGATATGTATCATCAACAAGTTACAAATGATGGATATATAACTGTACAAATTCCTGTCGGCATGTTCGATACAGGATCTGCAGTGCCATTTATTCCTCTTGATAGTGTGTATCAAACCGAAACTGATACCTATGTATTTGTCGCTAAAGATAAAAAAGCTGTAACAAAGCCCATTAAACTTGGCAATGTAATTGGTAGTTTTGTAGAGGTAGAAAGTGGCTTAGCAAGTGGCGATATGATTATTTTAGATAGATCTATCGTAGGTGGAGATCCTGTTTCTTTTAAGAACTAAACTCACATATTTATGGCAGAAAAAATAGCATCATATTTACAAGGACTCAAATTTGACTCCAATCTTTGGAATTCATTTCAAGCGAAATACTTAACAAATTTTCGTCTCGTCCTTTTATTGATTATTTCTATCTTTGTAATCGGACTTATTAACTTTTTTAATATTCCAAGAAGATTAAATCCAGAAGTAGATATTGCAATAGTAGTTGTAAATACTGTGCTTCCTGGAGCTACTCCACAAGATATTGAGGCGCTTATTACTATTCCTTTAGAAGATCAACTTAAATCTGTTGCAGATGTTGATGTAATGACTTCTACTTCTCGTGATAATGCTTCAACAATTGTTTTACAGTTCTTATCTACAGTCGAAACAGATGAAGCTCGTGATAATGTACAAGAAGCAGTAGATTTAGTAAATGATTTACCCGAAGACGCAACAACTCCACAGGTTCAAGCACTTGATTTTGAAAATGCACCAGTATGGACCTTTGCACTAACATCAAAAGATCTTCCAACTCTCATGCGTATTTCAAAAAATCTTGAAGATGTCATTGAAGATTTGCCACATGTTGGTCAAGTTCAAATTTCTGGGCGTGTTAATCAAGAACTACAGATTCTTATGGATCCTGTAAAAGTAAATGAATATAATATTTCACCTTTACAACTATCCCAAGCTTTATCAGCTGCAACTTCATCATATCCAGCTGGAGCTGTACAAGCAAACGGTTCTACTCTTTCTTTAACTATTGACCCCGATGTAAGTTCTATAGAAGATATTCGAAATATTAAAATTACTGTTGAAGAAACTGTAGTTACATTAAGTGATATAGCTATTATTCAAGAAGCTCCAACAGCTAATCAATCTGAAACATTGTACGCTGATGGTTCACAAGAAGCACAACCTGCAGTTCAGTTTTTTGTATATAAAACTAAATCTTCTGATATTGACGAAGCAGCTGAAGAAACTGTAAAAGCAGTTGAAGAATATATTAAACCTTACGGAAATCAAATTAAGCTAGTAAATATTAGTAATACAGGTGAAATGATCACCAAACAATTTGATGATTTACTTCATGAATTTGGAACTACTGTTTTACTGATATTTATTGTTTTATTGGTATTCCTTGGTTTAAGACAAGCATTGATTGCTTCTTTTACTGTTCCATTAACCTTTTTATCTGCAATTGCTATTGCAAATGGATTTGGTCAAACACTGAACTTTTTAACAATGTTTTCATTCCTTATTGCTCTGGGTCTTTTAATCGATGACACCATTGTTATTGTCTCTGCAATGACACGTTATTATGGTACCGGTAAACTTTCCACTGCAGAAACTGGCATCCTTGTATGGCGAGATTTTATAGTTCCTATTTGGTCTACAACAATTACTACTATTTGGTCATTTATTCCATTATTACTAGCAACAGGTATTATTGGTGAATTTATTAAGCCAATACCAATTATTATTACCGCTACGATGGTTTCATCTACAGCCATTGCTGTGCTTATAACTATCCCACTTATGATTGTCTTTCTTAAATTGAATATGCCAAAACGAGTAAGAATTTTACTTACAGTTTTGAGTTTTATTATTTTAGGAGCAATTATCTATTTTATTCTTCCAAAGAATGCTTTTATGATTCCAAGTTTAATAATCATTATCGCAATTGGAATAATTTTATATTTCTTTAAAGGTCTTTATATTAATAGACTTCAACATCTTTTTGATCGAAATCCTCGTTTTCAAAAGTGGCTTAATAAGGCTCGTATCGTTCTGGATAACGGTATTATTAATACACAAAAACTTAGTCTTTTGTACATGAAAGTTATTACCAAAGTGTTGGATAGTGCAAGTTATCGACGTGGCGTTATTTCTTTCTTAGTTGTTTTTGCATTAGTTTCATATTTACTTGTACCTTTTGGCTTAGTAAAAAACGAATTCTTTCCAAGTACAGATGAAGATACACTCTATCTTTCTGTAAGTTTGGCTCAAGGAACTAGTATTCAAGAAACAAAAGCAGAAGCTAAAAGATTACTTAATCAAATTAGAAATACTGAACATGTTCAACGAATTGTTTCTGAAACAGGGTATCAATTTGATGCCAATTTTGAACGAGAATCTAAAACAAATTCATTCTTATATACCATCAATGTTGGTGATGCAAAAGATCGAGATGTTACTTCGTTTGAAATTGCAGATAATCTTCGTGATACATTAAAAGACTATGATCGTGGTGAGCTACAAGTTATTGAATTGAGTGGTGGACCACCAGCAGGTGCTGATATTCAAATTAAATTATTAGGTGATGATTTAGGAACTTTAGATAGTTATTCTAATAAAATAATAAGTTATTTAGAAGATCAACCAGGCATTTCAAATGTAAGTAAATCTCTAGAATCAGGTACAAGTAAAATAGTATTTGTTCCAGATGCAAGTAAACTCGCAGATGCTGGTATAACCAGAGATACTTTGGCTTTGTGGCTTCGTACTTATGCAAATGGCTTTACTCTTGATTCAGTTAGATTTGAAGAAAAACGAGATGTTATCTTTAGACTTACTTCTGGCAATGTAACTCCTGAAGATTTAAGTCAGCTTTACATAGCAAGTCCAAGTGGCAATGTTCCATTACTTTCTCTTGGTAGTTTGAAGCTTGAAAACAATCCAACTCTTATTTCTCGTGAAGATGGATATCGTACTATTTCTGTTTCTGGTAGTATTGCTGAAGGTTATAATCTTACAGAAATTAATGCAGGTTTGGAAAAATATGCTGATTCTTTAGATCTTCCACAAGGTTATAGTTGGAAAACTGGCGGTGTAAATGAAGAAAATCAAAATTCCATAAATTCTATTATTCAGGCTATGGGACTTTCTTTCTTACTTATTTTAGCAACCATGATTATTGAATTCGGTTCATATCGTCAAGCTGCAATTGTTATGCTTACTATTCCGCTTGCAATTTCCGGTGTGTTTTATGTATTCGGATTAACAGGTACTCCTCTTTCATTCCCAGCATTGATTGGTATTCTGGCCTTGTTTGGAATTGTTGTAACAAATGCAATTGTTGTTATGGAAAAAATAAATGAAAATTTACGTCATGGCATGGAACTTAAAAAAGCAATTATTGATGCATCTGGAAGTCGTTTAGAACCTGTATTGTTAACATCAATTACAACCATTTTTGGACTTCTTCCTATTACATTATCTGATCCGTTATGGAGAGGTTTAGGAGGAGCAATTATTGCAGGTTTATTCTTTTCAGGTGTTATTAAACTCTTCTTTGTACCTGTTGTGTACTACATGTGGTATAAAGACAGTAAAAAATAATCTTAATCGTTAGGCTTCTTTTTATATCTGGTGACAAAATAATACAATGGGATTAATAGTCCTACTGCAAAAATACCAAATGAATATTTACCTACATGTTGATAAATAAAACCAGCTGTAATTGGTGCAATTGTAGCTGCTGCTGCTAAAAATGCTTCGTCAATTCCTTGAATTTCACCTTGTTTCTTTTGTTCTACATTATGTGATAGTAATGATTTAAATGTTGGAAAACCCATTGCTATACCTACATTTAAGAAATAGGCATTTATTAAAAATAACCATACATTTGTAGCAAATTCTAATGTTATTAATGACAAAATGAATAGAGCTAATCCAATTACAAATGTTCGTAACACACCTATTTTTCGAGCAAAAAATGGTGATACAAACATTTGATTAATAATCATATATGAACCAGTTACTAAAAATAATAAGCCTAACTGAGACTGTTTTAAGTTGTAGGCTTCAATCATAAATAAAACGATTATTGATGTATATGCATTAAAGCTTAATAAGAAGAATGCTCTAATAAAGAATAAATATTTTATAGTTCTATTTTCAGAATATTTTCGAAGCTTGGTAATAAACTGTAATTCATCAGTCCATTTAAAATGTAACGATTCATCTCGTTCACTTCTACTAAGTGTTTCAGGTAAAAAATACCACATCAGGATGAGTGTAACTGTAGAAAGTGCAATATTTGCAAGTGCTGTTCCTAAAAATCCTATTGCAAAAGAACTGGTATAGCCACCAATTGCAGGGCCAATAATAAGTCCTAATCCTACAATACCACCTAGCATTCCAAAACGTTTTGCTCGTTCTTCTGGTTTAGTAATATCTGTCAAATATGCATTTGCGACAGAGTTATTTCCACCTGTAATACCATCTGCAATACGAGCAATCATAATCACTATAATAGGTAATGCAAATGTACCAATTGAAATATTTGGAACAAAATAAGCTGCAGCAAAAATTACCCAACTTATTAGAGTTCCTGCTTGCGATATAAGAAGCACTGGTCTTCTTCCTTGTAAATCACTCCAAGCTCCCAATATTGGAGCAGCAAAAAATTGAAATAAAGGATACATGGAAAGTAAAATTCCATACATAAGAGAACCGCCACCGTACTGTTCTACAATAAACGGAAGAACAGGAATCATGATAGCAAAGTTAAGTATATTAACGAATGTTAAAAGTAAAATTGGGATAAGACCTTTTTGCATAAATATATAAAAAAAACGATTGTAATAGATTTATTTAATAAATTACATTCTTACAAAAAATTAGGATGAAGGCTTGATAGTAATCTAAAATATAGTACAATTAATGATATGTTTGATAAATTAAAGCGTTTTGTTAGATCAATTAGTCAACTTCCTGATAAGAAAAAATATATAGAATTTATTACTGCTATATTATCAATACCTGTTCTTTTGTCTGTAATTCTGCTTAATTATACCAATTTACAAAACCAAAACAAACCAGAAGATAATAAAACCACTCCCTCACCTGCAGTAATTACTATTATTCGTGACAGAGATGACAACAATACAGATTCAAATTCAGACTCAGAACCGACAGTTTCTAATACAGAATGTACTCCAGAAGTTGGTCCAGTAACAATTGTTTCCCCTGAAGCAGGAGAAACAATTAGTGATAATCCACTAACAATAGTTATAAGCCAAAATGACGATGATAATGAATACTGTGCTATTGTATGGTCATATAGGATTAATGGTAGTTCATGGAGTAATTTTGATGATCGTGATATTGCTATATACAACATGGAATCTGGTGAAAAAAAGCTAGACGTTCGATTTAAAAGTATAATTTCTGGAGATGAAGAAAGTATCTCGAGAACATTTTATTATCAAAATAAACAACAAGTATCTACTCCAACAACGGCACCGACTTCTACTATACAGCCAACGTCTACCCCTTCTCCATCACCTACAATTCAGACACAACAAACTGAGAGTTAATATATACAAGTAGTTTTTTTAAAGCTCTGTTATATCTTTTTCGATATTAGTTAATTCTTGATCAACTTCACCAAGATCAATTTCTTGTAATTCTGCTTCTTCCTCGTTAGCAGGTGTTACTGTTGGTGAAACAGGCGGTTTTGTTGGTGAAGTCATAGCTTGTGGTGTTGGTGTTGTACTACCTGTTGTCATGCTTGTAAACTGTCTAAAGAAAAAAAGTACAACTAAACTTATTACGATTAAAATAATTAATCCAATTAAAACAAACATCATATTATGTGACTTTGTTTGTGCATATCCTGGATCTTGTGGAGATGTTGGATTAGATACAAGTGGATCAACTGGTGGTGTTTGCATTGGATCACTAGACATCATTGGAGAAGTAGTATTCATGGATGATGTTGTTGTATCAGTTGTTGAAATTGTATCTAATTTTTCTGTTACTGCAGGGGTCTGAGCTAATGGTTGTTCTGTTGTTGGCGGTGTTACACTGGATTCCATAGGAGTTGGAGAAACAGGTGGTGTTACTGGTGCTTCAGTTGTAGGTGAAGTTGGCATAACTGGTGTTACGGGTGTCTCTGGTGTTTGTGCAGCAGGTTTATTTTTATTATCTTGATCCATGTATTCTATTTAAAATTATAATAATTCTGAAATATTAATTTTCATTTTCATTAACTCGTGGTGTAATCGTATCTGCTTCATCTGTTGATGTATTATCTTCCATTGTAGATTTAGTTGATTTTGGCAACATACGTGCAACTTTTACTACTGCCATATGTGCATCTTTAACTAATGTATGAACTTCTTTTAGATCTGTTCTAAATTGTGTAAAGAGCTCTTTAGCAGAGGCTCCAACAGATGTTTCATCAGTTAAATCAATTACATATTCTCTTTCTAATTGTGCAGTTACTGCTTCTTGTGCAGCATCAATTGCAGCTTGTGCTGTCTCGATTTCTGCATCTATATCTGCATCGTTTAGAGTTGCTGCCCTTGTAGACATTTTATCTAAAACTCCCTGCATTCTTGTTAATCCATTTTGTAACTTATCAGTATGTTTTTCATTAAAATTTGTTATCTTTTCATCCACACGTTCAATCATTGCTTGTTTACGAATATCTTTTACTTCTTCTAACTTTGTTTGAAATTCTTCTCTTTTTGCTTCTCGTTCTTCTTGAGTTAACTGTACCCGTTCCTGAACTGTTTCTGTCGTGTTATCGAGCCGTTCCATTACATTATTTCTTCGCATTGCGGGTGTTGAACTTGCTTCACGTGTAGTTGGTGATTGTGCCTGGGCAGAAGAAACAGTAGTTAAGGTTAGTAAAGCAAAAATGCTTAGAACATAAATTCTTTTCATAGTAATTTTAATGTAATAGAAATTCAGCAGGATGTCAATATTTATAATGTTCTCGACATTCTAAAAATACACTTCTATAATAAACTATCAATGAACACTCAACTTAGAAAAAAAGTTCTTAAACTCATTCAGCAATATAAATACGATGATATTAATAAACTTCTCATCAAAGAAGATTTTCATGATGTAGCTGATGTTATTAATCACATAAAGTCTAACCAAAAACGTATTTTTTCAGAACTCCCTCCAGAAATTCAAGCTGTTGTAATACTTCAGTTAAACGACAGATCTAAACGAATAATTCTTCCAAATATGTCAATGCAAAGTATTGCACGCTTCTTAAATTTTAATGATGACGACGATGCAACTCAGGTTATTCAATTTTTAATTCCTGAAAAACGCATTAGTATTCTCGAAAAACTGAAAGAAAATAAACGGAAAAAGATTGAAAGACTTCTGAAATTTGGAAAAGAAACTGCAGGCCGCATAATGGATTTGGATTACATAATAGTTAAAGATACGTTTACATTTCAAGATATTGCAGAAAAAGTTCAAGGTCATATTGATCGAGAAAATAAAGTTCCGTTTATCATTCTTGCAGAAGAAACAGGCAAAATTCTAGGTTACATACCACATAAAAATTTAATGTTTGGCAGTCGACGCTCTACTCCCAAAGAACTTGCAGAAGCACTACCCATTATTAGACATTCACTTGATCAGAAACGCATATTAGGAAACTTAAAAGATCTAAAAACAGAAACTGTTGGTGTTGTGGATGATGAAGAAAAAGTAATTGGTATTATTCATATTCGTGAATTACTTCGTATTGCACAAGCAAAAGCGACACAAGATATTTATGGCTTTGCAGGCGTAGAACGTGAAGAAACTCCCGATGATCCAATTTGGACAAAAGTAAACAGAAGATATAAATGGCTTATTATTAATTTGGCAACGGCTTTTCTTGCTTCTGCAGTTGTAGGAATATTTGAAGATACCATTTCTCAATTAGCTATTCTAGCGGTATACATGCCTATGGTCGCTGGTGAAGGTGGAAATGCTGCAACACAATCATTAGCAGTTGTTGTTCGAGGTCTTGCAGTTGATGAAATTCCTTGGGATGAAGCACGTGGAATTATTATAAAAGAATCTTTAGCTGGCCTTATAAACGGTGTTATTATTGGTGCTGTTTCTGCATTAACTGCATACTTATTTGATGCACCAATTATGCTTGGTGTTGTGTTGGGAGTTGCAATGATTGTTAATTTATTTTTTGCAGGTCTTTCCGGAGCACTTATACCATTCATTTTAAAATCATTTAAAATTGATCCAGCAATTGCAAGTTCTGTATTTGTTACCACGGTTACAGATATAATCGGATTCTTCGTCTTTTTAGGACTTGGTACATTACTGTTACTTTAAGTACCTAACACTTTTTTTACTTTCTCTACTACATCATCTGCTGAAGTTTCAGATTTAACAACATAAAAAGAAGGTCTATACTGGAGAATTTCATTCAACATTTCTTCATTACAATCATGTTCCGTTAATACAATTATGGGCAAAGTCATACCCCACATATTTTTTCTTATTTCTTTCATAATTTCGATTCCGCTAATATGTGGAAGTCCCATATCTAACAATAATACATGTGGCTTTTCTTTAATAACGCGCTCTAATCCTTTCTGACCATCAAATTCTGTAAAAACTGTATAACCCGATTCTTCCAGTTTTTTTTGATAAAGTGAAAGTTCATTTAAATCATCTTCAATAACCATGATGTTTGACATATTGAGATGATAGTTAAGGAGTAACAAAAACACAAGAAAGAGTCTACATATCTAAAACACATTCTCGACAGTAACCAAAAAATTCAAATGAATGTTGTAACGTTTTAAAACCTTGCTTATCTAATAATTCTTTTTCAGTTTTAAGAATTGATTCTTCTAAAAAATCACTTGGCTGAAAGTCTGCTATTTTTTTACAGTTCAAACAAATAACATGGTGATGATGATGCATATCACTTCTTTCAAAATATGCTGTAGCACTATCGATCATAACTTCACGAATAAGTCCTTCTTGTTTAAGAATATCTAGTTTGCGATATACAGTAGTTTTATTTGGTTCAAAGCCTTTTTTTGCAATTTTTTCTAGAATATCACTAGCAGAAATAGGTTTTTGTGCAGTATAAATAGTTTCTAGTATTGCTTCTCTATTTTTCGTTCGTTTATAACCTTTTTTTTGAAGATCTACAATTGTCTGCTCTGAGGTTTTCATGTGTATATTATACCTCAATTGAATGAGAGGAGGATGCATGGGATATACAGACTCACTCTCAGTGCTAAACAATTACTCGTCCAAGTACTCGCCAAGACTGTAAATAGAACCTAAGAACTTATATCCACCTTCTGGAAACTTAAAGTCCTCATCAATAGGTTCATCAACTACTTCCTGATCCACTTCGCGTTCTGCAACATCTTGTTGATACCAATCAATAGCCATTAAAACTGAACGCAAATACTTATCAGATTCTTCACTAAGTTTATCTGGCTCTTGCGGTTCATAGTACTCTTCAGGATCGATGTAAATAGACATTATTGTACCTTTCTTGGTTAAATTCCCAACATGACGATATTCACAACTACATGTCACAACTACCTTGGAAAAGAGAATGACCTAAGTGGATCCTTTCTATTTTCCTCCACTCTTAGCTGACATTGTTTAAGCTCCTCTTGTGGTAATGACTTTAAACATCCACCTTCGTAATATATGCCGGTATAAATTGCCATACACAACATTGAAACTAAGAGCACTAACTGAATTACTACTACCATAAGTGTCTCGCTATCTCTTAGATAGTATTTGACAGATGTTTTGAGCCTCTCTATTAATTTATTCATGTGTTGAATCCTTCCAGAATCAATACGTATTCCCATGCATCCTCTCAAAGTGCGTATGACTTCTTTATTTCTTAAACAGCTGTTGTTTAGAAACATTCAAGTCATAAAAAAACCCTCCTTACGGAGGGTTGATGCCTTTATAGTTTTATTCCATAAAAATATCAACTCTCCGAAATGAGTTTAAGATCCACCAGTAAGATGAGTTGATAATTGTTTTCATATTTATTTAATAATCTTAAATGTTCCAGTACGAATTTCTTTTGCACCACGAGTAACAGTTGCAACACCGACTCCTAATTTTTCTGCAATTTGATGTTGTGGAATTCCTTGTTTTAACATTTTAATAATTTGTATTCTTGTTGGTAATTCTTCTCTCTCCTTTGGAGTTAAAAGTCCAGTAAGCAAGTTTTCCATTTCTTCTACTGAATCTATAGAAGTTAATAATTCGACTAATTTTTTAAATTCATCTGATTTCATAAATACTAGTATACTAGTAAAATAGTATTTGTCAAGTATTTTATTCACTAGTTGTAAAATTGAACTCATTGTAATACAATTTAAATGTTAATTAATCAGGAGTGATGGTGAGAGAATTGGCTCGATGACCCATCCAGCAACCAGCATAAATTGCCAGGTGCTACACCCAACCCTAATTATGGGAAGGATTACAAAACAACATTACTACAATCTACTCTTCATTCACCTACTTTATATTTGTTTATTCATAATAATACTCTTTCAGAAAGGAGGTGATAATACATGAAAGAATTCCAAACATTTAGTTTTTTTTGTCCAGCTGGAAAAGAAAATCGTGCAATTGAACTATTACAAAATCTCGATTGTACTGAATCTGTAGGAATTAATATAAGTCCATTAAAAAAGCTTGTATTTGATACAGATTCCGAAGAACCAACATATACAGAAGGTTTTGGAATAGTAGGCCTAGCACTACCCCATTGCATTGAAAAAATACTTAAGATTTTATCTTCAGAACAAATAGCTGGATATTCTAAAGAAACACAAATACTTTTCTTTGATGAAGAAATAGATGAAGTACCTTTTTCATTTTCAGATGCATTTAATAATGAAATCAGTACTCAGGCTATATTTCTGAACCATTTTCAAGACAATGAGATTGAGCAGTATCTAGATGAACTTTTTAACGATAGTCCATCCAAAGGATTTAATGATAATCTAGATGATGATGTTGGCCAGGAATATAACGGTAACTAAATTTTTCTCACGGAAGAACACCTTTTCAAGGTGTTCTTCTTTTATCTCCTTAATGCATGAACTCTCTGTTGAATAATTGGATCGAAGATACTTAATTTAACAAAATCCCCTGCTAAATGATGAGAAATTTTTTTCCCTCCATAAATTGATGGCAAAATTCCCATTCCATTACAACCCAAATTATATAAAAGTCTATGATTTGCTGGCTCAAAACCTACACTACGAATACCGGATTTTGTATACCCCATAATGCCATGCCATTTAAAAACATAATTAATGCCATTCCTAGTACTATCTGGATAGGTTTCTTTTAAAAATTTATCCATTTCTTCAAAAGCAGTTTTAGAGTACGGATAATGTGATGAATAGTTACGTAATTCTTCATGAATTTCTTCTGGGCCTCCAATGCATACAAGTGGTTTAGTAATTTCATCCCACATATGTCTTCTTCTTGTTAAGTAAAAATATGGATCATCACCACTGACAGTTTCTTTTTTGGGAAAATAACTAATTGCCATAGAAGGTAAATTACGTGTATCAATATATCCTGCCATGTAGCCAACAATTCCTCGAATATTATCATGAAATTTATGATCTATACGAGCTCCGTAATGATTAGTTAATGTAAAGTTTTCAAAACCATTAGTACATAAAACTACATGTTGCACTTCTACTTTTCCATGATTCGTTTCTACACTTGCATGATTTTTATATAAATTAACTTCTGTTACTGGTGTGTGTTCGCGAATAAAAAATCTATTTTGATACATTCTTAATAAATATTCTGAAAGTTTTTCTACAAATAATGCACTGTTCATTGTCCCCTTTTTAGACTGAAGTGCTGCCATATATGCTTTATTTGGTGTTTCTAAACATAACAACACATGTGATTGTGGTACAAATTCAACTAAATCTTTGTATCGTTCTGGAATATCTTCTTTATGCACAAGTTCTTTAGCCAAAAGTGCTCGTTGTACATGTAAACCGCTCATTCTTTTTTGTCTTTTATTTTCTAAATGTAAAAACAACTGGTCAAATGTGGTGCAACCTGCATAACCAACAAAACGTGGAAATGGAATATTTATATTTGTTTCTTTAAGAATATCTAAAACTAAATCCCAAGAACTAGTAACAGCCGCTTGGCCTTCTGCTGCCATTCTATGACCATATTCTTCAGCAATTTCTGAGTATGGTTTTTCAAAATAATCACCAACATATCCAGCATTATGACCTGTTGCTCCATGTGCTATTTTATTTGCTTCTAAAAGAAGAACTATTTTTTTTGTATGTTTAAGAGTGTAATACGCAGTAACCATACCAGAGATTCCGCCACCAATAATGGCAACATCATATTTGTCTTTTAGATTGTGTGTATGCGATTTGCGTTCTTTATTAAGTTGCGCAATCCATGGAGATCGATTATGGTCCATTGAAAGATTATAAAGGAAGACTATCGTTAAATTCAAACATTTAAATAGCTCAAACATAGGAGAAGCTCGTAATGATAAATTTGAGTACCAATTTGGCTTTGCTTCAGCCTTTTTATGTGCTGCTAACCTAAAGAGAAATATTCTTTACCCAACTTTTTAGAAAAAGATAGTAGATATTCTTTTTTCATATCTTCTTGTTATAATAATCTCTTATGAAGAAACCAAAGAAAAAACCAAAGAAAATTTTTTTGCCCTTTACACATCAGGATTTGGAATTAAAAAACGGATTACTACAGTATGCAAGAGATTTGAAAGCACAAGTTGGATTTGAGAATCAACTTGCTTCGGGTTTTATCTATGCAAGTTTTACAGAGTACCTTGGTGACCATCTATTAGAAAATTTAAGATATTTTATACATAAAGGTACCTACAATCAATACGCTGGAATTTTGTTTATTGATGAAACCACAACAAACGATCAATTAACACTAGGTAAAATTATCGAAAAATTAGAAAAATATAGTTTCCCTGACAAAGATGGTGTATTAGAATTGTTCATGGAGATTTGTCATGCCAGAAATAACATATTTCATAATTTTGCTAATTCCGACAAAAGTGGTTTAGAAAAAATAATTTCTGAAGACTTGATCACAATTCAAAATAAAACAGAAGAACTTTTAGATAAGGTTAATGTTATATATGTAGGGCTACAAAAAATACTATTACCCCAAGATGAAGCTCCATCAAGTGCTCACGTTGAAGAAGAAACAGGTGCTGCCCAAGCTGTCCATAAAAAAGAGAAAGGAGAAGGAAAATGAATCTCTCAATCGGAATCGTCGGACTTCCAAATGCTAATATTACTAAAATATCAGGTAAACTTTTAGCGTGACTCTCAGAAATTCTTCATATATCAAAAACCTAATTTCCAGTATAATTTCCTTATGAAATTGGAACAAAAAAATGGCAAAACAAATTCAGAACCTTTTAAAAAAGAGATTTCAACAATTTGTGACGCTTATTTACAAATGTTTCCAGATGAAAAAGAACGTCTTTCACAACTTCAATCAGTACTTGCTAAACCAAATTTAGATTTAAGAAGTCGATCTACAATACCAGAAGGTCATATGTGTGCAAGTGGCATTATCGTATCAGACGATCTTTCACATATTTTAATGGTTCTCCATAAAAAATTAGGTATTTGGGTAGTGCCCGGAGGTCACTATGATTTTGACGACGAATCTTTAGAAAAAACAGCTATTCGAGAAACTAATGAAGAGACTGGTCTTACTGAGCTAGCTATTCACCCCTGGCATACCATTAACGGAATACCTTTAGATATTGATTCACATAGTATTCCTGCAAATGCAACTAAAAATGAAGATTCTCATACACACTTCGATTTCCGATATGCTCTAACTGTGCCTTCTTCTGAAATTTTATTAATTGATCCCCGAGAACTTTTAGGATTTCAATGGATTAATTTAACAGAGATTGATCCAAATTCAAGCATAGCTCCTGCTGTTGCTAAATTAAGATTACTACACAATACTTAATATTATGTCAGATCAATCAACAACAGAAACTTCAACATTTAATGCAGATCAATATATTACTGATAATATAGGTACAAGCACACATAGAGATCGTTCGGAAAATCGTGAAGAACCAATTTATTTTCCTGATGCAAGAAAAGCTTCTCATATTATGAGAAAACGAATAGATGAAGTCTTTCGCGGATTTACAGATACTAATTTTGATTCAGTTGCTTGGACAGGAGAGCAACAGATGAAAGATGAATATAATCACTCAATAAAACAAATTCCTTCAGATAACACAATTGTCGATACTACTCTTGGAATTGATCATTATTTGAAAGTGAATAGAGCAAGAAATCCTACTGCAGTTAAACAAGAAATTGAAGCAAAATATGAAGAACAATCTATACCTAGATTATTTTTAGAACTTATAAATAAATACGAAGAAACATTTAGTATCATTCCTCATGAAGCAGCTACATTAGTTATGAAACATGTTTCTGGATCTTTACCTCGTTTAAAAGCCTTAGCAGACCGTATTGCTACAGATAAACAAGTTGATATTATAATCGCTACTAAATTAGCTTTTAAAGAAATGATGCCCGATTTTTTATTAGATATTCAAGCAATCCAAGGTATGCAAAGTTCTTCAAAGACAAAAATGGAATCAGTAACTATGGCTCACGCCCACTACTTTTTAGGAAATGCCAAGCTTGGATCAGATACCAACCGTGAAGGAAGTGTTATATTAACTACTGAAGATAAAGAGGGTCTTATAGAGGCATATCATATTCAAGATAGACCTTATTCAGAAATAGAAGTTCAGTTTGCAGCAAAAATACTTGAAGGCAATTCTCATTTGCGTTCAACTTTAATAGCTTTCCAACAAATGTTTATAAATTATTCATTTACATATCTTCAAAGACATCCAGAAAGACTGGCTCAAAATTTAGAACCTTATAATCCTATCTTTATTCCAATTAAAGATGAAAATGGCACCATTACAGCAATTGCTCCTAATCCCAAATTAATAAAATCAATGTGTAATAATTGGGTTCCTGCTATTGCCCGACAACTGTTAGAAGAATCTCAAGGGAAAAAAATTGATGATATTGACCCATCTAGTTTGACTTCTGAACAAATTCGTAATGGTATAGCAAGCGCTGAAAAAAATGCTATTTTTACAAGTATAATCGGCGAATTTAGACAAGTGGATCAACCAAATGCTGTTGAGTGGCGTGGTTCTTTTCCAATTGCCTGTCCTGCAAAAAATATGTTTTCTCAAGCTGGAATGAGTCTTCTACCAAATATTTATGATTATCTTAAAGTTATTCAACAAGAACAAAAATAAATTTCTTTATTATTTATTAGCTAGTTCATAGTAAGCTTTATCCTGACAAGTAGTGATAATCTTGTTATAATAACCTTCTATGAATCTCTCAATCGGAATCGTCGGACTTCCAAATGTTGGCAAAAGTACACTCTTTAATGCTCTACTCAAAAAGACTGTCGCGTATGCTGCCAACTACCCATTTGCAACAATTGAGCCAAATGTTGGTGTTGTCGAAGTTCCGGATGAACGTTTAGCAAAACTTGCAGAAGTTGTTCATACCGAAAAAATTATTCCTGCTGCTGTTGAATTTTATGATATCGCAGGGCTTGTTAAAGGCGCATCTACCGGAGAAGGATTAGGAAATAAATTTTTAGCTCATATTCGAGAAGTTGCTGCAATTGCACATGTTGTTCGTTTGTTTGAAGATTCTGGTGTTATTCATGTTGCTAACAAAGTAGATCCACTTTCCGATATGCAAACCATTGAAACCGAACTTATTTTTGCAGATTTAGCCACACTCAGTAAACAATATGAACCTAAAGGAAAAGCTTCTAAAGAAGATTTGTTTAAATATGAAGTTGTAAAAAAACTTAAAGAACAAATGAATAATGGTATTCCAGCTCGTAATATTGAACTTGAAGAAGATGAATTAACAGCAATAAAAGATTTGCAACTTCTTACTATGAAGCCAGTTATTTTTGTCTTTAATGTTTCTGAAGATCAATTGGCAGATATTGAAAATACAAAGAAAAAAATTGAAGAAATTTTAAAACAAGTTCCAGGCAATCATAAAGATTATATTTACTTAAATGCAAAACTAGAAAATGAAGTTCTTGCACTTTCTGAAGAAGATCAGAAAGCCTATTTACACGATTATGGTTTAGATCAAACCGGTTTAAATCGACTTATTCAACAAGCCTACTCTACTCTTGGTTTAATTTCGTTCTTAACAGCCGGTGAAAAAGAAGTACGCGCTTGGACTATTACAAAAGGTACTCTTGCTCCACAAGCTGCAGCAGTAATTCATACCGATTTTGAAAAAAACTTTATTAAAGCTGATATTGCTTCTTATAATGATTTCATAACATTAGGCGGGTGGGTTAAGTGTAGAGAATCTGGTAAGGTTCAAATTGTTGGAAAAGATCATGAAATGAAAGATGGTGATGTTGTAGAATTTAAGGTTGGTGTGTAAAGAATCTGCTTTATTTGTAAGTAAACTGATATATTTATCATATGCAAAGAAAGCGCATTTTTATCTTCATTTTTATTATTATTTTACTTGCTGTTTCTCTAGTTAGTTTTCTTAGAATTCAAAATCTTTCTCCCTTACAGGAAAGAAGTCAAGCTTCAACTCCAGAAGCAATTGCACTTGCAAATAATGAATATGCGTTTATAAATCAACTCTACTTAAAATATATTGGAAGTAAAACTGCTGAACAAATTAATCAGACATATCAACCAATGTATGAAGAATATGCAAGACACACTGATTTTGCAAGTTTTTATCGAGGAATCTGTAGTTTAGGAACCGTAAATGCTATTGCAAAACAAGGACAACTTAATTCAGATGATCCATTTTCTGCATATTTTAGAAATAAATATAATTCTTCCGAAGTTCTAGGCGTTTTAGATTTTGAGAAAAAAAAGGGTGGTTGGCATGTAAGATCTGCTGTTGGATTTGATTGTCTCATTGCTGCTAATGCAATGCGCAATGTGCTTGGTGATAAAAAAAATATTATCATGAGCGATCTTACTACTTTTACTCGTGGCATTGAAAGTTCTTTAATTCAAGAATCACAGAATCAGGGATTTGGTAATACTATTCTCGATTTCTACAAAGGAGATGCCGCTAGAAATGTAGGAGATAGTCAAGCTGAAGAAGCTTTAGCAGTAGCTAGTTTATTTGAAGCAGCATCTACATTTTTGCCTTCAACAGGTGCTGGAGCAATTACAACTGATGAACGTACACGATGGCATAATACTGCACGTGATCTTGCCAAATGGGCTGTCACTAAAGATTGTAAAAACTGTTCTATACAAAGCGGTAGTTGGCTTATTAATAACCATAATCTATCTCCAAATCCTAACTATACGTTGTCTCTTTTAACTGCATATTCTGAATTAGCAATGGCTTCAAATCAAACTAATAAATCATTACCATCTGATATTTTTGATGATACTGTAAAACAAAGTCTGCATAACATTGGAAACGATTTAAGTAATTATCTTTCACCCACTTTTGGATTTAAAGGGGACTTTAAAATAATTGATAATAACGGCAACGAACTTACAACTTTTAAATTTGATGACACTAGATATACATTAAATACGCAGATAGTAAGTTCATCATTACCTCTTGAAGGCGTTGATAGTATGAATCAATATGTAATACCAAATACCACAACCTTAAAATCATATATTTTCAAAGGAGATAAAATGTGGGCTTATATATGTAATAACAATAATGATGGGTGTAAAGCAGATTATCAGACTACAATAGCTGCTTGGCTAGGTGGAATACAACGTAAAGCTAATAATACTGATGGTTGGAATAATCAACCTCTTCCAACTTCCATTGATAGTGTCAATCAATGGTTTAAAGACGATACAACATTATTAACCTATATATATTCTGGAAATAGTGTTTGGCATTTTATCTGTACGAATGTAGGCCGAGCCGGCACAACATGTACGGCGGAATATGTTAAGTCATTATCATCACATTGGCCAGCTGCACTTTGGACAGACAATAGAAACTCTGTAGATGCGGTTTCAGAATATGTTCAACAAGGAACTAATAATATAAAAGGATATATTTATAAAGATAATAAAATTTGGGCCTACAACTGTGATCGTAATAATTATCCATCGTCTTGTACTGCTTTCTTTAATCAGACATTACCTGAATTTTGGACAGGAATTACCAATAGTCTAGGTAGTTCGTGGAATCCTCCACAAGATAAAATAGATTCTTTTCATCAATATTATAATCAATCAGGCGCTCTTGTTAGTGTAGTAACTAAAGGTGCTACTGTATGGATATATACCTGTACTACCACCTGTAGTTCTACTGCAGTTATATCTTTAAACGATTATTTAAAATCTATTGAATACAAATGGAAATGGCCACAATTTGCTCAAAATAATATCCCACAATTTATCGGAGTATCGGATTGGGGTCACGATGGCACCTTCCAAAATAGTGCATTTTCAACTCTTTATTTGATTAATAGTCAAAATTTTAATAAGTATAATCAGCTTCAACAAGAAGAAATAAGACGCGGAAGAAATACTTCGACTTTACCTTTCCCATCAGAATATTCTAACAATCAGTTTACATATGACCCCCTTACTACAACTCGTAATGCCGGAGGCATTTACGCTATGATGGACGGATATGATAATCCACAAAGTCCTGAACGAAAAGTGAATTCTCATTGGTGGTTTAATATGTTAGCCGGTAAAAATCATTCTATGGCCTATTTAGCTTTAACAGATAAAAAAATACTTGGTTCATTTGATGAACAGCCTGTTTCTGTAACTCAGTTACCAACAAACATACCAACAATAACAACGGCTATAACCGCAACTCTTGTGCCAAATGCTCCGACACCAACATTAGAGCCTCAAATATCGGGAGTTACAGGTGCCGTTACTAGTACTCCAACTATTACTACATTTCCCAATAACTCACCAACCCCAACTTTTACGGCATCTCCGACTGTAACACCTACCATGACTGTTAAACCTCAAGCTACACTAACACTAACAGCAACGCCAACCTTAACTAAAACGCCAACTCCAACAATCACTCTGACGCATACACCAATTCCAACACAGACACCTCTACCAACCAATACGCCACAACCAACCCATACACCATTACCTACTCTTCTAGCACAAAATCAACAAGGTAATAATCTGCCAGAATCTTCTACAGAAATATCTCAGCCATCTGAGCTAGTCGTAAATAATCAACCACCAGGGATAACACCGTGGTTTATGATTTTAGTTCCAGTAGGATTAATCGCAATTGGATTACTTTTTTAATGAAGAACGAGCCTGCCACCACTTTATATATATTACCCAGAATCTTATTGAAGAAAATAATGCCCATACAAAGCCCGGAAACCCGTCTTGAAATCCTTTATGTCTTAAGTAAATAGATAAAAAGGTTACTATTGGCTTTACAACAAAATACGCAAACGAATTCAGTACTTCTTTCTTTTCTAAAATCATCTTTACATCTAAGCTTGTGTATCTATTCCATCTTGTTAAATAACGATCAAAATTAGGATCTGCATAATGTAATAAATCACCTTTTAAGTAACCAACTTCACCTTTAATTTCAACATTTTCATGTACTGTTTTACAAGGAAAATGAGCTTTTCCATTCTTGTAAAGCCGTATTGTATAATCTGGATAAATTCCACCTTTTGTTAAAAATCTATCTAAAAACCAATTTTTTCGTGGAATCCAGTAGCCATCTTTAGCTGAATCAGAAGTTAGTATTGACATTATCTCTAGCTTAAGATTATCACTTATGGCTTCATCGGCATCTAATTGGAGTATCCACTCGCCTTTTGCTTGTTCAATTGCCTTTTGTTTATTAATATGAAACATTTTAGGGTTTTCTGTAGAGATTACTTTGACCTTTTCACCATACGATTTGGCTATTTCCACTGTTTTATCTTCGGAACCCCCATCTACGATTATTACTTCATCAGCAAGCTCTAGAACAGAATCCAACGGGTATTTTAGAAATGATTCTTCATTAAAAGTAGCTATACAGAGAGATAGTTTCATATATTATGTTAATTATAGCAGGCTCATTTTAAATAACTGAATTTGTTGGCAATGGGATAAAAATGCCATATAAAAAGTTAAGTATAGGGCCTAAAAACGAACTAATTGCCGATTCTCCGTTAAATGGAAATATAAGAAGTAATAATAAAATAAATCCTAATTTTTCTAATCTTCTCCATTCTTTAGCTTGTTTTTCTGTTAAAAGCCCTTCTACAATCTTAAATCCGTCTAATGGGTGAATTGGTATAAGATTAAAAACAGCCAACATAATATTAATACTTATTAATGAAATGAGAAATAAAGATCCTATAACAACTAAATTATTAGACCCAATTAAATTGAACGAATTAAGCAATATTGATCCAATTGAAGCAATTATAACGTTTGATGCTGGACCTGCTAAAGATATAAGTGCAGAGTCTCTTCGTTGATGCTTCAGGTTGAATGGATCAAACTGAACTGGCTTACCCCATCCGAAACCGGCAACAAACAGAAATATAAGCCCATATAAATCTATATGCGCAGCAGGATTTAATGTTACTCTTCCTTGTAACTGAGGCGTAGGATCGCCCAAATGGTCAGCCATTTTCGCATGAGCAAATTCATGAACTGTTATAGCAATAACTATAGAAATTAAACTAAAGAAAAAAAGTATAGGATTTTCTAGTAATGTTGTTATCATGAAATGTAATATTCTAATTGATTTACTTCACGGTCTATGGTATCATAAAACTTCGACAATTGAAAGTAACTAAACTTTTAACTTATGGAATGCTATCACTGCGGTAAAACAACTCTATTCGGACGTTCACATACACATCATCGAGGTGTGGCGGGAGGTCGATGGAAAAAAAGAGCACAAAAGACACAACGTGTTTTTAAACCAAATCTTCAAGCAGTAATAATCTTAGATCAAGGAGAAGAATCTCGAGTAAAACTTTGTATGAAATGCCTCAAGAGAATTAAAAAAGATGTAACTGATGGTAAAAAACCATTTTTACAGTTGGCACATTTACCACAAGCAGAAGCTCCACAGGCTGTCGCAGCTAACTAATATTTATTAAAGTAGTTGTACTTCTTCAAGTTCCCCATCAATTTCCTTAAAGATCCTTTTATTTTGTTCTAATGCACGCTGAGTAAATAAAATACCTTGAAGATGATCTACTTCGTGTTGAACAATGACTGCATCAAAACCTTCGAACCATTCTTCTTTTAGAACACCTTCTTCATTCATATAAGATACTAATACTTTCTGTGGTCTTCTAATGGGTGACCAAATTCGATCAATAGACAAACAACCTTCTAAGGAAGATTTATCTTTTTTTTCTGCAACTTGTTGCGTTTTAGCTATTACTTCTTTAATACTAGGATTTATAAAGGCCCGTGCTTTGGCTGTTTTAGAAGGTTTCATAATAAATAAGGACAAACTATAGCCAACTTGTGTTGCAGCGAGTCCTACACCTTCTGGATCTGTTTGAGCGGCCAATGTTTCTTCCATGTCAGCAATAAGCTTTTTTATCTTTGCATCCACAGACTTTACAGATTTAGTTTGTGTTGTTAGTACTTTATTAGGAATTTTTACTACTGGGAGCACCATGAAAGTATTATAGCATGTAAGGAGCTTAATTTATTACTATTATTTGCACTGTTTTGAAGCAGTAATCCATGGAGTTCCATGATCATTTGAGTCTATATTTCCTTGTTCATCAACTGCTTTTACACGGCAATACATAGTTTTACCTGGTATTGGAGTTATTGGCAGCTCTTTTAAGGTAGATTCAGCATTATTAATAACATCTGTATAATAAAAATCATTTATAGTAATATCTTTATCAAAAGCTACATCCTGACATTGAATAATATATCTATCGAAGGCTTCACGACAAGATTGTGGACTTAAATCTATACTATCCCATTTCCACTTCACACAGTTATCATCTAATGTAGATAATCGTTTTAATTTGCATAAATTTGAATTGATAATGACCGATGTTGGTGTTGGTGAAGGTATTGGTGTACCGTAATAATATGATAGTGGTAAAGAAGGTGACAATGTTCCTTTTCCAGCTAAACATTGCACATAATCTTTTGCACTACATCCTTTGCCTAATTTTGCTTGAATTGCTTCACACGTAGTTTCTTTACAAGAACTTGTACTCAATGCAACTGTAGGTGAAGGATCTGGTTTTTTAGTAGCCATAGGTGTAAGTCTTGTGGCAATACCTTTTACCTGTTCCAGTTCTGCTCCATCAATTGTATTAGTAGTAAATGTCCAGGGCACTCCTCCATTGTCATAGACTGTATCGTTATGTTTTATTTGAAAATAATAAGTAGTTGCAGGTGTTAATAAGGTCAATTCAACCTGATGATCTCTTTTTCCTTCTAATTCTGGCGCATATAAGGTTAATGAATCAGGAGATAGTCCGTATTCAACAACAGAAAGTGTTTCTTTATCTGTTGTCCAATGAAGAGTAGCTGATGATTTATCAATATTTGATACTGAAACATCTCTTGGAATTTCATCAGACGCCCGTGCAAAAAAACCAGAAGCAGAGAAAAAAACATACGTACAGAGTGGAAGCCCAATAAGTAAGCCAGTAATAATGGCAAAAATGCGCATTTTATCTGGCGTTTTAACTATAGTGGAATACTCAGGACTCATACTAACATATTATCATACTTATCATTTACACAATACGCAATATAATACGAAGAAGTGCGCCAATTCCGAGCAGAATACCACCCCAAACTGCAAATGTAATCATGTCTTCAACCACACCACTTTGTGGCAATTCTGTAACACTATTTGTTGTAGTTGTTGATGTACCGTTATCTGGTGCACTAGCTGAAATTGTTACTGGATGACTACTTAAGGATGAACACTCTAAAACATTTGTTACTGCTGTATCATTACGTACTATTTTAGAAGTATCTGTGATTGATGGATCACAATCTATTGTTAAACTGGTTGAACCTTCAGTTAATGCTTTAAACTTAACAGTTGCAACTGTTCCTGTGCCTGTTTTATAATCCCCTTGCGTATTTACGAAGCCAGAAATATAAACTCTACCTGTTGCAGGGACATCTTCAACTTGTGGAAAATAACTTCCATCTGTAATTGATTGTACTTCAAGCATGGTGGCGTCATAACTTAAATAAATATCAGTACCAGCTATTTGATCTACACTCGCATCGACATTAATATCTACTTCAAATGTGTTATCAGGTCTAACAGAAGTAGATGTAGGATCAAAAGTAAATGTTGCCGCATAAATGACACCAGCGTTTAAAAATAACACTAATGCAATAGCAGATGAAATAATTGTATGTATAGTTTTTTTCATTAGTTAATTTGAATTTGGGTTGAACCTACTTGAGGTGTTAGAACTTGTACATCTACGTCTACTAATTGTGTTTTTTCTTTATCATTTTCTAAAGCTACAGATACAAGACCTGTTCCTTTTTTCTTAGGTTTTAATTCTATTGTTAACATATCAGTTTCATTTAAAATTGTTGGCTCATTTTGTCCTATATCTTTGATTGCTGTAATAGCAATGTACTGGCCATTATCAAATGGAAATACTGTAAATCCTGGTATTGCACTTGATACAGATCCAAATTCAAATATTTCTGAATCTAACGTAATTAATAGATCATAACCAGAAATGTCTTTTCCTTCCGAAAACCCTTTTACAGTTAATTTTACAATTCCATCTAAAGATACAGTATCCATTTCTGGAACAATCTCAATCCAAGCTCTATCTCGACTTTCAATAGACGAAACTTCAAGCATAGGAATTGGCTGTCCCGTTGTCGTTTCTCCACCTTGCCCACCAGTCAATGTACGCTTCATTGTCTGCTGTAAATTTTCATTCTGTGAAATAATATAGCCACCTATTGCAATCAAAATGACAATGACTGTAATAATAATCATACGATAACTGTGCTTTTTATTTGGCTGATCAATATCATTAATTCCTACTGAATCAACTGGGCCATATTGTTGATTATTATCTGGCATATTATCTAGTGTAACTAATATTTTCAATAATTCCTACCCTATTATTCTTCATCGTACTTAAAGTCTAATGCTGTCTTAACAATTGTATGATCTTGTGTGTCAATAATTCCATCTAAATTTAGATCTCCTCTGATTAAATTTTGAGGATCTTGATTACCTAAATTCTGGCGAATAAATGCAAAATCAAGAGCATTAATTAATCCATCTTGTGCAGGTAGATCTCCACCAAGAAGAATAATTCCTGAAAAATTCAAATCATTTGCACCTTTTTGTAATGTCATATTTGCATCTGTACATCTATATGTTCCTCCTAATTGTTCTGATGGATTATTAGCACAGATTCGTTTTGCTAAGTGTTTTGCACCTTTTAATATTACTTCATATTTTGTAGCTGCATTAATGCCATCAACACCTAAACCACCAGTCCATGTTCCATCGGATTGAGCAGTAAATTCAACCTGCTCTTGTTTAACAGTTTGTCCGCCGCCTTTGAGTGTCACATTTACTTTAATCTTTCTATATTGTTCTCGAGGAGCATTAGCAATTCCTTGTAGTTTAACTCTCATATTTAATACTGATTCATATTTTTCTAAAATTGAAGTTGGTGTTGGTTCAACTGTTTTTCTTATTTTAAACAACATAAAATGTGAATTTTCGTAAGAAGATTCTGCATTATTAACCGTTATTTCTAGTGGTCCTGTTGTACAACCATTACCACTAGCTTTGGCAAATGGTTTTCCATCAGATTTAATACGCAATCTTTGTTCCCAGCCAACACATTCATACCCATCTGGAATATTTTGTAATTGATATGCGATATTAGTTCCTGGATTTTGAACTATTGTAAAGAAATATGGGATATTATTAAAACTTTTGCATTGATCCGTATACATGCCACTTATATTCATCTGAGGAGAATTTGAATAAGTTGCATTAGCACAAACACTAGCATCTTTTCTCCAATATTTACCTGATATTACTTCACCATTTTCATCAACATCTTGAATTATGCCGAAGACACTGGTTGTTGAATAGTTTGTATTAACCCATGGTGGTGTTGGAAGTGGCGTGGCTGTTGGTGCTGTGGTAGAAGGTGAAACAGATGGCGAAACTACTGGCGACAATGATGGGCCAACTGAAGGACTTACAGTAGGTGTAATCCCTGCTTCAACCATAATTTGATCAGGTGTTAATGCAACATTGTATAACTTCAAGTCATCAATCTGACCTGCATAATATGCTGGTGCCCAAGAAGCATCAGAGTAACCAATTGCCCAACTATTATCTGTAAATCCACTACTACTTGCCATTTCTTTTTTTCCATCTAATATGCCATCAATATAGATATATCCAGTTGTATCTTCCACTACAAATGCAACATAATGCCATTGATTATCTGTAACAGTTTTTGCAGAAGTCACAGAATTATTTGGCCAATTTGATGAATAGTCTGTGAGGCCTTGTACCTTGCCTCCAGCAATTCGCAATGCTAAAGAATTTGAATAACTTGGAGAGACAATGCCAAATATTGCTCCATCTGTATCTGTAGTTTTAATCCAACCAGTAATTGATGCTTTGGTTCCAAAAGTAAGATTTGTTGTACCTTTCAAATAATCATCTACTCCATCAAAAGAACAACTTTTATCCATTTTACCTGCAACTGTACAATTTACACCAGTTGTATTTGCTCCAGCAACAGTTAAAGCATCATTAGAACTAATAAAGTCATCAATAGTTTTATTATTACCTGTAACATTATCATCCATTTTCCAATGTGCAATTATATTTCCTGTTGTACC
Source organism: uncultured Gammaproteobacteria bacterium (assembly GCA_964435665.1). Classification (GTDB taxonomy): domain Bacteria; phylum Patescibacteriota; class Microgenomatia; order UBA1406; family GWC2-37-13; genus MFZZ01. The sequence goes on along the minus strand of CAYSZW010000001.1, from coordinate 19,921 downwards.
AGCTTCTATCGTTATTTGTTTTGTTGCTGCATCCAAATTTTCTTCGTATGTAACAGCATTATTGGTAGCGTCAATACCACCAATCTCTGTCGTAGGTTCTACTTTAATTGTTGCAGTTCCTGCTTGTAATGCTTTAAAGAGGATATTGACACTTAAAGATTTTTGAGGGGTTACATTTTCATTAGCTAACAGCAATAAACGTAATTGACTTTTATTCGTACCTGCATCTGAAACCACTCCGGTTGTGGGTTTAAAATAATTACCATCTGGAAGGACAATAATTTCATTTTGAAAACTAAGTTTATCTTTATCGAATGTAAGTATTAAATTAATTGCATCGATAGCCTTAATATTTTGATTTGAAAAAGTTAAATTAGCTCGAAAATTCTCTCCAACTTTAACAGAAGTTTGTGTACCAGATTGAACATTAATTGTTGGAGATGTTGCATAAAATTTATATATATAAGTATTAACATACCAAAACATTGCGCCAATTACTGCCACACCAATTAGTCCTAATAAAATTCGTTTCATTGTTTTTATTAATAAAGGTTTTGCCATATATGATTAATTCCTTGGATTATAACTATTAGACCATATTGTGTAATCTGCGGAAGTTGGTCTATCTCCGCCGGCGTTGTCAAAATTAGATGATATACAATTTGGAGGTTTTCTATTACTTAATTCTCCTACTATACAACTATAATCTGCTAAATTTATAAAACCATCACAGTTAGCATCTCCTTGTGGTTTTTTTGGACAGTCAATAGTAGGTGTAGGTGGAGGAATTGTAGCTGAAGCTGGCACAAGAGAAAAACTTTGTGCTGATTCGGTATTATCATTTGGTGGATTATGCTCACTTGCTGCACCAGCGCGAGATGCTATTAGTTGCCATTTATAAGTTCTACCCGAAATAAAATCTTCATCAGTGTTATTATTCATGGCCAAACTCAGTTTACCTGTTGTATATTCTGTAGAATTAGTTCTTATCTCTCTATAATAGATAGCCTGTGTGCTACTTGCTGAGTTATAAACCATAAAATACAACATATTCATATCTGTTGGAAGTAAAGGTGTCCATTCAAATGAGTAAGTGCTTCCGTAAGTTATCTGAGTATTATTTAAAGGTTTAATTTTAGAAAATGGTATTTTAAATTCTCCCAATGCAGATGCTTTTGACCCAGTTGCATTTTTAGCAGTTACTTGCCATGTATAAGATCCTGGTAAGAGCGAAAGTACAGCTGTTGTCCCAACACCTGTACCTGTTTTAAACCCTCGACTACTTCTATTTACTGACCATTCATATGATGTCGCACTTGTAGCAGCGTTCCATTTTAAATTGACATTTCCAATAGGTAATGTAACAGCATTTATTGGTGAAATTAATGTTACATTTCCAATTGTTGATATAGGGTCTCCAACTGGAGGAGCATTACATTTAAATGCACCACAACCATACTGACAAGTATGTTGAGCACTAGTAGCTGTAGTTCCGGAACAGTAATATTCTGTTAATACAGCTCCAGAACAAGAATCTGCTCTATATTCTCCATTACTTAATGTAATGCTTCCAGCAATATCAGGCTTATTACCTCCATCACTATCAGTTTTACAAGTTGGAACAACAATCACATATTCACCAGAAGTTTTTGCATTAGTACCTCCATTAGTAACATCTATATTGGTAATTTCATTAGGAGTTGTATATCCAGTTACCGGTTTGAATTCAACTGTATACTTTCCTGTTGGCAAATTAGTTTCTGTATATTTACTACTTCTCCAAGCTGTATTGCTACCTTTAACTCTCCATCCGACCTCTGATACAGATCCAGGAATAGTAATTTGAATACTACCTACTTGCCTTACATAAGGCTGAGCATTTAAAGTGGTAGTTTGACCATTTGTAATTGTCACAGATGTTTCTGATGGTTTTGTATATCCAGTTACATCAGCAAACCGCACTTTATAAGTTCCAACTGGAACAGCTGGATCAACAGAATTATTATTTCGCAATCCATCCCAACCTCCAGCTGTATTTGTTCTTTGCCATTGAGCTCCAGTTGGCGCATTAGGTATTACTACTTTTAGGCTCCCAGCTTGTTGACCATATATAAAAGTAGATGGATTACTAAATGTTCCTCCAATACAATCTGCATTAGGGCATGCTTTTACTTTCCATGAATATGTACTTCCTGCTCTCCATGAGGGAACAGGGCTTGTAAATGAATATTGAGTACCTACAAAAAGAACTCCTGATGGTGCATTATCACCCGTCACTTCTATTCTATACTTTGTAGAACCTGAACATGAACTCCATGAAAAATTTGGATTGCTTGTTACTGTAGCATTATTTGTAGGCAAATTTAATGTTGGAATACAACCTGTTTGTGGAGGGGAATCTACCTTCACACATTTATTAGAAACACATGAACAAGTAAAATTTTGAACCATTGCTGTACAGGCCATTTCAGCTGTTTTATTAATACAAGTACTGCCACACTTCATACAATCTGCACTACTATTACATGAATCAATTGGTGCTGTACTAGGTTGAGCTGCAATTAAAAATGCAGATCCTTCATAAGCATTTGTTGATGTATTAAAGTTATAACAAGAATTTGCAGTACATCTTGTTTGAATCTTTGTGGCTGGAGATGTCCACGCAGAGGTAAATTTAGTTACACCCGATGGATATGTGACTGCATCATTTAACCATCTCCAATCATTATTTTTATAATTCATGCTCCTACAATAATTTTGACTCTCATTACATACAGTTGCCTTACCATTTATTGGATCATTCCAACCGACAGATAAACCTGACCCAGCCCACATTTTTGTATCATCTTTCCATATTCCTGCTTCCTTCATATTAAGTGGAGCGCCTCCGTCTCTCCATCCACTTGTTTGATTAGCACCATTCGGATAACGAATATATCGCCAACAGTAGACACCTTTACAGATGAGAGTTTCATTAACTGTATATCCATTCATTTGATTTGGTAAAATCCATGTCCATGCTGCTGTTGGCCCGCCTTGTGATCCTGGTTTAATATCGGTACCTGGAATGGGCTGCACATTTACATAAGCTGGATCTATCTCCATATTAAATGGTTTACCACCATCTTCCCATGTTGGTGGAGCTGTATCTCTATTTAATGTCCAGCACCACTTACCATTACAGAGATATGCTCTGTTACCAATGTAACTTTCCCATCCTGTTGTAGGGCCCCCATTAGTCCATAAATATACATCTGTAGTAGGATCTTTGGTTTTAGAAGACAATGCTCCATTCCATAGTGGATCAATATTTGCGGAAGCTCGTGGGCCGATATTAATATTTTGATTACGAATTTGGCTTCCCACTAAGATACCAAGCCCTACAACCACCATGCCAATTAAAACGGCTATTGTGCCTATTTCTCCACGTTTGTCATGGATTAATGAAGATATTGATGGTAATTTCATGTATTAATAGTCTAACTATAGTTAGATTCATAATAATTAGTTTTTTTTGTAAAGTCAACGGATTGCAATAACTTTGTAAGATTAAATCAAATATGGAATAAAATCTATTTGACAATCTCTTTCTGCAATCGTATAATCCTTGAACACTACTATGTCAGACAAATCCATACGCAAACCTTCTGTATCACTTGAGAACTTACCAGATCTTTTAACGGTCCGTGAAGTTGCAGAAGTTTTACGAGTTTCCCCTCTTACAATTAAACGTTGGGGTAAAAAAGGAAAACTTCCAGCAATTCGTATTAATTCACGTGGAGATAGAAGATATAAAAAGGAAGTCATTTTAAGGCTTCTTGGCGAGACACAAATAATTGAAGAATAATCATCTTCGAAACATTCCTTTAAAAAAGTTACTTATTTGTTGCATCAATTTTTTGAAACCTTTTGCTTCTGCTTGTGGATTAGTATTAATAGCTTGAGCTACAGTATCTTTATTACCATTCTCTGCAGAATGTATTTCTCCCATTAAGTTCATCATTTGCGATAAATCTGATGTGTCTTTAGAATTGGGAGAAGTTGAAGCCACTTCATTTAAAGACGATCCCTGCATTTCAGAAACAGCAGACAAATCAAAACCGCCTAATAATTCTTTTATTTGTTCTGCAGATAATGGGGTGTACTCTTGACTAGTAGATTCAGATTCAGTTTTTATCGGTTGAGTTGTAACATCACCAAAAGATAGTTCTGACATAGTATTAGGTTTGAGAATTATTTTGCATAAATGTTTCTAATTTCTGACGTATAGAAGAAAGTTCAGATGAATCAATTGTTGTTTGTTGCTGTTTTTGTATTTGTTCATCAGTTTTTTCGCGCATTCTTGCATAAAATGAATCATCCAAGACTACTTCTTCTTCTGTAGCTTTTAATAACTCTAATTTAATATTTTCATCTAAGGTTATATCGTAAAGAGTATCGTAGGCATCCCACAGGATCTGTTCTAAATCGAAACGAGTATCAGGATCCATTGATTCCCATGTTGAAGTTAATGAGTTTTTAGTTTCTTGGGTTATTGGTAATATTCTAATAATATCGGTTGTCGTTAATTTCATATTTTTGTAAATGCGAGTGCTTCATCTCGCAAATCAGTAATAATACTTCCCATTGCTCGTCTATAATCTGCTGAAGTAAATCCGTTCTTATTCGTTTGAATATATTTAAATATCTGACTTAAATCATCTTTTTTAGCTGGTCCAGGTCCAACACCTCCTGAAGGTTTAATAAGATAATTTTGTAACATTAGAGCAAGTTTCTTTGGAGGCATAATTTTATTTAGATGGGTAAATACCTGTTCTCTATTTGGAGATTCTTTATATTTAAAAATTAAATCCAACATTTCATAATATCCTTTTGGATATAAAGTACTCTTTTCTGCTGGCGTATATTTATCATCTGCTGCATCAATTGGATCTTTGGATACATATTGTTCTACTCGTTGTGTTAATTCTTCTCGAGCTTCTGAAAACAATTCACCTTGTCTATCTGAGACATCTTTTATATTTGGCAGTGCAGCCTTAAATCCTTCAAGTCTAGCTATTTCTTGTTGTATATCTATGCCAATTTTTGATTTCTGAGCGTCAATCTCTGCTTGTCTTTCTGTAATATATTGTTTTTCTGTTTGTAAAAGCAATCTAGATCTACGAACACGCATTTGAGGGTTAGTAAATGTTCCTGTTCCTTCTTCATCCTTAGCTCTTAATTCTGCTCGTGCATCTAACATAGCTTTTAATGCAGATTCTTTATCAGTATACAATTTTGTGCCTGCTGGCTCTTCAATTTGCAATGCTTTTTGTATTAATTGATCAAATGATAAAGTCCTAATATCTCCTTCAGTAACTGGATTTACCGAAGCACTTTGAATATCTGTTACAGTCTTATTCATATCCACTGGATCTACCTGTGCTTTACTTGCTTGTTCCTGATCTGATTTGGCTATTGAAATGTCCGCTTCTTGATATTGTTTTCGAAGCGTTAAAAGCTGAGTTCTTCTTTCTTCTGCATCTTTAATCTGCTGAGCAATTGGATCATATTCATCAGCAAATCTTTTTATTGCACTTTTACGAAACTCTGTAAATATAGTTGCATCAATTTTTTGCTCTTTAGGTGGCAATCCACTTATACGAGTTACAAGATCAGTTACTAAAGCTTGATAATTAGCATTAATTTTATCTTCAACATCTGCTAACTTTCTCCTTAGTGAAAGTCCACCACCAGAACCAACATTTAACTCATTATTAATATCAGTTATGAGACCATCTATATCACTAAGATTACTTATAGTTTTAGCTTCACGATTTAGAATTTCAATTGCAATTTCTTCTTGTTTTTTTCTACTCTCATTACTACCCTCAAAGGCTTTTAATTGTTCATCAATTTCTGTAGCTCTAGTTTCTAATTTTGTCTTTTCTTCATTAAGTGAAGACTCACGTTTTAATTTTGTATCATCTTTTTTTAAATTTTCAATTTTTGTATCTATAATATTAACTGCTTCTCCAATTTTCTGAGAAAATCTTTTTTCTTGTGCAGCTTCTGCTTTTTTAATTTCTTGATCTTTTTTTCCTACAATAAATTCTTCAGTCATTTTTTCTATAACTCGTCTTCGTGCTTCTGAATATCTTTTTAAATTACCTTTAACATCAAGATTTTTAGGATCAAAATTAGGTGTACCTGGAATATTACCGTTGATATCTTTAATACCACCTTGATTAGGCTTAAATTCCGCTTCAATCATTTCTTGCCAATGAGTACCAAGTTTTTCAGTTTGTGTGGATCCACTTTGTCCCTTTAAAAATCGTTGTTCTGCAGTTGCATCTTGTTTGGAAGGATCTATACCCAAGTCTTCAAGAAAATTGTTTCTTGCATATATTCCCTGTAAAATTTCTGCCCTTACATCATCCATATCGCCTATAGATTCAGCAAAGCGATCTTTAGGCTTTTTAAATTCAATTTGATCACCATTTATAGTGAAATCATTTACATCGATGCCTGTAAGGGCTTTCATATATGCAGCATCTTGTGGGCTACTTTGTAAAATACTGATACCTTCAACACTTCTTTGCAGATTTAAAGTTACACCTTCATTATTTAAGGATTGACCAATTCTTCTAATACCCCCTAAAAGGAAACCTCCCAATGCTCCACCTACTGCGCCAACTAATGGTGCTGGCAATCCTGCAACTGGTTCTCCAAGGAAATAATCATTAGCAATTTGCGATCCTGCCCATGCCAACATACCAACACCTGTAGAAGCTAATAATTCATCAGTAGAAATACCAATATTTTCTGCTATTGATTTAAGTTTCCCTTGATCCATACCTAATCTAATTTTCAATTCAGGTCTTCCTTGTGGTCTCTCTCCTTTGGGATTTATACTGGCAGATAAACCTAGGGCGAACAATTTTTGGGCAGTTACATCTTCTAATAACTGAGTTGAAATCATCATGCCTCGAGGGGTTTTTAAAAAACTATAGAGCTTTTGCTGATCTATTGTTTTCCCATCTTCTGTTGTAATAAGGCTTAATATCTTAGATTCATGACCATGCGACCCACCTGAAGCAAACATTGCATCAAAAGTAATATCATTACCAGCTGCGTCTACCCCAACTTTACCTTGTTGCTTCAAACGAAGTAAATTTTCAAAATGATTTGTCATGAAGTTTGTATATGCTGCTTTTGTATCTTCGCCTAAGACTACAGATTCATTTGAAAAATCAGCTGATTCTATGCCAGTCTTAGAAATTTCTTGATTAGTTCCTCCAATTTTTAAAAAATCTCGACGATTAAACACTAGCCCATTTTCAGAGGTTAAAGGTGTTGCATTAGTTGTAGAATTGACATTCTTTTCAGAACCAATCGGTATTTCCGCCATGATATTAATAGTATTTGAATAACTGTTTTATTTCAAGTATTATGTATAAATATGTCAGAGGCACAAACAAATGTTGAAGCTTTTCAGCCTAATATTGATACAGTTGCTGCTTTAGAAACTGAATCTCTAGTCGATACTTTAATAACAAATCGTGCTGCTGAAATATATTCTGCAGTTAACAATCCTACAGATGGTCAGCCACTAGATATTAATCCAGGCTCTGCTGAAGCTTCATTATATGCTTACCATGCATTTGGTAACTTAGAAATTATAGATAATTATAAAAATCCCATACCAATTACTGGCAATCCTTCTCTTACCTTATATAACGAAGGAAATAATTTTAGTACTATAAAAGGTGCTGATCCTAAGCCATATAATATTGTTGCTGTAACTGGTGCAAGCATGGTAGAAGGACAACAGCTGGTTCATGTTGTTATTCTTGAAAGTGGTACAGATATAGACGAAGGTAAAGACAAAAGAACTATTCAGATTCCAGTTGAAATACTTAAAGATGCACATATAATTGCTTCAGAAAATACAATTTTATCAGATCCAAAACTTACAGAAGCACAAAAAAAACTTATTCAAATAAACAATAAAGCCAAAACAGATGGCGCAGAAAATGTAGATTATTCAACTGTTAAACCTGCACTTAAAGAAGTAGCTGAATCCCAAGGTAAATTATTAAATGAACCATTAGTTCAACTTCTCACAATTCATAAAAATCAACCATTAGCTGAAGGTGCAACTCCAGAACAACAACTAAGACATCAACAAAAAATGGAAAAAATAGACAAAGCTCTTGAACAAATACAAGAAAGTACTATTGCAACACCAGAAGGATACGCTGCTGTGTTTTCTGCATTAGGTCCATCAGATATTGAAAATGTAATTGCATCAGCAGATGCAACACTTGCGACAGATCGCATGACACTAAAAAATTTAGAATCACAAAATCCTCCTAATCAGCAATTAATTGCAGACCAAAAAACTAAAATTCAGCAAGAAGAAGCAGCACAAGAACAAAGAAAAAAATCATTAGAACTTTTTAATGATCAAGAAAAACTAACTAAATATATTGCTTCCATTCAGAGTGGCGAAATGAAACCAGAAGTTGCAAAAAAGATTAATGAACTTATGGCAAAAGGAGATTTTAGAGGTGGTATTGCAGCAATGCTAGAAAATAAATTTAATCAGCTTGATGATGAAACAAAAAAGAAAGTACTAGAAGGTCTCAAAAAGTTTGGGGCAAATCTTGCTACATATGGTTCTGCTGGTTTAGCAATAGCATTAATGGTTATGATTATTGAAGGTCTTAAACCCCAACAATAATTATTTTCCTCTGAGTTCTTGTAAACGTCCTTTTAATCTTTCAATCTCCTCTTCTTTCCCACGAAGCTCTCTTGCTGCATCTGCCGGATCTGTCACATTTACAGATAACCCTGTACCCAATTCAAATCCAGCACGATACACAAATCTTGGAATAATTCTCAAATACCAGTTTTCTTTCGGATGAATAAAAAAGTTATAGCTAAAATCCTCTTTCGTTTTATTTTTTGTTTTATGTAATTCTTCTAATCGGAGCATAATATTTTGAAAAATTTCTGCTAAATCTGCTATCTGATCGTCTGTGATATCTCCAAATAGTGTGCCATCTTCTTTAGGTGCAAGCCAAACTTCATATGGCCATTGAGAAAAATCTGGACAATAAATATGAAAATAGTTATTTTCTCGCACAATATTTTTAAGAGGTTCACGCTGAAGCGTATCCATGTTAATTTGTGAAGGTATTACAACAAGTTGAGAATGTGGATGTTTAATAGATGCACCAGCTTGTTCTCCTCTATTGCAAAAAATAAGAACTTGTCCTTTGTCTTTATAGAAATTAAATCTCTGACGATACGCTTGAAATACTTTTTCAAGTTGTTTAAGCGACATATGATGAAGGTCTTTTTCTTCATCTGGAGAATGTACTATCACCTCATGAAAATCTGTTATTGGATATTTATTTGGAATAACTCGTACTTCCCATCCTTTAGTATCTGGCTCACCTTCACCAATTCTAAATACTTCCGGACCAGACATATCTTCATTTCCTTCTTTAAAAGGATTTTTTGCATGGTGTTCATTTCCTTCAGCATTTGGTCGCTCAGTACGATTCTCAGATAAAATGACCCATCTACGAGACATTATGTCGGGAATATATTTTGCCATATTACTTCATCTTAACCTATCCGTTATAATTGATGCAAATGAAACTACTAATTGGACTTGGTAACCCTGGTGATAAATATACATTAACAAGACATAATGCTGGATTTATGTTTGTTGATTATTTGTATGATCATAATGAAATAAGTAAACCTTGGAAGTTTGATAAATATGTAAATGCAGAAGTTGCACAAATCCAATTAGATACTACCGAAGTTTTATTAGCAAAGCCACAAACTTTTATGAATCGCTCTGGAGAAACTGCAGTTAAGCTCGTAATTCGAAATACTATTTCTCCTAACGATGTGCATATAGCACATGATGACTTAGATATTAAATTAGGAGAATTCAAAGTTAGTTTAGGAAAAGGACCAAAATTACATAATGGTATTTCTTCCATTGAAGAGATGTGGAAAACTAAAGAATTTTGGAGAATTAGAATCGGTGTCGAGAATAGAACAGAACCAATTCCTGGCGAAACATTTGTACTTTCAAATTTTGTTAAAGAAGAATTATCGCTTCTTGACAATACATTTAAAGAGATAGTAAATAGTGTTCAATTTAAATAATTATTGAGTGAAATAATACTTACTTTCTTTTTACATAATCACCAATCTTCTATGGTACATTTATTAGGATGGGAAGCCCCATATTCTAGCATTTTTAAACAGTTATGATATAATATTCTATGCCAAAAAAGAAATTACGAATTCTCTATCTTTCTATATTCCCATTTTACGGTTCCGGCTCAGGTACATATGCAAGATATCTTGCTAAAACAATCAATAAAAAACACACAGTTGCTATTGTATGTCCAGATGATCGTCCAGTAAATGGTGTAAAACTATATCCTTTAGAGTTACCTTTCAAAGTAGCTTTTACAGGGCATCCAGAATGGCCTGGTTGTAAATTATTTACAGAAATAACTAATAAAGAAATACTCCAGCTTCATCAAGCATTCATGAATTCTTGTGTCGCAGCAGTTGAAGATTTTAAACCAGATATCATTCATGTACACCACGGATTCCCTCTTTCTTGGTCAGCTCGTTTTATTAAATCAACTTATCAAGTTCCTTATGTAATTACTATTCATGGATCCGAACTTCCAACAGCACAAAAAGATCAACGATTTATAGCTCTTTCTATGGATACGCTTAAAAAAGCAAGACGTATTATTCCAAATTCTAACTATACAAAAGATTGGACCTTAAAAGTTTTTGGTACAGATTTACGATCTAACATGCGTGTTATACCAGGAGGTGTTGATATTGCTAGATTTAAACCTGTTAAAACCGATCGTATTGATAAAGAATTAGATTTAAAAGGAAAAAAAGTTGTAGTTTTTGCTGGTAAATTAACAAAATATAAAGGCGTTAACTTTTTAGTTAAAGCTGCTTCCAAAATTCACGGAGAAATTTTGATAGTTGGTAATGGTCCAGAACGTGAATCATTAGAACAAATTGTTGCTGAAAGAAAATTAACAAATGTTCGTTTCTTAGGTCATGTCGGCGATCAAACTGATAGATTAATCGAATTATATAGCCGAGCAGATGTCTTTATTGCTCCATCCATTTGGGACGAACCATTAGGCTTAGTTATTTTGGAAGCAATGGCTTGTGAAACTCCCGTTGTTGTAACAAGAAAAGGTGGCATTCCACTTGCTGTTAAAGAAGGTAAAAATGGATTATTTATAAAACCTCGACATGTAAATCACTTAGCTGAAACAGTAAATAAGTTACTTGATGATGAAGAAATGAGAAAAAGAATGGGTAAAAAAGCTCGAGAAATAGCTGTTAATAATTTCTCATGGGAAATGATTGGAGAAAAATTTATTAATATCTACGAACGTTTTGCTGAACCACGAGTTTGGATTGAAGGTAACAAGAAATTATAGTATGATAATGTAATGCGTTTACTGTTCGTTTCATTACTCAAAAGAAAAATTACTCCTGATGTAAAATCTTCTCGACCTCGTATTATTTATGAATTGATACAAGGATTATTAAAAAAAGGTCATACAGTAGATGTTATTGCTACAGCTGACACCGTTATCCCAGGTGCCACTATTATTCCAATTATCCCTACCGATTGGGTTAGTTTTTCAGATTATGAAAATAGCTTTTATGCCGAAACAGCATCGCTCGCTCTTCTGGCAAATAAACTAAGAGAAATTGGAAATAATTATGACATGATTCATAATCATACCTATCCAGAATTTATTAATCTCCTTGTTGCTAAAGATATAAAAACCCCTATTGTTACGACAATTCATACACAAGGCTTTGATTTACTAGATGAAACGTTTAGTAGATTTGATGATACCTATTTAATTTCTCTTTCCAAAGCCCACAAATCTTTATTTACGAAAACAAATATATTTCGAATAGTTTATAACGGTATTGATACTAATCTATATTCTTATAAACAAGAAAAGAAAGATTATTTACTGTGGATGGGAAGATTATCTAGAAGTAAAAATAAAGATGGTACTTTTTCCGATCCAAAAGGTGTTAAATGGGCAATTAAATTAGCTCAAGAAACTAATAGTAAACTGGTTATTTCCGGAAATATTGAAGATATTGCATTTTATGAACAAGAAGTAAAACCTCACCTCAACGATAAAATTACCTGGGCTGGTTCTCTTTCTCCAGAACTTCCGTTAAGTAAACAAGAAGTTGTTGAACTTATGCAAAACGCAAAATGTTTTTTAATGACAATAAATTGGTTCGAACCTTTTGGTCTTGTAATGGCAGAAGCCATGAGCTGTGGAACCCCAGTTATCGGCTTTGATAGAGGTGCGGTTGCAGAAGTTATCGCCGATGGAAAAACAGGATTTGTAGTACCTTATAAATCTGGCCTTGATGGATTAAAACAAGCACTTACTAAAATTGACACAATTAAACCTGAAGAATGTAGAAAACATATTGAGGATAATTTTTCTACAGAAACCATGGTAACTAATTACGAAAAAGTCTATAACGATATTGTAAACTTAAAACATTAAATATGTCTGAAAGTTCTATACAGCCTACTTCACCGGAAATTAAGCCTGACATAATTCAACATTCTGATGTTACATTAGTATTTGGACAAGGCCCCGTTCAAGAATATTCAGAAAAAAAAAGTGAAGCAGGCAGAACTGGCTTAAATTTCTTTTCACGTTTGAATGCTCTAGCGGCTGCAGAAATGCTTATACAAGGAAAAACAGAAACTGTTATTCTAAGTGGTGGTGCAACAGGTGCAAAACAGCAATCCACAGAAGCAGATTTGCTCGCTGACATAATTAATAAACGTGTTCAAAATGCTCTTTCAGCAAGTACAGATATTTCACAACAAAATCGTTTATCTCAAATACTGCAAAATGGTATTAAAATTGAAAATCGATCTAAAGATTCTGTACAAAACTTTGTAAATATTCTTAATGACTACATTGATTCAGACTCTAGTGATAGTAAAAAAAACATGACACTTCTCGGGATTAGTTTTCATTCAGAAGATACATATAGTGGTGCTGGTGTTGGAAGACTTAAAAAATTAGCTGAAATTTTTGACGTTGAAGGACAAGTAGTTTCTTCTGAAGATGTTTTAACGAATTTAACTAACAACAATCGTACTGAAGATTCCTTTGTAGTCAAAGAACTTCAAAGACTAGCAGATCTTGCAAAAAATCATGAAGTATCTCAAGGCAAATCTAAACAAGAAGGAATTCTTGTTGAATTACTTGATCATGGTGACTGGTTAGCAGATGGAAAAGGTAATATAAAGATTGATGGAATCAAAAATCCAGCTAGATTAAAACATATGTTACAAAGTACCCCTTTTGTAACAGAACAACTAATGAAAGCTAGAAATATTACAATGGAACAAGCTTCTGCAATTATCACAAATATAGATACTGAAAATCCACAGGCATTAGAACAATTACAAACAATTGTTAAGGATGTTGCTCCACTTATAAAAGAAGATGAAACATACCAAAAATTACAATCTGAATATGGAAAAGTTAAAAGTAATGTTTTAGAAAGTTATGAAGATTTAAGAAATCAAAGAATACGAGCTCTTCTCAATAAACCAGAATTAACAGATGATCAGATTCAAGAAGAAATTGATACAGCAAGAATACAGGCCTCAAGTCTTAGAAATGACTTACGAGAACTTACAAAACAAATTGAAACTGCAATGACAGATGATCAGAGAACACAACTTATTGAACAAAGAGTTCAGCTTTTACAACAACTTGATCCTTTACATAATTTACTTCTGGAAGATAAATATGAAGATAAAAAAACGTATCTTATGATGTATGGCAAAGGTGAAGATCCACGTAAAAAACCTACTACCTAATGATACAATGTGAGTTGTATGGACTCTCTCTCAGATATTCTTAAAAAATTTGACCCGTTAGAAGATAAATATATCTCACGTGAATTTCAGGCTTTCGGATGCCATTTAGCTGAAAAACTTGGTGATGATAGAAAAAAAAGTTTATATATAAAAATAGCTAAAGAAATTCCTCGTTCTATTTTGGAAGAAGCTCTCCGCTTTGTGGTAGATTCAAATGCTAGAAGTAAAAGTGCACTCTTTATGTGGAAATTAAAAGAAATGGGAGCATGGGAAAAATATTATAAAGGCACAACAATTGCAAAAAAAAGAGTTACTAAAAAGAAAAAAGAAGAATAATTACCAATACCCCCACGTCCAATAACTAATAGCTCCTATTCCCTTTTCTTTTAAATACTCAGTCTTAACTTCTACTGACTCTTCATCTTCAAACCATATTTCATGCTTATAATTTTCATCATCTATATAACTACCTTTCATTTCTTTTGATTCAGAATCTCTTGTAACCTTGCACGAAGTATAATCACATGTTGGTATAAAGCCATCTTGAGCATCTGCTAGCGTAAATGCTGTTGCACTAGTTAACGGTAAGCCTTGACTTCCTAATGTCCAATCATAACCAAACATGCCAAATATAACTACAATTTTTTCAGAAGGTACATCTTTCTCAAAATCTGAAATCATTTGTTGAAAGTCATAACCATATATTTGTTGACCTCCAAATGGAAAATTTGGACCTGGTTCCCCTCTTGATTTATGAAAGTCATACGCCATGATTAAAATTTTATCTACTTTACTAGCAATTTTTTTTACATCATATGGTCTACCTCGATAATACGTATCACCATATAACGTTACATCAAATTCTAAAGATGCTAATTCAAGTTCATCAGAAAATGAACTAATAAACATACTAATATTGTCTTTTACATTACTAAATGGAATTACAGAAAGCTCTAAATCTAAAACGATACCATCAAATCCATACTCTTCTGCAACTGCTATAACATCATTAATAACTATACGTTGAATTTGATTATCTTCTAAAATTTTTAAATTTGTTTCTGTATTGAGCATACGAACAGTTAAATATCTCTTAGAATTACCTGTAGCATTTACAAAATTTTGGATATTTGCAAAGCCTTGATCTTCTCTATTTACACCATTCTCGTTTACTGAAATGCCGAAATAGATTATTTCATCGTAATCTGAAAAATTTTCTGTATTTTTTATATTCCAATAAGGAACAAATACTGACTTATTTACGTTTGAAATTAATTCAATTTTCTCTTCTGAAACTTCTTTATTTTGTTCAAGTTGTATTTTTTCTTGCGTTTTTTCTTTTGAACTGTTTTCAGGTTGTGTATCTATATTCTGAATAACAATGAAACCAAATCCAAGAAGTATTATCACAAGAAGTAATAGCTTCTGCATCTGACAATTATACCTTATGTTACTTTTGAGCTTAGTAAGTAAGTTTTTGTTCTTACAAAGTTCCTATTGATTTAGACTACGGTTTACCTATAATTAGCTCATGTCAATTAAACTTCCCAAAATATTTCTAGATTCTGGTGACCCAGATGAAACAAAAAAAGCTAAAGGTCTTATTGGTTCGATAGATGGTCAAACAACTAACCCGAGTTTGGTAGTTAAAAATCCAGAAATCCAAAAATATATTGAAGCAGGAAAAAAACTTACTGAAAAAGAATTATTAGACTTCTACAAAAATATTATTCAAGAGTTAGAAAAAGAAATTGCTGGTCCAATTTCTGTAGAAACGTATGCTGATTGGAATACAAAAGCTTCTGATATGTTACAACAAGCAGATGATATGTATACATGGGGTCGAAATATCTATATTAAATTTCCGGCTATTCCTGAAGGTTTAAAAGCGGCAAATGAGTTTGTTACTAAAGGTGGTCGCGTTAATATGACTCTGGTTTTTAATCAAGAACAAGCAGCTGCTGTTTACTCAGCAACACTTCCTGCAACGCAACAATCGTTTATTTCACCGTTTATTGGTAGATGGGATGATCGTGGTTATGATGGGTTAGATGTTGTTAAAAATATTGCAAAAATGTATAGAAAATTCGCTGGTTTAGGTAAGTCGAAAATTGATACAAGTCGTACAAAAACACATGTTTCAATACTTGCTGCTTCAATTCGAAATCTAGACCATTTTTATGCTTCGATTTTTATGGGAGCAGATATTTTGACAGTACCAATGAGTATTCTTCGCGAATGGGTTCAGGATGAAAAATGGATGCCCGATGAGCATTATCGTATTCCTTCAAAGGGTCTGAAGTCTATTTTATACAAAGATCTTCCACTGCTAGAAGATTATAATAGTTATGAATTTGAAAAAGATAAAGATTCATTATTGTATGAAGGCTTAGAAAAGTTTGTTGCTGATTGGAATAAACTGCTTACAAAATAAATAAACTTGACAAACATTTTTTATTTCTTCATAATGAAATTTATCTATGAAAATAACTATCTACACCATTAACGACTGCAAATTCTCACAAGCTGAAAAACAGTATCTTACTTCTAAAAATATGCAGTTTGAAGAAAAAAATTTAGAAACTAATCGTGAATATTTAACCGAAATGTTGAATATTTCAAATAATTTTGCAGGAACTCCTGTTACAAAAATTGAAAAAGATGATGGTACATCAGTAGTATTAAAAGGTTTTACACAATCAGAATTTGATACAGCACTTGGCTTATCCACAGATTCTGCCGTAGCACCATCTGGTTCAATGGATACTGGAACTACAGCAGCGGTTGCCCAAACAACAGCAACTCAGCCACCAGTTACACCAAGTATGGATATGTCATCATCAGTTGCAGCAGCTTCTACTGAACCAACAGCACCATCAATGAATACTGTAACTCCACCAGTTGAACCACCTAAACAAGATATGTCTATGGGTATGCCTTCAACTACAAGTACAGATGTGTCAGCTGCACCATCAAGTATGCCAATGGATACAGCATCAGATCCAGTAGCAGCTAATCCAACATCAGTAACACCAGCACCTATGGGTAATCCTTTAACAGATACAACACCTACTACACCAACAATGAATGATGTAATGGCTGCACCTCAAGGTGAAGCAATTCCAAGTACACCAGCACCTACAGATTCAAATATGACTACACCTTCTATGGGAATGTCAGATATGAATACAGCACAACCATCTATGGGTGGTATGTCAACAACACCTGACATGAGTATGGGACAGACACCAAATCCAATGTCTCCACCAGCAGAACAATCAGCTGCACCAGCTAATGATCCGTTAAGTTCAGTATTAAATGATCTTCAATCTAAAGGAAGTACTTAATAAAGCTATTGATATCTACGAATGAACTACACTTATTGATTTAAATGAATCTATTTATTGGCCTGGACATGGAGCGAATTCACAATTAGGAGGCATACGTCCGACACTACTTCCATCAGGGCATATTTTAGCTTCCATAGTACATGCAACCTGCTGATCTTCAATAGATGGTGTTCTTTGTCCTTGTTCACCTGGCATAGTATTCCCTTCATCGGAAGGCATTACAGGATCTATTTGAACAGGTGGCATTTCTTCAACAATAGGAGTTGGCGTTATCGACATTGGTAGAATAGTTTCTTCGCCATAACGGACACCCATCTGATAAGCGGCAACAATCGAACTAAAGAATGCAATAACAAGAAGAATACTGACAATTAATAACGTATTTTTATTTATTTGAATATTGTTTTCCATACCCTACTATAACAAATAATAAGAGCTAATATTTTTTAATTTTGGTAAGAATTCATTATAATTTGTTTAGCTTGTTCAATTGTTTCTTCTGGTGAGCCATCATTCAAAAGTACATTGTGGAATCTATCTTTATATTTTTTCCAAACTCTACCTTCTTGAACGAGTCTTAATCTAAATTCATGTTCATTATATTTTTCTCGAGATCTGGCTTTATATCTTTCCCTCAGTAAATCTACACTACTAACACCTACCAATAAAACCACCGTTTGATTAAATAGCATGCTACCTTTCTCTTCACCGAACTTTTCAATAAAAAATTCTTCTAGCGTAGCAGCCCGCGACATATCAATTCTCCATATAATATTTTTTCCTTCACTTACTTGATCAAATGGGGCTTTGGGAGTACCTTTTCTACTTGTACCTGTGACCACATCTTCAGCAAAAAACCCTTCTTCCTTTTTTTGTAAAAATTCTTCTTCAGTTACAAAGTGGTAATCCACACCATCAATTTCGCCTTTTCCTTGTGGTCTTGTATTAAAGGTTATAACTGGTTCAGCATTTAATTCTAGATCCATTTCTAAACCTGCTTTAACGGTATCTTTACCAGCACCAGAAGGACCTGTTATTACTATAATTCTTCCCATTTGTCGAGGCTCTGTTTCTGGAGTTAACGAAAATTGTTCTGGTTGAAATCCTGGAATTTCGCTCATTATAAAATAATATAATTAATGACTTCATTCTAGTAAATCATATGATGAATGCAACTATATTTTAAAAAAGATGCGTATTAGTGAAGCAAAAGTGTATATTTTTTAAATTTAGGAAGAAAAAAACTATAAATGCGGGCCTGGAGAGAATCGAACTCCCGTTAGCGGTTTTGGAGACCGCGGTCCTACCATTAAACGACAGGCCCAATGATTCTGGTATTATACCTTGAATTGATATATCTATACAAGAGAATGTAATAAGTAATGTTATGTTGGGGTGTCCCTCCCCGGCCAGGCAGTGGCCGAGGAAGGACGAAATAAAGATGATGTAAAGCGAGGTATATAGCAACGGACAGACATGTTATGGATCCATATCCGACTGAAACTGAAGTGTTCCACAATCAGTCCGTAAGTGGAGCTTGAACGGCTTCTGAATGTCATCCACATCTCCAACTTGAGTATATAACTTTGTATTCACCTTTTCATATTCAGGTGCATACTTTATAAACTCGGAGACTGTGCCTCCGTAATTCTTTACCTCAATCGTTGTGTCAGAACGAACGGGTAAATCATCAATATGTCGAACTACATCCGAAATAATAGGATGAATAAATACACCCTTTGAGTTTCGAATTTCAACATATGCGTCTGGCCATGCGGGACAAAGTGCAGGAACAACAGTCGGCGTTGGAGGCGTATACAATTTATTGACATAGGGTAACCAATCTTTGTTCGGTTGGAACTTACAAATTGGCCCAGATTCAATACCATCCTTTGCCCAACGAAGTTCAAAGCCATCCCAATCGATCGCAATCTCTGGGATATCAAGCACCTCTGCAGTCCCTTGTGCTACCACAACTAAATCAGAATTGTACAACTTCCAACTAGTACCCTTTCCTGTTGTTGATCCACTGAACACATTCCGTGTAAAGTTGTATTGAATCTTTACATTAATACAACCAACAGGAATAGGTGTTGGGGTAACAGTAACAGTTGCAGTACTTGTTGGTGTACTAGTACTCGTGGGAGTTTCAGTTACTGTCGCTGTCGCCGTTGGTTCACCCGTATGTGTTGGTGTGGGTGTCAACGTCGCCGTCGGCGTATCTGTACTCGTTGGGGTGGAACTAGGTGTTGCCGTTACCCCAGTTCCTGTTGCAGTAGGCGTACTAGTATTCGTCGGCGTCTCTGTAACCGTAGGCGTTGCCGTTGGTGTCAGAGTTCCGGTCGAAGTACTTGTAGGCGTCTGTGTAACAGTGGGTGTCGCCGTTGCCGTACTTGTATTAGTTGGCGTTGGCGACATGGTTGCGGTTGCGGTCGCCGTTCCAGTATTTGTTGGAGTACTGGTAGGCGTTGCCGTGTTTGTACCAGTCGACGTAGGTGTCGATGTGCTGGTACTTGTAGGTGTTGAGGTATTCGTTTGTGTTGGCGTTGGTGTCTGAGTCGCCGTATTAGTAGGCGTAGAAGTTGACGTGGCTGTAAGTGTGGTCGGCGATCTCGTGGCCGCG